>JBKEBD010000006.1:0-131997 GCA_047972995.1 Mangrovibacterium sp.
CACCTGCAACAGTGATTTGCTTTTTAAACTCCATATTCCCCTCCACCACATCATCCACATCACTCCGTACAAACTGCGTACTATCCAAGCTGTCCAACTTCCCTGCATCATCAGCAAAGCCGGCTCTTATCTTTTCGCCGTCTTTCACTAAGTAGCCTGCTGCATATTGCAAGTCCGATTTCAGCCAATATCTAAGGTCGATGTTGCGGTCGTTTGATGTTACGGCAAGCATAGAACCTAGTTTGCCTACTGTCGTTGCCAATCCTGCCGATACGGTTGTATTGCTCAAATCTACCTCAACCTCGTAGGGATTATTTACTGTGTCTCGGATTCCTCGGATGCGGATTATCACATCGTCGAGTTCTTCGTCTGCCAAATGACAATATTCGCCTAAGCGTAGGTATGATTTCACATCATCCCAATTGTCCTTTAGCCAAATTGGCGACAGTTCTGCCGAGTAGCTGTATCGCTCCGAGTTGTTGTCTTGTAGATATTCTACCGCAGCTCGAAACAAGTCCCAACTTGCACCTGTCTTAGTTGCATCGTCAGATATATAAGCATCCGGAAGCTCCACGCCAAACACGGCATAGTTATCATCCACCGCAGGTGCGAAGCTCTCGTTTGGCATGATGATGCCGTCGATTTCTTTCGGCACAATCTCGAATGTGCGAGTGCTGTGTCGGTAGTTTACTTCAAACTCCTTGCCTGTCAAAGCTCCGCTTTGGAAGACTATCGACATGGTTTCGCCTGCTATTTGATAGTCCGAAAAGTCGAGACTTGCAGGGATGCTGTCATCTTTGATATTATAGAAATTATCATCAACATCTACTACCTCAACTTCGCTTACAGTTCCTTCGCGTGATGGATATATCGAATCGGCAGCAAAACTTCCTTGTTGCTTGATGGCTGATGTTGTACCTTGCTTTTCTACATACAGCCCCTTAGCATCTGTCCTGTAGGTTTCACCATCAACAACGAGGGTTTGCGACTTAGGCAATAGCAAATAGCGTGAGCCATAGTTTGCCCACACGATATTGCGCGTACCGCCCTGTACATATAAGCGTTCCACCTATCGCCCCTCGTTGTCGTTCTGTCTTTGGATGCCTGATTTCAATCCCTTACCAGGACCATAAGCAAGCGATAAGGGCAAAGCCTTGTTGTAGCTTAGTTTGCCTAGATGTATCTTTTTGTCCGTAGTGATTTCAAACTCGGTTTCACATGCTTCAGCAATGAGCTGTAATGCTTCTGTGCATGAGTTGTGTGAGTAGCTTACGACTATTTCTTTTGTTGCCAATACATCGCCAACCTTCCAACCGCTGTCGTAGCTGTTCAATACCTGTGTCAACATTTTTATGTGTTCAACAGGTGGAGCGGTAAGACTGAATGTTAGACCTTCTGATGTTGTATCGTGAAATCTATATATAGATAGGAACTCTTCAACTCCGTGAAGTGTGAGCGTGTAGTCGTAGTCGCTATTGCTATTCTTCGTGAAGTTATTCGGGTCGAACAACCAAAAGCGTTGACCCTCGAAGTCCACGAACGAGCCTAAAGGCAATTCGACGAAGTTCTCTAAACATTACGGTGTGGGCATGGCCGATTATCTGAACGAAAATAAACCCGATGATATGCTTCGGGCAATCAGGCAGGAATTGAGTAAAGACGGACAAAAAATAAACTCCTTGTCGCTTAGCGATGATGGCAATATAGAACTCGATGCGAACTATTAGAACAATAAAAAGGCAAACACTTACAGCTATTGCAATACAAGAATATGGTAATATGGAAGCTATTACAGAACTGCTAGATAATAATCCTCAGCTAGCAGCAATGAATGATTATCCGCCAGCAAGCTTGGTAGATGCGTTTTGTAACTTCGATATAGCAATGCCTATAATTGCAGGTACTAATATATATATTAATGATGAATCAAAGTTGATGAATAAAAAGATATTGCGAGAGTTGAACGGTAAACAAATAATAAGCACTTACTAATATGGATACTTTACAAGACATAGAAAACGAAATAGACAAAGGGATTGCACAGGTGTTCGATAGTCCGAATGCTTCAAAACACGCAGACTGGAAGCTGTGGCGTTCGATATTTGCAGGTGTGATGCAGATACTAAATCGGAATAAAACAGAGGTGGAACAGCTTGCTGAAAGTCGCCATGCTGGAAATATTGATTGGTACTATGCAGAATTAATGAAGTTTCAAGGTGGTTCATCGGAAAGTGGCACATTTGAGATGGACGAACTGGTAGTTGATAATTTGGGCGTGGTGCGCTTTTCAAATGCTGATGAATCAAGGCAGATTATTACGCACATGAGTTTAACGGAGAACGAAAACGGCACGCTCAAGATTAAAGCAGCTAAAACAGAAGCAGACAAAGTGGTGCGCTTGGAGAATGACGAACGTTTAGCATTCGAGGCATACATCAAGAGAATAAAATATCCGGGGCTTAAATATCTACTTACTGCTGATAATCCTGATTTGATTTGCTTTGACATGACAGTGTATCACAACAGCACAAACGCTAATGATGTGCTTGCTGAAATATTGGAAGTGATACAAGGTTATCAGGAGACATTGGGCTTTAACGATGAGTTCTACACACAGCGATTTGTAGAGTATATCCGAACGAATGTGGCAGAGGTTGTAACAATCAAGCTGAACAGCTTGAAAGCTAAGGCAGACCTTGCAACAGCGTTTAACGATGTTGATGTAGTATATACTTTGCAAGCCGGCTACTTCAACTTCCAAGCCGAAGATGCCAACAAGAATCCTTCTATAATTAATATGAAACACATTGACGAATTGGTGCTATGAGGTTGAATATAAACATGCGTGAGTTAATGGTATCAAGGATACCCTTTCACAAGAGACAGGAAAAATGGATAAGGCTCTTTTGGTGGGTGCTTCGCCCTATACAGGTGTTGTTTGATGATTATTTAGGCTGGTTAAAAGATGTATTGTTTAAAGCAAACTCAACAGGTCAGGTTGTAAGTTTAGAAGCTTTTTAAAATCGCTTTGTAGAGGGAGCAAACGGCAGGATTAAGATAATTGAAGACGAAGACGATGGCGGTCGTTGGTTGGGACTTCGTGAAGGTGATTCGTTGATGTTTGACAAGTTAGGAGAAAGAGATACAGGGGCATTTGTCCAGCTTGCGATCAAAGGCGAGCAAACTACCTTGCTGCCGGTGGACTTTAGGGTGCTGGCGCCAGCAAAAACAAAGGAAGCAGAAATAAGGCAGTACGTAGAACAATACAAATTGGCAGGAAAATATTTTGACATAAAACAATATTAGATATGAAAAGACAAGTACAAAAAACAGGCGAACGCAAGTGGTATGGCGATGACCATACGATGATGCAAGATGAGTTGTGGGCAGCACTAGAAGGCTTCTTTGAGCCTTATGGTAGTTGTATATTGAAAGGCTGCGAAATCGGCGCAAGTGGCAATAAGTGGACTATCAGTAGTGGCATTGTAGGGCTGTGGGCTAGCGATAAGTCGGAGTATAAAATATGTAGGTTGAACCAAACAGAACTATCAACGAGTAAGCCGGTAGCTTATGCTTGCCTCAAGAGCAAGGAAGAAACAGAGGAATACCTTACTGGAGGCGTGAAGCCGGTAGTTAAGGAGTATTATGCCGAGATAAGCACTAGTCAGCCAAGCTATGGCGAATATTTGGTTATTCGACAGGACGGCAATAACACGGCATTTCGCAAAGCATTCCAAGATGCAACAGCTCGGATGGTAAGTGATGAGCAAGTGGCTTATTGGAATGCCAAAGAGCCAGCTATAAGCAAGAAGTCGGGCTTTAATTTGAGCAAGTCAGATTCAACAGCTTCTACCAGTGCTGACGTGCTGGCAACAAGTAAAGCGGTGAGCAACGCTAAGTCAGAGGCGGTAAGCACCCTGCAGGGCGGGGCAAGCTCATCAGTTAATACGCTTAAAAAGCTCTATGACTGGGCAGTTGAGCAGCTGAATGGGAAAGCTCCAAAGAGCCATGCCAGCACAGGCACAGGGTATGGAATAGGTACAGCGAGTAATTATGGACACGTGAAGTTGAGTGATAATGTGAGTAGTTCTGAGGGGGCAAACAGTGGGGTAGCTGCAAGTTCGGCGGCGGTGAGGAGCTTGATGAATAGAGTGTATAGGCTGGAGCGTCCGATGTACCTTATAGAGGAAAGAGTGGATGTTTATTTTATGCCCTCCGATGTAGGTGCAAGATGGGTGTGTGTAACAGATAAGTGTATACTAAGGTTTAAACCTAGCGATATGCGTGAGATTCCAAATGGAACAGAACTCTGTGAGGTATCTGTTATTAGCAATAATGAATTTTATCTATACGCGGATGGCTATGGTGAGTTGATTTTTGTCGGATACCGAGAGGGTTCTGGCTGGTATGCAGATTCCGATGATAATGCGGTCCTACGCGGCTCAGCTAAATACACGCTGATTAAAGTGTCCGATTACGAAATTTCAGTTGTGCTGGGGTGATGTGATAGGATTTAAGCAAGCGGTTTATATCAAAAATCACAAACTAAAGTATCAGTTTGCAAAAGCAATTCAAGACTTCGTAAAATGTAGTGTTTTGAAGACTTGAAATCCCCAGCATTCGGTCGGTAAGCTCTCACCCTATACCGACCAACATTTAAGGCGCACACCGCCACTGCTAGAGATTAAATATCTTTAGTAGACGGTGTGCGCCTTTCGTATGTTTGGGTGAGAGGTGCAAAAGTAATAATTATAAATCAAAAAGTACAAGACAATGAAACGAGCCATAGCTAGATACATATGGCAATTAAAAATCAAATAATATACATATGAAAAAGTACACACAAAGCCCCTTGCCATTTCAAGGGTAAAAACGTAAATTTCTCAAAGATTTTGCAAGCATCTTGCAAAACAGTTGCAAAACAGTTGCAAACCTACGGCAACATTCGTGGACATCTTCGGAGGTAGCGGACTATTAAGCCACACGGTAAAATACACTCTGCCTCAAGCAAAGGTTGTTTATAACGATTTCGACAATTTTATACAGCGGTTATACAGTGTTGCAAAGACTAACGAGCTACTTGCAAAGCTCCGTGAAGAGCTTGGAGACTATCCACGAGGGCAACACATAGACGGAGAATATAGGGAGAGGGTATTTTCGATACTCAAGCAAGCGGATGCGAGCGGTTTTGTGGACTGGATAAGTATATCATCGTCCTTGCTGTTCTCCATGAACTACGAGCTTTCATACGTAGCATTCACGAAGCAAACGCTATACAACAGCGTGCTAAAATTGGATTTCTCCACTGATGGCAATCTGGAGGGGGTGGACATTGTGTCGGCAGACTACCAAGTTATTTATGAGCGATACAAAAATGTGGACGATGTGGTGTTCTTGGTTGACCCGCCCTACTTGAGTACTGATACTTCAACCTACAATAGCGCTGATTATTGGAAGCTGAAAGACTATTTGGATGTTCTGCAGGTGCTGACTGATACAAAGTATTTTTACTTCACTTCTAACAAGTCTCAGGTGGTGGAACTGTACGAATGGATTAGCTCCGTGTCAGATGTGGCAAATCCGTTTTATAATGCACAATGCACGGAAATACCTTCGTTTATTGGGGGTAATAATAGCTATGTGGATATAATGTATAGCTACCTTGAGTGATGCCTTTTAAACGCAGAGACGCTAGAACAATCTGTGTCGGTTGCTAACGCAACCGACACAAAACCTGCTAAAAAGAAGTTAGAGGTGTTGACTGCCAACTATAATTTGAGCAATCCGAGAGGTGCAGAGTTAAGATTGTTTTAAATTTTCACAGCCATGTGATTTGCATGGCTGTGTTTTTAGTGTACATTTGGTTTTGTGAAATGTGTACATTTGGTTTTTGCGATTATACTTTTTTTCTATATATTTCACCCATATAGATAGTACAAATCTTATTCCGATATGGTCTTTCGGCATCATGCCGAAAGACCATAACCGAGATTTGGACACGGCCAATGGTTAGGGTGTGAATGTTTCAAAGATGGCGGCAGTAGACCCGAAATAATGGTTGTCATCATCGCCGAATTGTACGTGGTATATTGTGCTTCCGTACATTCTGCTATAAATTTTGAAAATTCGTTGTTTGCAAACAAAGTGGTTAATCCTATAAGTTGCTTTAGCCTTAATAATTCGTATAAGTCCATCCCTATGGTCTTGATAATTCAAGCATCTGACATACCGGATTGCACCAGCTCTGAAACGATGTTACCCATTAAATCGATGTCATGCGAACCACGCGCCCGATTGTGCAGAATGGTTGATGCCATACGGTTGCTGATGTCTTTTTCGATGAATACGACAGGCATTAAGCCATTTTCACGTTCCCTTATCCGCCTGCTTGTTATCATTACGGTATATCGGTGGTATCCATCGACAATTTCGTAAATATCGTTGTCAGGTAGATAATAGCAAACAATGGGTATTTTGTATCCATTTTCCCAAATAGAGGTTTCGAGCAACTTCATTTCGGGCGGTGCAACCGCATTTGGGTTCTAACTGTTTGTCCGAATCTTTTCCTATGTCACAAAAAAGAGGAAACCCATAGGATTCCCTCTTGATATTAAATTGGTGCGAAATGAATTTCGCTTACGATTAATTCTCCACCAAGTCAGTGATTGGAGAATATTTAGGCACAAGAGTTTTCATTACTACCCATCCGATTAGGTAAGCCACTGCACAAACACCGAAGATGATGAAATAACCAGCTTCGATACCTTGGTAACCTAGGAAGTTCATGTTAGTTTCTTTAGCAAAGTCGAATAGTTTACCCGAGCTATAGTTGATTAGCGTAGAACCAATACCACCAGCCAAACCACCGATACCAGTGATTGTAGCAATCGCAGCTTTAGGGAACATATCTCCTACAGTAGAGAAGATGTTTGCCGACCAAGCTTGGTGAGCAGCACCAGCGATACCGATGATGATTACAGGGAACCAATATGAAATGCCACCTAGAGGTTGTGCAAATAGTGCTAAAAGTGGGAAGAAAGCAAAGATTAGCATTGAACGCATACGACCAGCGTAAGGTTCCATACCTTTTTTGTCTACGAAATAAGTTGGTAACCAACCGCCCACAATAGATAAAAGTGTAATTGCATAAAGAACGAACAATGCAAATTGAGCTTCAGGGTCAGAAGATTTCATACCATAAACAGAGCTCAAGTATGCAGGAGTCCAAAATAGGAAGAACCACCATACACCATCGGTCATGAATTTACCGAAAGCAAAAGCCCAAGTTTGTTTGTAGCCAAAACATTTCAAGAAGCTAATTTTTTCAGGAGTATCAGTAGTTACTTTTACATCATCACCATCTTGTTGAATGTATTCTAACTCAGCTGCATTTACACGTGGGTGTTTGCTAGGTTTAGCATAGCCAAACTGCCACCAGCCCATCCAAAGGAAACCAAGACCACCAATCACGATGAAAGCAGACTCCCAACCCCAAGTCTTAGCCAAGAAAGGAATTACAATTGGTGCAGCCAATGCACCCACAGTAGCACCTGCGTTGAAGATAGAAGTAGCGTAAGCACGGTCTTTCTTAGGGAAATATTCCGCTGTAGTTTTAATTGCAGCAGGGAAGTTACCAGCCTCACCAATGGCAAGAACTAGACGTGCAAAGATGAACATAGTTACACTCACGTTGATTACCCGGCTTACATCGCCTGTTGTAGCAATGAAATTTTGAATAGAATCACTAGCTCCGTGGAAACCTACAAACCAGTTGCCAGCTACGATGCCCGAAGTGGCAATACCACAGAAGGCATGCAACACAGCACCTACCGACCATATACCGATAGCCCAGTGGAAACCTTTTTTAGTTCCCATCCAGTCGATGAAGCGACCAGCAAAAAGTAAGCTGATAGCATAGAACAAAGAGAATAGAGCAGTAATTTTACCGTAATCTTCGTTTGTCCAGTGAAATTCAGGAGCGATGAAATCGTTCCATGTAAGAGATAGTACTTGTCGGTCTAGATAATTCACCGTTGTTGCCATGAATAGCATGGCGACGATGGTCCATCGGTAGCTCGACATTTTGGTTGTTCCGTTATTAACAGCCATAATAATTTTGTTTTTGTATTTAATAAAAGGTATGATTAATTTTATTGGTTATGTTGCTTAGCGAAGTTTTTTAGCAATAGCTAAAGCCTCAGCACATTTGTTTGTGATGAATGCCCAATCGCCATTTGCAACTACGTCGCTAGGGAATAATTGAGAGCCCATACCTACACAGTGTACACCAGCTTTGAACCACCCTTTCATGTTTTCTTCATCAGGAGAAACACCACCTGTAGGCATAATGCAAGCGTAAGGCATTGGACCTTTTACCGCTTTCACGAAATCAGGACCACCAACTTGAGAACCGGGGAAGATTTTTACAACCTCTACGCCTAGTTCATGTGCTTTTACGATTTCAGTAACAGAACCACAACCGGGGCTATAAGCTACTTTACGTTTGTTACATACTTTTGCAGATTCTTCGTCTAAAGCAGGAGAAACTACAAAGTTAGTACCAATTTGAAGATAAAGAGCAGCAGTAGGAGCATCGATGATTGAACCAACACCCATGATCATTTCAGGACATTCTTTAGCTGACCATTTTACGATTTCTGCAAAAACTTCATGAGCGAAATCACCACGGTTTGTGAATTCGAACACACGAATACCACCATCGTAACAAGCTTTCACTACATTTTTACATACTTCCACATCTTTATGGTAAAATACAGGCACTACACCTGTTTCTTTCATTGCCACAGCAACATCAATTCTTGAAAAACGAGCCATAATTTCTTATAGTTTTAAAATCAATTGTTATAAAACGCCAAAACCCCCAACTGCAAAGAGTAGGGGGTAATGACTATATTTTTTTAATTATCGAGAAACACGTCCTGAAGCGTCACCGCTCATTAGTTTTTCTACTTCCGACACTGTTGCACGGTTATAATCACCGTAGATCGTGTGCTTCAAGCAAGAAGCTGCAACTGCAAAGTTCAATGCTTTTTGATCATCAGTTGGGTAAGTCAAAAGACCATAGATCAAACCACCCATGAATGAATCACCACCACCCACACGATCAACGATGTGTGTAATCTGGTATTGAGGAGATTCATACAATTTCTCACCATCGAAAAGTACACCAGCCCATGAGTTGTGGTTGGCGTTGATAGAACCACGAAGCGTAGTAATTACTTTTTTCACGCGAGGGAATTTAGCCATGATTTGTTTAGAAACAGACTCATAAGCGGCACCTTCTACGTGTCCACCAGTTACATCTACACCTTCTGGGTGAATATCCAATACCATAGCAGCATCTTCTTCATTACCCAAAACGATATCAGTACCAGCAACAAGTGCAGGCATCACTTCACCAGCTGTTTTACCATAGTTCCAAAGGTTTTTGCGATAGTTTAAGTCGCAAGAAACAGTAACACCTAGTTCGTTAGCTTTTTTGATAGCTTCCAAACATACGTCAGCAGCACCTTGAGAGATTGCAGGAGTAATACCAGTCCAGTGGAAGAAATCGGCTCCTTCAAACACTTTTTCCCAATCAATCATGCCCAATTCAATTTGAGAAACTGAAGAATGCGCTCGGTCGTAAACTACTTTAGAAGCACGGCTTACAGCACCTGTTTCTAGGAAGTAAATACCTAAGCGGTCGCCACCATAGATGATTTTTTCAGTACCTACGCCATATTTGCGTAAGTCCATCATGCAAGCTCTACCGATATCGTTTTTAGGAAGACGAGTTACGAAATCCACATCAATACCGTAGTTTGCTAATGAAACAGCTACGTTAGCTTCGCCACCACCATAGGTAGCTGTGAAATTATCCGTTTGCTCAAAACGCAAATACCCCGGAGTTGCTAGACGCAACATAATCTCACCGAATGTTACTACTTTTTTACCCATTGTAATTTATTATTTAAATATTGTCTTTATTTGTGCAATCGATTGCAAAACTACAATTAAGTTTTGATTACACAAATAGGAGGCAATAAAAATTCGATTGATTTTTTAGAAGTTAAAATATTCTTTGGCGTTGTTGAAGCAGATGTTTTCTACCATGCTACCTAGCAATTCCATATCGTAAGGAATTTCACCGTTTTCTACATCGTTACCCAATAGGTTACAAAGCGTGCGACGGAAATATTCGTGACGAGTGTATGAAAGGAAGCTGCGAGAGTCAGTCAACATACCTACAAATCGGCTCAAAAGACCAAGGCAAGAAAGCGCGTTCATTTGTTTTTCCATACCATCTTTTTGATCGAGGAACCACCATCCTGAACCGTATTGAATTTTACCCGGTACAGATCCATCTTGGAAGTTACCCAACATAGTTGCATACAACTCGTTGTCTCTAGGGTTCAAGTTGTAAAGAATAGTTTTACAAAGTTTGTTTTCGGTATCCAAACGATCAAGTAATTTTGCTAGTGGTTGAGCTACAGGAACATCGCCGATAGAATCGAAACCAGTGTCAGGACCTAATTTGCTAAATAGGCGAGTGTTGTTGTCGCGTTGAGCACCAATGTGTAATTGTTGAGTCCAACCACGCTTGTGGTCCATTACGCCGAATTCATACAACATACAAGATTGGAATTTCAATACTTCTTCTGTTGTAAGCGCATTGCCTTCACGAACTTTCACGAAGATAGCCTCAATTTCAGCTTTAGTGTAGTCTTCAGCATAGGCTGTATCTAAACCATGGTCTGAAAGACGGCAACCATTAGCGTGGAAGAATTCATGACGATTGTCTAAAGCTGCAATAAGATGATCAAATGCTTTGATGTCCATGCCTGCTGCTTTTTCTAGCAAAGCGATGTATTCGTTGTAAGTTGTAGCATTAGCCACAGCCATTGCTTTGTCAGGACGCCAAGCAGGAAGTACAGCTACTTCGAAACCTGAATCTTTAATTTGTTTGTGATATTCCAAAGAATCGATTGGATCATCAGTAGTACAAATTGTATTGACGTTTGCTTTGCGGATTAATCCACGTACGCTATATTCAGGAGTGTTCAATTTAGCATTACACTCATCATAGATTTCTTTAGCTGTTGTTGGGCTTAAAAGTTTTTCAACGCCAAAGAAGCGACGAAGTTCTAGGTGTGTCCAGTGGTAAAGAGGGTTTCTTAAAGTATGGGGTACTGTTTCTGCCCATTTTTCAAATTTTTCCCAATCAGAAGCATCCCCAGTACAGAATCTTTCATCTACACCGTTGGTACGCATGGCACGCCATTTGTAGTGGTCGCCATATAACCAAACTTCAGTGACTGTTTTAAATTGACGGTCGTCTGCAATATCTTTTGGGTTGATATGACAGTGGTAATCGAAAATAGGCATTTTAGCCGCGTGTTCGTGATACAGTTTTTGAGCTGTTTCTGTTTGTAACAGAAAGTTCTCGTCCATAAACTTCTTCATTTCTATTCTCTTGTTTATAAAGTTATTAATTAATTCTATGTTATTTCTAACGCACTTAGGGAACGAAGATAAAATAATAATTTTACAGATGCAATTAAATATTTCTTAACGTTGCCTTGGAGTTATTCCTCTGTTTTTGTTTTTCAAAATTAGAGAGGATGTTTTTCACTTCTTTTCGGCTAGGTATCTCATTGATACTCCACTTCTTTAATATCGTGCCTTGTTGGGTGAGTATTAACCCTGGATTTGAGCGTATCATGGTTTTTAGGGCTACCTCATCGCAATTAAAAAATTCCATTTTTAACCCGTTCATAAATGCTAATTTGTTGGCATCTTCAATAGAACTTGCGGTTAATCCAACAAATGACATACGTTCTTCATTGCAATAATCGATAATGTCTTGCAGTTTGTTGGTGTTTTTCCATTCCGCATTTTCGGTGTGTGTGGAAACGAAAAAGAACGTAGGGTAGCTGTCAGATAAAAAGAAGTCTTTCACGTCTTCCGCATCTTCAGTCATCATGTAGAAGTCGCGAATTGGAGCTTCGTAGCCTTTTTTGATGAGCTTAGACTGCATATCTACATATTCCCAATTTGTGGTGTCCTGCCAAGGGTAGTTTGATTCGTTAAATTCTTTTTCTTCTCCGGTGTTAAGATTCCGATATACGAATGTGTTTTCATATTCATCAACAGGTGCATCTTCAGGAATATTCATGCTTTTCACAATATTTGCTCCCATATGATAGGGGCGGAAATCGAGAATGGGAAGATAAGCATAGCAATACCACATTAAAAAAGCAAACGCCGCAATTAGTGCTGTAGTGGCAATTTGTTTTTTGCACATATGACTGATTTCTTTGGGATGGTAACTCGCGAAGAGATTAATCCCGGCTAAGATAATGAACAGAACGTTTTTGTAGAAGGTTTCCCAGTTTGTAAGCTTCATAGCATCGCCAAAACAACCGCAATCGCTGATTGGGTTGGTGAGTACCGAAATAAAGGTGGTGACGGTGAAAAAACTCATTAACACGAGTACCTTCCAAGCCACAGCTTTGCGCCATACATTGGTGAGTAATGCCACGCCTAAGCCAAATTCGATCAAGCAAAGTAAGCAGGAAAAGAATAGGGCAAGAGGAGTGAATACTTCAAAATGCCATGCTTGGAGATACTCCATGAATTTATAGGAAACCCCAACAGGGTCAACTCCTTTTACAAAGCCAGAAAAGATGAATAATACACCTAATAGAATTCGACTTGCTTCATTAATTATTTTCACTTTTATAGTAATTAGAGGCCGGTAATAATTAGTTGAATTCAATTTTAATGAGGGCAAACGCAGCATAGTTAATCATGTCGAGATAATTGGCATCTACACCTTCCGATATAAGTGTTTTTCCGGCATTATCTTCAATTTGTTTGGTTCGTTTAATCTTCATAAGAATTAAATCGGTGATAGAGCTAATGCGCATATGTCGCCATGCTTCATCATAATCATGATTTTTGTTGTTCATTAGGCTTAATGCTGCGTTGAAATAATGCAGATATAATGCTGTTGTTTTCGCTGAATCCATGTGCATATCGGTATCAGAAATGTCCTTTTCAAGCTGAATTAATGCCATGATACAATAATTGATGATACCAATATATTCTGAGCGGGCATCTTCATCTACTTTCATTTCACCTTTCATTTCAATGCTTCTAATGCGTTGTGCTTTGATGAAAATTTGATCGGTTAGCGAGCTAGGTCGAAGTATGCGCCAAGCCGTTCCATAATCTTTCATTTTTTTTGTGAAGATATCTTCGCAAATACCCATGATATGTTGGTACTCTTCAGCTGTGTTGCTCATGTATGTAAATTTATAGTGTTAAATAGATTTGTTCAAACATATGAAGACACAAAATAACGGAAATAAATTGCCAAAGTCAAGCGTGAGCGTATATACTGTTACCATTTTGTGATAAAATGAGGAGAACACAAGCTAGTCGCATTTATTAAATATATTTGTTGTAAACAAATAAAAATTAAAAGACAATTTATGTGGATTAGTTTAGCTCTGATATCGGCATTCTTATTAGGTATCTACGATGTATTTAAGAAGATTTCACTAAACAATAATGCAGTGCTTCCCGTGCTTTTTGCAACAACAGTTACGGCAGCCGCTATTGTTACTCCAATTATCATTTTATCGCCCATTTATCCTGACTTCTTTAAAGCAGCGCAAATTTATGTACCGCCAATTACGACCACTGAGCACATAATGATATTTGCAAAAGCGGTTATTGTGGTGAGTGGTTGGGTGTTTGCCTTCTACGCACTAAAGAATTTACCGATAACTATTGTAACTCCCATTCGGGCTACTGGTCCGCTGTGGACACTCATTGGGGCAATCTTTATTTTCCAAGAACGATTAAACCTAATTCAGTGGTTGGGTGTTTTGGTTACGTTGTGCTTCTTCTATTTGCTATCTACAGCAGGTAAATTGGAAGGCATTAATTTTAAACGAAATAAATGGATTTATTTCATAATTATAGGAACACTTTTAGGTTCTTCTAGTGGCTTGTGGGATAAGTTTATTTTGAAAACAATCGATAGAGTAGCTGTGCAAGCTTGGTTTTCTTTTTATCAGGTAGTTGTAATGCTTCCTGCTATGATTTTATTTCGGTGGATAAAGAAAAAAGAGAATAGATCGCCCTTTGAATGGCGATGGGCAATACCAATGATTGCGATCTTTCTGCTGTTTGCCGATTATGCTTACTTCTATTCTTTAAGTATTCCGGAATCGATGATTAGCATTGTTTCGGCTTTACGAAGAGGAGGGGTGATTGTGGCTTTTGTAATTGGAGCTTTTTTATTTAAAGAACAAAATATAAAGCAAAAAGGAATTTATTTATTAGGTATTCTAGTGGGAATACTATTGATTAGTTTGGGAAGTTAGCTAGAGTTGCTATCTTTGGGAAACACATAATTAGAAAATATCATGATGGAAGAAAATAACAACGTAGAAAACGCAACGAAAGCAGCGATGCCAAAATACGTTTGGGGGTTGATTACCCTCATCGTTGTATTGTTAATTGCCACTTTCACTATTCAACGCAAATCGAATGAAAAACTTGCTGTTGTGCAACAAGATTATTATGATTTGCAAGACGAACAGCTGAAAAAAGATTCAGTAATGAATGCCATGGAAGATGTGTTCGATGAAATTCAGTATAACCTCATTTTTGTGCAAGAAAAAAGAGGGCAGTTGTACATCGATTATCAAGAAGGTAAGAAAGATCCTCGTCGACAAATTGTTGACGATGTTAAATTGATGGATCGTATCTTGCATGAAAGTGAAACCCAAATTAAGGAACTACAAGAAAAACTAGCCAAGGAAGGGATGGCTATTCCTGCTTATGAGCGTAGAATAAAAGCGTTGCAAGAAACCATTCGACAACAAAATGCTGATATCATTGACCTGCAACAAGTAGTGGCAGTGCAAAATTTCAAACTTTCTGATTTGCAAAGCAAAGTAGAAGTAATGGACAAGCGATTGTCATTGCAGCGAGATTCTATTGCAATGCAAGTGGAATTGCTAAAAGTATCGGAGCGGAAATTACACTTAGGTTATGTGGCCTATGGCACGACAAAGGAATTAAAGTCGAGAAATCTAATTACAAAAGAAGGTGCAGTGCTAGGTATTGGAGGTTCAAACGAATTGACCGATGATTTCGATGAGAGTTATTTTATGGAGGTTGATATGCGCGATGTGGCACAAATATCGCTACACACCAAAAAGGCCGAACTAATTACACAGCACCCCTCAGATTCTTATCATTTTGAAGAAAAAGATGGCGAGGTGAAGTTTTTAAGTATTGATGATCCGGAGGAGTTCTGGAAGATTTCAAAATTTGTGGTCATCAAAGTGAAATAGCTTTCAGCGTAAAACAACTAGAATAGTTGTAATTAGGAAAGGGGAAGAAATGAGAACGGTTCAACCGAGCTTATTTCTTCCCCTTTTAAGATATACAGGAAAAAGTTTACGAAGTGTAGAACTTTAAATTCACTCAGATTAGTTAAAATTAATTCTTATTAGATTACAGTTTGGGAATTTTGGTACAGTTGTTGTTGAAATTGATTTCTGTTTAAGATTTTGCCCAGCTTGCACATTTGATTTTGCACTGGGTATAGATTTTTTTTAATGATTCAAACGAAAAATAAAATGTTATGAAAAATTTAGTTTATGGATTAATGTTCCTAGTGGGACTGACGGTGAGTTCGTGTAATAATGATGATGACGGTTATTCATTGGATGATTATGTAATTACAGCAGCAACTTACCATCAGCTAGATGGTGCTTACTATCTAGTGAATGACAATGGGGAAACTTTGTGGCCAGCGGCTAGCGATTTCATGTATTCTTCTTTTGAAGATGGAGATCGGGTGACGGTTAATTACACTGTTTTGGGCGAAGACCCTGATGGGTATTACGATTACTATGTGAGTGTGAATGGCATGGAGCTTATGCTTACAAAGGATATGGTTATTTTCGATGAAACAACCACCCAAGAGCAGCGAGACACCATTGGTAGTGACCCTATTGAGATTAACAATGCTTGGATTGCAGGCGACTACCTAACTTTGGTGTTTGAAATGCCACTATCATATACTACACATTTGGTAAATGTGGTAGATGATTTAGCGCTAGATAAAACAGATACAGGAGCTACAATTTTAGAATTGACACATAATGATTTTGATGCACCTTCAACAGGGTATTTTGGTTGGGGGATTGCTTCGTTCAACATTTCCGATTTAAAAAATCAAGCAGAAGGCGAAAACTCGATGGTGATTGCCTTACGTGCTACCGACGAGTATGGAGCTAAGGTTGATTATGCTACCACATTGCTCTATGAGTTTGATGGAGAAGGAGAGGTGGATTCGACATTGAAGAATTTTAAAACTCAAGGAACCAAAATCGATTTGAAATAAAAAGACAAATGACACTACGCTAGGAAATATTGTAGTTCATCGCACAATAAAAACGCCGAAGTTCGAAATTATTTCGACCTCCGGCGTTTTTTATGAGTGCACAATTGCTTTCTGTAGCAGAATTTAATTTCTCGTAGAATATTTAGATGCTGCTTTACTGAATCGATGTTCAGGAAGAATGCGGCGGAAATCAGATTGACTTTTTCTGATTTCGGAAGGAGAGCTTCCTATTTCTGCAGTACAAAATTTGCTGAATTGAGAGAGCGTGTTGAAGCCATTGTTAAAAGCAATTTCCTTAATAGGCTTTTGGCTCGAAATCAATTGGTAGTGTATAATTTTAGAACGTTGCAGCTTGAACCATCGATAAGGCGTTGTATTGAATGTCTTTTTAAACGCAGCTACAAACGATTTCGGAGTCATATTTAACGATTCTGCCATATCGTTTGTTGAAGGATATTTCATCCAGTTTGTGCGCACATATTCCGAGAAATTAATATCCTCATTAGTGATTAAACGAAAGAAATTATAGACCACCTCAGGAGGATAATAAGTGTTGATACGCAAAAAGAATTCTTTGATTCTGTTTTTAAGAAAAATATGACAATCGAGTCTATCATTAAGGTATTGCTTCAAGTCGGTAATAGAGGAAAGCAATCGTTCGTGTATGGGAATCCAAGTATATTTTGTATTTCTATTGGAGTTTACCAACTCTGGATTTTGGTTCACATAGTTTTTCAACGACGATAAACTAGATGGCTCAAAAAACTGAACAATATTTTCGAGCTTGAAGATAATAAAGCTTGCATCTTTTACCACATCAAACGAGAAAAAGCTACCCGAGCACAGAAAAAAGGCAAGATCCTTTTGTGCAATTGTTTCTTGTGTATTGTTGAACGTAAGGTCAATCACACCATCAATGATGAAGATAATCTCATTGGTTTCGGCATAATATTTATACCGTTCAGCAGAGTAGAAATTTTTTAGGGTAACAGGAGGATTGGAATGTTTGTTGAGATTCACACAGCTAGTGTGTGTGCATTTGTAAAAGTTCATAGCAATAAAATATTTTCATAGTAGTGTTAACGGTAAAGATATAATATTTAGTTATGCGCTTTATAGATGAAAAGAGATTTATGCTATTGTTTTTTTAATTTACAACTTATTAACCTAAAGACAAAAACGTTACCTCCTGTTTGGTGAAATCTAATCCGAGTGTAGAAAACTTTACTATTGTCTTTTTTGTAGCTAGCCTTTTGGCAAAAGCATGGTGTTTAATTTCAAAAAATGAATCTGTTGGAGGAATTAGTACGTATTCAAATGGGATTCGTATGGTAATTCAATGCTGAAAGTAAGTTAATGCGCTTATTTTAAGTTGTATTCAGCTAGATGGCCTAGTTAATTCAGGCGTAGTTTCTCAATCTTTTTGTGATAACTGGCACAAAAACCAACTTGGAATTGGTTCTTGTGGTTTAAATGTTACTTTACAGAAAGCAGAATTGTACTATTTCAGCTTAAAAAAACCGTTAACCAAAAAATGAGCCCTGCTTTTTGACTCAAATATTACTTTATAGAAAGCAGAATTGTACTATTTCAGCTTAAACAAACCGTTAACCAAAAAATGACTTCTGTTTTTTGGCTTAAATATTACTTTACGAAAAGCCACATGATGTCTTTTTCAACTCTGAATTGATGTTTTTAAGCTTAAATAGGGGATAAGCTAGCGAAATAGTTGAGTATATAGGTTATTTGCACAAGTCCAAAATAGCTTGGTGTTCCATACGACAGATACGCCAATTTTCTTCGAAGTTAGCACCTAATTGAGCATAGAATGCTTTGCCTTTATCATTGCCAATAGAAACTTCCCAATCAATACGTCGCGTGTTAGTGTCGAGCGCCACCTGAGCTAGAGCTTTAAACAATTGGCTTCCGATTCCTTTTCCACGAGTTTGTTCACTCACCACTAAATCTTCCAAATGCAGTGTTTTTCCAACCCAAGTAGAAACACGATAATAATATAAGGCTATGCCTTGAATTTTGTTGTGTTCTTCAGCCACTAAGGCGAATAAACAGGGGAAATCGCCAAACAGATATTCTGCTACATCGTTTTCTTGTAGTTCTACTTTATCAAGGGCATCTTCATTGGCAGCAAGAGCCATGATGAGTTCCCATATTTGAGGTAAATCTGTTTTTTGAGCGTGACGGATATTCATTTTTAGGTATGATTAGATTGTATGAAATAAATAAGGAAGGACAAGAGCCCTTCCTTATTTTGTGTTTTTATTTATAAACTGGCCAAATCACCTTTCAACTCAATGATAGCTTGATCACACTGCGTATCATATAATTCAAGATAAGAATGGTAAGACTCAATATCTTCGAGTTTCTGCGTTTTAAGTTGTAGGTCTTTAAGCTTCCATCCCAACTCTTCCATCCCGAAAATTAGCACTGACGACTTAGCCTTATGCGCCAATTCACCCAACTCTTTCCACTTTTGAGCATCGCAATATTCTTTTAGTCCACCTCTAAATTCTTCGATTTGTAATAAGAACATTTCAATCATCTCTCGGGTGAAATCAGGGTCACCACCAGTCATTTCATTTAAGTATTCTAAGTTAGTAAATCTATCTGTGCTCATATTTTATTAAATTGCATTTTTGCAAAAGTGTAAAAAAAACTATAACAAACGATGAAATGAAACATTTAATCTTGTAAATTCGCCGTAGTTTTAAAAAATATTCAACATACGCGGCATTTTGCATTGACTTTAATCAAAGCGTTGCTAGTTTAGGCTGACTAATTTCAACATAAAAAGCGTATGACAAATAAAAATAAATTTATAACCACATGAAGAAAACAGTTTTTAATCAGTTGCACCAAGAAATGGGTGGGAAATTAGTGCCTTTCGCAGGTTTTGAAATGCCTGTAGAATTTGCTGGAATTAAAGTGGAACACATGAAAGTGAGAGAATCTGTTGGTGTTTTCGATGTGTCGCACATGGGTGAGTTTTGGGTGAAAGGTCCTAAAGCTTTCGAGTTAGTACAATCGGTGACAACCAATGATATTTCAACCTTGAAATTAGGGCAAGCACAGTATTCATGTTTGCCTAATGGCAAAGGTGGAATTATCGACGATTTATTGGTGTATTACTATGCAGAGGAAAAATATCTTTTAGTAGTAAATGCTTCTAATATCGACAAAGATTGGGCATGGATTTCTTCGCAAAATACCATGGGTGCCGAATTAGAAAATGCATCAGATAAGATTTCACAGCTTGCTATTCAAGGACCTAAAGCCACAGAAGTGTTGCAAAAATTAACCGATGTAGATTTGGCGTCTATTCCATATTATCATTTTACTACAGGCAAATTTGCTGAGGTAGAAAATGTAATTATATCGGCCACAGGATACACTGGGGCAGGTGGTTTTGAACTATATTTCTATAATGACGCTGCCGAAGCAATTTATGCAGCGATATTCGAAGCAGGCAATGAGTTCGATATTCAACCTATAGGATTGGGTGCACGCGATACACTCCGATTAGAAAAAGGGTTCTGTCTTTATGGTAATGACATTGACGATACTACTTCGCCTATCGAAGCTGGTTTAGGCTGGATTACAAAATTCAACGATCGCAATAATTTCGTTGACAAAGAACGTTTCTTGCTTCAAAAAGAAGAGGGAGTTTCTAGAAGATTACGCGGTTTTGAAATGATCGACCGAGGTATTCCCCGCCATGGCTATGAATTGTTCGATGCCGAAGGAAATATAATAGGTGTTGTTACATCAGGAACTCAGTCGCCATGCTTGAATAAGGGCATCGGCATGGCCTATGTAGCATCGGAGTATGCTGCTTTGGGCACTGAAATCTACGTGGGTGTACGTAATAAAATGCTGAAAGCTCAAGTAGTGAAAATGCCATTTGTGTAACTGCAAGATAAATAAAAACACCTCCATTGGCTTATGTCAGTGGAGGTGTTTTCATTTATTGTTGCAGTATTTGTTGCAAGGCAGCCTTATCAAGAATATAAATGCTGCGCCCGTCTATTCTAATGATTCTTTCTTTACTCAACTCTGCAAAAGCTTTGGTGAGTGGTGGTCTTGCCACAGCAAAGTAATCGGCTAGCTTGGCTTGAGTCATTGGGAGATTAAAGTTTCGAAGTTCATCGCTAGCTAACTCAAGCAGATATTTTGCAAGCTTCTGCTTAATGGTGCGCAAAGACAGCAATTGAATGCGTTTAGCAAGGAATTGAGTGCGCGAAGAAATGATGTCAAGAAAATTTACCATCAGCTGCTGATTGCTATGCAGCATCTTCTGAAATTCTACATTTTCAATTTGAATTAGTTCCACATTGGTGTTCGACACCACATTCACAGGATAGCTATTCTGGTTTCCAAAAATAAAACTAGGTGCAAGAAGTTTGGGAGCATCAAGCTTGGCAACCTGTGTTACCTTTTCGCCTTTCCATATTTCGGTACGCACTGAACCTACAACGAGCAGCTTAACATCATTGAGCCTATCGCCTTCATTTGCTATCGCTTGTTCTTTATCGTGTTTTTGTAATTTGAAATGAATTATTGAGAATAATTCATCTACTTCTTTTTGCTCTATGCCTTTAAAAAGAGGCATATGTCCTACAAAGTCAAAAATTTCCATAAAATCATTGTTTGGTAATAGCTATTACATTGTTTCTAACATTGCAAGGGTAGTTTTGTTTCATCAAATAATCAAAAAAAGGATGTTATGGAGAATATGTTTTGTTTTCAATGTCAGGAAGCAGCAAAAGGCACAGGTTGCACAATTAAAGGAGTGTGCGGAAAAACAAGCGATGTAGCCAGTTTGCAAGACACTTTGCTTTTTGTGCTGAAAGGTATTGCTGTGCTCAATCAAGAATTAGAAAGCTTGCACAAGGCGGATGAACGAGTGACCAAAGAGCTTTTCAATGGCTTGTTTAGCACTATTACCAATGCCAATTTCAATCACACGGCTTTTGTTATTCGCATTAAACAAGCCTTGCACTTACGCAATCATCTTCGCGCAAAGTTGAAAGAGGAAGGCGTTGCACTTCCTGCTTTTGAAGCAGTGCATTGGGATGCCAACACTTCAGAAGAATTTGAAGCAAAGGCAAAAGAAGTGGGTGTTTTGAGCGAAACAAATGAAGACGTTCGCTCGCTCAAAGAACTAATCATCTACGGATTGAAAGGAATGGCAGCTTATGCAGAGCACGCTTATAATTTAGGTGAAGTAAATGCAGAGGTATTCCAATTCATGCAGCGAGCTTTGGTAGCTACTACGCAAGAGCTTTCAGTAGATGAGTTGGTGGCGCTAACCTTAGAAACGGGTAAATATGGTGTAGATGTAATGGCGTTGCTTGACAAGGCAAACACATCAGCCTATGGTAATCCGCAAGCTACGAAAGTGAACATCGGGGTGAAACAAAATCCGGGCATCTTGGTTTCGGGTCACGACCTACGCGATTTAGAAGATTTGCTTATGCAAACCGAAGGTACTGGCGTAGATATTTATACACATTCAGAGATGTTGCCAGCACATTACTATCCAGAATTAAAGAAATATACTCACCTAGTAGGAAACTATGGTAATGCTTGGTGGCAACAAGATAAGGAGTTCGAAAGCTTCAATGGTCCAATTTTATTTACGACGAACTGTATTGTTCCACCGAGAAAGAATGCCACTTACACCGATAAAATCTATACTACAGGGGCAAGTGGTTTGAGTGCTGCTATTCATATTGCTGATCGTCAAACAGGCAAAATGAAAGACTTCTCAGTTTTGATTGCTCATGCAAAACAGTGTGCTGCACCATTAGCGATTGAAGAAGGGGAGATTACAGGAGGATTTGCTCACAATCAAGTGTTTGAATTGGCAGAACTTATTGTAGAAGCTGTAAAAACAGGAGCAATTAAAAAGTTCTTTGTTATGGCAGGTTGCGATGGGCGTATGAAAGGGCGTGACTATTACACTCAATTTGCAGAAGAATTACCTCAAGATGCAGTTATTCTTACAGCAGGTTGTGCAAAGTATCGCTACAATAAATTGCCTTTAGGCGATATTAATGGCATTCCTCGGGTAATTGATGCAGGGCAATGTAATGACTCTTATTCATTGGCTGTAATAGCATTGAAGCTGAAGGAAATCTTCGAATTGGAAGATATCAATGAGCTACCTATAGCCTATAACATTGCATGGTATGAGCAGAAGGCAGTGATTGTACTTTTAGCTCTGTTGTATTTGGGTGTGAAGAACATTCACCTCGGACCAACGTTGCCCGCCTTCCTTTCGCCTAATGTGGCAAATGTGCTAATTGAAAACTTCGGCATTGCAGGCATTACATCGGTAGAAGAGGATATGAAGATTTTTGGATTGTAAAATGACAAAAGATTTTGAAATATGATAGACATAACACAGACTTTAAAAGACGAGCACCAAAACATCTTGCGCGTCTTGCAATTGGCAGAACACAAATGCACAAATATTGAAAATGGATCAGCTATTGATGCTGAATTCTTTCATAAGCTTTTTGACTTTATTTCTATTTATTCCGATAAGTTTCATCATGCAAAGGAGGAAGATATTCTCTTCAAAGCAATGCTTAAAATGAAGATAATCTACATTGTAATCCAGTGCCTGTAATGCTTTATGAGCATGAAGAAGGACGGAGGTGCCTAGCGCAAATGCGCGAAGCATTGGCTGAAGATCAAGTCGAGAAATTGTGTTTTTCTACACGAGCTTATGTAGAATTGTTAGCCAACCACATTTATAAGGAAGATCAAGTTCTTTATCCAATGGCGGAAGAAGCGATTAGCGATGAAGAAAAGCAAGTCATCAATCAGCAATATGAGCAAGCCGAGCATAACGTGAAAGCTACCTATGATGTAGAAAGGATAGCTGTGCTAGGTATGGACTAAATTATTAAAATCAGAATCTAGATGGAGCGAAAATAAAAAATCCTACAACACTTAACAAGTAGTTGTAGGATTTTTTGTTGGTATATTTTAGGGAGAAACTATCTCCTTTAATATTTTACTTACGCATTTGAACACCTTGTTCTTTAGCCATCTTTTCCAAACGTTGTTGGAACTTAGACTTCTTCGCAGGTTTCTTTTTATTCACCATGATTTGGGCTCTAATTTTATCCTCATCAATCAATTTGCGAACTAAGTACATTTGTCCAATAGTGATTAAGTTAGATAGGAAATAATAGTAGCTCAAACCAGCAGGGTAGCTATTCAAAATAAATAAGAACATGATAGGCATGATGTACATCATGGTTTGCATACCTGGCATAGCTGCATTATTCTGCGATTGAGAGTTCAGTTTTGTTGATACAATTGTAGTTATCGTCATCAATAAACAGAACAAGCTCACATGGCTGCCATAAAAAGGAATGTTGAATGGCAAATCCAAAATAGAATCATATGATGATAAATCATTTGCCCATAAGAAACTTTCTCCTCTTAATTCGATTGAAGTAGGGAAGAAGTAGAACATGGCAAACAAAATAGGCATCTGTAGAAGCATAGGTAAACATCCACCCATCGGATTCACTCCTGCCTTTTTATAAAGGCTCATGGTGGCTTGTTGTTTCTCCATAGCTTTTTCTTGTCCCTTACCAAATTTTTCATTAATCTTGTCGATTTCAGGTTTCAATGCACGCATCTTAGCCTGACTTACATATGATTTGTAAGTGAATGGGAACAAGATTAACTTGATGAAAATAGTAAGCAACAAGATGATAATACCAAAGCTGTCAATGTGGTTACGAAGAACATTGAATGTCGGAATTACAATATAACGATTCACCCATCTTAGTACCGACCAACCTAAGTTAATCAATTGATCCATTTTGTTGTCATACTGTTTCAACGTATTAAAATGGTTTGGACCAAAATAGATTTGCATACCATAATCCGAGTCAGCATGAGGATTGTATGGAATGGTGAGGTTAGCTGCGAAATGACCAAGTTTTTCGTCCGATTTTTCATCGTAAGTATATGACACAACTGCAGAAGAGAAAGCATCATTAGCAATGATAGTAGAGTTGAAGAAAAGCTGTTTGAAGCTCACCCATTGTACTTTCGTTGTCAATTCTTCAGATGATGATCTAGCTGTAGGAAGATTTTCCACATCGTCATTCAGAAAACGATAATAAATGCTTGTGTAACGGTCTTCGCCAAATTTCGACTTACGTTCTAAGCGTGGAGCATCGAACGACCAATTGAAGTCTAAATAATCAACATTTTGAGCAATGATGCTATTTAGATTCACAGTTTGCATATCGAAGCTCAGCATATAAGAGTTGTAAGGTAGCGAGTAAACGTAGTTCAACGATTTACCATCGCCAGCCTTTAACGACATGGTTAGCGTTTTAGTTTCGCCTAAGTATTCGGCATTAAATTCTAAATCGCCTTCCTTACCTTTTTTTACATCAGGACCTTTAACAACGATTGATTTCTCACTTGTAGATGGAGTGAAGTAAAGTAAGTCGGTTTGAATGCTTCGGTTGTGAGCAAAGAAAGTCATACCAAACTTATTGTCTTCACCATCAAAAAGAATCAATGGCTTACCATCGTAAGTTTTGTAGTTTTTTAATTCAACCGAATAGATCTTACCACCTTTGTTTGAGATGGTCACTTTCATCAAGTTGTTTTCTAGCGTATAGAATTCTTCAGTACCGATAGCACCAGCAGCAAATGCACCTAGTTTATTGGTAGCTTCTGCTACTGCAATAGAATCCACTAGTTCTTGAGGATGCTCTAGTGCTGTTTGTGCAGCTTCAGCTACACGTTTAGCCTCCAATTCGCGTTGGAGATTTAGTTCGACTTGTCGAATAGAATCTTGACGATGCTTTGCTAGTTCAATCTCTTCTTGTGAAGGACGAGTGAAATAGTTAAAGCCGAGCAAGATGGCAAAGATTAAAACTAAGCCTGTTACTGTATTTTTATCCATTGAATTAATAATTAGCTATTGGCTGCTTTCACAAAAGCAACGAATAGAGGATGAGGATTTAAAACCGTGCTGCTATACTCAGGGTGGTATTGAGTACCAACATACCATTTGTGCTCTGGAATTTCCACTACTTCCACCAAATTGGTGTCGGGGTTAATACCAACAGCTTTCATGCCAGCTTGCTCAAATTCTTTCAAATATTGATTATTGAACTCATAACGGTGACGATGGCGCTCTTGGATTTTTGTTTTTCCGTAGGCATCATATAACTTAGAACCTTTTTTCACAGTACAAGCATAAGCACCTAAACGCATCGTACCTCCTTTTTCTGTGATGTTCTTTTGTTCATCCATAATGTCAATCACAGGGTGGGGAGTTTGTTCGTTCATTTCTGCAGAATCAGCAGTAGTATAGCCAAGCACGTTTCTTGCATATTCGATGACAGCAATCTGCATACCCAAACATATTCCCAGAGTAGGAATGTTGTTTTCGCGTGTGTGCTTAGCTGCAATAATTTTTCCTTCAATTCCTCGATGACCAAATCCAGGAGCGATAATTACACCTTTCATGCCAGCAAGTTGTTCTGCTACATTTTCATCGGTCACTTCTTCAGAGTGAATATAGTGGATATTTACTTTCACTTCATTCATGGCACCAGCGTGTCCCAAAGCTTCTACAATAGATTTGTAGGCATCAGGAAGCTCCACATATTTTCCCACTAAAGCAATGTCGATTTTACCTTTGGGGTTGCGCATCTTGTGCAAGAATTCATTCCATGCTTCTAAAATTGGCTCGTTTTTGTAAGGCAATCCTAATTTTGCCAATACAATTTGATCCATATTTTGATTGTACAATCTATTAGGCACTTCGTAAATAGTGTCCACGTCGATTGACTGCATAACAGCGTTAGGGTTAACGTTGCAGAACAAGGCTACTTTCTTGCGCAAGTCCTCGCTTAGTTCGTGCTCTGTTCTTAATACCAGAAGATCCGGCTGTACACCATTTTCCAACATTACTTTTACCGAATGTTGTGTAGGTTTGGTTTTTAGCTCACCCGAGGCAGCCAAATAAGGCACTAGTGTAAGGTGAATAACCATGGCATCATCGCCAAGTTCCCATTTTAATTGGCGCACCGATTCAATGTATGGCATAGATTCCATATCACCAACAGTTCCACCAATTTCAGTAATCACGATGTCGTATTTTCCTTTAGAGCCTAAGATTTTAACTCTCCGCTTAATTTCATCGGTGATGTGAGGAATAATCTGAACGGTTTTTCCAAGGTAGTCTCCCCGGCGTTCTTTGTTAATCACTTCCTGGTATATTCTACCTGTAGTTACGTTATTTGCTTGAGATGTTGGTACGCCAAGAAAGCGTTCGTAGTGCCCTAAATCTAAGTCGGTTTCTGCACCGTCATCAGTTACATAGCATTCGCCATGTTCATAAGGGTTCAACGTGCCTGGATCCACGTTTAAATAAGGGTCTAATTTCTGAATAGTTACAGAAAAACCTCTAGCTTGTAAAAGCTTGGCTAGCGATGCTGCCACAATTCCTTTTCCGAGCGATGATGTTACACCACCAGTAACGAAAATATACTTAGTATTTGCCAAAATAGCTTGATTTTGATGTTCTACATAAGTGTACAAATATACGAATAAACTGTATATTCAATACATTATAAAAAGTGAAATATGAAAAGAATCGTAAAATAATATTTAGCTCACAAAAGAGGCTGCATAAAATGCAGCCTCTTTTGTGAGCTTTTTTGAAACTAGTTGTCGATATTACGCAAGATTTTGAGTTTTTCTTGCTGTTCTTTTATGTTGAGTTTAGCTTGGTCAATTTTTCGTTGCACATCGGCTACAAGAGCATTAGCTCCCTTTGAATTGCCGAAGAAGCTAATGTTTCGTTCTAGCGTGGCGAGTTCGCGTTCGATGTATTTTATCTTGGTGAGTATTTTTTCTCGTTCTTGACGAATCTTATTGTGAGAATTTGCTTCTGAAAGTTCTTCGATCTTATTTTTGAATAATAAGGTGTTTTTTTCTTTTGAACTCACTTTCAGTTTGTCGTAACACACATTGATAGCTTTGCGGAATTTCTTGATAATTTCGTCTTTTTGCTTGAATGGAACGTGACCAATTTCCGACCAACGTTGTTGGAATTCCTTTAAATCGGCAAATGATTGTTCCACATTATCGCTAAACTTATAGCTTGAGATTTCATCAATTAGGGCTTGCTTTTTGTTTAGATTTTCTACCTGTACTGAATCGCTTGATGAAAAATGAGCGGCTTTATTCTCGAAGAATGCATCGCAAGCAGCACGGAATCTAGCCCAAACAGCATCAGCTTGTTTGCGAGATGTAGGTCCAATCTTCTTCCAATCATTTTGCAATTGAATCAGATTATCGGTAGTAGCTTTCCAATCTTCGCTAGTTTGAAGGACTTCTGCTTTTTCACAAAGTTCTTCTTTGCGCTTTAAGTTTACTTTTTGCTCTTCTTTCTGCTGATTGTAGAAGTTGCGTCTTTTATCGAAGAATGCATCGCAAGCCTCGCAGAAGCGTTCGTAAATTTTGTTATTATCTTTCTTTGGAGCATAGCCAATGGTACGCCATTCAGTTTGAATAGTTTTTATTTGTTCAACATATTCATCCCATTGTTTGTGTCCATCAATAGCTTCGTTAATGAAAGATTCTACTTTTTCGCAAAGCTCTACTTTTTGAGCAAGATTTTGTGTTTCATCTTCTTTGCGTTTCATGTAGAAATCTTGATGTCGTTTATTTACTGCAGATGATGCAGCTTTGAAGCGATCCCATAACGCATCTCGCTCTTCTCGGGGAACAGGACCAATTTCGCGCCATTGCTCATGGTAGCTTTGCAAGTCTGCACGAGCTCTGTCTACCGATGTTTCGTCGGCTAGACCTTCGGTTTTCACGCATAGTGCTCTTTTTGCTTCTAAGTTGCGTTGGAAATCTAAGTCGCGCAATTCTTTATTGATGCGAATATAGTCGTAGAATTTTTCCACATTGTGGTGATAGCTATCCCATAGGTCTTGTAAATCTATTTGAGGTACTTGTCCAATTTCGCGCCATTGCTTTTGAAGCTCATTAAATTCTTGGAAGGTGTTATTCAACGACTCTTCTTTTTCAATGAGTTGTTTGATTTGCTCTACAATGTTTTGCTTCTTTACTAGATTATTTTCTCGTTCAGCCTCTAATTGCTTTGCTTTTTCAGCTCGTTGCTGACGGTAATCGCTCAACAACGCTTTGATATCTTTTGAATAGGGAGCATTCGAAGACTGAAAGTCTTTAGCATCGCCACCATTGGCAACAAAAGCTTCTTTTTCGAGTTCAACTTGCGCATTGTGTCTTTTGTAAAAGGCATTTCTGATTAATTCTACCTCAGAGCGAATGAGTTCGTCGTCATTGTTGGTGAGTAAATCGCGCAACGCATTAATGAGTTCAACTTCAGAAAACTTACTGTAATCAGTAGCTTCTGTGTTTTCATTAAGTTGTTGTTCCGTAGCACTTAGGACTTGTTCTTCCGTGTGCAAAGTAGTTTCATCTGTCGCTTTGTTTAGCGTTTCTTTAACTTCCATATCCAATAGGTAATTAAGCATTGCTTTGAAGCAATGTAATTAGATTACAATTAATTTAACAACGAAAGTAAAACTTTCAGATTTAAAAACAAGACCAATTTTGATTTTATAGCACATAATGTGTCTAGAAAGTGTAATTAAGATCAAACTTCCGGGGCGAGATGCTAAAATCGGAAATAGATGAATGGCTGACTGCCCATTTGACTCACCTGTTGAATTAGCAGAATGATAATCAACGATAGCAACGATTTGAGAAGCCAATGCTGACGAATAAACCATCCTCTGATGGATTCTTTGGCTTGTATAGGAACAGTAATTATAACAAATCCTACAAGCAACACAATTCCAGTGGGAAGAAATAATAACCATTCATCGCTTGTGAATGGAGGAATAAAGTTAGCTTGAATTTGGTAAAGCATTCGCAGAATGCTATCGATGTCGTTAGCTCTAAAAAATATCCAAGCAAAGCACACGACATGGAAGGTAATGACTTGGCGAATAAGTACGCTAACACGCGATTGTTTTTTTCTTTTCGATTTGGTTGAAGAAAAAAGACGTTCGATACAAAGTCCAAGCCCATGAATAGCTCCCCAAATTACAAAACGCCAATGAGCACCATGCCAAAGTCCACCGAGCAGCATGGTAAGCATAAGGTTAATATAAGTACGGAATTCCCCTTTTCTATTGCCACCAAGGGGAATGTAGAGATAGTCGCGAAGCCATCGAGATAGTGATATGTGCCATCGTTTCCAAAAATCGGTTAAGCTTGTAGCTTGATATGGAGAATTGAAGTTGATTGGAATTTTGAATCCAAGGATTAATGCAAGTCCAATAGCAATATCGGTGTATCCTGAGAAGTCGCAATATATTTGAATGGCATAGGCATAAATACTGGCTAGGTTTTCTAGCCCAGAATATGCCCAAGGGGCATCAAACACACGGTCAATTAGGTTTAAAGTCAGAAAATCGGCAATGACCATTTTCTTGAATAATCCTTTGAATATTAGAAATAGAGCATGGCTGAATTCTTCTTCTCGAAGTTTATAACTTTGATATAGCTGCGGAATGAAAGCTGCAGCCCGAACAATTGGTCCAGCCACAAGCTGAGGGAAAAAGCTAAGAAAGAATGCAAAGTCTAATGGATTTTTCACCACCGACACTTTTTCTTGTTTCACATCCACTAAATAGCCAATAGCTTGGAAAGTGTAGAATGAAATACCAATGGGCAAGACAATGCTGTGATTAGTGGTGGTAATGTGGAAGATTTGTTCGAAGAAACTGCCAATCCAATCATACACTTCATAGTTGGAACCAGAAAAACGATTAACGATATCTGTAAAGAATGCAGCGTATTTATAGTAGGCTAACAGACTTAAGTTGAGTATGACACCCATACTAAGCCAAAGTTTTTTTTTCTGGCTTTTGTCGATAATCATGCCGAAGCTATAATTAAAGAAGCACGAAATGATGAGCATAATCAAAAATGCACCATTCATTTGGTAATAGATGAACCAACTAAAAGCCAGAAGATAAATATTCCGAAGCCGATTCTGCCGATACAGAAACGAGTAAATAAACAAAATGAAAACTAATAGTACCCAGAAGGCAAGCTCTGTAAAGAATAGCGGAGAAGCAGCATTATAGTGCAAGATTTGCTGTAATATGTTTGCCACTTGATCTTTCATTGCTGTGTAATTTTAAACTTTCGGAGTTTCCAGCTCGGTCTAAATGCATATAGAATTAGTTGTCGGGCTTTGTTTTAAGCTTATAAAAGTAAAATTATTTATTGAAATGATTGCAATAATAGTTCGGAGAGTTTTAACCCAACTTTTCTTGCGCCATATTTGGTGAAATGCAAATAATCGCTTTGAGCTAGCGCAGGGCTACTTCCAGCCCATTTTTTTATGCCACCTTCTTGTTTAATGAAATGGTCTAAATCCCAGAAAGCGCAATCATACTGCATAGCAATTTCATATTGCATGGCTTTGAGCTTGGAAATATTGCCATACGATTCCACACCATTGTTTGTTCGATGGGCAATATCGGAAATGCTAATTAGGAGAATTTCGGCATTAGGGCACCATCGTCTGATGAGTTTGATTTGCTCAATAGTTTGGTGGTGGAAATTATCTACCGTATCCTCGTTAGTGTATTTAATGATGTTTGCCCCAAATTGAAGTATAAAAAGATTGGGTTTTATCATTTGAAACATACCTTGTATGGCAGTTGAGTCTGATATGCTAAATAGCGGACTAGCTTTTCCTCGCAGGGGGATATTATCGACATAAGCACCATGGGTATCATCGAGAGATAGACATTCTATTTCAAAATAACCGTGGGGTTTGATATCGACTCTAAGGTTTTGAGCTGTTTCGTCTAGCTCTAAACGAATGGCTCGCATTTCATGTGCACCAGCTACTCGATAAGATGCAATGACTTGGTTTCTGCTTTTAATGGTAATTTGGGCACTATCTTCACTGAGGAAGAAAAGGCGCATTTGTCGATAATCATCGGGTAGGGTGCTTAATAATTTTATGCGACCGATTTTAATCCAAGCTTGTTCTCCAGCAGAAACATTGGCATGGCGAAAGACCAAGCTTTTATTGCCTTTGCAAATATCCATTCGTTCACTTTGCTTCCAATTACTCGATAGATTAACCGAAAGATGATGCAATGTGCTGTAGTATTTATCGGCAGCAAGTAAACCGGGACCATGTCCACCATAAACTTTCTGTAATTCCTGACGCACAGTAGCAGCTAGAAAATCACCCTCTAATTGCGAATCTCCGAAATAAAGCACGCGAGCTGTTTGCCCGATAGAATCGGCACGTTGAAACAATCTTCCAAGAGCTTTGAAATTTTTATTGAGAGGCATTCTAATTCCATCGATAATGCTGTCGTATGGAAAATGCTGCATCCTCATGTCAAGAAGCACAGGGGCAGACACACTGTCGGAATCTTGCTCTAGTGGATTAATGTTGATATTCTCAGGTGTTGAACGTTGAAAAAGAGGTATAGATTTCCAATCAACTTGTTCTTGAAGATACAACAAGGTAGTGAGCAATAAAAGCGTAATTCCAATAAAAAGAAAAGCTTTGTATGGTTTCATGATTGTGTTTTAGGCAAAAGCTGTGCTATTGTTTTTTTACTTTTAATTTTTGTCCAACTTTAATGTTGCTATTTGACATACCGTTTAAATCCATAATGTTTTGTGCAGATACGCCGGGGAATTTACGGGCAATAGACCAAAGGTTGTCGCCGCTTCTCACGGTGTAGTACACCCATCCGTTGTTGGTAGAAACTACGCCTGATGCACCACCTGAGCTTCCGGCAGAGCTTGTTAAACGAGTGTTGGCATAATTTGCATATTTCGATCCACTTCCAGCAGGTACATAGATTGTTAGTTTTTGTCCAACCTTAATGAGGTTTCCTTTTAGATTGTTCCAATAGCGCAAATCGGTGGCTCGCACATGAAATTTATCGGCAATAGCTCCAATCACATCGCCACTTTTTACGGTGTATACCAATCGGTCTTTTCCACTCATTTGCACACCGCCAGAATAGCTCTGAGGGGTTTTAATTTCATTATTTGGGAAATATGTTTCTCTTTTGTAGGCATACACCGAGTCCTCTTGTTGCAAGAATTGATCGATTTTTCCGACAGGTAAACATAGGGCGTATTCTTTGTTTGGACGAGCAGGAATGGTATTAATGCGGTATTGAGGGTTCAAAGCTTGAATTTCTGCTACAGGAATATCGATTACTTTTGAAATTTGCTCGAAGTTTAGATAGTTGTTCACAAACACGGTGTCTGTGGTTAATGGGAAATCTGGAAGCTTTGGCGAAAGCTCATGCTCTTCATAGAAGTTCATGAAATAGGCTGCGGCAATAAATGCAGGAACATAACCACGTGTTTCTCGGGGTAGATAATAATATACGTGCCAGTAATCACGTTTGCTTCCTGCACGACGAATTGCTTTGTTCACATTTCCGGCACCGCAGTTGTAAGCTGCAATAGCTAAATGCCAATCGCCATAAATACCGTATAAGTCGCGTAAGAATCGCGCGGCGGCATCGGTTGCTTTCACGGGGTCGCAACGCTCATCAACATAGGTGTCGATTTCTAGTCCATACATTTTTCCTGTGCGATACATGAATTGCCATAACCCTTGTGCACCAGCGTGCGAACGTACGGATGCATTGAGTGCAGATTCAATAATAGCCATATATTTCAGTTCCTGAGGAAGCCCATATTTGTCGAATGTTTCCTCAATCATAGGGAAATAGTAGGTAGATAGTCCTAAAACGGCTTCGGCAGTGCTTGGTCTGCGTTGAGTGTAAAGCTCAATAACGCTCTTTACGGTTTTGTTGAATGAAAGGTCAACATAGGAATCAATACTTTGCAAGCGTTCGATGTATAAACTATCGGGATAGTCGATAGCTTTACTCACCCCTGCTTTACTTTTGTTTTTGAAGAAGCTCGGATCGTAGGTGTGTTGAATGAGCCAAGAGTTGTAGAGACTGTCGAATTTAGCATCGAAGAATGCCATGATATCATCGTCGTTGTTGTTAATTGTGATGTTTTTCACAAAGGGAACTTCAGGTGTAGTTTCTTTGGCGATGTTTGGCTGATTGTCGGTGCTTTCTGTGCTTTCCGTAGCAAAGTCGGCATTTTCAGATTGTTCTTCTTGTAGGCGTCGTTGCTTTTTTAATTCTCGGCGCTCTTTTTTTGATAGTTTTTTATCTTGGTTTTCGGGTGTAGTAGTTGCGTTAACGTTTTGTGTTGCCAAAAAACAACACATGGCAAAAAGAAATATTCTAGGCATCATGAGATTTGAAGAGTTTTAAAATTGTATTTGCACACCTACTCCGGGATAGTATTTGCTGGAATGTTGTACAGGAACTATTCCCCATTGTAAGGAAAGGTCATCGCTAATATCGAAGTCGAAGAAATGCGCATCAACAGCAGCATCAATGATTTGTAGGGCATAAACACCCACGGTACAAATGATTAGCATATCGCGATTTCGTCGTGCAGATTCTTGTGCTTTATTTAACCGATTTCCAAATTGAGTGACTTGGTTGGAGTTACTCCAATCCCAATGTCCTTCAATATCTAAATTCATGAAAGAGTTGGTCATGGGGTCGTCATCAATAATATCGGAATAGGCTTGTTTGTACTTCACATAGTAATTGTTGTTATAGTTTATGAAGTATCCGAGAGTGGCAAAACCGCCATATAAGATAGGCACTTTCCACCACTTCTTGTTGTATATCTGTCCCAATCCCGGGAGAATGGCAGAATATACGGTGGCGAGGTGCGCGGAGTGTTTTTCTTCTTTCAAAGACTGCTGAATGGCTGTACTGTCGGAACTGAAAACTGCGGGGCTCGATGAAATGGAGTCGCTTTTTACTTCTTGCTGTGCATAAGCAGAGAAGCCTGTTACGAGTAACAGGCAACAACATATAGATATGTGAAGTAAATTTTTCAAATTATATTAGTTTGCAGAGTAAATATTTCAATATGCTTTATTTCGTTATTTATCGAGAATGCTCATGATTCGTTCTAAATCTTCGGTTGATGTGAAAGGGATTGTAATTTTACCTTTCCCTTTTTTATCCATGCTGAAATCAATCTTGCTGCTGAAATATTCGCTAAGATGTTTTTGTAAGGCATCAAACTCTGTGGGATATTTCTCTTTGGCTGGCTTTGGAGATTCTGTTTTGCCTTCTTTCAATGATTTTACGAGCTCTTCAGTTTTGCGCACTGAAAGTTCTAGCATTACAATTTGCTGATAAACTTTCATTTGTTCCTCGGGCGACTCAATCGTTACCAAGGCGCGAGCGTGTCCCATAGAAATTACATCTTCAATGATTCCTTTTTGAATGGGGGTAGAAAGTTTAAGCAAGCGAAGGTAGTTTGAAATTGTGGAACGTTTTTTTCCCACGCGTTCGCTTAGTGTTTCTTGCGAAAGATTATATTCTTCAATGAGTTGCTGATATGACAATGCAATTTCAATAGCATCGAGGTCTTCGCGCTGAATATTTTCCACCAAAGCCATTTCGCGCATTCCTTCATCTGCAGCATCGCGAATGTAGGCAGGCACGGTTGAAAGTCCCACAATTTTCGAGGCTCTAAATCGGCGTTCTCCAGCAATGATTTGATATTTTTGGGCATTAACCTTGCGAAGAGTTATAGGCTGAATGATACCAAGCTGTCTAATCGAAGATGCTAACTCTTGAAGAGAATCTTCGCCGAAATTTGTTCGAGGTTGAAATGGGTTCGCTACAATGAAATCAACATTAATTTCATTGATTGAGGATTCCTGATTCGAACTGGTTTCGGGGGCGGGTGTACTATCAATTAGCGCATTTAAGCCTCGTCCTAATCCTGTTTTTTTTGCCATAATATCTGAATAATCTTACTAGCGAAATGCTATTTTATTGTTCTTGTTTTGAGTTGAGTTGTTGAGTAATAGTTCCTTTGCTAAATCCATATAGCTTTCTGCACCTTTTGAGTTTGCATCATAAAGCACTGCAGGAATACCGTAGCTAGGGGCTTCACTCAGTTTAATGTTACGATTTATCAGGGTACTGAAAACCATATCGCCAAAGTGTTCTTGAACTTCTTGGCGCACTTGGTTTGCCAAGTTTAGGCGAGAATCATACATGGTTAGTAGGAAACCTTCAATAGCTAGGTTCGGATTTAAGCGCGATTGAATAATTTTGATTGTATTCAAAAGTTTGCCTAACCCTTCCAACGCAAAATATTCGCATTGCACAGGAATAATAACCGAATCGGCGGCTGTAAGTGCATTCACGGTAATCAATCCTAAAGATGGAGAGCAGTCGATGAAAATGTAGTCGTAGTCATCAGAAATTTGATTGATGACAGAAGCAAGCACACGTTCGCGGTTATTCAGGTTTAGCATTTCAATTTCAGCACCCACCAGGTCAATGTGCGAAGGCATAATATAAAGGCCTTCGATTTCTGTTCCCAAAATAGCCTTTTTAGCTTCGGTTTCATCAACCAAACATTCATAAATACTTAGCTGCACATTTTTTACATCATGACCAACACCAGAGGTGGCATTTGCCTGAGGATCGGCGTCGATAATCAATACCTTCTTTTCAAGTACCGCCAAGCTCGCTGCAAGATTAATGGCTGTTGTTGTTTTACCAACTCCACCTTTTTGGTTAGCCAATGCTATTATTTTACCCATATCAATGTTTATCAGGTTAAAGGTCTTTTTTACTGTTAAGACGAAGGCAAAAATAATATTTTTCGACTAGTATCCATTACGTGGTTTCTAAAAAAATAATTTAACAGGCGCTGTAGTCTATTTTGTTTCCATCGATTTTACTTGTATTTCGTTGGCGTTTTTATGGTGAATTTGTTTAGCATGAAGAAGTAAGGCGACAGGCAGAGGCTTATTTTGATTTTAATTCTGCATGTATAATGATTTCGCTGTCCCATGAATTATTCTAAAAAGGTGTGTTGCCTTGTTCCATGCTCTTTTTACCGACAAATGTTGAACAGGGGCTAAAAATAGCTATTCATTTTTCCGAAAAAAATAGTTCAACACTTTCTACCACCATCTTTTGCATTTGAAAATTCGCTATTTGCGCCCAAAAGCATCAATTCCCATTTGGTAATTGAATGGTTTAAGCAAAAACAGTTCAATTCTGCTTCTCGCAAAACAACAATGAATTGAAAAAAAAAAAATTAAGAATTGGCGGACGAAATATTTCGACAAAGAGTAAGAAATTCGGAGTTGCTAATTGAGTTGTTTCAGCTTAAAAATGTCAATTCTGTTTTGGTATTTGTGTCAGTCATTACAAAAAGATTGAAAAACGAGCGCAAGGTATATACTAAATGTAATGTTGAATCGTGTTTTAACTTGCTTGTATATCAATGGTTTAGTTGTTTGTTTTTGCAGATTCTTACGGTGTATTATCATGAATAACATCAAAATTCTGTTTTGAGGTAGCTCAATGGGGTAGTATGGTTGGTTTTGGTAATTTAATTAAAGCGTGATTTCCGTACTTTAAAGCATTAAGAATTGCTATTAAACACATACCTTTGCAACTTGAGTATTGGAAATACAGGTTATTTAGCATAAAGAAATCACATGGAATATTTAAATGGATTGAATCCAGCACAGCGTCAGGCGGTAGAAAATATTAAAGGTCCATCATTAGTAATAGCTGGTGCGGGTTCTGGAAAAACGAGAGTGCTTACCTATCGGATAGCTCATTTGGTGCATAAAGGAGTGTCCCCAAGTGCTATTTTAGCTCTTACGTTTACCAATAAAGCTTCGCGCGAAATGCGAGAGCGTATTGCATCTATTGTTGGGCAGTCGGTTTCTCGTTACCTGTGGATGGGCACTTTCCACTCAATTTTTTCGCGCATTTTGCGTGTGGAATCCGAGCATATTGGCTATCCATCAAACTTCACCATTTACGATTCTTCAGAATCAAAAAGTTTGATTAAATCGATATTGAAGAGCATGGATTTGAGCGACAAGGTGTATAAACCTAATGTGGTGGCAAATCGTATTTCAGCGGCCAAAAACAACCTAATTACAAGCGATTCTTACAATAATCAGGCGGCACAAATAGAATATGATGCCAGCATTAGAATGCCGCGTATAGCTCAAATATATAAAGAATATACCAAGCGTTGTCAGCTTGCTGCTGCCATGGATTTCGACGATTTGCTACTAAAAACGAACATTCTATTCCGCGACCATCCCCAAATTTTGGCAAAGTATCAAGAGCATTTTTCCTACATTTTGGTTGATGAGTATCAGGATACAAACTTTGCGCAATACCTTATTGTGCGCAAACTAGCAGAAATGCATCATAACTTGTGTGTGGTGGGCGATGATGCCCAAAGTATCTACTCTTTCCGAGGGGCTCAAATTGAAAACATCTTGAACTTTCAGAAAGATTATCCCAAGCATCAAGTGTTTAAGCTTGAGCAAAACTATCGTTCAACGCAAACGATTGTGAATGCAGCAAATAGTGTAATTCAGAAAAATAAGCGACAACTCAAAAAGAATGTTTTCTCTGAGAATGGAGAAGGAAATAAGATTAAAGTATTTTCGGCATTAACCGACCATCAAGAGGGTATGCAGGTGGCAGAGGAAATCAGCAATACACGTATGGATAAGTCTTATCGTTATGAAGATTATGCCATATTGTATCGCACCAATGCCCAATCGCGTATTTTTGAGGAAGCTTTGCGGAAGCGAAATATTCCGTATAAAATTTATGGGGGCTTGTCGTTCTATCAGCGCAAAGAAATAAAGGATTTACTGAGTTATTTCCGCTTGGTAATTAACACGCAAGACAATGAAGCATTGAAGCGTATTATAAATTACCCGGTGCGAGGTATTGGAGCAACCACACTAACAAAGTTAGAGCTTGAGGCTGTAAATCAATCGTGCTCAATGTTCGATGTTATTTGTCAGTCGGAAACAACCAATCCGATAGGCTTCAATAAAGGGACATTGGCTAAGCTAACGGTTTTCAAAAATATGATTCAATTTTTTGCTAGTCGAACTGAAGAACTCGATGCTTATCAGGCAGCACAATTGATTAGTACAGAAACAGGTTTGCTGAAAGAACTATATAACGATAAATCACCAGAAGGACTAAGCCGATTTGATAATATTCAGGAACTTTTGAATGCCATTCAAGAGTTCACTCAAAATGCCAAAGAGGAAGATTTACCTCAAGAATTGGAAAGCTTTATGGCTGATGTTGCATTGCTTACCGATCAAGACAATGAAAGCGAAGAAGACCGCGATAAAGTAACACTCATGACTGTTCACTCATCGAAAGGTTTGGAGTTTAAGAATGTGTTTATTGTTGGGGTAGAGCAGAACCTTTTTCCATCAGCACCACGAGGCGCTCAGGCTTCGGCTGAAAGTTTCGAGGAAGAGCGACGTTTGTTTTATGTGGCATTAACTAGGGCAGAAGAGAATGCTTATTTAAGCTATGCAAAGCAGCGCTATAAATTTGGAAACTTGGAATTTGCTAATCCTAGTCAGTTTATTGCAGAGGTTGATCCGCAATATTTAGATATGCCTGAGGAAGAAGAAATGACCATGTTTGAGCGCGATGAGCGAAGTGTATCACGTCCATTGGGAGCAGGGTATCGTGCGAATGCATCGAGCATAACAGGGCGACCCATGGCGAACCCACAAGCTATGAATCAGAAGCTCATGCAAATGCGTGCCGCTAAACAAAAGGTTCAAAGTGCCGATGGCGATGACCCTCGTAAAATACAAGCCGGAATGCAGGTTGAACATCAGCGATTTGGAAAGGGGAAAGTTGATGCCATTGAGGGAGTATTCCCCGATTTGAAAGCTACAGTTACCTTCGCTGCTGTTGGGCAAAAACAATTACTCATGAAGTTTGCAAAATTAACCATTGTGGCTGGTTAGTGGGGGAAACAGGGAAATAATTACGAATTATGAATGGGGTGCCCCTTGCTCTTTTTGCATCGAATGGTTTACCCCCCCCTCGCTATTATACTTCGCACTAAAAATTACGAATTACGAATGTGGAGCTCCTTGCTCTTTTAGCTTTGCGCTTCGCACCTTGTATTTCTCACTCCACTTCTTCTGTTTTTTCTTCTATGAGAATTGGCTTGGTGAATGACTCACGCTTTGGTTTGGGGTAATCCTCTATTTTGTATTGAATAGGCAACTCCTTGTAGCTTTTTATTTTTTCTTCTACTTGCATTCGGTAGGTTGTATCGCTTTTTTGCTCGGGAGTTAAGAAAATATCGTAAATACTTTTCGGACGAATTAAATCTTGCCATTTGAACCCTGCAAGTATTCGGTCTTGATCGCCAATCATAAATGGTGGAATGAGTTGCCCATCTGGGTTCGTGTAAAAGGTAATCTTGCTCACTCTACTTTGTTCTAGGTTGATGCCAATTTTGCTACCCATGGCTTTATTGAGTCCGATTAATCCCTTAGAATCATAGGCATAATAAATGCTTTGCCCGTTACCATCTACATTAATTCGTTTAAGTTGCTTATTAATGATATAGCCAATCATATCTCGACCTTTAATCTGATTGTATTTAATGGAATCTTCTTGCGATATAATGAAGGAATTCTTTTCTAAGTGGAACTCTTGGTGAATGGAATCGTTGATGAGCATTTCCATATAATCGGCACTTAGCTGATTGCTTTGCGACCATACCAAAGGCTCATGATACAATCGAAGTGTAGAATCTGCCGAGAAATAGGCTGTAGAATCGCATTTCCCTTGCAAGTCTTCACGGAAGAATTGTACACCATAATAGCCCAAGACAATTTTCTGATTAGGAATCGTGTCGGGAAAAGTGTGCAGCGTGTCGGCGTGCATATATAGGGTGTCAATATTAGAATAAAGGAGAGCATGAGCAGAATCGGTTACCAACGACACTTGCTTTTGGTCGTTATATTTAATTCGATTTCCTTTAATGATAATCTTTTGGTCGTAATCTTGAATGCTAGCATTGTCAATAGCAATACCATCGCTGGTATTTTGGTCGAGAAAAATCGATTTCGCTTTAATTAGTTGCTTTTCGGTTTTTACAACAGGATAGTTGTGCAGCTCTGCATACTTATTTTGAGTGTCATAAAAGCCTTCAGAAGCATAAAGCGTGTCATTTTCATTATAGCAGGTAGTAGGTCCAACAATGGTGGTTATCCCTGTCGATGGGCTATAAATTAGAGTGTCAGACAGCATACGATAGTCAGGCGTTTGTCCATCTACTTCTTTTTTAAAGTAAGCTTTATCGGAATTGGCATAATATTCACCAACTCTACTGTGCAATACGTTTGTGCTATCTACAAGCGTGCCATAGTCATCATAATAACCAATGTTTGCATTCATATCGTAGTTTAGCACATCGGTAGTTAGCGTGGTTTGCTTGTTTACCAAGCGCACATTTCGCTCGGCAATAGCCCATTGGGTATCTCCGTTGTAATTGACGAAGTGAGCATACATATGCAGCGTGTCGGCTTTAATAATATGCACACTACCGAAAGCATCTACCATGTTGGTATCGTTATAAGAATAGGCACTATCGCAAAACATGACAATATCCTCATGCGTGATTTTTACATGACCAATCAATCGGTTTGCATTGGCAACAATTTGCTTGTTGTGTTGCATCTTATCGGTGTGATCAATATTCACGCGTTTTTTGTTTTGCGCAAAAGCAGAGGCACACAAGAGTGTGCCTATTAATGATATAACAGTAAGCTTTTTGGTTTTATTCATCATGCGATGATTCTAAATAATACGGTAGGTAAAATGTTATTTTATCCAGTTTTTGTATTCGAAGTTGCAGTTTGAATACGAATCATCAATGCGAATGTAGGTTTTCTCCTGGCGTTCTTTCACCCATGCTTCAATGGCTTCATTTTGTTTTTCTTCCAAATAGATATCGCTTAATGTTTTGTAGTCCTCATTCGGATTTGCAGGGTGAGCCTCTGTTTTATCGATGAGTTTCACAATCTTATAAACAACTTGTTGCTTATCGTCGATGGTTTTGAATGGATCAGAAATTTCATTGATTTTCAATTTGGCAAGCACTTTACCTACCTGAGGGTCTAATTCCTCTTGTGTCCATTTTGATGACATGGTAGTCGGATTCAATGCAATACCGCCACCATTTCTTGAATTTTTATCCGAAGAAAAGTGAGCAGCTGCTTCCGAGAATGTAATTTTTTCGCGACGAATCAAACTAGCTAAACTGTCTAGTTGTGATGTAGCTTCTTTCAAGGCGTCGGTTGATGGGGTAGGCTTCAAAATGATGTGTCGAGTGTTTGCTTGCTCGCCTTTACGGTCGATAAGTTGAATAATGTGGTATCCGAAATCAGACTTAACCACGTTAGAAACTTTCCCTTCTTTAAGGTTAAATGCAGCGTTGGCATAGGCAGGGTCTAGTTGAGCCTTTCCCATGTATCCGAGCTCTCCACCATTCGATGCTGAAGGTCCTTCAGAATAGAGCACCGCAAGGGTAGCAAAGTCTTCGCCTTCATCTTCAATACGATGTTTGAAATCGCGCAAGCGAGCTTTAATTTTGTTTTCTTCTTCTACCGATATTTCAGGGTGAATGCTAATTTGCGCATATTCCACTTGAGCATCAATTTGAGGAAGATTTGCTTTGCTTGTGTTTCTGTATTTATAGCGCACTTCAGCAGGAGTAATAGTCACGTTTTTAATAATCGTGCTACGCATTTGCTGTGTGTATAGCTGATTTTCGATAACTTCTTTCAAGCTCGATTTGATTTCTGTAATTGGTTTTTTGAAATAAGCTTCAACTGCTTTTTCAGAACCTAAGTTTTGCACAAAATACTGCATACGAGAATCAAGCTGTTGGTTAATCTGATTATCACTAACAACAATATTGGTATCAAGTTGAGCTTCGGCAACAAGTAATTTCTCTACGAGTAAGTCTTCCAAAATCTCACATTTCATATCTCCATTAGAAGAAATACCTTGAGCCACATTGTTGCGATACATTTCTTCCACATCAGATTTTAAGATAATGTTATTGCCTACCACAGCCACAATTTGGTTGATAACCTTATCTTGAGCAAAAGATAGGAGGGGAGTGATGATAGTAAAAAATAAGATTATTCTCTTTAGCATTGTATTGTTGTTTTATTTAGTAAATCATTATGTTATTTGAGTTCTCTGCCTTTTCAAGTAGTTGTTCTTCCAGTTGTTTTAAAAACTCTTGTTTTCGTCGATTAATAATCGCACGACGAATGTCTGATTCATCAAACATTAAGGATGTTGCACTAACTTGCTTAAATTTATAAATACAAAGAAAGTAATAAAAATCAGTATCTGAACTTTCTAAGTAGTTCTTCTTTGAAAAATTCGTATTATTTCCATCCGCTTTCACGGGCATAAGGTCGATGAGATCTGATAAATTAGTCCACTGCTTGGAATAGTCGGTCATGGAGCTGGCAAATTTTTTTCCATAACTGATTAAATCATTAAAGCGTTGATCTTTGCTTAATTGAGTGACGGTGTTCACGTCTACCTTATCCCATGGAAACATAAAAAAAAACCCTTTAGCTTGTGTGGTGTGGTCGATGTTTTTTTTCGGTGTGTGATAATTGGGATATACAGCTTTAATATCAGCTTCGCTAACTACCGTATCAACCTGAGGTAAGATTGAATTTTCATACTTATATATTAGTAGCGATTTCCGATAGCGTTGCATTTGTTTAATTACATCAAGATCATTGTTGTTTAATTTGTTTTCGGCTTCGTGCAGCAAAAGCTCGCTACTAATCCACGATCGGATGTAGTTATTAACCCAAACGACACTATCGTTTGGGTTAATATTTGGAGGGTATTCACGAACTAAATCATCTAAAAACAAATGCTTGTCGTAAACTTTGGCAAGCGTTTGCTTGGTGTTTTCGGCAGGCTTGCAACTCCAAAAGGAGGTAAAGCACATTAGACAGAAAGTGGCTTGCTTTATAAAGGGGAAGTTTGTCATGTCTATTCGTTGCAGCGAGCTTTAGGCTTGGTAATTTTTGTCTTTAATTTTTTTTTGCGTCCATCAAATCCAATAGATATGGTGTCGCCGGTTGTAATTTCATTTTGAATAATTAAGGAGGCAATCTCATCTTCAAAATGATGTTGAATAGCGCGTTGAAGAGGGCGTGCTCCATAGCTAGGGTTATAGCCGCTTTCGGCAACGAATGTTTTCGCTGTTTTCGAAATTTTCAGTGAATAGCCCAACTCATGAACGCGTTCAAAGAGCGATTTCAACTCAATATCGATAATATCAATAATATTATCTTTTGAAAGGTTATTGAACATCACCACTTCATCAATGCGGTTCATGAACTCTGGAGAAAACGACTTCTTCAGCGCTTTCTGAATAATATATTGCGAATCGGCACGCTCTTGTTCTGCAGTTTTATTTGTGCTAAACCCAACACCATGACCAAAATCTTGAAGCTGTCGAGAGCCAATGTTTGAAGTCATGATAATAATTGTGTTTTTGAAATCAACAATGCGACCAAGGCTGTCGGTAAGGCGACCTTCATCGAGCAATTGCAGCAAAATATTAAACACATCGGGGTGTGCTTTCTCAATCTCATCGAGCAGAATGACTGCATAAGGCTTGCGGCGCACTTTCTCGGTAAGCTGTCCGCCTTTGTCGTGTCCCACATATCCGGGAGGAGCCCCCACCAAACGTGACACGGCAAATTTCTCCATATATTCGCTCATATCGATGCGAATTAAGGCATCACGCGAATCGAAAAGATAGTAGCTAAGCACCTTTGCCAATTGTGTTTTTCCTACACCTGTTGGTCCGAGGAAAAGGAATGTGCCAATGGGTTTTTTGGGGTCTTTCAATCCCGAACGATTCCGCTGAATGGAGCGCACTACGTGCTGAATAGCATCATCCTGACCAATAACAGCCCCTTTGAGCTCGTCTTTCATGTTTGAAAGGCGCTTGATTTCGGTTTGTTTCAAGCGTTGTGTAGGTATGCCAGTCATGAGAGAAACCACTTCGGCCACCATGTCTTCAGTTACCAACACACGTTGGGTTTCTAATGCTTTATTCCATTTTTCTTTTTCCGATTTGAGCAAAAGCAAGTGGGATTTTTCTTTATCGCGATAGCTTGCAGCTTCTTCAAAGGCTTGCGATTTCACAGCTTTGAGTTTCTGAGCTCGCAGCTTTTCTATTTCTTTTTCTAGGTTGATGATGCTTTTAGGCACTTCCACTTGTGAAATATTCACACGAGAACCAGCTTCGTCTAGCGCATCAATCGCCTTATCGGGAAGGAATCTGTCGTTAACGTATCTTGAAGTGAGCTTCACACAAGCCTCAATAGCCTCGGGGCTATATTGCACGTGATGATGATCTTCGTATTTACCTTTAATATTCGAAAGAATCTGTATCGTTTCTGCTTCGGTAGTCGGTTTGATGGTTACACGCTGAAAACGACGCTCTAATGCACCGTCGCTTTCAATGTGCTTGCTGTATTCGCTCAAGGTGGTAGCGCCAATACATTGCACTGTGCCACGAGCTAATGCCGGTTTGAGCATATTGGCAGCATCGAGCGAGCCACTAGTTCCACCAGCACCAACAATAGTGTGAATTTCATCGATGAACAGAATAATATCATCTACACGAGAAAGCTCATTGATGATGGCTTTCATGCGCTCTTCAAACTGTCCTCTATATTTTGTGCCCGCCACAATTGATGCTATATCAAGGCTAAGCACGCGTTTGTTTAAGAGCAAACGAGGTACTTTCTTTTCAACAATGCGGAGAGCCAATCCCTCGGCAATGGCCGATTTACCCACCCCGGGTTCTCCAATGAGGATAGGGTTGTTTTTCTTCCTGCGAGAAAGGATTTGAGCAATACGGATAATCTCATTTTCTCTACCAATGATAGGGTCAAGTTTTCCCTCGGCAGCTTGTTTGGTAATGTCCACACCAAAATTGTCGAGCACCGGAGTGGTCGTTTTTTGGTTCGCGTCGTTCACAAGCGAGCTACTTATGGCTTTGCCAATGCCTAAACGTTCTTCCGATGAGTTTCCACTTTCGTGTTTTTCTTCATCGTCATCGCTTTCCGAAATATTGCTATTTGATATGCTCGATTCTCGTTTTTTAATTTCTTCTTTCAGGCCATCGTAATCCACATTATTGTTGCTCAATACGTTTGAAACCAATGAATCTCGATCGCGAAGCATGGCCAAAATAAGGTGGTAAGGCTTTACGTCATCATCTTTCAAATCTTTGGCTTCAAGGTAGATGAGTTTCAAAAGTCGTTCTACAGAACGATTCATCATAATGTGGGCATCGCTAGCCAAGCTGTGCTCTAAGCGAATGGCGTTTTCAATTTCATTTTTCACTTGCGCCAAGTCAACGCCCATGCGCTCAAGTAGTGCGATAGCGTAGCTGTCGTTAGAACGCAAAATGGCCAAAAAAATATGTTCTCGAGCAATCATGTCATTGCCTAAACGAATGGCTTCTTCGTAGCTGATAGCCAAAATATTTTCGATATCATGAGGGAGTAAATTTCCCTTGTTGTGCGTGTTAAAACTATCCATAAACGATCAATCGTGTAAAATTCGAAATGTAAAAATAGTAATTATAAGGTGATTTTTGAAGGTTTGTTTATGCCTCTGGTTTGATTTTTTAGTTGAATAGCATGAGGATGTGCCGTCTTATGGTGCTGGAATATGAGCTTCTTCTACTTGTAACAAATAGAAAGACCGATTGTTAGCACTTGGTGTTATATTGTTTGCACTAGGCTGCTTTTAAGTGTGTAATAAGGTATAAATGTTATGCGATTTTATGATTATTTAATCTATCGATTTGAAAAAGAGAGGGGATACAATTAGGAATGTAGGAACAATTACTAATTAGGAATTACGTATGGGTTGCACCTTCGCTTTGTTTACTGTACGCTTCGCACAAAAAAAATCTTTTTCCGATGGGTTTAAATCCATCGCTGTTATATGTCGCTCTTTCAGGGCTTCGCACTTCGTACCTCGCACTAAGTTAAAGCACTTTGCACCTCTCACTTCGCACTCCGCACTTAAAAAGAACTTAAAAAATCACTTCGTACTAAAAAGTTTGTTCAATTTGGAGTATTTTTTTACTTTTGTCGATTGTGATTAAGAACTAATTTTAAAATTTGATGGCTGAAGGCGAAAAAATTATTAAGATAAATATTGAGGAGCAAATGCGTAGCGCATATATCGACTATTCCATGTCGGTGATTGTTTCTCGAGCATTGCCCGATGTGCGTGACGGTATGAAACCTGTTCACCGTCGTGTGCTTTTTGGAATGAATGAAATGGGCGTTCTCTCGAACAGAGCCTATAAAAAATCCGCTCGTATTGTGGGGGATGTCATGGGGCGTTATCACCCTCATGGTGACTCTTCAGTGTATATGACTATGGTGCGCATGGCGCAAGATTGGTCACTCCGCTACACCCTTGTCGATGGACAAGGAAACTACGGTTCGGTGGATGGCGATAGCCCTGCAGCTATGCGTTATACCGAGGCGCGTATGTCTAAAATTGCCGAGGAAACCTTGGCAGATATCGACAAGAATACCGTTGATTTTCAACCAAACTTCGATGAGTCGTTAAAAGAACCTACCGTTTTGCCAACGCGCATTCCTGCTTTGTTGGTAAATGGTGCTTCAGGCATCGCCGTAGGTATGGCTACCAATATGCCTCCTCACAACTTAACCGATACAATTGAAGCCATTGTGGCTTATGTAGATAATCATGAGATTGATATTCCTCAATTGACTGAAATCATCAAAGCTCCCGACTTTCCAACAGGAGGAACAATCTATGGATATAAAGGAGTAGAAGATGCCTACGAAACAGGTCGTGGACGTATCATGCTTCGAGGTAAAGCTCACGTAGAAGCACATGGCAACAACCGCGAGCGTATCATCATCACTGAAATTCCCTACATGGTGAATAAAGCAGAGCTAATCATGAAGATTGCGGAGATGGTAAACGATAAAAAAATTGATGGAATTTCAAACATCAACGATGAATCAGACCGCGAAGGTATGCGCATTGTGGTGGACATCAAAAAAGACGAAATGCCAAGCGTAGTGCTGAATAAACTATTCAAGTTTACACAGCTTCAAACTTCGTTCAGCGTAAACAATATTGCCCTAGTAAATGGTCGTCCAAAATTATTGAATCTGAAAGATTTGATTCGCTATTTTGTCGAGCACCGTCATGATGTTGTTATTCGTCGCACACAATATGAACTAGATCAAGCAGAGAAAAGAGCGCATATCTTAGAAGGCTTGATTATTGCATCCGATAATATTGATGAAGTAATTGCGATTATTAGAGGTTCTAAAACACCCGATGAAGCTCGTGAATCATTGATGGCTCGCTTCAGTTTAAGTGAAATTCAAGCTCGTGCCATTGTAGAAATGCGTTTGCGCAGTTTAACAGGTCTTGAGCAAGATAAATTGCATGCTGAATATGAAGAAGTGATGACTTTCATCGAGCGTTGCAAAGAAATCTTGGCTAACGAGGATTTGCGTATGCAAATCATTAAAGATGAATTGCTCGAAATCAAAGCAAAATATGGCGATGAGCGCAAAACAGAAATTGTGCCTAATGCCGAAGAGTTCAACCCTGAAGATTTCTATGCTGATGAAGAAATGGTAATTACGATTTCTCACATGGGTTATATTAAGCGCACACCACTTTCAGAGTTCAAAACTCAGGGTAGAGGAGGCGTTGGCTCGAAAGGTAGCACCACCCGCGATGAAGATTTTTTAGAGCATATGTTTGTGGCAACTATGCACAACACCCTATTGCTTTTCACCGAAAACGGGAAATGTTATTGGTTGAAGGTATATGAAATCCCTGAAGGTTCGAAAACAAGCAAAGGACGAGCAATTCAAAACTTGCTAAACATTGAATCCGACGATAAGGTGTTAGCCTATATTAATGTAACAACGTTGAAAGATGAGGACTACATTAATAATAACTACATCATCTTGTGTACTAAAAACGGTACAATCAAGAAAACATCATTAGAAGCTTATTCGCGTCCTCGTGCTAATGGGGTAAATGCCATTACTGTGCGCGATGGTGATAAATTGCTTGAAGCTCGATTGACAAACGGCAACCACGAAATTTTAATTGCGGTGCGTTCTGGAAAAGCAATTCGTTTCCACGAAGACATCGTACGTGCTATTGGTAGAACTGCAACCGGAGTGCGAGGTATCACCCTTGGTCATGAAAAAGATGAAGTGGTAGGCATGATTACCGTTGAAAATCAAAGTGAAGACGTTCTAGTTGTTTCTGAAAATGGATACGGTAAACGCTCGAGCATTGATGATTATCGGGTAACTAATCGTGGCGGTAAAGGGGTGAAAACCATTAATGTGACAGAAAAAACAGGTGGTTTGATTGCCATTAAAAACGTGAGCGATGATAATGACTTGATGATCATCACACACAATGGTATTACCATTCGTCTTTCAGTGAGCAATTTGCGAGTAATGGGGCGTGCCACTCAAGGTGTACGCTTGATTAACCTACGAAACGACGACCGCATTGCATCAGTAGCTCGGGTGGAAGTGCAAGAAGCAACCGACGTGGAAGATGCTGAAATAGTAGAGGGCGAAGAAAATAAGCCAGAATCAAATGAAACGGAAAATAATAATTAAAGAATAAAATGAAAAGAGTAATTGTAATGGTGGCCTTATCATTGGCCATCGGTGGAAATGCTTTTGCACAAAAAGGAAAAGTAGGTTCGGCACAAGCAAACAGAGATGCGGGCAACTTGGAAAAAGCAAGAGAATTAATCGATTCAGCTGTTGATCCAGCTAACCCCAAAGCAGAAAAGTCAATTCCTTGGGCAAAAACATGGATGGTACGAGGTGAAATTTATGCTGCCATTTACAAAGATGCAAACTTGAAATCTACGGTTGAAAAACCGCTAGATGTAGCCTATGAATCTTTTCTAAAAGCGATTGAATTAGATAATAAGGGTCAATTTACATCGTTGATGAAAGTGGACTTGACTCAATTGAGCAGTACTTACACTAACGATGCTGTAGATTGCTTCAAATCGAATGATTACAAAGCAGCTTTTGCTGATTTCGAAAAGGTATTGGCAATTAATGCACTACCTGTTTTTTCTGATGAAGAGCAAACTATCGACACTGTGATTGTTTTCAACACAGGTTTGGCAGCATTCAATGCCGAAATGTACGACCAAGCAATTAAGTACTATAAAGAAGCAGCTTCTTATGGTTACCAAGGAGCTAATATGTATGACTACTTGATGATGTCATATTTGAATCAACAAGATACCGTAGGTGCTATCGGCGTATTGCAAGAGGGATTTAAACAATATCCTGAAGGTGCAAACATTGTAACAAATATGATTAACCTTTTCTTGCAAACAGGGAAAACAGATGAGGCAATTACTTATTTGGCTATTGCAATTAAGCAGGATCCAAACAATGCTTCTTTCCACTTTGCACAAGGAGCCTTGTATGATCAATTGAAAGATTACGACAATGCTATTGAGTCTTACAAAAAAGCAGTAGAGTTGAAGCCTGATTACTTCGATCCATACTACAACCTAGGAGTAATTTATTTCAACCGAGGTGTAGCTCAATTGGATATTGCAAATGCTGTTCCAGCTAGTAAAAGTAAACTTTACGAAGAAGAAAAAGCGAAAGCAAATGAAATCTTCAAATTAGCTGTTCCTTACATGGAGAAAGCATCGGAAGCTGATCCTAACGATACGTATTCATTAGAATCATTGAAACAACTTTACTACCGTTTGAACGAAATGGACAAACGCGATGCTGTACAAGCAAAATTAGATGCTTTGCAAAACAAATAAGCTGTTCACACTTACAAAAAATGGAGAAACCCGCGGGTTTCTCCATTTTTTTGTAGAAGCAAGTTGTTAGGAGGGAAATAATTACGAATGAGTTACACCTTCGCTCTTTTAACTGTGTGCTTCGCACTAAAAATCTTTTTCCGAAGGGGTTCACCCCCTCGTCTCACTGGTAATCCAATTTCAACCATTCATTGGCTGAACTTATCTCGGCAAAAGAGCGATTGATAGGCGATTTGAATCTTTTTCGGAGCGATAGCGTAAAAGCATGAGCTTTCAGGTTGTCGGTAACCAATGCTGCTTTACCGAAATCATCGAGGTTGATGTTGCTAATTTCACTGTCGGTGTCGTTGATTTGCCTGAAAGGCAAACCCGTAACGGCTTAGGCATGAATGCCTAGTGTAGCATCGCATGAGGGCTGTAAGTCCGCTCCGTATCCAAATTTATTATGGGGCACCCCACAGGCTTGTGTTGCTGAGCAATTGGCATACCCAAGGATAAATCCTTGGGCTATTACAGTTAGCCCTTTCAGGGCATTACCAATATGCTCCAAAAATGCAGCAAGAGAAATTAACAAAAGTGTCCTATATTTCGGTTTGAATAGAAAATTAAAAATTCCTCTGTTTATTTTTAATGAGTTATTGTTTCTGTACATCGAAAAAAGCCATTGTTTTGTTATTATTTTTGGAGTGAAAGTTGGACTGAGTAACTGAGTGCCTGAGTAACCTAATGGTGAGTAGCGAATCTCACTTTGGTGCTTTGGTAATTAGGTGCTTAGGTGCTTTGCCACGCTTAACCTTGCCTGCTTGCAAAAACCTAAAAAACTATTTGGTGTTTTTGGCGAATGATGTACTTTTGTTAGCTCAATTAAGAACAACAAGCAATCATGTATAAACACATAGAAACGGCTTTGAGCCACCTCGCAAAATTTGCACCTATTGAAGATAAAAGTGGGGCATCTCATTTTCCTATTTACAACACCGCAACTTTTGATTTAAAGAAGCAAAAGGGCGATAAAATTTACGATTACACACGCAGCGATAATCCCACGCGTGAAATGTTGGAGAATCTGTTTACTCACGTTGAAAATGGTGCCGGTTGTGTATGTACCCACACGGGCATCGCTACGGTGGCTTTGCTTTTTGAAACGGTGTTGAAGGCAAACGCTCATGTGTTGGTAGAAGCCGATTGTTATGGTGGTACTTTTCGACTGTTGAAGGTGTTTAAAGAAAAATACAACGTAACAGTTCATTTTGCTGACTTCACCAATATGGGGCAGATGGAGGCTATACTAGAAACCAACCCGATTGATTTGGTGCTTTGCGAAAGTCCAACAAATCCGGGATTAAAAATTATAGATTTGGCACAAGTGGCAGAACTGACACACAAGTATAAATCGTTGTTTGCTGTAGATAATTCATTAGCAACATTCATTTCGCAGCGTCCGCTTGATTTGGGTGCAGATTTCTCGCTTTTTTCTACCACGAAATACATATCGGGTCATGGTAGCGTAGTGGCAGGAGCCATGGTAGCGAAAACAAAAGAGTTGAGTGAGCAGATGCATTATTATGCTAACGCCCATGGTAGAAGTCAGAATCCGATGGATGTATTTTTTATTTCATTGGGTATCCCAACCCTAAAAATACGTATGCAAGCGCATGAAAAGAGTGCTTTGGCAGTGGTGGAATTTCTAAAACAGCAAGATTACATTGAAAGTGTGACTTATCCGGGGTTAAAAGAACACCCACAATATGAGTTAGCAAAGAAACAAATGACATTCATGCCGGGCGTGTTCTGTGCGAAATTTATAACGGTGGAATTGGCAGAGCAATTCATTGAAAACACACAGATTTTTGGTGAAAAGTGCTCTTTTGGGAGTGCCGACTCTCGCGTGGAGATACCGGCTAAAATTTCTCATGCCTCTTTCTCTAAAGAAGAACTAGAACTTATTGGCATTAGCGATAGCACCGTTCGTTTTTCTATTGGTTTAGAAAACGCAGCAGAATTGATAGCAGACATCGAACAAGCTATGAGATAAAGCCTCTCCTGACTCCCCCCCAAGAGGGAGAGTGTGAGCAGGTAGTAATTGTTGACTGTAAAATTAGTGCTTTTGCCCTCCCCCTTTTTGGGAGCTGAAGGAGGTTTATAATGTACATTCATGAAATTCCAAGCTATAACTTGTGGGGAAACTCTTCCAGTGAAGAACCCTCACGCGATATCGGTGAGTATGCCGACCCTGCAAGATGTTATTGACTATGAAGAACAAACGCCAGAGATTGCGCAATGCATAAAGAGCGCTTATCCTCGTTTTGTGCGTCATCCATATATCATGCAGCTTTCAGCCTATTTGTTGGAGAAATATGAGCTCGGCAAAGACTTTGAATTAGTAGTTCTTTCTTCTCGGCGAGCTGCCGAAGATGTTTCAGCCTGTTTGCAGCTAACCTATACCTGTCATTTTGATGAACCTTTTGGGGTGGTAGCCGTGCGCCAAAACACCAGCGACCTGAAAGATGTAATGAAATATATTCAGCTTACGGGGAATATCTTATCCTCAAGAGCTGCGCAAGATTATTTGTTTGAGGTAGGTGTGCTGAAAACTCGCTTTGCGGAAGATGTGATAGTCGATCAAGCAGAGGAAAAGGTGCGCATGGCGTTGGCTAAAGCTTATCGTCAGCCTTTGGAAAATGTGGCTATTGCACCTTCGGGCATGAATGCGGTGTATGCTGCGGTAACCGGATTGCGCAGGATTCAAGAAAAGCAAGGTCGTGATATTTTTGTGCAGTTAGGTTGGTTGTATTCCGATTCCATGTCGGTAGTCGATAAATACAGTACGCAGGCTGCAAAGTTTCTCGATGTAACAAAGCTCGATGAGCTAGAAATCTTTTTGCAAGAAAGTGGCAGCCGAGTGTCGGGCATTCTTACCGAAGTGCCTAGTAATCCGTTGTTGAAATGTGTGGACTTGCCCCGACTGCGCAGCTTGTGCGCTGTACATCATATTCCCTTGCTGATTGATACGACGATTGCTACGCCTTATTTATTTGATTTTTCGCCTTATGCCGATATAATGATCGAGTCGATGTCGAAATTTGCTTCGGGCAATGCTGATGTGCTTATGGGGGCGGTGATTATTAACGCCAATTTTGCTACCGATGAAAATAGAGCATCAATCTTTCTCGATGTAGAGCCCGTTTATCGGGGCGATGCACAGCGCATGGCATTTGCCATTCAGCCCTATGAGCAACGAGTGCGAAAGGTGAGTGCCAATACCAAAGCTTTGATAGGAACTTTAGAAACACGTCCATACATCAAGCAGGTGTTTAGTCATCATTTTGATGGTGCTTATGTCGGATTAATATCGGTAACTTTCCATGGCGACTATGAAACTATTTATAACACATTGAACCTACCTAAAGGTCCGAGTTTAGGCACAGAGTTTACCCTTGCCATGCCTTATACCTATTTGGCACATTACGATTTGATTCAATCGGAAGAGGGGAGAGCCTTGTTGGCACAGATTGATTTACCTACGGAATTACTCCGTGTTTCGGTAGGCATCGAACCCATTGAAGATATTATAGCTGAATTTGATCGAATAGGGGAAACAGTTATTAATGGTTAATCATTAATAACTAATAACTATCCTCCTACATTCTTGCGGTGCGTTTGGCGATTTCGGTTACTACGCTGAAGGCTTTGGGTATGAGGGTAGAGCTTGTGCAGCGAATGGGACATATATCGATACCACCTCTTCGGGTGTAGAGGCAAGCTACCATTAACTCTTTGGGGCGATAAAGTTCCATGATACGATAATATGCCATCTCACAAATTTCCTCATGAAAATGAAATTCATTACGAAAGGAAACAATGTATTTCAATAGACTTAGCTCATCGATGTGCTTGTCGCCATCGAGATAGATGAATATGGAACCCCAATCTGGCTGATGTGTTACCTTGCAATTGCTTCGCAGTAGGTGTGACATTAGTTTCTGAGGGCTGCCATTTCCTCGCTTGGCTTTCAGCAAGGCGGGGTTTTCATTATAGCTATTGAAGATGGTGAACTCGGCTCCTACAATGCTATCAATGCTCTGATAGTCGAGCAATTCATTGTCTTCAGCAATGCAGTCATTTGTAAAGAAAGCCAACTTCACCTCGCACTCCAACAGCAGACTAAGGTCGCGTTCTGCCATCTCCACCATTTGCTGAATCGATTGTTCAACCGTTTCGCACAGGTGCTCCATATTGAATGAATTGAAATAGAGCTTCAATGATTTGCTTTCTACAATGAACTCGGAACGTGCAGGTACATTCATCTTTACGATGCCTGAAATGGGCAGTCCGCTAGTGGTGAGAAAACTCACCTCGTAGTTATGCCAACTGTCGATGCCCACAAACTCTTTGCCAGAAATGCCATATTGCTCGCGGTTGAGCGATCGGGGTACACGTTCGAGTAGGGAACTGTCGTAGGTACTTGGCGAGTTGCTTCTTGCCCCAAGGTGGGTGAGGAAATCTTTTTCTTCCACAGTTTTATTTTTTAGAGATTAAACGTTAAAGTCGCTATACTCTTTGTTGTAAATCGTATTTCTTAGGGCGCTATGATTGCAGTGCAGGGTCGGCAATTCCAACCTCGGCAAAGGCTTTGGCACGGAGTAAACAGCTATCGCATTTTCCGCAGGGCTTTTCTACAGGGGCATAGCAGGTGTGGGTGTATTTATAGTCTATACCTAGTTCTATGCCTAGTTTAATTTCATCGGCTTTGGTGAAGTTGATGAATGGTGCATTTACTTTAATTGGTTTGTTGTTTATCACTGCGCAAACGGTGCCTTGATTGATGGATTTCTCCATCGCTTCGATGAATTCTTCGCGACAATCGACATAGCCCGAGAAATCAACTTGGCTCACGCCAATGAAAATATCTTGCGCACCAACAGCTTCAGCTACCGATGCTGCCATCGATAAGAATACCATGTTTCGAGCGGGCACATAGGTAGTAGGGATTTCATGGCTATCGGGTTGACCTTCTTGCACAGGCATTGAATCGTCGGTGAGGGCAGATCCTCCCCATTGGTTCATTTGCATATCAACAACGAAGTGCTTCTTTACACCAGCCAATTCCACCTGCTTTTTTGCTTTCTGCATTTCTACCACGTTTTTCTGGCCGTAGTTTAAGGTTAAGGCATAAAGTTCAAAGCCTTTCGATTTCGCTAAGTGCAATGCAGTAGTTGAATCAAGTCCTCCCGACAATAAAACAACAGCTTTTTTTGTGTTTTCCATACTGCAAAGGTAGTGAAAAGTAATTACGAATAGACAATTACGAATAGACAATTACGAGTGGGTGCAACTAATTCGTAATTGATTACACGTCGTACTTTCAGCCCTCAGGTGTTCACCTCGTATTATTCCCAGGCATTAATGCCTGGGCTATTAGGGGTTTGTCTTTCAGACAAAGAATATAGTGCGAAGTAGAGAGGTGTGAAGTTAAAAGAGCGAGGGTGCAACCAATTCGTAATTGATTGCACTTCGCACTAACCTCTATTCCTTCACTCTTCCCCAGCGTATGGTGTTTACCATCCAATTGGGGAGTGGCTTTTTGGGGTTTCGGTCTTTGAGATTCATATACCAGCCGAGCTTCTCAATGAGGGGTAGCTTGTGTGTTTCTACAAATTCAATAGGGGTATTGTCGGGGTCTGAAATATAGGCAAAATGACCAGCAGCTACGCCCATGTCGAAGCTATTGGCACTGTCGGCTGTAAATTCATAGCCCAAATTGGAAGCCTCTTTCTTCAATAAATCCATGCCGTTCACATCGAAGCAAAGATGAATGTAGCCCAATTCGCCCCATATTCTATCTTCGAAAATATATTTAGGGTCGCGGGTTAGGCATTGCACCAATTCAATTTGAGTAGGACCAAATAGCTTGCTGAAAGCTCCCGAGCGTGCTTCGTGTTTGAGTAGCACTCGGCGTAGCTTTTGGTTTCCTCCGGGCATTCCGGCCAAATCGGCAAACACGTCGCTTTGATCGTATGCCACAACAGAATATTCCAAGATTCCGGCATACACTTCCAAGGCTTTATCCATGTTGCTCACCCCAATAACCACTCCTGCTACACCGCCAGTTGCCGATTTTTGTTTCTTATACACATAGTTGCAATGCACAACTTCGAAGATGTTGTTGTAAGGATCTTTCAAATAGTAATGGGCAGTTCCCGAAGGGTCTTTCTCAACTTTAGAAAGTAGTTGGCATCCCATTTCGGTGTGCCACTGATAGGCTTTTTCTACATCTCGACATTTCATTTTCACGATGAAAATGCCAGTGTCTCCAAGCTGAACATCAAACTTTGGAGCTTGCGACTCAAATCCGGTGTGTTGCCAAATTTCAAAGCCACCGCCACCTTCCATGTTCATGGCCAATGCGGCATAGCGTTCGCATTCTTTGTTGTTGGTATAGTGTTTCATGAGGCGAGCCACGGCAGTGTCTTCAAACACATTGATGTCCATGCCGAAAGCTTTACGGTACCATTTCCAAGCTTCTTTCGCATTGCTTACGCCAATGCCCACTTGCTGTATTCCAGAAATATTCTTTTTCATTTATTTTATTTATTCTTTTGCAAAAGGCTATAGGCTTTTGCTGATTTAATCATTTTCTTGTGTGTAGCTTACCGCCGATCGCTTTAGTTTTTAATGTTTGGGGCTATCTTGTGGTATAGCCAAGGGAGAAACTGGTGGATACGCACCATTAATGTTTCATTTCCGCCCACGAGCACTTCTTTTTTGTTTTTCCTTATGGCTTGAATCATTTTCTTTGCGCATAGGTCGGCAGACATTCCGCTTGCCTGTCCATCGTCCATTTTGTTGTATGCTTTGCCGCTTTCGGTGAGTGCATTTTTTGAAATGTTAGTTTGAATGCGCCCGGGGTGAACAATGGTAACTTGAATTGGTTCGTTTGTCATTTCGCATTGCAATGATTGAAAATAGCCTTGCAAGGCGTGTTTTGAAGCGGCATAGGCTGTGCGCATGGGGAAGCCGAATTTTCCTGTAATACTTCCCACGACTGTGATATGTCCTTCTTTTTTCTCCTGCATATGTTTTAATACCAATTTGCTTAGCTTAATGACCGACAAAAAGTTCAGTTGCATGATTTCAAAATCATTGTTGTAAGGCGTGTCGATAGCAAAAGAACGCTGACTTCTTCCGGCATTGTTTACCAACAAATGGATTTGACCACATTCGTTTAATACATTATAGTATAATGGGTCTATCTGTTCGAGGTGGCTCAAGTCGGACGGAAACACCCAACATTTATCGGTGTGCTTTAAGCACTCCGCTTGAATAGATTGTAGCTTTTCGGCATTTCTAGCCGTTAGAATGGGGTAGGCACCTTCTTTGGCGCACGCCACGGCTAGCGCTTCGCCAATGCCCGAGGAAGCTCCTGTAATCCAAATGTTCTTATTCGCTATGATAGTCATGTGTGCAATGTTTTAATCGGTATTATTAATAGATGCCGAAGGCTAACGAGCTGCAATGGAGATGCTAAAGTTATTTAAATTATGAAAAATGAACTAACAAAATAACCCTTAAATTCTAGAACCAAATGCCCGTTTTCGATTAAGCGACAAATTTAAAGAATAAATCCTTAGGTTTCTCAAAGTTTAAAATCTTTCTAGGTCTTCTGTTAATTTTATATTGAATTTGTTTTACAAACTCGTTATCATATTGATTAAAAATTGATTTTTTAAGTATATATTGCCTGACAAGCTTGTTTGTATATTCACTCAATCCTCTTTCCCATGAAGAATAAGAATGAGCAAAGCAGAACTTGCAATCTAGCTTTGGGGAGTTTAGCTTATGTCTGGCAAATTCGCTTCCATTGTCGCTTGTTATTGATAGAACGTGCTTCATATAAGGTCTTAATATATCAGTAACAACCTTAGCAAGCTGGTCGGCATTCTTTCCATGTTCAAGCTTTCTTATCAGTAGCATTGATGTGGTTCGCTCTACTATTGTAGATAACTCTTACAAAAAAGATGAAATCATTTTACACTTTCATACTATTATTAATCTGTTTATATGCCAATGCCGGAGGGTACTCTCTATCGGGAGTGGTAACCGACAGTGAAACTAAAGCTCCATTGCTTAATGTGAATATATCTATTGTTGATATGAAAATTGGTGCTACCAGTAGGGATGATGGTTCGTTTGTTATTGATGATATACCCGAAGGAAATTATAGATTGCTAGCTTCTGCGATAGGTTATGACGACTTAGAAGAAGTGAGACCTGTATTTGCTTGCAGACGAAGCTCCGTTGACCTACGAATATGAGAATGGAGTTATGGATGAGCAACCGCTCAAGGAAAGTTATATTGCGGGTTATGTCGATTATAATATTAATCCTAAAGTTACCTTCAATATAAACGAAAAGCTTAATCTGGAGACTCGTGTAGGTTACTTCTTTAAAGAACGTAATCTAGGAGACATAGATGGACGAAAGGTTAGAGATAGGTTCTACGACCGCACTGTAGGATTAAAGGCAGATTATACTTTCTCCGACAAAGAACATCTGCAGCTGTCTTTCAATTATGATGTCTACGATAAATACGACTTCTACAAGCTGCTCGATGAGGGGGAATACAACTACGCCAACAAGCAGATAAGAGCCGGAGCTATATATGATAATATGATTATAGGGAAGCATTTGCTAGTTATAGGAGTATAGTTCTTTAATGATAATTTGTTGACCAACATGTTTGATACCGAAGGAACGAATGCGGAGCGAGTTGCTCAGATCTATTCGATATTTGCTCAGCAAGATTGAGTGTTGAGCCCAAAAGTAACCCTAGTAGGAGGGCTTCTATATGACTATCATTCACAATTCAAAGGCAGATTGAGTCCGAGGCTGCTGCAATGTATAAGCCAATATCAAGCATCAGCATTAGAGGAGATATTCAGGGGGATTTCGTTCGCCTACATTGAATGTCGCTTTGGCATTTTAGCTTGGAAGCTCGTGGGGAGTATATACAAATTCATGCCAAGCATTCTGACGGCATTATTTGTCTTTTTGTCGGGCTTATTCTTTGCAATAGTATTGATTTTAGGCTACATAGTATATCGCAAACGACACCGAAAGTAAAAGTACCCCTCCGCACCACGACAAGTGAAAATGAGTATTTAGTCGTAGCGGAGGGGAATCAATTTCGAATAGGTTGCTCCTTGCTCTTTTAACTTCACTGAGGGGGTGAAACCCATCGGAAAAGCGAAAAGTGCCAATCTTAAGAGGAAAATAGCTCGTTTTTTACCTTTCAACTGCAATTTAAGAAGTAAACAGCTTGTTTTTTGGCTTTCAATCTGCAATTTAAGGCGCAAGAGCTAACACTTGTAGCCTTTCAACTGAAATTTTAAAGGCAAACAACAACGATTTTAAGCTTTCAACAGCAATTTATGGTGTATTTATGAAATAATCTTTTGTTTCAACTGAAATAAACGACATAAGCAAGAAATAGGCGACAGTTGTGCTGTGCCACCCTAATGCGTAATGCCAGGGAGTGGGTGTTTTCCTTAAAGCAAGCAAAAGAGTCTAAAATATTTGCTGCTCTTCTGTTTGCCGCATTTCGCCTAGAAATAAAAAAACGAAAAACATGGGCGCGGGTAATGGTGTTTGAAATAAAATACTTATACTTGCAGCATATTTCTAGCCTGGTATTCCTAAATTTTCCATTACAAACGCTCGTTTCGTAGAAATTAAAGTGTTCGTTGTTATATATATAGTTTACTATTCTTTAATCTTGAAATTCGTGTACTTTCTTTCGATGAGCCGATTTTGGACATGAAAATTTAGGCATAGCGCAGACTAGCAAAACCATTTCTCGGTTTTGTCATCCTCAATTAAATTATAATTCAAAAAAAAGAGTGTGAAAAATAATGGAATACCCATTTATTTTATGCCCAACTAACAGAACACTATGTACGTAAAAAGCGACCTAGATAACAAGGTAGTTGCCGACTTAAAGGAAATTGCTAAATCATTAGGTATTAAGAGACTTGATTCTTTCAAGAAAGAAGAATTGGTGTATAAAATACTAGATGTTCAGGCGGAAGTGAAAGCCGAACGAACAGCGCAATCAGGAGACGCAAGACCCCCAAGAGATTCTCGTCAGAAAAAACGCCCAACTTCAGCTAAAAAAACCGAAGCTAAAGCCGAAACCGTAGAAGCAGAAGAGGCGGCTGTAGAAACGACTGCTGCCAAGCCAAGCAAAAAGCCAGGACGACGAAAGACAACCGAAAAACCGAGTTCAGTGGCTAAAGTTGCCGAAAAGAGCGAAGTGAAAGAAGAACCGACAGCGGAGGGCGAAAAGCCAGAGGTTGAAACTTCAATAAAAGAAGAAAACCAACCCACTGAAAATAGAGAACGTAAGCAGCGTAAACCTCGCAAACGTGTGGAAGATAGAAATGCCGGCGAGAAGAAAGAAGAAAGAACAGAGCGAGTAGAACGAGTTGCCGAAAAAGAAACAGAAAAGGCAGCAGCAGCCACTACCGAAGAAGCTACAGCAGAGGTGGTGGAAGATGCAGAAAAAACATCGCAACAAAATAATCGTAGGCAAAATAACAACAACAATAATAATAACCGCAAGCAAAATAACAATCGTCAGAAGCAAGAAGCAGCCTATGATTTTGGCGATTTAATTACCAATATTGGTGTGCTTGAAGTTATGCCCGATGGCTATGGTTTCTTACGCTCAAGTGACTATAACTATTTGAGCTCTCCAGACGATATTTATGTGTCGCAATCGCAAATCAAACTGTTCGGTTTGAGAACTGGCGACACCGTTGAAGGGGCAGTTCGCCCACCTAGAGAGGGAGAGAAATATTTCCCGCTATTGAAAGTAAATTCTATTAATGGTCGCACACCTGATTACATTCGCGATCGTGTTCCTTTCGACCATTTAACCCCACTATTTCCCGACGAAAAATTCAATATCACCGGTAACGGACATGGCAATATTTCAGCTCGTGTGGTTGATTTGTTTGCGCCAATTGGTAAAGGACAGCGTGGCTTGATTGTGGCACCGCCTAAAACAGGTAAAACCATGCTCTTGAAGGAGGTTGCTAATGCAATTGCCGATAACCACCCCGAGGTGTATATGATTGTTCTTCTTATTGATGAACGTCCGGAAGAGGTGACAGATATGGCTAGAAGTGTGAATGCTGAGGTAATATCTTCTACTTTCGATGAACCGGCAGAACGCCATGTGCGTGTGGCAAACATGGTGCTTGAAAAAGCAAAACGTTTAACCGAATGTGGGCACGATGTAGTAGTTCTTTTAGATTCTATTACCCGATTGGCAAGAGCCTATAATACGGTGGCTCCTGCATCGGGAAAAGTGCTTTCGGGTGGGGTTGATGCCAATGCTTTGCACAAACCCAAACGATTCTTTGGTGCGGCACGTAATATTGAAGATGGTGGTTCATTAACCATTTTAGCTACCGCACTTACTGAAACCGGTTCTAAAATGGATGAGGTTATCTTTGAAGAATTTAAAGGTACGGGTAATATGGAATTGCAACTCGATCGTAAATTGTCGAATAAACGCATATTCCCTGCTGTCGATATTATATCTTCAAGCACTCGTAGAGATGATGTTCTCCTATCGCAATCGGTGATGGATAAGGTGTATATTCTTCGAAATTACTTAGCCGACATGAACTCGATTGAAGCTATGGAGTTCTTGCGCACACGATTGGTTAGGGCAAGTTCTATAGAGGAATTCTTGATATCGATGAACGATGATGAATAGCCCGAGCTAACATTAAGTTTGGCATTCTATTGGACTTAATCTGATTGAATTACGCTTGTCGTATTCAGTAGATACGAGTCGAAAAATAACAGCATAAACGAGAAGCGTTTTCTTCATAAACAACACTCTGTTCAAAGAAAACGTATTAACAATAAGATATAAACAAGCCTAAAGTTGCAAAAGATGTAACTTTAGGCTTGTTTTGTATCAAATCAGTCCTTTTGTATGTGGTGTTTGTTGTTTCTAGTTTTTTTTGAAACAAATTTTAACTTTAAACTAACTTATTAATCTTGGTAGGTATCTATTGTTAATAGAAATATATTACTTTTGTGGACTATGGTATAAGAATGCGCAGAAGGAGTTGGAAAAATATATCTTCAAGCGAGTTTTGAAATAGAAGTGTAAAAATCATAATGGAGTTGATGAAGAGAATACTCTTGGTGTTAATGGTGTTTTTTGCCGTGGCAAGAAGCAGTGCACAACCATCGCAGGCAACTATTGATTTAGGCTTATGGGGTGGATTGAGCGGATATCAGGGAGATATGACCTATGTCGATCGTTTAGGATCGATAGGGGGTGCAGGGGGGGTCTTTTGCAGATATAACTTCAATCCGAGATACGGTATTCGAGTGAGTGCCTTGGTTGGAAACATTAGTGGAGTGGGTAAATTTGACGATATAGATTGGGAGTTTGATAAAACAGTGAATGACTTCTCCGCCGTTTTTGAATTTAACTTTTTACCGTATCTGATAGGCAGCTCAAAGAATAATATTTCTACCTTTTTAACGCTAGGAGTTGGCGGAGGTACTTATCCGAAAGCGACCAAGTTTAGTGGGTCGATTATCGACGGAGTTTATACTCCTAGTGTGGATAAAACAGATTATGGAGAGGGCGGAGATATGATTTCTGCGTGGAATATTCCATTAGGGTTTGGATTTAAATTTAATGTAACAAAACGTCTCGGAATGGGTGCTGAGTTTGTACTGCGAAAATATTTCGACGATGGTTTAGATAACCTAGACGATCCGAGAGCTTTTGGAGTGGAAGATTCAGAAGGATATAACACTTCACTGCATAATAACGATTGGACTTTTCATTTGGGCGTGTTTGTTTACTACCAAATTTTTAGAGTCGATAAGCATTGTGCTTTATATGATTAAAAATAATAAGAGCTAGTTTTAATGAGCTTAATAGATAAATTAGATAAGACAAAGTTGCCAAAACACATCGCCGTTATAATGGATGGCAATGGTAGATGGGCAAAACAACATGGCTACGAACGTTTTGTTGGGCATGAGCGAGGAGCAGAATCTGTTCGTGCAATACTAACAGCGGCAGGAAAAGTAGGTATAGAATATCTTACACTATACGCCTTTTCTACCGAAAACTGGTCTAGACCAAAAGAAGAAGTGGAAGCATTGATGTCTTTGCTTGTACATATGATTAAGCAAGAAACGCCCAATCTTAAAAAGAATAAAGTGCGTTTGCAAGCCATCGGCGATTTAGCGAGTATGCCACAGGAAGTGCAAGAAAGCTTGGCGTGGTCTATCAATGAATTAAAAGATGAGACCGGAGTGACTTTGGTGCTAGCATTAAGCTATAGTAGCCGTTGGGAAATAACCAATGCTTGCCAGCAAATGATGACGCAAGTTGAAGCCGGAAAGCTAAAAGCTTCAGAAGTGACCGACGAATTAGTAAGCTCTTTCTTAACTACCCATGCTATTCCAGATCCTGATTTATTGATTAGGACAAGCGGAGAAACTCGCATCAGTAACTTCTTGCTTTGGCAAATTGCTTATGCCGAGCTTTATTTTACATCGGTATTGTGGCCCGATTTCAGAGAAGAAAATTTAGCAGAGGCCATTCTCGATTATCAATCGCGCGAGCGTCGTTTCGGAAAAACAAGTCAACAAATAGAGGAATAAAATAATAATAATGTATAGATTCCAAATATTCATACTTTTCTTCTTCTTAGGGCTAGGTGCAATGGCTCAAGATAACGAAGGTACAAACTTTTCAATTTATTATTCAAGCCCTCGTGAATATACTATTGCAGATATTCAAGTAGTAGGGGTGAAGTATTTAGACACTAATGTACTCGTTCAAATTTCAGGTTTAGCTGTTGGCGATGAAATCATGGTGCCGGGCGATGAAATCAACAATGCAATTAAAAAGCTTTGGGGAAATCAAATGTTCTCTGATGTGCGCATTGAAGCAACAAAAGTGGCTGATGGCAAAATCTGGTTAACCATCTATCTTCAAGAGCGACCACGATTGGCAGGGGTGAACTTCTATGGCGTGTCGAAATCGGAAGAAAAAGACATAAAAGAAAAGGTGCTATTACTAAAAGGCAGTCAGGTTACCGATAACCAATTGGTTAGTGCCGAACGAATTATTACAGGTATCTTCACCGAGAAAGGATATTCAAATGCTGAAGTGCACATTGTTCAGCGCGATGACTCGGCAAGTACAAACAATGTTTACCTTGATGTAAGGGTAGATAAGAAAGAAAAAGTGAAAGTGCAAGAAGTGGTTTTCCATGGTGTAGAAAACCTCAATCCTCATGTGCTTGATCGTGCCATGAAGAAAACCAACAGTAAGAATTGGCGCAACTTCTTCCGCACAAAGAAATTCTCGGAAGACTTATATGTTGAAGATAAAGCAAGCATGATTACCAAATTCAATGAAGAAGGGTATCGTGATGCTACAATTACAGCAGATAGTATTACTCCACTAGAAAACGGACGTGTTCGTGTGGATTTATATGTAGAAGAAGGTGATAAATATTATTTTGGTGATATTAAGTGGTTGGGTAACACGGTTTACCCCGCTGATTACCTTGACGCCATGCTAGGTTTGACCAAAGGCGATGTGTTCGACCAATCTAAACTAGACAAGCGTTTAACCATGGATGATGACGCTGTGGGCAACCTTTACCTAGATAATGGATACTTATTCTATAACCTAGAACCAGTAGAAGCAAGCATTAAAGGAGATACAATTAACTACGAAATGCGTATCTATGAAGGGAATCAAGCTACTATTAATAACGTGTTTATTGAAGGAAACACCAAAACAAACGAGCACGTAGCTCGTCGAGAATTGCGTACTTATCCGGGAGATTTGTTCAGTAAGTCGAATATTATTCGTTCTGTTCGTGAGCTTTCACAATTAGGACACTTCGACCCCGAAGCAATTGAACCAGATGTGCAACCTCACCCCGAGAGTGGAACTGTAGATATTGGCTATAAGCTGCAAGAAAAATCGAATGACCAAATTGAGCTTTCAGGAGGTTGGGGTGCCGGACAATTCGTAGGAACTTTAGGACTACGATTCTCTAACTTCTCGGTAAGAAACGTTTTCAATAAAGAAGCATGGAGTCCGCTACCTACAGGCGACGGTCAAACATTGAGCTTGCGAGCGCAAACATCGGGTAAATTCTATAGCTCTTATGGTTTCAGTTTCGTAGAACCTTGGTTGGGTGGTAAAAAACCAAACTCATTGTCGATATCTTTCAACCGAAGCCGTACCAACTATTCAGCAAACAATAGTATGTATGACTATAGCACAGGCTATAACTACTACGACTATGGTTCAGGCTACTATAATAATGTGTATGATTACGAAGAGTCTAGCGATGATGAAATTCAGATCACAACAGCATTTACCGTGGGTTACGGTTACCGCATGAAGTGGCCAGATGACTTCTTCACGGTTTATCATCAGATTGCTTTCGAGCGATATAAATTGCATAACATGGCAGACTACTATAGTTTCCTAGGTGCTGATGATGGTGCTAATGGCGAGTTCAACAACTTGAGCTTTTTAACTGCTATTTCTCGTAACTCAGTTGACCAACCCTTGTATCCTCGTACAGGTTCTGAGTTTGGATTGTCGGTGCAATTTACTTTCCCTTATTCATTAGTTAATGGGGTAGATTACAACAAAACAAACCTTTCAAGCCAAGATCGTTACCGATGGATTGAATACCACAAATGGAAATTCAACGGAACATGGTACACTCCAATTAGTAAAAATAGAAACTTAGTGTTGATGACTCGCTTTGAGTATGGATTCTTAGGCTACTACAACAAAAACCGTCGTTCACCATTCGAAGGCTTCCGTGTTGGGGGATCGGGAATGTCGGGTTATAGCTTATATGGAACAGACATCGTGGCATTGCGTGGTTACCGTGACTACAGTTTGAGTCCTCAGCAATCGGGTTCAAACATTTATGACAAAGTGACTGTAGAATTGCGCTACCCAATTACCCTTTCACAATCAGCAACTATTTATGTGCTTGGTTTCTTAGAAGGAGGTAACGCTTGGATGGATTTCGAAAACTTCAACCCATTTGATGTGAAACGTTCTGCAGGTGTTGGTGTTCGCTTGTTCTTACCTATGTTTGGTTTGATGGGCTTCGACTATGGTTATGGTTTCGACCCGATCAACGGAAGTATGAATGCTAGTGGTAACCAATTCCACTTCACTATTGGACAACAATTTTAGCTAGTAATTAATGAAGAAGCTGTTTTACAGCTTCAAACTAAAATTTAAATTTATGAAAAAGGCATTATTAATTTTAGCGGCAATGTTTGCGTTCAGCTTTAGCTACGCGCAGAAATATGCTTATGTAGATACCGATTATATTTTGGATAATATTCCAGCTTATGCAGCTGCTCAAAGTCAGCTAGATAAAATTTCTCAGCAATATCAAAAAGAGCTAGAAGGAATGCACTCCGAAATAGACAAGATGTATCAAGGTTACCAATCGGAATCGGTGTTATTATCGGAAGACATGAGAAGAAAAAGAGAAGATCTTATTATTGCCAAAGAGAAGGATTTTAAAGCTTTGCAACGTCAGTATTTTGGACCTGAAGGAGATTTGTTTCAGAAGCGTGAGTCGCTAGTTCAGCCCATTCAAGAAGATGTGTACAATGCAATTCAGGCAATAGCCGTGCAAACAGGCTATGCTGTAATTTTCGATAAAGCAGCAAGCACAAATATGCTTTACACAGATTCTCGCTATGATTTAAGCGATCAAGTGCTACAAAAGCTAGGATATAAAAATTAATCCGTATATTTGCAACTAATTGAATCAACAATATTTTTAATAGGAAACATGAAAAATCTTTTTAGAATCTGCCTCGTTGCAGTAATGATGGTGTCAGCTACTACTTTTGTGCAAGCTCAAACCTTGAAGTTTGCTCACATTAATACGCAAGAATTGATTCCAAAAATGCCTGATTATGCGGCAGCTCAAAAGCAGGTTGAAGTTCAAGCTAAAAGCTTGGAAGATCAACTAGGTACTATGCAAAAAGAATTGCAAACAAAAATGACAGAGTACCAAGAACAAGCTAACACGATGGATGAAATTGTTCGTCAAGCAAAAGAAGAAGATTTGATGAATCTTCAACAACGTATTAGCACTTTCCAACAAAACGCACAACAAAAGTTGCAACAAAAGCAACAAGAGTTAATGCAACCAATCTTTGACAAAGCAAACAAAGCTATCGAAGAAGTAGCTAAAGAGCAAGGTGTAATTTATGTGTTTGACACAAACACATTGCTTTACAAATCGCATGCAAGTATTGATTTGTTGCCTTTAGTAAAAACAAAATTAGGTATGTAATAGCGAGTAGAAACAAAGTAAAGAGTCAATTTTATTAAATTGACTCTTTTTTTTGCCATTTACTCTGGTAAAACTGTATGTTATTAGGAAATAATACATTACTTTTGCAGCGGTATAAATTTTAACAGCAATGGACGAAGACCCTTATCAAAAGAACTTTATTGAAGTAGACTCGCTATAGAGAAAGGGAATCTCAGTTTCTTTCTTTGTAGAAAAACCAAAGGAGGAAATCAAATGATTAAAATATTTAAAAGCTTCGGCGGGTATATTGAAATACCACAAGCGGAGCAGGACTGCTGGGTGAATGTTGTAGAACCAACACCAGTAGAAATACTGAAAATACAAGAAGACTTTGGCGTTCCAGCCGATTTAATTCAAGATATTCTCGATGTTGATGAGCGTTCGCGTTACGAGGTGGACGATGACTGGGAATTAATCATCTTACGTATTCCGATCGAAAATCCAAACACTGAAAATGGAGTACCTTATTACACGGTACCTCTAGGTATTATTAATATCGGGGGAATGACAATCACCTTGTGTTCCACTCAAAATGAAGTGTTACCCATTGAACACGCAGCACTTTTTCGAGGACAGTCGCAACAGCTCATTCATGATGAATTGAATTTCATTTTTAAACTGTTTATTCGTTCAGGAAATACGTACCTGCGCTATTTGAAACGTATAAACAACCAAACAACACAAATTGAAAACGATTTAGAACGTTCGATTAGAAACCAAGAGTTGAATCGATTGCTCAAAATGGAAAAATGTTTGGTATTTTTCACCACATCATTGAAAGGTAATGAGCTGGTGCTAGCTCGAATAAACAATAGCTTTAAGAAAAGATTGACAGAGCTAAACGAAGATTTGCTAGAAGATGCGATGATTGAAAATAGGCAAGCTTTGGAAATGGCTCGAATGTATTCGGATATTCAAAGTGGACGAATGGAAGCTTTTGCATCGGTAATCTCTAACAACATGAACACCGTGATGAAACAATTGACCTCGGTGTCTATTATCCTTATGATTCCGACTTTAATTTCAAGTATGTACGGAATGAACGTGCCAAACTACCTTGAGGGTAGCAATTGGGCTTTCCCAATTATCGTTATTGTTTCCTTGCTAGTGGCTTTGCTAAGTATTTACTTTTTCAGAAAGAAAGATTTATTTTAGTCCTTTGGAAATTGGGCTAAGTTTCATGCCGTGAATAAAGCAATCCTGATCTTTTCTACACAAATAAAAATACCTTGACAATTAAACGAATGTTGATTGTCGTTAGGATAGGAAGAATCTAAAAATATACCGTTTGACGCATAAAAAATCCAAAGAACATATGTTCCTTGGATCTTTTATATCATTGTAATTTGGAGTTCTTAAAGATCTTCAAAGTTAATATCAGATGAAAAGTCAGGTTCATCTTTCTTTTCGCCTTCGGGGCGAGTGTTTCTAAATTTTCGTCGCTCTTCTTCTTGTAGCGGTTGCTTGTCGAGAATGAAATCAGCAGCATCATTAATATGATCTAAAAATGCGTCTAAATCTTCACGATACAAGAACAAACGATGACGCTCATTTCGGTCATATTCATTTTTCGCTTTTTTACTTTCAGTGAGCACTAGGTAGTACTCTCCAGAACGAGTTTCTTTAACATCAAAGAAGTAGGTTCTACTTCCTGCTCGCAATTCTGATGAATTAATACTTTCTTTCTTATTAAATTCCATATTCTATCTACTTATAGATTGCTTTTTTAGCCGCTAATAGCGTATTTTTCAATAATGATACTCTAGTCATAGGACCAACTCCACCTGGAACAGGCGTAATAAATGAACATTTGGGAGCTACCTCATCAAACACAACATCACCTTTTAATCGCCATCCAGATTTTGTATCATCGGACTTAACTCGGGTTGTGCCAACATCAATAACAACAGCTCCGTCTTTCACCATATCTGCAGTTACAAAACCCGGAGAACCAATAGCTGCAATAATTATATCAGCATTTAAACAAAGTTCTTTTAAATTGGCTGTTCTACTGTGGGCAACAGTTACTGTAGCGTTGATTTCCTTTTGCGACATAAGCACACTCATGGGGCGTCCCACAATGTTACTTCGTCCAATAACCACGCAGTTTTTTCCTGATGTTTCAATTTGGTATCGAGTGAGTAACTCGGTGATACCATCGGGAGTTGCGGAAACAAAGCTCGGCAAACCAATGACCATTCTACCAACATTGGCGGGGTGAAATCCGTCAACATCTTTGCTTGGATCGATTGCTTCAATGATTTTTTGCTCGGAGATGTGTTTGGGCAGTGGAAGCTGCACAATGAATCCATCTACATCGGCATCGGCATTAAGGTCGGCAATTTTAGCTAACAATTCTGCTTCTGTAACATCATCTTCATATCGAATTAAGCTTGATTTGAATCCCACTTCAGCACAATCTTTAATTTTGAAAGATACATAGGTTTCGCTACCGCCATCATGACCAACCAATATGGCTGCCAAGTGGGGTTGTTTGCCACCATTAGCCGTAATTTCTTTTACTTTTTCAGCAATTTCGGCTTTAATGATTTGGGCTGTTTTGTTCCCGTCAATTAGTTGCATTGTTTATTTTTTTAGTACTAGAGTATTCTAACAGTCAATAGCGAAGCCACTTAGGTATTGAGCTACTTTGTCACTTAGGTACCTTTAAATGAGAACTATCGTCTTTTCATGTTTCCCATTAATCCGCGCATAGCACTTTTATTATTTCCTCCAGATACCATTTTCATCATTTTTCGCATATCATCGAATTGCTTGATTAGCTGATTTACCTGTTGAATTGAAGTGCCAGAACCATCAGCAATACGCTTGCGACGTGTTCCATTTAGTAATGCAGGAGATTCGCGCTCTTCTGGAGTCATTGATTGAATGATAGCTTCTATACTTTTGAAGGCATCGTTATCAATATCTACGTTTTTCAATGCTTTGCCCATACCGGGAATCATGCTTGCCAAATCTTTGATGTTACCCATCTTTTTGATTTGTTGAATTTGAGACATGAAATCATTGAAACTAAATTGGTTCTTTGCAATTTTCTTTTGTAATTGGCGAGCTTGTTCTTGGTCGAATTGTTCTTGTGCACGTTCTACCAAAGAAACCACGTCACCCATACCAAGAATACGGTCGGCCATACGCTCGGGGTGGAATATGTCGAGTGCTTCCATCTTCTCGCCTGTACCAATGAATTTGATGGGCTTGTCAACAACAGAACGAATAGATAGGGCAGCACCACCGCGCGTATCACCATCAAGTTTAGTTAAGATTACCCCATCGAAGTCTAATCGTTGATTGAACTCTTTGGCTGTATTTACCGCATCTTGACCAGTCATCGAATCGACAACAAATAAGATTTCGTTAGGATCTAAAGCTTTTTTAAGTTCTGCAATCTCATCCATCATTTGCTCATCAATGGCTAAACGACCAGCAGTATCGACAATTACCACGTTTTGACCATTGGTTTTGGCGTGTTGAACCCCAGCTTTCGCAATAGCAATAGGGTCTTGGTTGTCGATGTCGCTATATACAGGGATGCTAAGTTGTTCGCCCAATACTTTCAATTGGTCGATCGCTGCAGGACGATAAACGTCGCAAGCAACCAAGAGCGGTTGCAAACCTTTTTTAGATTTTAAAAAGTTAGCTAGTTTTCCAGAGTGTGTAGTTTTACCCGAACCTTGTAAACCAGCCATCAAGATGATCGTAGGTTTACCAATGAGGTTAATGTCAGCAGCTTTTCCCCCCATTAATATAGCTAACTCATCGTGAACGATTTTCACCATCATTTCACTGGGTTTCACAGCATTAAGTACATCCATACCTAATGCTTTTTCTTTTACCGTGTTGGTGAATTCTTTAGCTGTTTTGAAGTTCACATCGGCATCAAGCAATGCGCGACGAATTTCCTTCAGGGTTTCTGCAATATTGATTTCAGTAATACGTCCTTGTCCTTTTAATAGTTTAAAGGAACGCTCTAGTTTATCATTAAGATTTTCAAACATGATATAAATGCAATTCTTATTTATTTTTGGTGCTTATTGGTTTTATAGCCTTGAAGACACCCTTTTTATTTGTTTTTGTTTATTGAGTTTTACATTCTGGTGGGAACCGAAATTCCGAGAATATCCATACCCAGACGTATTACTTTAGCTACATTTTCAGAAAGAATTAATCGGAACTTGCGAAGTTCTTCATTTTCTTCATTCAGCATAGAGAAATCGTGATAGAACTGATTGTATTCTTTCACAAGATTGTAAATGTAATTGGCAATTACAGCAGGGCTGTATGCTTCAGCAGCTTCTTGCAACGTGTTGGGGAACAATGAAACTGTTTTTATTAGTTCGATTTCTTTTTGAGCAAATGCTAAGGTTGAAGTTAAATTACCGCTGTAGTTTATGCCTTGTTCTTCTGCTTTTCGTAGAATTGAGCAAATGCGAGCATGGGCATATTGTATGAATGAACCTGTATTTCCATTAAAGTCGATAGACTCTTCAGGATTAAACATCATGTTCTTTTTAGGATCGACTTTAAGCATGAAGTATTTCAATGAACCTAGTGCAATATCTTTGTGCGTTTGCTTAATTTCAGCTTGCGATAGTCCATCAAGTTTTCCGAGTTCTTCCGAAGTTTTCCGTGCCATGTCGGTCATTTCTGCCATTAAATCATCGGCATCAACAACAGTACCTTCGCGCGATTTCATTTTTCCGTGAGGAAGTTCTACCATGCCATAAGAGAAGTGGTGAAGACCTTTTCCCCAATTGAAACCCAATTTGTCGAGCAAAATAGATAATACCTTGAAGTGATAATCTTGTTCGTTGCCCACCACGTAAACCATTTTATCGATTTTATAATCGTTGAAACGTAGTTTAGCTGTACCGATATCTTGGGTCATGTAAACCGAAGTACCATCGGAGCGCAATAATATTTTGCGATCAAGTCCATCGGCGGTTAAGTCGGCCCAAACAGATTGGTCTTCTTCCTGGGTGAATAGCCCTTCTTGTAGTCCGCGAAGCACTTCGTCTTTACCCGTTAGGTAGGTGTCAGATTCGTAATAAATCTTGTCGAAGTCAACCCCCAGTTCTTTGTAGGTTACGTCAAATCCATCGTAAACCCATTGGTTCATCATTTCCCAAAGGGCGATGGTTTCTTCGTCTTTAGCTTCCCACTTGCGAAGCAATTCGCGTGCAGCAATAATAGACGGTGCTTGTTGTTCTGCTTCTTTTTCTGATAAGCCTGTTTTTACAAGCTCACTGATTTCTGCTTTGTATTTTTTGTCGAAAAGTACATAGAAGTCGCCCACGAGGTGATCGCCTTTTATGCCTGTGTTTTCAGGTGTTTTTCCTTCGCCCCATTGTTGCCAAGCATACATCGATTTGCAAATATGAATGCCTCGGTCATTTACGATGTTGGTTTTCACCACTTGTTTGCCTGTAGCTTTTAGAAGTTTGCTTAGCGAAAAGCCCAACAAGTTATTTCTAATGTGACCTAAGTGTAGGGGTTTGTTGGTGTTTGGCGATGAATATTCAATCATAACCAATGGCGAGTTGTCATCGACTTTTTCATAGCCATATTCGGCATCGTTGTTGGCCGTTTCCAAAACTCCAAGCCAGTAAGCGGTAGAGATTGTAACGTTTAAGAAGCCTTTGATAACTTCATATGCAGCTATTTCATCAACGTGTTCTTGCAAATATTCCCCGAGTTCTTGGGCGGTATCTTGAGGTGATTTACGAGATGCTTTTAAGAATGGAAACACTACAATGGTGAAATCTCCATCTACATCTTTACGTGTATTTTGTAGCTGAATGCTTTCAGCAGCACATTCCGAACTGTATAAACTTTGTACAGCTTCGGCAACTTTCAATTTAATTATTTCTTCGATCAACATACTTATCTTTTATGTGTGCAAAGATAATCTTTTGAGTGAAAAACGCTTAATTAAACAAGCGAAAGTTAGGGAAAAGCTGCGCGGAACACTGTTGAAACTTAAAAACAAGAGTTTCAGTGCAGTTTTTGCTGTTGAATTTGTTTAAAACTGGTGCTTTATGCTCGACTATGGCATATTAATCAGCTCGATGGTTACTCGGCGATTTAGGACGATGTTTTTATCTACAGGATTAATTTCGCCTAATCCTTTAAGTATAATTCGGTTCGGATTAAGCCCATGTTCAACTAGGTAATCTTTCACAACTATAGTGCGAATGACAGATAGTTTGTAGTTATAGTCGCCTCTACCAAGGGTGTCGGTATTTCGCCAAGAATAAACCCGTTGAAAAATTTGTATCTCTGATTGACACTGTTGGAACTGAAGTCAACAGGGCTTGATTTGTCGGAACTAGCTATTCCCACGCTGCTTTCGAATGTTAAATCAACGATACTACTAACGTATCGGTCGATTGATAACTTAGGATATCTTCAACTTTGAGATGTGGTGTATTTGTTGCAAAAATAAACAGCCTGTGAGCTCCATGCTCACAAGCTGTTTATAGTGTTAATCTGAGTTTCGGAAAGGTTTCCCAAATTTATTCGGCTTCTTCTGTAGTGTCGGCTTCAGAAAAATCAAGCAGATTGTTTTTTAGCAACAAGTTATACCATTGAAACACTTTTTTCATATCAGAAGCATAAACACGGTCTTTGTCGTAGTCTGGCAAAACTTCAGAGAAAAGAGCTGCCATTTCATTGTTGCTCATTTTAGGCAATTCTTCATCGCCTTTAATAGCTTTTGTGTTTTCAAACACCTTTTTCAATTCTACCTCACCAGTTTCTGTAAAAATGGCAATTTCTTCTAAGGCACTGATTCTAGCGGTTGAGTAAGCAGGTATGCGTTTGCCCGAAAGCAATGATTCCACAATAATGCTGTTTTTACCTTCAGAGACTAGTTTAAATAAACCGGGTTGACCTGATATTGCTAATATTCCTTTTAACATATTTACCTTTTAAATTTTAGAAAGTTGCGAATATAATATAATATGAGAATTTAACTGTATTTTTGGTACATCATTTTTGCAAATTTGATTTTATTTCAAATTACAACTCACGCCGCCACTAATCCATCGTCCGGCTTGGGGAATATTACTCAAGTCGTAATAGGTGGTATTAAATAGGTTGGTAGCCATGGCGAAAAACCTAAAGTTTTTGTAGTGGTAATTGACTTTCAAATCGAGCAAACCGAATGGTTTATAGTCAACTTCTCCGGTGTAATCGGTTCCATCGAAGTTAGAATATCCTCCGTTTCTATCTTCATATCTAAACTGCCAATCGGCACTTAGGTTTTTATATATGCGATGATTTATGCCCACTACAAGTTTGTGTTTTAGGTTGTCGAGTGTGTAATTAGAAATGTATTCCGATTCTTTTCGGGTTATTTCGTTGTAAGCATAATTAATGCAGAGTCGATTGATAAAGAAATGCTCGTTATTTAACCATCGCTGTATGGAAATATCAGATTTCACCTCAAATCCAGCAGCGTTTATTTGTGTGAGATTGTCGGTTTGCCAAAGAAAATCATCGCTTATCCGTACCCAGTCGATGATGTCTTTGCCAATGCGATAATAAGTGGCAGCTTCAAGATTCATAAATTGGTTTTTGAATTTTACCCCGCCTTCAAACGATGTGGAATGTTCGGGTTTTAGGTTTGGGTTTCCTAAATTTGAAGGACCAACATAATATAAGTCGGTGTAAGTTGGCATACGCAGCGATTGGTTGAATGTGCCATAAATTTTCCAATTGTTGGTTATTTGGTAAGACAAATCTACGCCTGGGTAAAAATGCCATTGTTCCTGCAAATCGGAAATCCAGTTTGCCATTAAGCCTGCCGATATACTAAATCGGTTGATGTATGCAGAATGTTCAATGAAGTAGGAGAGGTTTGTTCTGGAGTGCCCATTGGTGAAGAACTGTCCATCTTCGCCGGGGACACTAATGGACTCGTCTAAACTTTCGCCTAGTTGGTTACTCAATATGTTTTCTGAGCGCAATTCTGAACCAAGCGATGTTTTTCCGAGTTTCCATTGAAGCCAAGTGTTGAGCTTAAGTCCAAACACATCGGTCATGTGGTAATTGTGCCCAGTATACCAATCGGCAGGATCGCTTCTGAATAGCTCATAACGGTCGTGATTCCGTCGCCAATAGGTAGATGCACTGGTGTGCAACTTTTTCCCTGTTTCGAGTCCTGCCGAAACAATAGCTGTTCGGGTTGACTCATACTGATTGGGGTAAGCTGGAGAATAGAATCCGTTGGCACCAAAGCCTTTGTTGATGTATCCAGCTTGAAAGTTGATGGTTGCTTCATCGGTTTTCAGTTTACCGTTGTAAAAGACATTACTGTTGGTAAAATCGGTGTTGGGGCGATAGCCATTGGAGGCGGTGTTTCCAATGGCTATGAAATTTTGCAACTTCCCGGTTTGCACGTTTCCATTTACATTTATGTCTCGCAAACCATGTGAGCCAAAGCTGGCATCGGCAGATAGCAAGTTAATGGAGTCGGGCTCGGTAATAATGTTGATAGCTCCAGTAAAAGCATTTGGTCCGTACACTCGGGCAGAAGAACCATTAAGAATTTCGATGCGCTTTACTGCTTTTAATGAGAGTGGAAGATTAAGGTTGTGGTGACCTGATTGAGGGTCGGAAATGTTTACTCCGTTGAGTAGAACTAAGGTTTGGTCGAAGGAACCACCCCTTACCGAGATATCAGCCTGTACGCCGTAGGTTCCCCGTTGCCTAATGTCAACGCCTAGCGCATACTCTAATAAATCTTGAACACTTGCTACCGGGGCAGCCTCAATTCCTTTTCGGTCGATGACCGACACGATGCGAGCAATCTGCGAATAAGTGGCAGGAGCTCGTTGTGCACTGACCTCGACCTCGTCGAGTTCATATTCTCTGGCAATTTTCAAGCTATCGGCGGTGTGTTGCGCAAAAGCTTCGCTTGGAGTTGCAACATATAAGTATGCTACAGCTAGCGATGCAATGTGCACTTCTTGCTTTAATGCTTGAAACAAAGAATAGCCTAGTCTTTCCCAATGGTGGAAATTCAATAGGCGTGCTTTGTTGTTAAAAAATAATTTGTACAAAATATAAAAATATATGAGCCGCAAAAGTAAAAATAATATGTGTATTTTCACCGCCAACAAAGGTTGTTTTGTTAAGTATATTCATTACGGAGATAAGAATTAAAAGCGGAACGGTTATGCGAAGAGAAGTTAAAGTGTTTAGCACAAAACAAGAAACGGCGGAAGCTTTGGTCGACCAGTTAGAGCGTTTGGTAAGAACGGCTGATGCTTTGGTGCATATAGCCTTATCGGGAGGAGAAACTCCAGCTTTGCTTTTTGATGTGTTGGCGGCTAAGGAAGAGTTTCCTTGGCAAAAAGTGCATTTTTGGTGGGGAGATGAACGTTGTGTATTGCCCAACGATGAACAAAGTAATTACAGACTAGCCAAAGAACGATTGCTAGATAAGATTGAAGTTTCAGCCTCTAATGTGCATCGGATAAAAGGAGAATTGGATCCTCAAGCAGCTTGCGAAGCCTATGAGCAAGAGCTAAAACTTTATTTTAATTCGGAATTGCCGATGTTTGATTTAATTCTCTTAGGCTTGGGTGAAGATGGACACACAGCATCTATATTTCCTCATGAGCTGCATTTGTTTCATGAAGATGCCCTTTGTGTGGTGGCTACCCACCCAACGAGTGGTCAGCATCGAGTGTCTTTCAGTGGGAAACTCATTAATGCAGCACAAAAAGTAGCATTTCTAGCCATAGGCGCCAATAAGGCAATGCGAGTGGCAGAATTGCTCAGTAGCAAAGAATATTTACAGATGCCAGCTTGGTATGTGCATCCTAAAAGGAGGTTGATGTTTTATTTAGATGCTGCCGCTATGGGGAATTAGTGGAAACTTTCATGCCTTAGGCTATTTGACACGGAACTCAAAAACTGTAAATTTAAAACGAAATTCTTCTGCAAGTCCAAGTCACTTCGTCCTGATTGATTACATTTGTGGTTTGTTTATTTTGAATTATGGCACAAGAATTGATTATTGGATTGGTGAATCACCGTAAGTTTGGGCGAATATTTCAAGCCTTTCTCTTAGAGGAACAAGGTGATTTCTATACGGTGGTGAAGCTCGTGAGGTGGCGTGATGTAGAAAAACTATCGCTCGCTACCGAGGAAAAAGAGTTGGTAAAACTTACCGAAAAAATTAGTGATGAAGAACTCACTAAACGGTTTTCGCAGCGCATGGAACCCACCAAATTTATCAATCATGTAGATGAGGTGTTTTTTAAGAACCACATTAGCCCTTATCTGGATAAACAGCTTTTTGCTATCATACAGATTCTTATGCGTGGCACCACTCGTTTGTTCAGCAAAGATGATAAATACTCGAACCTTTATGAGGAAGATTTAATTCGAGTTCACCCTAACTTTCTGGATTGTAGAATGCGTTTCACGCGCACAGAATCAGGCATCACTTATCGTTTGCAGCTTTATCGCGAAGGCGAGTCTTTTCCGTTGCTTTTTCGCAAATTTCAGTTTTTAGTCATGAAGCCCGCAGCTTTTATTTATCGGAATGAGTTGCACGTGCTGCAAAGGTTGGAATCGACTAAAATGATTCCTTTCTTAAATAAGAAAGATGTGGAAATTCCGAAAAGTAGTGAAGAAAAATACATGGAGAGCTTTGTGAAAAGCAGTATTGCTGAACATAAGGTTAAAGCGGTGGGCTTTCAGTTGCGAGCAAATAGAGCGAAACCTACGGCTAGTCTTTCGCTAGAAGAAAATTGGCAAGGAAATTTGGTGTTGATGCCACGTTTTGAATATGGCGATAAGCATTATTTAGCTAATGAAAAGACAACGGTAGATGTGCAGCTAGAGAAAATAGGCGATGATTATATCTTCACTAGAACAAAGCGCGATTTGACATGGGAGCAACAGCAATTGACACAATATGTGGAATGGGGCTTGGTAGAAAACATGGGCTCTTACACGCTGAAAGGTAGTCATTTGTTAACCACTAATGATGCGTCTTTGGCTCTTTTCGATTGGATTGATGAGCAAGAGGATCTACTTTCGGCACATCGCATTAGCTATCGAGCAGGCGATGGCGCAAAAAAATACAGCAGATTGCGTGGAGAGCTCGAACTAGAGCTTTCGGAGAAAGATGATTGGTTTGATGTGCACGCTAAAGTTCGTTTTGGCGAATACGAAATACCTTTCATTAAGTTGAAAGATCACATTCGCACAGGCAAACGGCAATTGGAGCTTCCCAATGGGGAAATAGCCATTCTGCCAGAAGAATGGTTTACCACTTATCAGGATTTGCTAGCAGTGGCGGAAATGAAAGACGGGCAAATGTGTGTGCGTAAACACCATTATGCCTTACTTCAAAAAGCGCAAGTGGGATTGAATAAGGAAATGTTAGCTCGCTTGCAAGCTTTAGACAATACAGAGGAACAAGTAGCTGTACCTAGCCGATTGCAGGCACAATTACGCAGCTATCAGCAGAGAGGTTTTTCGTGGTTGTTTCAGCTTTACACCAAACAGTTTGGAGCTTGTTTGGCTGATGATATGGGGCTAGGGAAGACCCTGCAAACTATTGCGCTCTTATTGAAATTGAAGCGTGAAAAATCTGCAACAAATTGGCAGCAGCCAACAGGCGAAGGGCAAATGAATCTTTTCGATGAAATTGATGCCGTGAATGCGGAGCTCCAACAAACTCAGGCTTGTTCACTCATTGTAATGCCTACCTCTTTGTTGCACAACTGGCAGCGCGAGTTAAGTAAATTTGCTCCCGATTTGAAGGTGGGCGTGCATTATGGGGCACAGCGCAAGAAGCACCGTTTTTTGCAGCTTTCTAATTTGTATGATGTAATTCTTACCACCTATGGCACTGTGCGCAACGATGTGGCACAGATGAAGGATTTTAATTTTTTCTATCTCATTCTCGACGAAAGTCAGCATATAAAAAATCCAGAATCGAAAGTTTACCAGTCGATTATTCAGCTTAAATCGCAGCATAGGTTAGTGCTTACTGGTACTCCCATTGAAAACTCATTGTCTGACTTGTGGGCGCAGATGAATTTTATCAATCCGGGTTTATTGGGCAATTTCAACTATTTTAAACAGATGTACATTACGCCGATTGAAAAGAAAAATAGCGAGGAGCAACAGGAGAAATTACAGTTGCTTATTCGTCCGTTTATTTTGCGGCGTAGCAAGATGGAGGTGGCTAAAGATTTGCCTGCACTCACCGAGCAAATACGCTATTGTGGCATGGCAAAGCAACAACAGAACATTTATGAACGTGAGAAATCGGCTATCCGCAATGAACTACTGAAGAAAATGGCGGTTGATGGGGTAGCGGGTAGCTCTATGCAAATATTACAAGGCTTGAACCGACTACGACAGTTGGCAAATCATCCGGCTATGCTTGATGTGGAAAACGATGGAAAATCGGGGAAATTTGAAGCCATTACTGAAAGTTTGCGCGAGTTAGTGCAAGAGAAACATAAGGTGCTGATTTTCTCCTCTTATGTGAAACACCTGAGCTTGGTGCGTAATTACCTAGAGGAGGACGGTTTGCGCTATTCCATGCTTACGGGTAGCACACAAAACCGAGAGGAAGTGATTAGTTCTTTTCAAGAGAACGAAGAAAATAGGGTATTCTTAATTTCGTTGAAAGCTGGTGGTGTGGGGCTGAATCTCACACAAGCCGATTATGTGTTTATTCTTGATCCTTGGTGGAATCCGGCAGCGGAAATGCAAGCAATAGCCCGAGCACATCGTATTGGTCAAGAAAATAAAGTGATGGTTTATCGTTTTATTACGGAGGGTAGTATAGAAGAAAAAATTATTGGTATGCAAGAACGCAAGAGCAATTTAGCCGATAAGTTTGTGAACAGCAATAACCCGTTTAAAAATGTAACTCACGAAGAAATCATGTCGCTATTTTCATGATGAATACACCTGGCTACTCGCTTACATTAAACAGTGTCTTTATCGGTAGTTTTAGTTTGAAAAAGATAGATAAGATACAAAGAAAGGGGAAATGTATGTGAAGTGTAACGCTGGATACTTTTTTACAACAAAAATGGACTTCGTCGGACAGTCTGAGTACTTTTTCCCGACAAAAATGTACCTCGCTGGATGGTCTAAGTACTTTTTTTGTAGAAAAACAAAAATGCCAGAGGTGCAGATGAATATTTTCTACACCTCTGGCATTTTGCGTAACAGCTTAGTTGCTATTTATCTTCGAAACGCTCGATCCATATCGCGTTTGGCATCTTTTTGCTTAAGGCTTTCGCGTTTGTCATGCAGTTTTTTACCCTTAGCTAAACCAATTTCCAATTTTGCTAAACCACGATCGTTTATGAACATCTTAAGGGGAACAATAGTTAGTCCGCTTTCTTTAAGCTTTTGTTGCAGCTTGCTCATTTCTTTCTTTTGTAGGAGTAGTTTGCGGTCGCGTCTGGCAATGTGGTTATTAATATTCCCGAAGTCATATTCTGAAATATTCATATTAATCACATATAGTTCATCTTTTGAGAATCGACAGTAAGCTTCTACAATACTAGCCTTGCTGTTGCGCACCGATTTAATTTCAGTGCCTACTAGCTGAATACCCGCAACATATTTATCGAGGATTTCATATTCGAAGTATGCGCGTTTATTTCTAATGTTTATGTTGGTGCTTTTAAATGCCATGAGGGAAAATTTCTTTAAATACAATCCAAGTAAGGCTGTAGGTTAAACCAGATATAAGTATAATCAACACAAGAGCGAGCAACACATATCTCGAAATGTTTTCTTTCGGAATGTTGAAGCAGCAGTTTGCACCTTGGTAGAATAAATAAAAGCCATATAGCCCCAAAATATGTAGCGGATATAGCCCCGGGAAGAGGTGCGCAATGATTGATACCACAATAGCAGGAAGCAACGAGAGTGCAAGTACACCACTTACGGTGCCACTTTCTACTTTTGCGGCATAGTTGTTAGCCAGTTTTTTAATGATAAAGCTAGCTAGCATCCACACCAAAATGTTGGCAATAAGTTCTCGAACAGATAACCCAATGGCATAACTCCACAAGAAGGCTTTACTCCACATGAGGTTCCCTAAGAATGCTGAAATGCTTGAAAGTAACACTGCAAAAATATAAAGCGAACTTGCAGCAGTATGTCTTATGCCGTTTTCTTGTTTATCTTGCCAGAATAACTTGGGCGATGTAACCATTTGCTGACAAACCTGAGTTATTTCGAGTGCGAGTTGTTTTATTTTCATTTGTTTTTAGACTTTTATATGTCTGATATCATTGTTTAGATATCAGACTTTACTCCTTGGGCTGGAAAAGATTTCACCCACAGGTTTCATTTATCGGACAAAAATACGTTTTTTTGCAGAATACAAGCAAAACCCAGTCGTATAATGAATACTAAATATCAGCTTTTGACTATCCTCGGTGCTACGGCTTCCGGAAAAACGAGTGTTGCCACGAACGCCGCTTTGGCATTTGATGGCGAAATTATATCGGGCGATTCCCGTCAGGTTTATCGTGGAATGGATTTAGGCACGGGCAAAGATATTGAAGAATACACGATTGATGGTGTAACTATTCCTTATCATCTTATTGATATTGAGGAAGCGGGGGCGGAGTATAACGTCTATCGTTTTCAACATGACTTTCATGAGGCTTATGCCGATATTCTGGCAAGAGGAAAGTTTCCTATCTTATGTGGGGGAAGCGGTATGTATTTGGAATCGGTGTTGAATGGTTATGCTTTGAGTCATGTGCCTAAGCACGAAGAACTTCGTGAACAATTAAGAGCTAAGAGTTTAGAGGAATTGGGCGAAATTTTACGCAGCTACAAGACCGTGCATAATAATTCCGACTTAGAAACTAAACGCAGAGCAATTCGGGCAATTGAAATTGAAGCTTTCATGCAGGAGCACCCGAATGCGGAGGAGCGTAAGCCTGATATTTCTAGTTTAGTGGTGGGGGTGCAGTTCGATAGAGAGACTCGAAGAAAGCGTATTTCTACTCGCTTGCAACAGCGTCTTGATGAAGGCATGGTTGATGAGGTGCGTGCTTTACTCGATTATGGAGTGAAGCCTGAACAGCTCATTTACTATGGCTTGGAATATAAATATCTTACGCAGCACATTATTGGCGAATTGTCGTTCGATGAAATGCATCGACAATTGGAAATTGCTATTCACCAATTTGCAAAACGACAAATGACTTGGTTTCGCCGCATGGAAAAACATAGCACACGCATCCATTGGCTAAATGGCGAAATGCCTATGGATGAAAAGATGGAATGGATTGGCGAGCTAATGAAATAAGACACGATCTCATAAAGTGTCTGAAATTAATGAGGCAAGGTATCCTAAGGCACGAGCTTCACTGCTTTTATGGCATTTGCCAGTCGTTCGTTGTGAGTTCCACTTATTTCAACAAATGGGCAGCCTCGGTTTGTAAGTTCCTTTTTATATTCCTCATATAAAAAGGAACGAGCATTGCCTCCGTTTTCACGCAGGTGATCGGCTACCCAAGGGAGATCGGGTTTGCAGAGTAGATATAGGTCGATGGGGTTCGATTGAATTTCTTCTTCAAGCCACAGCGGCTCTTGTGCATATACCCACTGAAACCATACTTTGGTGATGATTAACCACGTGTCGAGAAATGCGTAGTTAGCACCACAGTTTTGCGCTTCGGCATATTGCAATAGTTGTCCCTTAGCTACCGATTCTACATCTTCATAGGCATAGGTAGTTTGTTGTCTTTCTTCAAGATAAGTGCGCGCATATTCAGGAAACTGGCAACCATTGAGGTGCCTTGCTAGTTGTTTGCTCAATGTGCTTTTGCCGGTAGATTCAGGACCTGTGAGCACAATTAATTTAGTTCGATTTCTTTGCTCGATGTGCTTATCTTTATTCTCCATTTGATGTAGCTTGGGTGATTTCTTTTTTCCATTGCACAAACCCCACGATAGCCATAATGGTGTACACAATGAATAGTAGGGCGGTGGGCATTAGGTCTTTTTGTACATATAAATAGGTAGAATAGGCATCGATGAATATCCAAAGCGTCCAATGCTCTACGAGTTTTCGAGCAAGCATCCATGTGGCTACTAGGCTTAGTGCTGTGGTTATGGCATCGCCTAAAGGCACGGGCGAGTCGGTATAGTCATTCAATATAAAAAATATGAAAAGACACAAGGCCATGGCAGATAGCAAGAGTAATAACCATTGTTTGTCGGTACATCTGCTTACAGCTAGCTCTTTTTTCTTGTTTTGTTTGTTTCCTTTTAGCCAAAAATACCAACCATAGATACTTACTCCTACATAATAAAACTGAAGTGCCATGTCGGCATAGAACTTAGCGTGGAAATATACGTAAATGTATAATACGGAGCAGGCTAAGCCTACTGGCCAAGTCCATATGTTTTGTTTCACTGATAAGAAGATGTATATCAGTCCTAAAATGGTGCCGAGCAATTCCGCCCAATTAGTAGTTATCCATAGGTAAATATCGTTTGTCATGACTTATTGGTTAATATGGCAAAGTGCCAAAGTTGGTGCTCGGGTGTTAGTCCTTTGCTTTCAACTTTGGCACTTGGTGTACTTGGTTTTTATCGTTCTCCTTGGAGTATGCTGCGATAGGTTTTATCGTCTTTCAGCACCTGCATGGCTTTTTCTATTTGTTCGTCTTTGGAGTTCATGACTTGATAATAGCAGCTTTCAGAGTAAAGACTTCGAGCCATGATGGCTTTTGTAATTTTCTTCAGCAATGGGCGAGCAAAGGCTATGGCTTCTTCATCAGCTTCTAATCCTTCGGCTTTTCCTTCAGTTATGATTTTTTCTACAAATTTATCTTCTACATTGAAGTTAGCTTGGTATTCTGCAAAATTTGGATACTTGTGCATCAATGATTTTCGATGTTTGTCTTGGTAGTCAAGCACCGATTCGTAAACAAGGTTTTTGTGCAGTAGCTGGTTGTAGAAGCTATAGTTTACATTGGTGTCGAGTGGCATGAAAATGTCGGGCATGATTCCACCGCCAGCATATACTTTACGATGTGTGTCAAGTGTTTCAAACACTTTGCTTTTGTTGAGGTGTATGCTGTCGGCATTGAAAAGTTCGCCTTGCATATAACGATTGTAGTAGTCCATTTCGTAGGCTTCAGATCCTTTGTCGTAAGGTTTCTGAATACATCTTCCGCTAGGTGTGTAGTAATGCGAAGTTGTTAATCGCACAATGGAACCGTCGGTAAGTGGGAATGGCTGCTGCACTAGTCCCTTTCCGAAAGAACGGCGACCGATAATCACTCCACGATCCCAATCTTGAATGGCTCCTGACACGATTTCGGCAGCTGAAGCAGAGCCTTCATCAATAAGTATCACGAGTTTGTAGTCTTCTAATTGTTTGTTGCGGTAGGTATCATAGTCTTTTCGTGCAGAGTGCACACCATCGGTATATACCACGAGTTTTCCTGCGGGGAGAAATTGGTCGGCCAATTCAATAGCCATAGAGAGATAGCCGCCACCATTTCCTCGTAAATCGAGTATGAGGCTGCTGAAACTAGGGGTTTTCTCTAGTTCTTTAATTGCATCATTGATTTCATCGGCTGTAGTTTTAGCAAAGCGATTTAGCTTGATGTATCCAATTTGTTCGTCAAGCATATAGCTTGCATCCATACTGTAGATCGGAATTTTGTCGCGCACAATGGTGAAGAGTAAAGGGCTTTTTTCTCGCGAGCGCAGCACTTCAAGTTTTACTTTTGTTCCTTTGTCGCCACGAAGTTTTTTCATGACGTCGCTATTTTGAATGCCTGTGCCTGCCACGTTTTCAGTATCAATTTTCACGATGCGATCGCCAGCCATTAGCCCAACTTTTTCTGATGGTCCACCGGGAATGGCTTGTACCACCATGAGGGTATCGTGCAGGATATTGAATGAAATGCCAATTCCTTCGAAAATTCCCTCTAGAGGTTCGTTCATTTTATCTACCTCTTCGGCAGAAATGTACATAGAGTGGGGGTCAAGGTCAGCAAGCATATGAATGATAGCATTCTCAGTAAGCTTTTCAATATTTGTAGTATCAACATAGTAATTTTCAATTAGGCGAAGCATACGCCCAAATTTTACGGCATTTCCTTGCACATCTTGCAAGACTTCTTGTGCTTTTGTTGCTTGTGCAAACAAGCAGCTGAGTGCAATCGTTAAGATGAGAATCTGTTTTTTTAGCATGAATTTGTTTTTTTATAGAACACTAAAGGTAGATATTTATTTACTAATCGAAATTTTCGTGTTGTTAATTGCGTAGATTCTAGAACCAAACGCCCGTTTAGTCTTATCCCACAAATTTAAAGAATAAATCTCTAGGTTTTTCAAATTTTAATTCTTTTCAAGGTCTCCGATTAATTTTATATTGAACGTTCATTATATATTGGTTGTCAAATATATTGAAGTTTGCTTTTTTAGGGATGTATTGCCTTATCAGCTTATTTGTATATTCGCTAAACCCTCTTTCCCAGGAGGAATACGGATGGGCAAAGTAAAATTCACATTCCAACTTCTGAGCTATTAATTTGTGCCGAGCAAATTCACTTCCATTATCACTTGTGATAGAAAAAACGTAGTCTTTATATGGTATAAGCATTGCTATTACTATTTTAGCTAGCTGGTCTGCGTTCTTTCCATTATTAATGCGAAATCATGTTTTCGGGCTGAATTATGGGCTTAGCTTGGAATCGTAGTAACAAATTAGCCACAGCAAGAGTGTCTTTTTCGCAATAGCTCACAATACGGTCAATGTCATTTTCTTCGTAATACACCCGATAGACTTCGCTACCATCAATATCGTCTTTGGGAGTAGGAATCTGGAAGACTTCACATAGCAAAGCTAGCGAAGCAGAGCTTCTAAAGTCGCCAAATTTCCAGAGTTGCATGGTATCGATCAGTCGATCTTTAAGTTCCCACGGTTTTAAACCTGCAATGTTTAGCAAGCTTGGAAGTTTTAAACCCAAGATCAGCGTTCTTCGGGCAATAAACGGAATGTCGAAGTCGTTGCCATTATGGGCACAAATAGTTCGGATTTCTTGGCGGTAAAAGATTTCTAAATCATTGTTGAATTCTTCTAGCAATTTGCGCTCATCGTCGTTGTAATATGATTTTACGTGATATACATATTCTCCTTTCTGCTGTACAATTCGCCCCATCGATATGCAGATAATCCGTCCAAATTCGGCATAAAGTCCTGCGTAGTTATATACATCGCTAGGAAGCTCGTCGTTTTCCATATGCTTGGTGGCTTTCTTATTCCAAAATTTTTGAAGTGTTTCGGGAGCATCGTCATAATTAGGATATTGAGGTGCTGTTTCAATGTCGAGATATAACAAATCTTCGGGGGGAATCTGATACAACATCGGCTATAGTATTTGGCGGATAAAGTTGGTTAGTATGTCAATAGCCACCACATTGTTTCCGCCTTCCGGCACAATAATGTCGGCAAATTGCTTGGTTGGTTCTATAAATTGAATGTGGCTAGGGCGTACCGTAGCTTCATATTTGCGCAAACTTTCTGCCGTGTTTCGTCCTCGTTCTACCACATCGCGAGTAATTACTCGCGATAGGCGTATGTCAGACTCGCAATCTACAAATACCTTAATGTCGAGCAAATCGCGAATAGCTTTGCTGTAAAGCATCATGATACCCTCTACAATAATTACTGGACGAGGCTGTATGGTGGTTGTGTTTTCTGAGCGTGTGCACGCAAGATATGAATATTGAGGTTCTTCAATAGGGAAGCCCAATTTTAATTGCTTAATGTGTTGTTCCAATAAGCTAAATTCAATAGCATCGGGGTGGTCGAAATTCAACAATTTGCGTTCTTCCATTGATAGATGTCCGCTGTCGTTGTAATAAGAATCTTGAGAAAGTACAGTTACTTGTTCCTCAGAGAAACTTTCTGCAATCTTTTTTACTACAGTGGTTTTTCCAGAACCAGTTCCGCCCGCTATACCAATAATTATCATGTTTTGTAAAGTTTATTTGAAAATACCACAAATGTGCTGTGCACTAACAATGCACTTACTGTTTTATTTTTTTTTCTAGCATATACATTTCATCGCGCAATCGGGCAGCTTCAATAAAGTCAAGCTCTTTGGCGGCCTTTTGCATTTCTTTTTTTACCTTAGCAATGGCTTTTTCCAAAGCCGGTTTGCTCATCATTTCTACCACCGGATCGGCAACCATGCTTACCGTTTCGGTACCCTCGGCATAGGTTTTGTTGCTTCGGTATTCGTAGCCGATAATTTCACGAGAGGGCTTCACAATCGGCTGAGGTGTTTTACCATGTTCCTCGTTATATTGCATTTGCTTCGTACGACGATAGTTGGTAGAATCGATAGTGCGCTGCATGGAATTGGTAATTTTGTCGGCGTACATAATGACTTGCCCATTAACATTTCGAGCAGCACGCCCTGCCGTTTGCGTGAGCGAACGTTCGGATCGAAGAAAGCCCTCTTTGTCGGCATCAATAATAGCAACTAGCGAAACTTCGGGTAAGTCAAGCCCCTCCCGCAGGAGATTAATACCCACTAGAACATTGAAAATACCTTTGCGCAAATCTTCCATAATTTGAATACGCTCAAGCGTGTCCACATCCGAGTGGATGTAGCGAGTTGAAATGCCCATGTCGGCAAGATACTTACTTAACTCCTCCGCCATGCGTTTGGTAAGTGTGGTAACGAGCACACGCTCATCGCGATCGATGCGTAAGTGAATTTCTTTCATCAGATCATCAATCTGATTTATTGAAGGACGAATCTCAATTATCGGGTCAAGTAGCCCTGTTGGGCGAATGATTTGTTCTACAATCACCCCCTCTGATTTCTGCAACTCATAGTCGGCAGGTGTGGCACTTACATAAAGAGTTTGATTAATGATGCTTTCGTATTCCTCAAACTTTAGTGGGCGGTTATCAATTGCCGAGGGCAAGCGGAAACCATAATCCACCAAATTAATTTTTCGAGAATGATCGCCGCCATACATTGCTCGAATTTGAGGAATGGTAACATGGCTTTCGTCAATAATGGTGAGATAATCGGCAGGGAAATAATCGAGCAAACAGAATGGGCGAGAGCCAGCTTCTCTACCATCGAAATATCGAGAGTAGTTTTCCACACCTGGGCAATACCCCAATTCACGCATCATCTCTAAGTCAAATTCCACACGTTCTTGAATACGTTTAGCTTCGAGCGGTTTGCCTACTTCATTAAAAAACTGCACTTGCTTCATCAAATCATCTTGAATGTGGCGTATAGCCATTTGCATACGCTCTTTCGTGGTTACAAAAATATTGGCAGGATAGATGATAGCAGTTTCCAAACGTTCAATAATCTGTCCTGCTACAGGATCAAAACTATAAATTTCCTCCACTTCATCACCCCAAAATACAATACGAATAGCATGATCGGCATAGGCTAAATAAACGTCCACCGTGTCGCCTTTCACCCGGAAATTCCCACGATTAAACTCCACTTCATTACGAGAGTACAGTGCATCAACCAGTTTATATAATAACTGGTTTCTATTTATAGTGTCACCTTGATTTACTTCAGTAACATTGGCATGAAAATCTTCAGGGTTTCCAATACCATATAAACACGACACCGACGACACCACAATCACATCTTGCCTACCTGAAAGCAGGGCAGAAGTGGCACTTAGTCGAAGTTTCTCTAGATCTTGATTAATTGACAAATCTTTCTCAATGTAGGTGTCGGTAGTGGGCAGATAAGCTTCGGGTTGATAGTAATCGTAATACGATACGAAATATTCTACTGCATTGTTGGGGAAGAATTGTTTCATCTCGCCGTAAAGCTGTGCTGCTAGAGTTTTGTTGTGCGATAAGATAAGCGTGGGGCGTTGCACTTTTTCAATAACATTGGCCATGGTGAAGGTTTTCCCCGATCCGGTTACCCCTTGCAGGGTTTGGAAACGTACTCCTTCTTCAAATCCAGCTACAATTTGTTTAATAGCTTCGGGCTGATCGCCCATGGGTCGATAGGGTGCAACGACTTTAAGTTCCATGCTTTTTTGTTTAGTGCGAAACGGCAAAGTTGCCGCACGCAGTTTATTCTTTAATAATGTATCACACCTTTATTTTAAAATGAAATACACAGGGAAGTGGTCAGATACTCCACCATAATAATTTGGTCCGCCATAAGTTCTACTAGGCGATACCTCTCCGTGATTATTTGTAAATTCAAAGAAAGGCAAACGATGAATGTATCCAGTGCTTTCAACAACCTGCAATCCGTTCTTGTCGAGCAACGAACGAGAAACAATCATATTGTCGAGCATATTCCAATTACCGCGGAAATTATAGCTTCCTTCTTTATTCAAGTGCTTTTCATACATAAGATTCACCAATCTAGCATCGCTGTTTGGCGTATTGGCATCGAGCACTTTACTTATGCTGTTGTTCGATGGCTCATCGTTCATGTCGCCCAAGATGATGATGTTTGCATCTTTGTCTTGTGCCGATTCATTCACAATAGAAGCTTGCAGTGCGTTGGCAGCAACAATTCGATACTTTTCAGTTTCCTCAGTTCCACCAATTCTTGATGGCCAGTGATTCACATAAATGTGGAAAGTTTCGCCCTTAATTTCACCTTTCACATGAAGAATGTCGCGAGTGGGAAATTCTAGTGCTACGGGAAGTACTTCAAACTCGATATACTTGAAAACCTCAGGATTATACAAAAGTGCCACATCAATGCCTCGTTTGTCAGGGCTATCTTGATGTGCAATTTGATAATTGGCAGCCAATAGCGCACTATCGGCAATTAAATCTTCAAGCACTTTGCGATTTTCAATTTCCTCCAAACCAATAACAGCAGGTAGTTTGCAGGTGTCAATACTAGCTAGCACCTGAGCAATGTTGCTAAGTTTTTTTGCATAGCGATCTTCATTCCATTCCTTTTTGCTATCAGGAGTAAACTCTTCATCATTAATTTCGGGGTCATTAATGGTGTCAAACAGGTTTTCTACATTGTAATTCACCACAATAATAGGGGTGTTGCTACTTTCTTTACAAGAGAAGAAAGCAAAAAGACCAACTAAAAATAAAAGACTTTTATTCATTTGTGTGTAATTTAAGAGGGTACAGAGATTATGATGTTAAACACCAATAGCTTGAAATTTAGACTATTTTCCTATAGTTACTTCATAATAATTGCGCACATCAATCCATTTCATGCCGCAGGCATCGGCAGCTTGTATGCCGAGAATTCCGTCTTCAAAAACAAGACAATCTTTAGGAGATATACCCATTATTTCAGCACATTTCAAAAATGTTTCGGGGTGGGGCTTGTGCTTTGTCACATCTTCCGAAGTCACTATCCCTTCAAAAAAAGTATCTAACTGATGGAGTTTGAGCACACCCTCGGTTAATGAACGCCAACCACCTGTGCCCACAGCCATCGGAAGCTTTCCGTGGAATGCTTTTACCACATCAAGCACAGCATCAATAGGTTTTACCAAGTGCATAGACTTAGCGTATTCTGCTTCTTTTTTATCGCCCACTTCTACCGGATTCATAGTAGTACCAAAGCGGCGGTTAAGCTCTTCAATTGTACCATAAACAGGTATCCCCGCTAAGCTATCGAAAAGTTCAGTGGTGAAGTCAATACCATAAGGAGAAACTGCGTTTCGCCATGCAATAAAGTGTGTAGGCATGGTATCGAAGAGTGTGCCATCGAAATCGAAAATTAATCCTTTGATTCCGTTGGGTAAGTCATTTATAAGCATAATGTTTTGGTTGTTATATTTCAATTGCGAAAGTAGGAAAAATCTTTGCGTCTTTGTGTCTTGTCATTTAAATAAACCAATGAAAAGTCTATATTTGCCTGAATTTAACGAAGAAAAAATGGAACAACAACTCTTTTTGACACTCTCAAGTTCTTCCCAGTGGGGAATATTTATTGCAATATGTTTACTTATATATGGCAAAGTAGATTCGAAACCAAAAATGAAAAAGATTGCACAAGCGATATTTGTAGCATTTGGTATTTTTTCCCTGTGCATATTGTTTGGCAATGTGGTTGAAGTGCCCGAAGTAATGGACGGTGCAAGTGTTCCAAAGGAAGCTAAGTTGCTCACCTTTTTTGTTGGTTTATCGCTAAATGGATTGCTTGGTGCAGTTGCTTTGTTGCTCAATCTGATGGGCAATAATAAAGTGCAACGCATTCTGAATGCGATGTTGTTATTGGGCAGTTTACTGCTATTCTTTATGGTTTACAATTTACAAAAGATGTAATTATGCGCTTAATAGCAGATAGTGGATCGAGTAAAACGGATTGGGTAATTTTAAGCGAATCGGGAGTAGAAGCCGAGTTTCAAACAGCAGGCATCAATCCTTTCTTTCGGAGTTCAACCGACATTAATGCAGAATTAGCACCGTTGTTGAGTCCTTACCGTGGGAAAATTTTGGACATGCACTATTATGGAGCAGGCATTGTTAATGCTGAAAAAGCATCGATAGTGGCAGAAGCCATCCTTCCAATATTAGGTGAAATAACAATGGAAATAGAGTCGGATATGTTGGGAGCAGCTCGTGCATTAAGTGGCGATTTAGCATCGATAGTTTGTATCTTGGGCACAGGCTCTAATGCTTGTTTATATGATGGAAAAAAGATTGTGGGCAACATTCCCCCCATGGGATTTATTTTAGGCGATGAGGGTAGTGGTGCAGTGCTTGGAAAACAACTCATAGGCGATTATTTTAAACAAGTAATGCCGGCTATTGTGCGGAAAATGTTTCAAGAGCAATATCAGCTAGAATCTGCTAATGTAATAGATAAAGTATATCGAACGGAACGTCCAAATAAATATTTAGCCCAATTCGCAAGGTTTTTAAATGATTTTAAAAGTGAGCCGTATTGTCAGGAATTGATAGCTAATCAGTTTGGAGCATTCATTGATCGCAACATTTTACAGCTTCCTAATGCTAAAAACTACACCGTAAACTTTGTAGGGTCAATAGCTTCTCATTTTCAACAGCAACTCAAAGCTCAGTTAGAAATTAGAGGGCTGCAATTGGGCATTGTGTTGAAGAGTCCGATTGATGGTTTGAAGGTTTACTATTTGTAAAACGAGGCTTCATAAGTAGCGATGTTACCCGCTTTATCGCACACGTCCAATTTCAGATGATGTGTTTTGTTCATTTCTAATCGTTTTTTGTCGAACACATAAAACAACTTGTCTTGTTTGTATTCATACTCAAAAAGCACCCATTCACCATTAAGTTCACCTCGCCATGATGAAATGCCCGATTGTTTATCGAGCACTTTAAAGTTAATTTGCTTTGAATTATTCAGGCTTTGATGATTATCGATGCTTAAAGCTCGTATCTCGGGTTTTATGCTGTCAATGTCAACAGCAAATGTTCCCAACTCATTTAAGCTTACAGTAACCTGTCCGTTTTCATACTTTCCACGAATAAATCTTTGTGCTTCAAACTGCTCATCTAGTAGAGAAACCCCAACTCTGTTGTGCCATTCAGTAGGTAAGTTCGATGTGTTTATTTTCAATTCATAGTTCTGATGTATCGGAATATATGGGTTACCCACACAAACTAGAGGGGAGTAGTTTCCTTGTCGTTTTAACTCATGATGATTAATGTATTGATCTTTGTAGAACGTATTCGGCTTAAATTTGGCAACAGAATTGCGAGTTTTTGTTTGATTAGAATAACGACAAAGGAGGTAATTCGCACTAGAATCAATCATGGTGGTTAACGAGGTTTTTTCTTCGCCAAGAATAGTAAAATCGAGCGTAGAATGATTGCCATATACATCATTAATCGTGTAATGAATGGCTGAGGTGTCGTTGTAGTGCATTTCAAATACACCTTGATTTTTCAAACTGTGGAAGTTGCTCATTTGATTATTCATGTCCACAAAGCTTTTTTGATATCGAATTCGATTCTTTTTCAAATAAGCATAGTCCACATAGCTATTTGCGTATTTACTATCAGAGAAATCGAATTCATCCATACGGAAGACATAGATTGTGTCTTGATTCAATAACAGTGTATTTTCGAATATTCCACAGCGATTTCTACTGCCATCAAGAAAATCTTGAACATATACAGCGAGACCGATTTTTCCTTGAGTCGATAATTTACTTTCGGGAGCAAGGGTGTATTTCCCATTTTCTCCAATTAGCGTTACAGTTTGTGGTGAGTGTTTGCCATTCACAGTAGCATTTTCTGAAAGAGGATAAACTCTCAAACCCTTAATTATAGGTTTTGTGCTGTCTTTAACATCGAAGTTAAAAAGCAATGGGTTAATTGGGTGTTCAGAAGCAGTGTTTCTAATTTCAAAGTGCAAATGGGGTCCACCAGATCCTCCGGTGTTTCCTGTAAATGCAATGATATCGCCTGTGGAGATGTTGAAAGTTCCAGCTGGTATTGGCACATCGATAGTAAAACTTTCTTCTTGATATTGAATATCTCTTGCATATGTCTCGATGGCATGATTGTATTTGCTTAGGTGACCGTAAACGGTAGTGTATCCATTGGGATGGTCTATATATAAAGCTATGCCATAGCCATAGGGCGATATTTTAATCCGAGATACGGTGCCATCGGCAGGGGCATACACGGGAAGCCCTTGTTTACCTTGAGTTTTAAAATCAATGCCCGAATGAAAATGGTTATTCCGAAGTTCGCCGAAATTTCCAGACAAAAAGAGTGGAATATTTAGGGGTGAACTAAAATAGTTTTTATCTTCGTTGCTCACTTCGTAATTTGCGTAAGTAAATTGCGGTGAAAAGAATAAAAAAGAAAGAATAAGAAGATACATTTGGGTGGTGCTAATGATGAAAGAATAAAATATTACACCGAAAATGTTGTTGATTGCAAATTAATTAGCCATTTTTGGTGCACAAAATAAATACCAAGCTTGATATATTGTCAGCAAAAGTATTATTTTTGTACAATAAATCATAGAAACGATGACCAACGAGGAGACGCTTTTATTGGAAAAATTTAAGCATACGGTTCGTTCTTTGCAAAACAAATGTGAGAAATTGCAAGAGAAGAATGAACAGCTTGCCTTACGAGTTCAAAAACTAGAAGATGAGGTTTTGGACGTTTCGTACAGCAAAAAAATGTTGGAAAGAGATTATGATAGCCTGAAAGTTGCCGGTATGATGTCAATGAACGATGAAGATAAGGAATTGACAAGAAACCGAATCAACAAGATGGTGCGGGAAATTGATAAATGTATTGCTCAGTTAAATGTTTGAGCAAAACGAAGATATGACAACAGATCGCAAGATAAATATAACAATTAGGATTAATGGGCATAGCTATCCATCTACAATCCTAGCAAGTGAAGAGGAAAGCTACAGAAAGGCAGTTAAGCAAGTTGATGATAAGTTAAAGCTTTTTCAAGAGAATTTCAAAACGCTGTCTGTAGAAGAACGCTTAGGCTTGGTGGCTTTTCAGTTTGCTCTCGACAAGCTTCGCTTGGAACAAGAGCAAGATATTTCCACATTTGTGGCTGAGATTGAGCACTTGAATGATGAATTGAGCGATTATTTGTCGGAAGATTAAAAAGAATTATCAAAACCCGCTTGAATATATTAAAGGATATATTTAGGTGGGTATTTTATTATAAACAAACTACTAAATAATAAAAATAATGACGGATATATTGTATATCGTTATCGGTTTTGTAGGTGGTGGTGGTCTTTCTTATTTCGTTTGGGATAAATCTCTAGGAAGAAAGAAAAAACGCATTATCGACGAGGCTGAAGTTGAAGCAAATGTCATCAAAAAAGACAAGATGCTGCAAGCAAAAGAGAAATTTTTGCAACTAAAGGCAGAACACGAGCAATACGTGAATGAGAAGAATAGTAAAATTACTTCGCAAGAAAACCGAATGAAGCAAAAAGAAGCGGCTATTCAACAAAGCCGAACCGATTTGCAACGTTCAGTGAAAGAATTTGAGCAAGAGAAACGAAACGTTGAAAATACCCAAGAAAAATTGGATGTGAAGTTAGTTTCTCTTCAACAAAAAGAAGATGAGCTGAGCAAAATGCACAAGAAGCAAGTGGAAAAGTTGGAAGCCATGTCAGGTTTATCGGCTGATGATGCTAAATCACAGTTGGTGGAATCATTGAAAAATGAGGCCAAAACTGAAGCTATGTCATACATCAACGATGTAATGGAAGAAGCTAAGCAAACAGCCAACAAAGAAGCTAAAAAAGTGGTAGTGAAAACCATTCAACGTGTAGCTACTGAAACGGCTATTGAAAACTCAGTTACAGTATTCCACATTGATAGCGATGAAATCAAAGGTAGAATCATTGGTCGTGAAGGTCGAAATATTCGTGCTTTGGAAGCTGCTACAGGTATTGAAATTATTGTAGATGATACACCTGAAGCAATCATTCTATCAGGATTTGATCCTGTGCGTAGAGAAATCGCTCGTTTGGCATTGCACCAATTGGTAACAGACGGTCGTATTCACCCCGCACGTATTGAAGAGGTGGTAAACAAAGTGAAAAAACAAGTAGAAGAGGAAATCATTGAAACCGGAAAACGAACAACTATCGATTTAGGTATCCATGGTCTTCACCCCGAACTAATCCGTATGGTTGGTCGCATGAAGTATCGTTCGTCGTACGGACAAAACTTGTTGCAACACTCGCGTGAGGTTGCAAACTTATGTGCTATCATGGCAACTGAGTTAGGTTTGAACCCTAAATGGGCAAAACGTGCTGGATTACTTCATGATATTGGTAAAGTGCCTGATGATGAGCCAGAATTGCCACACGCAGTATTTGGTATGAAATTGGCTGAAAAATTCAAAGAGAAACCAGATATTTGTAATGCAATTGGTGCGCACCACGATGAAGTAGAAATGACTTCATTGCTTGCTCCAATTGTGCAAGTGTGTGATGCTATTTCAGGAGCTCGTCCCGGAGCTCGTCGTGAGATTGTAGAATCGTACATTAAACGATTGAAAGCTTTAGAGGAATTGGCTTTATCTTATCCGGGAGTTGTGAAAACTTATGCTATCCAAGCTGGTCGTGAGCTTCGCGTAATTGTAGGAGCAGAACAAGTGTCGGATCAAGATACTGAAAAGCTATCATTTGATATTGCTCAAAAGATTCAAGATGAGATGACTTATCCGGGTCAGGTGAAAATTACTGTAATCCGAGAAATTCGCTCGGTGAACTATGCAAAATAAGGCTAGAGTTAGTAAACTTTAGGCAATAAAACAAAATGCCACAGATTGATTTAGTCTGTGGCATTTTCATTATATTTGTTTTTCAATTAAAAATTAAACGATGATACAAAGAATTCAAACGCTTTATATGTTGCTTTCGTCAATGTTGATAGGCTTGTTATTTGCATTACCATTTGCAGAAATTGCAGATGCTACAAATCAGATTTATGAATTTAATGCCTTTGGCATAGAAGGAAATGCAGGACTGCTACAAAACGGATGGGCCGTTTCTCTGCTTATCGGAATTATTTTAATACTGCAAGTTGCAGCAATCTTTCTCTATAAAAATAGAATTTTGCAAATGCGTATGCTAACTTTTGCCATTCTATTGGCTTTGGGATTAACAGGCTTGCTTTTCTTTTTCGTATTGAAAAGTTTTGACGATGTAACGATTAGTTATCACATGGCGATGTCATTCCCAATAGTAGCTGCTATTTTGAATTACTTATCTATCCGTGCTATTGGCAAGGATGAAGCCTTAATTCGTTCGGTAGATCGAATTAGATAAACAACAGATAGGCGAAAAAAACGGTTAAACCCTTAAAGGATTTAACCGTTTTTTTGTTGTGTATTAGTAGAGGTTTCCGATCTCCATGTAAACAGTTTACTGTAACATTTTTAGGAATTCATCTTCCGATAGTTGGGAAATGCCAAGTTTTTCTACTTTCTCGAGTTTAGAAGGGCCAATACTGGCTCCAGCCAAAAGGTAGGAAGTCTTTTTTGATATTGACCCCGAATTCTTTCCGCCATTATCTTCAATCATCTTTTTGAGTTCATCGCGCGAGTGCTTTTCAAAGGTTCCAGATATGACGATTGTAAGCCCTTCAAGTTTACTGCTTCGTTCGCTTAACTCCTCTTCGTTTTGAGCAAATTGTAAACCAAAAGCTTGTAATCGTTCAATGAGTTCGAGGTTTTCAACTCGCTGAAAATAATCAATTACACTTAATGCAATACGCTCGCCAATTTCATCAATCTCGACTAATTGCTCTAAAGAAGCATTTCTAATATTGTCAATATTACCCAAAGAGCGAGCTAATTTCTTTGCCACGGTTTCACCTACAAATCGAATACCTAATGCAAAAAGCACGCGCTCAAAAGATACTGTTTTTGAATCATCGAGACTAGACAAAATGCGTTGAGCCGATTTATCGCCCATGCGTTCAAGTTGCGCTATTTGCTCGGATTGCAGCTTGTAAAGATCAGCCGTATTGCAAATGAGTTCATTGGCAAACAGCAGATCGATAGTTTCAGAACCGAGTCCATCGATATTCATAGCTTTACGCGAGATAAAATGCTCAATTTTACCCTTTATTTGCGGAGGGCAACAAAGTTCGTTGGGGCAGTAGTGCGCAGCTTCACCTTCCTGTCTAACCAGTTGGGTTTGACATTCGGGACAAAGCTCGATGAATTCAATTTTTTGAGCATCGTTTGCACGCTTCGACACATCAACATCTACAATTTTAGGAATTATTTCGCCTCCTTTTTCAACGAACACCATATCGTTGTAGTGTAGGTTGAACTTTTCCATGATGTCGGCATTGTGCAATGATGCTCGTTTTACCATCGTGCCTGCCAATTGCACCGCTTCAAGGTTTGCAACGGGCGTAACCGCACCAGTTCGTCCCACTTGATAGCTCACCGATTCGAGTCTTGTAGATACTCGTTCGGCTTTAAATTTATAAGCTACCGCCCACCGGGGTGATTTTGCAGTATAACCTAAATTGTTTTGTAAACGCTTTGAATTTAACTTAATAACAATGCCATCGGTAGCTACTGGAAGGTTAAAACGCTCATGATCCCATTTCTGGATGAATTGTATAACTCCCTCGATATTGGCACATTTTTTTGAGTCGTTAGAAACCTTAAATCCCCATGAACGAGCCTTTTCTAGGCTCTCGTAATGGTCGATGTTGTTTATTTCTTCCCCCAAAAGATAATAGAAATAGCCGTCGAGTTCTCTTTTTGCTACCTCTTGAGCATTTTGCAATTTTAGGGTGCCAGATGCCGCATTTCTAGGATTAGCGAATGGTTGTTCTCCATTCTCTTCACGGGCTGTATTTAGTTTGTCGAAAACTTGAAATGGTAGAAGTATCTCACCTCTAATTTCAAAGTTTTGAGGATAATCATTGCCTTGCAGTTTTAGTGGGATAGAACGAATGGTTCGGGCGTTGATTGTTACATCGTCGCCTTGTACACCATCACCGCGAGTAATGGCACGCAAGAGTTCTCCATTTTCATAGGTTAAACTGATAGATGTGCCATCGTATTTTAGCTCGCAAACGTATTCAAAATCTTCATTAATAAGCTTTTTTACCCTAGTGTCGAAATCGCGCAGTTCACTTTCAGAATAGGTGTTCGAAAGCGAAAGCATAGGGTAGCGGTGTTTTTCCTGCTTAAAATTCTGATTAATGTCGGAACCAACGCGTTGGCTAGGAGAATTGATGTCGAATAATTCGGGAAATTCAGCTTCTAGTTTTTCCAACTCTTTAAGCTTCATATCGAAATCGAAGTCAGATACGCTAGGTTGAGATAGAACGTAATACTCATAGTTATATTGATTCAACTCTGCACGGAGTTGCTCAATTTGAGCTTTGGCTATATTAGTCATCTTTGAAAGTGCTTGAAGTTAAAGTAAACTATGCGAGTTGTAAGGCAACAGCTACCCAGTTGTTTTTTTCTTTCACATCGATTTGGCTCAATCCTAATGAGTTTGCTGTAGCAACAACATCGACGAGGTCTTCAGCATAAAATCCACTAAGCACTATAATGCCTTGGGGTTTTAATGTGGTAACATATTGAGGTAAGTCGCGCACAATAATGTTTTTATGAATATTGGCAAGCACTACATCATACGTGTTTTTTTCTGTGAGCAAATCGGCATCACCCACTGCTGCAGATATATTTGAAATGTTGTTGAGCTTGCAGTTTTCTGCCGTGCTTTCAAACGACCATTCATCAATGTCGATGGCGCGCACGCTTTGGCATCCTTTGAGCGAAGCATAAATGCCTAAAATGCCAGTGCCGCAACCCATGTCAAGTATGGTTCTTCCATTTAACTCCATATCGTTGATGTGTTGCACCATGAGCGATGTTGTTTCGTGGTTTCCTGTTCCAAATGCCATGTTTGGGTTGATGATAATTTGATATTTTGTTTCGGGATATTCTTTGTGGAAAGGAGCGCGAATTAGACAATCATCGCCAATGAGCAAAGGTTCGAAGTAGTTTTTTTCCCATTCTTCATTCCAATTTACATCGGGCATAGCTTCTGTACTGAATTCCACTTGGAAAGGAAGTAAGCTTACAATAGATTGAATGTGTGCATCAATCACCGTGTTTTGCTGAGAATAAGCATCGAGACTTCCGTCGGCATCAACGAAACTTTCAAAAGGTAGTTCGGCAATAAATGCCATTAGTATTTCTCTATTTTCAGCAGAATCATCGCTGAGCGTAAAGGTTGTTTTATCGTATTTCATGTTTCTGATTTTTAAAGTGTGGTGGCGAAGCACTCAATCGCCGTTAAGTCAATTTGTAATTGACTAATTGAATTGTCGTTGTTTTTTAATTTGTTCGTAGGCTTCGTTCACTTTTTGAAATTTTTCTTTAGCTTCAGCTTGGAACTCTTCACCTAAATAGCTCACCTTGTCGGGGTGGTACTTAACTGCCATTTTGCGATAGGCCTTTTTTATTTCGTCGATAGAAGCATCGGGCGATATTTCTAATATGTTGTAAGCCGCATTCACATCGGCCACAAACATTGACTTAATAGAATTAAAATCGCGGTCGTTGATACCCAAGTTAGCCGCAATGTGTGAGATTACTTTGAACTCGCTATCATCAACAAGACCATCGGCAGCAGCAATACCAAATAGAAAGTGAAGCATTTGTAGGCGAGTGGCACTGTCGGTGTTGGCAGCTATTTGACGACATACATCGGCGACAGGAATATTCTGATTGAGTAGGTCTCGAAGTAACACAAGAGCTTCTTTTGCTGCACTAACTCCCCATGATCGTTTCAGAAAATCTTTTACATAGTCGAGTTCTGATTTCAAGATTTTGCCGTCGGCTTTCATTACTGCAGCAACGAGCACCATTAAGCTGATGACATAATCGCCTGCTGTAGTTCGTCGTTCTTGACGTGTTGATTGTCTAAAATAAGCTTCCTGGTTATTATATTTTTTTGTGCCGCTACCTTCTAACCACTCGCCAATGAAAAAGCCCACAATTCCGCCAATTGGCCCTAATAGAGCCCAGCCAATACCTCCAGCTATCCATTTTGTAAAGTTACCCATGTTGTAATATCTTATCGATTTTTAAAATTTGAGCAACGATTAAATCTTTTTCGCCATTGCAGATTGAAAAATCGGCTAAAGCTATTCGTTGTTCGTCACTCATTTGATTGTTTATTCTTTCTAAAACTTGTTTCTTACTTACTTGGTCGCGCTTTATTACACGTTCTATTCTTGTGGAAAGAGGTGCAGCTACAGTAAGCGTTTTATCCATAATTTGGTGCAATCCGCTTTCAAAAAGTATGGCAGATTCTTGTATCACATAAGGAGTGCTAACTTGTTCGTTGACCCAACTAATAAAATCTTTTCGCACTTCGGGATGTACAATTTCATTGAGCTTATCTAACAAAGATGGCGAATTAAATACCAAGTTGGCTAATTTTTTTCGGTCAAGGGAACCATCTTCTCGGTAAATGGATTCTCCAAAAGTATTTTTAATTTTAATTTGAATAATGGGGGAGTTGTCCATTAGTGTTTTGGCTCGAGCATCAGATTCGTAAATAGGGATTCCCAAAATACGGAAAATGTGACATATGGTTGATTTTCCAGAGCCAATGCCTCCGGTAATACCTAGTTTAATCATGCTTGTGAGTATTAAGAATGAGATACTCAACATGAGTAGGTGATGTTTTTAGCGAATAGACGTAATTAGGCTTTCGAAAAGCCTCTACGCTTAGCAAATTCGTTTGTTTGTTTAATTTGCTATAATCAACAATTAGTTTGAAATCACGCCCAGACATGGTAGAAAAATTGCTGAGACTAACCAAAAAACTCACCTTTGCTTTGTCGGGAAAAAGTTTAATATTTAAATCGGAAGGAGCATTGATGATTTCAATGGGCACCTCGATGACCTTTTCTGTAAATTCTTCCACAGGCACATTCATGACCACGCGTTTTGGGGTGCATTGAAAATTTTTAATTTGCTGAATAGATATATTTCTACGAATGGTTTGATTTAACTTGTCGTAATGTTGTTTTTCGGTATAAATGGCTTGCAGCGTATCAAGCACAGCACTTGGTCCAAACACATCGATAGAATCGGGGGTGAATCTGATCGTATCGCTAATGAAATGCTGCTTTGCTAAGCTGTAGGTTATGTCTGATTTTACTTTAACACGCTTCATTTTCAACTGGTCGAGGTCGAAGGATAAAGAGTCAGGTGAGATATCTAATATTCTAAGCTCAGAACTAATTTGCTGGGTAATTTTGTCTTCTAGGCTTTGGGTTGATATGCGGATATTCATAGCCGAATCTGCATGATATTTTTTAGAAAACAAACTTTCACAGTTCAATACTAGAGGAGTGAACGACATACTCATTTTATGCCTGAGGATGGAAAAACCGCCTCCTTGTACTTTCAAAATAAAATGGTCTGGTGGGGTGTTTCGCAATAGCTTATCCTTGGGCATATTAATGTAGCGAATAGGGTAAGACAGATTTATGGTGTACTCTTTATTTAACGCATTTAGGAACCATAACGATGTTGCGATGAGCAGACATATGGCAAAGGAAATAATATCTTGATTATTGCTTCGGGCAAATTTTAGGCGAAGCAATTGAGTTGTTTTATTAAGCCAAGTTTTCATATACCACAAAAATATAAAAAAGGGTAGACTAATTAATAGTCTACCCTTCAAATATAGCTAATTTTTAGTAGCTCGTAGAATTTCTTTGCAATCGATCGATATTAGCGTTGTGGTTGCGCGTCGCTCATGTCTTTAATCACGGCTGCTTTGTCCATTTTAATTTCAACACCATTAGCAATGCTAAGTATAATGACATTGTCTTTAATACCTGCCACAGTGCCATATATACCACCAGTGGTAACCACTTTGTCGCCTTTAGCTAGAGCATCGCGGAATGTGCGAAGTTCTTTTTGTTTTTTCATTTGAGGACGAATCATGAAGAAATAAAATACCACAATAATTAGAATCATGGGTAAAAACTGCATGATTGGATTGCCTGTAGCTGTTTCAGCTTGTAATAAATAAGTCATTTGTATAATTTTAAAATTTTAAATCAATTAAAAAAAAGGATTTTCCACCTCTGCTACAATCGTCAAAGTGGTTGGTTCATCTTTCGCATTGCAAAATACCTTTATTTGCTTGAATGAGCGTCCAAATTCGCCTGCTGAGTTAAAGAGCACGTCAACATAGTTGTTTTCTGAGGGTAGTACATCTTCCGAAGGGAAAGTAACTACCATGCAACCACAATCATTAACAATGCTGTCAATCTTTAGAATTCCATCGCCTGTGTTTTGGAATTTAAAGCTAAAGCTAATTTGTTCTCCCGATTCGAGCTTGCCAAAGTTATGAAATTCATTTGTAAAAGCAATTTTAGCTTTACCATTGTTAACGAAATTCTCCTTTTTTGATGATTCAGAGCTCGTTTGCTTGCAAGCGTTTAAATTAATTAAAAAGACGCAGAAGCAACAGAAACAAATTATGGACTTTAACTTAAGCATTTTCACCTATTAATCCTCTGCCAGCTTTTTTAATTTCACCCGTTTCTTTCATTGTTTTCAGAATTTTATCTAAAACACCATTAATGAAAGTTTTACTTTTTTGTGTGCTGTAATATTTCGATAGCTCAATATACTCATTCAGCGTTACCTTAGTAGGAATGGAAGTGAAGTGAACGAATTCGCAGATGGCCATTTCCATGATAAGCATATCGATTAGTGCTAACCGATCAACATCCCAGTTCTTGGTGTATTTCTGCACAATTTCTTTTAATTCGTCGTGGTTCAAGACTACTTTGCGGTATAAATCGGTAGCAAATTTGCGGTCTTCCTCATCTTTGAACATTGGCATCAGCGAGGTGTTGGCATCGCTAGTTTCTTTCAAATTCTTGTTCCATGTGCGGATAATCATACTTCCCACAAAGCTCAAATCGTCATTCCAATACACGCTTTGCTCTTCCAAAGTTTCTTCAAGGTCTTCTGAAGGTAGAATAATGTCGGTAAGCAATCGTTCAACAACCTTACGATCATCAGCAAAAGTTACGTTTTCTTTAGCCATATAGTCCTTGTAAAAAGAACTTGTTTCCAATTGTTTATATAATGAGGCGATAAGCTCGGGTTCTTCTCTCCATGTTAGTTTCGACTGCTCTAATTGGCTACCTAAGTCAGAATTCTGACGAAGCAAGGCAAAAAGCCGATTATTCACAAATCGAAGGTTTGGATTTAAATCTTCTGCGGTAGGGAAATGCTTATTTTTTCTACGTTCGATAACTTCCACAGCATGGTTGGCAATGTCTAAACTCAATTGCATGATGTAATGATACAAATCGTAGCTTTTTTGAAAGCTAAAGAAAAGTTCTTTTTCACTTTTATTGATGGAACGATCGGGTGTGCTGTAAAAAGCATAAAGTACTTGCAGCACCTTAGTGCGGATAATTCTTCTGTTAATCATTTCGTAGAACGGACTATAATAAATATTTAAGTTTGCAAAGGTAAACTTTTGAAGCTACAAAAATAGACTAGCAATCGCATTTAATTAAAAATTTACATTGATAGAAGCTGTTTTCTCTCTGCAGCTTGCTTCTTGGACATTTAAAATGCACTCGGTGTTTTTTTTGCTTTTTGTTATCTACTGCTATTTTTGCTTTTGTCAATTAAGCCGAAGCGCTTTCTACGACTATTTTTTTACTTGCTAATTCCACTGAAATACTTTTCATAGTTATTTTTGCCCTTGCTAATTTCACCGAAGTGCTTTCTACTGATGTTTTCTCTTTTGTCAATCTAATCGAAATACTTTCTACTGATGTTTTTGCTTCACCAAAGCGCTTTATATACTAGACGACTAGCACAATTGAGAAATCATAATGATTAAACTAAATCGATCTTGATACTAATTTGTTTTCCTGAACGGCTCACGCGATAGTCTCGATATAAACCGATTAAAATACCTAAGAGATAACCCACTGCGAGTGCTGCAAATATATGAAGTGTATCACCAGAGAAATACCAAGCGAAGAATGCAAAGGGGAGTGCAATGCAAAAGAATCCAGCCGTTAGCATTAGTTTAAGATAATACCTTTGAGGATATATTTGATGTCCGAAAATGAGTAGGTTCATAAGCGTTTTAAAACCTTTTTCAGAACTGGAGAGAAGCATATCTTCGTCAGGAATAGCGTGATTCACCTCATCGGCAATGCGGTTGATAGCAAAAATAATAGCTTCCGATGGAGAATCAAGTTTTTTAAGCTCATCAACAAGAGCACATAAGTGAAGATATTCTTTTAGCGTAGATTTCTTTTGAAGTACAACTGTGGGAAATTCCTTAGTTTTCATCTGTTTTATATTTTTTCAATAAGCTGTGAACCATAGATTCTAGGCTTTTGCTGTTTTTAAATCATTCTCCGGTGGACTGAAAACTTAAAGCATATAGCTAAAGTCTACAGCATGACTGTTTCAGAGCTTCATGCTGGTTTAACGAGAGGGTGCGAAAATACAACGATATATGGCTCTAAACAATTAACAAATGCAAAAGCAGAGTAAAAAGGGAGTTTTAATTACATTTTCAACTTCATCAATAGGTTTTACAACTGAATAATGGAATGTGTTTCTTTGTCATTTTTATAGTCGAAACTTGTAGGTCGTACCTTTTTTGTATCTTTGGGGAAAATAAAGATAAAACTATGAGTGAAAATGTTGAAAAAACAAGATGCCTGATTATTGGTTCAGGTCCTGCGGGATACACTGCAGCTATTTATGCTTCAAGAGCAAATTTGAATCCTATACTATATACTGGTCTGCAAATGGGTGGGCAGCTTACAACAACTACTGAAGTAGAAAATTTCCCGGGATACCGCGATGGAATTACAGGTCCTGCCATGATGGAAGATTTAAGATATCAAGCAGAACGTTTTGGTGCTGATATTCGCTTTGGGGTGGTAGATAAAGTGGATTTCTCAGGCAATGTGCATAAGGTGTGGATTGATGGAGAAAAACAAATTGAAGCAGAATCGGTGATTATTTCTACAGGCGCTACAGCCAAGTATCTGGGATTACTGGATGAGCAAAAATATGCAGGTAGCGGTGTTTCTGCTTGTGCTACTTGCGATGGATTCTTTTACCGTGGCAAAGATGTAGCCGTAGTAGGTGGTGGCGATACAGCTTGTGAAGAAGCTATTTATTTAGCAGGCTTATGCAGAAAAGTTTACCTAATTGTGCGTCGCGATGAGTTGAGAGCTTCGAAAGTGATGGCTGAACGTGTGCAAGCAACTGAAAATATTGAAGTGCTTTGGAAACATCAAACCAAAGGTTTGTATGGAGATGGAGTAGTGGAAGGTGCTACTTTGGTGAAAAATCAGGGTGAAGAAGGCGAAGAAGAAGTGAAAATTGCTATCGATGGGTTTTTCTTAGCTATCGGACATACGCCAAACTCTGGGTTTGTAAAAGAATTTATTGATACAGACGAGGTGGGCTACATCAAGACTATCGGAAAAACATCAAAAACGAATGTGCCGGGTGTTTTTGCCTGTGGCGATGTGCAAGATACTCAGTATCGTCAGGCAGTAACAGCTGCAGGCTCAGGCTGTATGGCAGCTATCGATGCTGAACGTTATTTGGCAGAAAAGTAAACCCACATAACTCGGAAAATACATTGACAGAATGGAGCAAAAAGAATTCATCTGTCAATAGATTTAAAAACAAAAAAGCTCATTACATTAAATATGTGGTGAGCTTTTTTAGATTAATATTACTTCTAGGCTAATAAAGTTATCTCAGCCCATGATAACAAAATGCTCTTCGTACCTTTGTGGATAAATACAATAAATAGTCTCAACATGATACTACAAAAACACCCCGAAGCAGAAGCCTTGATATTTGATATGGATGGTACGCTTTCCGATTCATTACCTATCCACATTTCCACTTGGGAACAAGTGTGCGAGCTCTATAATTTCCGTTTTGATGCTCGCATGATTGCAGAACTTACAGGTCGCCCAACAATAGACTTTGCCGAACGAGTGCTTGCCGATAATCAATCGGATATTGTTTCGGCAGAGAAATTAGTAAAATTGAAGCAAGAGTTCTTTTGGGATAATTGCCATTTGGTAAAACCACATCAAGAAGTGGTGGATTTCATGCGTAGTTTCCATGGAAAAATACCTATGGCAGTGGGCACAGGTGCTAACAGAAGAAGTGCAGAACTGCAATTACAAAACTTGGGTATTTATGATTGCTTCGATGCTATTGTTACAGCTTCCAATGTAGAGCACCACAAACCACACCCTGAAACTTTTTTGCGTTGTGCAGAACAGCTAGGTGTGCATCCTTCAAAATGTGAGGTGCTTGAAGATGGCGAGCTTGGTATGGAAGCAGCTCGTTCTGTTGGGATGTTTGTTATTGATGTGCGTCCGATAACCTATTAGTTTTTCGAATACTATTTACCTGCTAAAAACTAGACTCCACTAAAATGAAAATCTTTAAACAGCTCACCATTATCATTGGACTAAGTCTTTTGGGCGACTTTCTCAGTTCGATTCTGCATTTGCCCATTCCGGGAAGCATTACAGGCATGATTTTGCTTCTTGTCTTTCTGCTCACGGGCATTTTGAAGGAAAAAGACATTAAGGAAACGGCAGATTTTATGCTTCAACATATGAGCTTTTTCTTTATCCCAGCTGGTGTGAGTGTAATGGGGTCTTACACACTGCTAAAAGGTCACTACCTTCAAACTTTGGTGTTGATCGTGGGTTCTACAATCATTGTGATGTGTGTAGCTGCTTGGGTAGCCCAAGCTTTATCAAACAAAAAAAAGAAATCTGATGATTACCAATAATCCGTTATTTGGATTTTTCCTCTGTGCATTGCTTTATTATATTGCAATTTGGATACGCAACAAAATGAATTGGGGATGGTTTAATCCATTACTATTTTCAGCTACTATCATTATTGCCTTTCTGTTACTTGCCGACATTCCTTACGTGGAATTTAAACAAGGGGCTGATATTATTAATCTCTTTCTAGGTCCTGTTACCGTTATTTTGGCTTTGCCACTGTATCGCCAACGTAAATTGTTGGTGAAATATAGGGTGGCAATTCTCGGAGGAATACTCTCTGGAGTACTTACCTCGTTTCTTACAGTGCTCGGATTTAGTAAGCTGCTTGGTTTGAGCGATGTGCTTTATCGATCTCTAATACCACATTCAGTAACCACCCCAATTGGCATTAGCACAAGTGAAATGCTTGATGCAAGCGTTGGAGTTTCCATCATTTCAGTAGTGATTACAGGGGTGTTAGGGGCTGCCATTGCGCCTTTAATTATGAAACTGTTGAAGATAACAAGTGCTGTGGCTCGAGGTGTGGCAATTGGCACAAGTTCACATGCTTTAGGCACTGCCAAAGCAATCGAGATGGGAGAGACCGAAGGTGCAATGAGCGGTTTAGCCATTGGATTGTCGGCACTAACCACTATTTTATTGGTTATCGTGTTGCAATTTCTGGAATGGTGCTAATGTGAATTAAAAATTTTCGGGCACTATAGTTGTCGTAAACTAGAAATTAAGAGTGCTTATTCGCTGTTGAGCTTGTTTAAATTCCGAAAGAAGTCGGTTAAATACATCCGACACCTGAGGAATATCCTCAAAGTAGGCCGCATTCTGACCAATTTCCAACTCGCCTTCACTCAAGTTTCCTTCAAAGATGCCTAATTTTGAGCGACGTTTACCAAGTATAGCTTGCAATTCATCTTTCGATGCTCCACGTAATTCCGCATTATTCACTTGATGGAAGAAGTCGTTTTTGATTAGTCGAACGGGAGAGAGTTGCTTTAAACTGAGTTGTGTGTCGCCTTCTTTTAGTGTGACAGCTAATTTTTTGAAATCTTCATGAGCCGATGATTCTTGCGTGATGGCAAAGCGAGAACCAATTTGTACACCGTCGGCACCAAGAGCTAAAGCAGCCAACATTGATTCACCATTACCAATGCCTCCAGCTGCTAGAAGAGGAAGTGAGGTGACTTTTCTCACCGATGGAATTAAAGTCATAGTAGTGGTTTCTTCTTTGCCGTTATGACCTCCGGCTTCAAATCCTTCTGCAACAATTGCATCTACGCCAGCATCTTCACACTTTTTTGCAAACAAAGAACTCGAAACAACATGAGCCACAATGATACCTTTCTCGTGTAACCACTTTGTCCACGTTTTGGGGCTGCCGGCAGAGGTAAACACGATAGTTACTTTTTCGTCTGCCACAATTTCCATAATTTCCTCTAATTGTGGATAGAATAGGGGAATATTCACCCCAAATGCGTGTTTGGTAGCAGCTTTTGTTTTTCGAATGTGTTCGCGCAAAGTTTCGGGGTGCATAGATCCGGCCCCAATTAGCCCTAGTCCGCCATTATTGCTAACAGCAGAAGCCAATTCCCAGCCGCTGCACCACACCATGCCCCCTTGAATAATAGGGTATTTAATGTGAAACAGCTTGCAAATGCTATTGGTGTTCATCGTTTTCTTCTTTATTGTGATGAATTAATTTTTCCAACAAAGTAGTTAGTTTCAGCCCATTGATATCAAGCTTCAATTCTCCTCTGTGGCAGAATGAAATTTTACCTCGTTCTTCTGAAACAATGATGGCAATAGCGTCGCTTTCTTCGGTTATTCCAATGGCAGCACGGTGACGTAGCCCTAGGTTAGGATTAATATTTCGTCTGTCGGTTACAGGTAAAATACAACGAGCCGATACTATTTTATTCCCCACAATGACCATAGCGCCATCGTGAAGAGGTGAATTCTTGAAGAATATGGTTTCAATAAGGCTATCAGAAATGCGTGCATTAATAATTTCACCAGTTTTGATAATTTCACCGAGCATTGTTCCTTGCCCTATAACAATTAAAGCCCCCGTTTTTGTTTTTCCCATATTCAAACAAGCATCAACTAGCATTCTAATTTGCCGATTGGTGACTGTGCGATTATCATTTTCTTGACCAAAGATTTTGTCGGTACTGAAGAAACGTTTTACTTGTTCGTTACTACCAATCATGAGCAGGAATTTGCGGATTTCTTGTTGAAATACAATGAGAAGAGCAATCACACCAACGCCAAGAAACTGGCCGAGGATATTCTCCATCAATTCCATGTGGAGTGCACGAATGATTACCCAAGAAATAAAGAGAAGAAATAAGCCAATGAAGATATTGAAAGCAACGGTATTTTTGGTGTTCTTGTATAAAAAATAGAGCAAGAATGACGCCATCAAAATATCAATAATATCGAAGAATCGAATGGTTATAAAAAGATTGGTCATCGAGCTATTTCTTTGAGTTTATTGAAAATTTTCACACAATGTACAGCTTCTTTCACATCGTGCACACGTAAGATATTTGCTCCACCGAGCAGTGCAAGTGTATTTGCCGATATGGTGGAAGGTAGGCTTTCTTCTGGTGTAATGTCTAGCATTTTGTAGAACATTGATTTCCTACTTATGCCAACGAGTAAAGGAAGTTGGAATACCTTGAATGCATCAAGTCGGTTTAGTAAATCGTAGTTGTTTTCTAGTGTTTTCCCAAATCCAAATCCGGGATCAAGAATTACATCTTTCACGCCAAGCTTATGCAGTTTACGTACTTTATCGGAAAAATATTTTGACATATCTTTTATGATGTCGGAGTACTCAGGTGTTTCGTGTATGTGCTCGTTGTCTTTTCCTGCAAGATGCATCAGAATGTATGGAACACCTAATTTAGCGACAGTGCTAAACATTTGTTCGTCGAACATGCCACCTGAAATGTCATTGATAATCACTTCACCCACCTCGTCCACCACGCGGTGAGCCACCCAAGAGCGATAGGTGTCAATCGAAATCGGTATGTCGGGATAGAGTTTTCGCACCAAAGCAACTGCGGGGATTAAGCGTTTCAGCTCCTCCTTGTGCGAGGCTTGTTCTGCTCCCGGGCGAGTAGAAACTGCCCCAATATCAATGATATCGACACCATCAGCTACCATTTCATGCACACGAGTAGTTGTGGCTTCTTCATTTATATATTGTCCGCCATCGAAAAAGGAATCGGGACCAACATTTAATATACCCATTACTTTGGGTGTGCTGAGGTCGATGATTTTTCCGTTTAAGACGATGGTGCTTTTCTCCATTAGAAAGCGTCCGGCATTGGTAGATACTAGCATATTGAATTTTTTAATCTCCACAAATATAAGTTGAAATTTATCATTGGGGAAATAATTCAAGAGCGATGTTAACGGAATTGTTATAAACTACCGATAATGTGGTATTAACTAAAAAAAAAGCAGCTCGAAAGAGCTGCCTTCAAATATTTATTTTATTGGGAAGATTCCCACTTCATTGCAATAACTGATGATTTGTTCCACATTTCCTTCACCCTCGCTAGGGGTCATGATGATGGCGGGCTGCGATGGTTCATCGAATGGCAAATCAACGCCCGGAATGAACTTAACGTTCGTTTGGCTGTAGAACTCTGGCTTGTTTTGTTTGCAGTAGTCCAAATCGGCTTTCATATAGAAGGTATGGAAGCGTTCCTTTCCGATGATTTCTTCCACTTGTTTGCGCACCGCTTCTTCATGCGACACAAACGAGCAAATGGTAATAATACCATGGTCGTTCAGTATGCGGCACATTTCGGCAATGCGGCGCAGATGTTCGGCACGGTCGGCAGGCGAGAAGTCAAGCTCTTTCGATAAGCCCGAGCGCAGAGTTCCTCCATCGAGGAGCACAACTTTGGCACTCATCTCGAAGAGTTGTCTTTCGAGGGTGTAGGCACATTCGTTTTTGCCAGAACCAAACAGCCCCGTTACCCAAAGGGTAGCTCCTTTTTGGTTGTATTGTTTCTGGTATTGCTCGGTGGTGATTAATCCTTCACCTCGTCCTATTTGTTTGCGTTCTTCATCGCTAATTCTTGAGGGAAGGTGTTCGCTGGCGAGTTTGTCGATAATCATGCCCACTGCCACGGTGTTGTTGGTAATTGGGTCGATGAGCACAAATGAACCAGTGGCTTTGTTTTTCTTGTAGGGGTCGAAGAAGAGCGGTTTGTTGGTGGTGAGCACCGCGCGGCCAATTTCATTTAGGCTGAAGAAATCAATGGCTGATTTCTCCATGGTGTTCACATCTACTTTATATTGAATCTTGTCGATGCGCGCTTTGGTGTTGTTATTGGCTTGCTTGATGAAGAATTGTGTGGTGGGGTCCATCGGATTTTCATCCATCCACACCAACATGGCTTCAAAGTGGCGGTCAACACGAGGCTGATTTTCGGGATATACCAACATATCGCCACGAGAAATGTCTATTTCATCTTCCAAAGTTACGGTTACCGATTGTGGTGGAAATGCCATATCAAGACTGCCATCATAGGTTACAATGTCTTTAATTTTCGATTTTTTTCCCGAAGGAAGCACCATCACTTCTTCGCCTTTGCGCACAATGCCCGAGGCTACTTTGGCAGAGAATCCACGGAAGTTATTGTCGGGCTTTAAGACATATTGCACAGGGTATCGCATGTCTTCAAAGTTGCGGTCGGAGCTGATGTGTACTGTTTCGAGGAAGTCGAGCACGCAGCGACCTTTATACCATGGCATCGTGTCGGATTTCTCTACCACATTTTCACCTTTCAAGGCAGAAAGTGGAATACAGGTGATGTGTGGAATGTCAAGCTGCGCCACAAAGTCCATATAGTCTTTTTGGATGGCGTTGAATTTGGCTTCGTCGTAATTGATGAGGTCCATTTTATTCACCGCCAAAATTACGTGTTTAATGCCAAGCAGAGACACGAGGAAGGTGTGGCGTTTGGTTTGCGTGATTACGCCTTTTGATGCATCAACCAAGATGATGGCAAGGTTGGCGGTAGATGCGCCAGTTACCATGTTTCGAGTGTATTGCTCGTGTCCGGGAGTGTCGGCGATGATGAATTTGCGTTTGTTGGTCGAGAAATAGCGATATGCCACGTCAATGGTGATGCCTTGCTCGCGTTCGGCTTTCAAGCCATCGAGTAGGAGAGCGTAGTCGATTTCTTCACCGGCATGCCCAATGCGTTTCGAGTCGCGCTCGAGGGCTGCTAGTTGGTCTTCATAAAGTTGCTTGCTGTCAAACATTAATCGTCCGATGAGCGTTGATTTACCATCGTCCACCGATCCGGCGGTGAGCAAGCGTAACAAGTCTTTTTTTTCGTCTTGTGCTAAGAAGTTATGTATGTTATGTTTATTCATTTTTGAGTTGTTGAGTTGTTGAATTGTTGAGTTGTTTAACACCGTAAGGTCAATTCGTAATTCGTAATTTTTTAAAAGTATCCTTCTCGTTTTTTCTGTTCCATGCTCGCTTCTTGGTCGAAGTCGATCACACGAGTGGTTCTTTCTGAAACGGTCACGGTCATCATTTCCTCAATAATTTCCTCAATGGTAGTAGCCGTTGATTCCACCGCCCCGGTTAGCGGATAGCAACCCAAGGTGCGGAAGCGCACCATTTTCATTTCTGCGGTGTCGGCAAGTTCCTTTGGCATGCGGTTGTCGTCCACCAAAATGAGATTACCGCCCACATTTACCACCGGACGTTCTTGTGCATAATATAAAGGTACTATCGGTATGTTTTCTAATCGGATGTATTGCCATACGTCAAGCTCTGTCCAGTTTGAAATGGGGAACACTCGTATTGATTCGCCTTTGTGTACTCTAGCGTTGAAGATGTCCCAAAGTTCGGGGCGTTGATTTTTCGGGTCCCATTGGTGGAACTTGTCGCGGAAAGAAAAGATACGCTCTTTGGCTCTTGATTTCTCTTCATCGCGACGGGCACCACCAAAGGCGGCATCGAAGCCATATTTGCTTAGCCCCTCAAGCAGGGCTTGTGTTTTCATGGTGTCGGTATGCACTTTGCTACCATGAGAATAAGGTCCGATGCCGGCTTCAAATCCTTTTTTGTTGTAGTGGGTAATTAAGTCCCAGCCTTTTTCTTTGGCATATTTATCGCGAAATTCAATCATTTCTTTGAATTTCCATTTCGAGTCGATGTGCATTAATGGGAAAGGCACTTTCCCGGGGTAAAAAGCTTTTTCAGCTAGTCGAACCATCACTGCCGAGTCTTTGCCGATGGAGTAGAGCATCACGGGATTTTCAAATTCCGCTGCTACTTCGCGAATGATTTGTATCGCTTCGGCTTCCAGCTCGCGCAGGTGTGTAAGATTATAATTTTCCATGTTATATTTTTTGTTTTTCTGTTTTAAAAGGGCCAAAATAGGGGGATGAACACTACTGATATGATGAAGGCTATCAGGTTAAGTGGTAGTCCCACTTTCACGTAGTCCATAAATTTATAGTTTCCTAAACCTTGCACCAGCAAGTTGGTTTGGTAGCCAATGGGGGTGGCAAAGCTTGCCGATGCTGCAATGCAAATGGCAATGAGAAAGGGTTGCGGATTAACACCGAGTTGATTTGCTGCTGCCAGAGCAATAGGGAAAACTAGTGCTGCTGCTGCGTTGTTGGTAATAAATTCGGTGAATAGGTTTGTCATGAGATATAGGGTAATTAGCACGCCAATAGGACCCCATGATTTCGAGAAGTTGATGGCTGCATTAGCAATGCCTGCTGCAGCTCCCGACTCGTGCAGCGCATTGCTGATGCCGAATGCACAGGCAATAGTGATGAGCACATCCCAAGTGATGAATTTGGTGTATTTTCGGTTGGGCACAATGTTTATCCACGACATGACAACGGCTGTAAGCGCAGCAAAGTAAAACATATCGGGTTTATTGCCATTTAAACTTGGAAGTTTTTGGCTAATTGTTGCACCAATAATCATTAGCAGCACCAATATCAAGGCAATGGCACGTTGCCCTTTGTATCTTGGCGGAGGCAATTCTCCAATGCTTGATGTAAGATAGAAAATTTGAGAATTTCCCCAGTTTTTATGGAACTCTTTTGCGGCGAGCATTACCAAGCTATCGCCTGCTTTCATTTTAAAAGAGCCCACTTTGCCTGAAATGGTTTCACCATTACGATATACTGCTAGAACCTCAGCACGGTAGTGACTGATAAAATCAAACTCTTCGATGGTGCAATTGATTCCGGGGAATCGAGTGGAAAGTACTACTTCTATTTGTTCTAAGTTGGAATTGTCTTCCATTCGTTTAAATCGTTGAGCAGCCTCTAGTTTAATGTGTTTGTTGTTTAATAAATTAAGTAGCTGATCTGATTTTACTCGAATTACGAGCTTGTCATGTTCTGTTAATACGAATGTGTCATTAGATGCATCAATTTTATCTCCATTTCTAACCACAGTTTGAACTCGAACATTTCGCATGATACTACTTCTACCATTTACTAACTCGCTGCCAATGAGTGCGCTGTTTTTAGTGATGCTTGCATCGAGGAAGTATTTTTTATAATCGTTGGAGTTCCGGCGAATGTTGTCTTTTTTACCCGGCAGGAGCTTGTTGCCTATTGTGACCAAATATAAAAAACCAATCAGGGCAATTATAATACCCACTTTTCCTGTTTCAAACATTCCTAAACCGGGCATACCGTTCTCTTGCATCAGACCGTGCACTACTAAGTTTGTGGAAGTACCAATGAGTGTGCACATTCCCCCAAAAATAGTTGCATAAGAAAGTGGAATGAGGAATTTCTGGGGTGAAAGGTTCATTTTTTCTGCCCAGTTTTTAATAATAGGGGCAAATATAATAACAACAGGGGTGTTGTTTAGGAAAGCTGAAAGTGTAGCGACTGGTAAGAGAATTTTGGTAAGAGTGAATGGGAATTTTCCTCTTCGTTTGGGTAGGTAATTACGAGCCACCAAATTTAGTGCTCCAGAATAGCGCACGCCTGCACTCACTAGAAATAAGACGGCCACGGTGAGCATTCCTTTGTTGGAAAATCCGGCAAGGGCTTGTTCAGAATCGATCACGCCCGAAATCATCAACACCGTTAGTGCCGAAAAAAACACCATCCCGGGACGCATTAAGTCGTAGATTAGTGCAATAATCACGAGTAGTATAATACCGATAACAAATATAGCCTCTGCAGTCATAAAATCCTCTTTTTTTGACAGAGGCAAAGATAACGGGAGTAATTACTTTTGTTATGGATATAAATACCTACTTTGAAAGAAAAAGGAGAGTAGTTAGAAATGGTTCTAAATTTTGCGTATATCTCCAACTAACTGCATCTTTCTTAGTAGCATACCGAAGCTTCACTTTTGATTTTTTTGTTGTTCGGTAGGTTACCGAAGCTTCACTTTTGCACTTTTTGTTGTTCGGTAAGTTAAGGTCAGGCGCATTATTGTTTGGAGAATCATAGCTTCGGTGCTAATAATTGACAAGCAGCTTCAAGAAAATATTTGTCTTCGTCGGTGAAAGGGGCAGGCGAGTGGCTATCAATATCAAGCTCTGCCACAAATTCGCCATCTTTCACGATAGGTACGACAATTTCCGATTGTACATCTAAGCCGCAAGAAATGTAATTGTCCATTTGAGTAACATCTTGCACCACCATAGTGGTTTTGCTTGCTGCCACTTGTCCGCACACCCCTTTCCCGATGTCAATATGCGTGTGCTGTGTCGGTTTGCCTACAAAATTGCCAAGCACCAATTCCCCATTTTCTAAGATGTAAAATCCTACCCAATCGTAGTGATAGATTTGTTCCTTCAGTAAGGAGCAAATATCGAGCAGTAAACTAGGTTTATTTTCTTCAACCATTTGCTCAATTTCAATTAGGCAATTTTGAAATGTGATGTTCATGCTTATTTAATTACAATCTGGTTTTCATAGGTAATTTTCTCGCAATACTTACACTTCAGGTGAATAGGGCTTGTGCTGGTGACCCGAAAAAAAGTGTTCATCGGTTCATTGTTGGTAATACATTTGGGGTTGAAGCATTTCACAATACCCGTAACGGTTTCGGGCACTTCCACCACCTTTTTCTCCACCACCTCATAATCTTTAATCACATTAATCTTAGCATTGGGTGCAATGAGTGCAATTTTGTCTACCTCATTAGGGGCAAAAAACAAATTGGCTACCTTAATAATTGCTTTATTTCCTTGCGTATTACTGTCGAGGTTTGCTCCGAAAGTAATCATATTAGCAGTTTTGTCAAGCCCAAGAATAGAGATGACTTTAAATAAACTTTCCGATGGAATGTGGTCAATCACGGTACCGTTTTCAAGAGCGCTAACTTTAAGTTTTAGTCTCTTGTTTCTTTTGTCAGTTGAAAGCATCTTATTTGAGATTTAAAGCGTGAGAAATAATAGCTTGACGAGTGTATAAGCCATTTAATGCTTGCTCGAAGTAATAAGCCTTAGGATTGTTATCTACATCGGTGGCAATTTCATTTACACGGGGGAGTGGGTGAAGAATTCGAAGCGATTCTTTCGTGTTCTGAAGCATATCATTTTTGAGGATATACACGTTTTTCACCTTTTCGTATTCTATAGGGTCGGAGAATCTTTCTTTTTGCACACGAGTCATATAAAGAATGTCAGCTTCTGAAATAATATCATTAAACTCTAGGTGCTCGTAATATTTAATGCCTTTGTCGGTAAGGAAGTTTTTGTATTCATTAGGCATGGCAAGTTCTTCGGGAGCAATAAAGTTGAATACTGGATTTTTGAATTCAGACATTGCCATGAGTAGAGAATGCACCGTACGACCATATTTTAAATCGCCTACCATGAATAGATTTATGTCGTCAAGTCTTCCTTGAGTTTTCAAGATAGAATACATATCGAGAAGAGTTTGCGAGGGGTGCTGATTAGCACCATCGCCCGCATTAATGATTGGCACGGGCGAAATTTCAGCAGCATATCGAGCAGCTCCTTCTAGTGGGTGTCTCATCACGATGAGATCGGCATAGTTGGAAACCATTTTAATGGTGTCATGCAGTGTTTCCCCTTTGCTTACACTCGATGAATTAGAGTCGCTGAAGCCAATGATTCTACCACCAAGGCGGTTGATTGCTGTTTCGAAACTTAATCTGGTTCTTGTTGAAGGCTCAAAGAAGAGCGATGCCACTACCTTTCCTTCAAGTAGTCGTTGGTTGGGGTTCTGCTCAAAGTTGGCAGCTAGCTCCATAATGCGGAGATACTCCTCTTTGGAGAAATCAGTGATTGAAATTAAATCTTTTTTCATCTGTTTTATTTCTTAGTGCGAAGCAGCATTGTGCGAAGTGCGAAGTGCAATTCTGCATTAACCAACCTAGCTCTCTTTTTACTTGCTATTTTTTTACCTTAACCCCTTCAATATCTTCAAACTGTTTGATGATTCGTTCGCTGTCGTTTTCTCTCACTGCTGTGAGTATTCGGCATCGGAGGTCAAAATTATTCTTTTTTTGTTCAATCAGTTCATTCTTGAATACTTTCATCACATCATTCATTGCGAGGTAATCAAATTCTACCCAGAAATTCACCATCACAAGTTGTTCTTCAATTTCGGCTGCTTCAATAGATAAAGCTGCGGCATTACGATATGCATTAATTAGTCCGCTTGTGCCAAGAAGTACTCCTCCAAAATATCTCACAACAACAATAAGAATATTTGTAAGCCCAGACTTCTGAATCTGTCCCAATATCGGTTTGCCTGCTGTCGATGAAGGTTCCCCATCGTCATTGGCTCGGAAGTTTGTCAGGTCAGCACCTAGTCGCCAAGCATAGCAATGATGCCGAGCCGCATAGTGTTCTTTTTTGAGTGCTTGAATGTGTTCTTTAATTTCCTCTTCTGTTTCCACAGGGTAAGCATAGGCAATAAACTTGCTTCCTTTGTCTTTGAATAAGGCTTCTGTTGGTGATGATATGGTTAAAAATGAATCGTTCATATTTACTCAAAAAATAGGCAACCCATACGGATTGCCTATTTCATAATTAAAGCTTTAATTTTTGTTCTACTTTATGGAATGTCGTTTTGAAATCTTTATCAGTTTCAATTAAGTTTTTGATTACTTTGCAAGCGTGCAAAACAGTAGCATGGTCTTTTTTTCCAATTTGAGCACCAATGGCAGAATAAGATTGGTTTGTCATTTCTTTAGAAAAGAACATGGCTAATTGTCTAGCCTGCACAATTTCTCTTTTTCTAGTTTTTGACTGAATGGCTTCTACTTCCAAACCAAAACTATCGCAAACTACTTTAGAAATATAATCCACAGAAAGTTCAACCTTCGTACTTTTCACTAATTTATTGATGAGCTTGCTTGCTAGGTCAAGTGTAATTTCTTTTTTGTTGAGCGTAGCTTGCGCAAGTAACGATACCAATGCACCTTCTAATTCTCTCACGTTGGTTGTAATGTGAGATGCAATATATTCGAGTACATCATCAGAAAATGTCATGCCATCTTTATGAGCTTTGTTCTTTAAGATGCGCATTCGAGTTTCAAAATCGGGAGCTTCAATTTCAGCTGATAGTCCCCATTTGAATCGAGAGAGTAATCGCTCTTCCATACCTCCTAAGTCGATAGGAGAAGTATCGGAAGTTAGAATTAATTGTTTTCCGCTCTGATGAAGATGGTTGAAAATATGGAAAAATGTCAATTGCGTTTTTGTTTTTCCCGCCAATTCCTGCACGTCGTCTAGAATCAATACATCGATCATTTGATAGAAATACATGAAGTCATTAATATTTCCATTCTTTGATGCTTCAGTGTATTGGTTCATGAAATAATTGGCAGCAACATACAACACTGTTTTTTCTGGAAAGCGTTGTTTTGTTTCTATACCAATGGCTTGTGCTAGGTGGGTTTTCCCTAAGCCAGATCGTCCAAATATCATGAGAGGGTTGAAGGCTGTTCCTCCGGGATTCTGAGCTACAGCATAACCCGCAGCACGAGCTAGGCTGTTGCATTCTCCCTCTATATATGTGTCGAAGTTATTATTTGCTTGCAGTCTAGGGTCAACGTGTAATTTTTGAATGCCCGGAATAACAAACGGATTCTTAATTGTTTTTTCAGGAGAATTAGAAATCGGAATATCCATCGGCTTATTATATAGCTGATTGGTATTACTAGTGGGGTAGTTTACAGTGCACGGCTCATTTGCTTGATTAGTCATCACGATGGAATATTCTAATTTAGCTTGGTCGCCAATGGTTTTGTAAAGTGTTTTCTTAAGCAAATCAATGTATTGCTCCTCTAAATACTCATAGAAGAATGGACTTGGAACTTGAATCGTTAATGTTTGCTCTACTAATTTGATAGGCACGATAGGCTCAAACCAAGTTTTGTAGCTAATAGGAGGTATAATGTCGCGAATTATTCCAAGGCAATTATTCCAAATTTCTTGATGAGTGTTAGGCATGATTTACTGTTCTCTTGATTAAAGTTTTTATCCACATGAGAACTTATCTATCTCATAGGGAGAGCAAATCTCAAGAAAAAAAAGTTGAAAAAAAAATGGATTTCGACTTGATTTTTAAATATCAACAGTAACCTGTTTATAACTCAATATATTACAAAATAAATTTTTATCAAAAAAGTTATAAGTAGCTTATAGTCAGTAGAGTGAAGTTGGTGTTGATTCTAAGTTGTTTATTTGGTGTTAGTTATAGAAAAGGCGAGAAAAAGCTAGTTCGAAAGCTTTTTAGTAGCTTTACTTAACTTAATTTCTTTTCCATTTTTATAGGCTATCAATTCTGCTGCAGAGAAACTCTTTTGTACCTCTAAAAGCAGCTTGCTTGCAGCTGAAAAATCATGCTGCATGGGGGTAACATAACTATAGATTCCTTTGTCGTATATTTCCTCCACATTTAAGTGTTTGAAAAGAGGGCTATCTAAATCAATCTGAGCCGAAGAATCTAATAGGCAAACTCTAAAAGTGTAATTTTCATTACGCTCAATGTCTGCCGATGAGATATAAATATCTTTTCCAAAATCAACCCCTGTGAGCTTCACATATTTGGAAGGGTTGTTTTGGAAATCAACGAGCAAATGATTTAATGATTCAGAAGCTTCGTTTAGGTTTAGATATAAGTTCTTGTCGTTAACTAGGGCTCCAAGTGAACCTTCACCACTTTCAATTTTGGCTAAAATAGTAGAAAGATTATCGATGGTGCTTTTGAGATTGCTAGAGGCAAGGCTGTCTGACATTGTCGATAAATTTGCTGAAATTCGATTAATGTCGTTAGAGCTTAGAGCAAGTGCAGTTGAAATTGTGTCAATATTACTAATAATGTTGTTTAACCCTTTACTTTGTGCTGTTAATATAAGATTGAGTTGTGCAGATATATCAGCCATATTTTGCATGGTGCTGTTGAAATGAGCAATGCTTAGTTTTAGGTTTTGCTGGGTTTCTACATCTAGTATGTTGTTTAGAGCATATACGGTTGAATCTAAAGAAGAGATTAGATTTTCGGCTTTGTTTTTGATGGGAATAACTTCACTGCCAAGTAATTCAATCATGCCACTTTCAATTGAAGATGGAAGTGTGTCTCCCTCGCTGTAGTATTCACTATTTTGATATAAGGCTAGCTTTATGGCTTTTGTTCCAAGCAGATCGCTAGATGTTAGGATGGACTTAGAGCCTTTGGGTATTTTAATATCGCCTTCAATAGCAAGTTTAACAAGGAAAGATCCATCATTTGCATTAGAGAAGGACACGTCTTGAATCGAACCAACTTGGTAGCCATTGATTAGGATGGCACTCGACTTTACCAAACCTTCTACACGTTCGTATCTGGCGTAGTAGGTAGTACTTTTTTTGAAAATATCAATTCCCTTTAAATAGTTTATTCCCCAAACTAATATGGCGATGCAGCAAATAACTAGAGCTCCCAGTTTAATGTATTTCTTATTTTTCATTTGTGTTTCGTGTTTATGGCATTTTGCCAATATTTTCAGTGAGTTTTTTATTCTTATATTGAATGATGGATTGCGCAATAGCTTTAGCAACCTCTTTTTTCCCTTTTTCCGACAATAAATAACTAGCTTCTTCAGCATTGGTTAGGTAACCCAATTCAATAAGAGCACTTGGTGCATTGGCTTCGTTTAATACCAAAAAACCAGCTTGTTTTGTCCCTCTACTTTTTCTAGAACTGTATTTAGTTACATTATTCTGAACAAAGATGGAAAATTCAGCACTATTCAAGAAGTATTTTTCTTGAATAAGATCGAATATAATGTAAGATTCAGATGAGTTTGGATCAAACCCTTCGTAATATGTTTCGTAATTATCTTCAATTAAGATAACAGCGTTTTCTTTCTTCGCCGTGTTTAGGTTCTCTTCGGAATCATGCATCCCGATGATGAAAGTTTCGAGTCCATGAATGTATGATTCAGGATAAGAATTTACATGGACTGAGACGAAAAGATCGGCATGGTTTTCATTTGCTATTTTAGCACGTTGATGCAGGGGAATGAATTTATCTTTCGTGCGTGTGTAAACAACCTTTATGGATTCGTCTGTTTGATTGATTATTTTTCCGATCTCTAGAGAATAATTTAGCACAAGATTCTTTTCAATGATTCGATTCCCCATAGCACCCGGGTCGAATCCACCGTGTCCAGGGTCTAAAACCACAATAAATTTCTCTTGACCATGAACACTAGTCAAGAATGTAGTTAGGAGGAATAATATGAGTGAAAAACGTTTCATACAAAATAGCTCCTAAGCATGAGCTAAGGAGCCGTGAGTATATTTATATTTTAATTTATCCTTTACCAATTGAATGTAAGTTAAACCCAATGCGAGTAATTGCTTCTCGGTCTAATATATTTCTTCCATCGAATAAGAACGCTGGTTTCTTCATGTTGTTATATACTGTTGTCCAGTCAAGAGATTTAAACTCTTCCCATTCAGTTAAAATGGCAATAGCGTGAGCACCATGAGTTGCCTCATCGGCAGAACTGTGCACATGAACCAATGAACGAATGGTTTCACTAGAAAGGGCTTCTGGTGCTTCAATACCGTAGGTAGTAGCACGACGATTCTTTTGAAGATATTCTAAATCAGCATAAATTTGCTCAGCACTCACCTTGGGATCATATACATGAATTTCAGCTCGGTCTTGCAATAAAGTATCAGCTACGTAAATAGCTGCACTTTCGCGCGTATCATTGGTATCTTTCTTAAATGCCCATCCAAGGAAGGCAATGTGTTTTCCTGAAACGGTATTAAACAAGCTTGATATGATGTTTTGAGCAAAACGTTCTTTCTGATAATCATTTAAAATAACCACTTGTTCCCAATAAGCAGCAGCTTCAGGCAATCCGAAATAATGGCAAAGATAAACCAAGTTTAGGATGTCTTTTTGGAAGCAAGAACCACCAAAGCGAACTGATGATTTTAAGAATTTAGATCCTATGCGTGAATCCATCCCTATTGCACGAGCCACCTCATCTACATCGGCACCTGTTTTTTCGCATAAGACTGAGATAGCATTAATGCTTGAGATACGTTGAGCTAAAACTGCATTAGCTGTCAATTTAGAAAGCTCCGACGACCACAAGCGAGTGGTGACAATTTTCTCGCGAGGAATCCAATTTGAATATATCTCAACTAAAGCCTCGATAGCTTTTAATCCATCTTCGTCTTGGTCTCCACCAATGAGTACACGGTCTGATTTATATAAGTCTTCAATAGCAGTTCCTTCTGCCAAGAATTCGGGATTTGAAAGTACTTTGAACGTAAGTCCTTTGCCTTCTGATTCTAAAATGGTTTTCACCGATTCAGCAGTGCGCACAGGAAGGGGAGATTTTTCTACCACAATTTTATCGTCTTTTGATACGCGAGCGATTTGACGAGCTGAAAGCTCTAAAAATTTCAAATCAGCTGCCATACCTTTACCTACACCAAAGGTCTTTGTAGGGGTATTTACAGCCATGAAAATCATTTGTGCTTCATCAATAGCTTTTTCTACATTCGTAGAAAAGAATAGGTTGCGTCCGCGAGCTTCGCCAACTACCTGGTCAAGCCCAGGTTCATAAACAGGCAACTTACTAAGATCATCGTCATTCCATGCTGCAATTCGCTGTTCGTTTATATCAACAACAGTTACCTGAATGTGAGGGCATTGTTGTGCGATAACAGCCATGGTTGGACCGCCTACATAGCCTGCACCAATGCAAGCAATTTTTGTGATTTTAGTGGGTAACATAAAGTACTCTTCGTGCAAAATAGAAGTGCAAAGTAAGTGATTTTTTGTTAACCATAGATTTTTTAGAACGGATATTTGTGATTCAGGCAAAGTATAGCACTATGAAAAGACCCCACAGAATCAAAGCAAAACGATAAAGTTAGTACTAAAACTCGCCTCCTGTTTTCAATTTCTCTACATAAGCATCAATCTTTCGCAGTTCGGTGGGGATATCAATTCGCTGAGGACAGTGAGATTTGCACAAGCCACAACCAATGCAGTGATTGGCTTGGCGGAGTTTGGGTACACTACGGTCATAGCCCACAAGGAAGGCTCGGCGAGATTTACGATGTTGCTCATCTTTTGAATTTTTGAGCAAATCGCCGGCACTGATGACACGATTGTAATGCCCAAAAATGGCGGGAATGTCGAGCCCATAGGGACAAGGCATACAATATTGACACTCGGTGCACTGCACATAGTCGCTGTTGAGCATGATGTCTGTCACTTTCTCGAGGACGGCATATTCATGCTCGCTGATGGGGTTGAGTGGGGAATAGGTGCGCACGTTTTCTTGCAAGTGCTCCAAATAAACCATGCCACTCAGCACGGTGAGAATGTTTTTAGGCGAGCCCGCATAGCGGAAAGCCCATGACGCAGCGCTTTCGTCGGGGCGAAGTTGGGAGAGCAGGTGATAAGCCTCAGAGCCTAGGCGAGAGAGTCGTCCACCGAGCAAAGGCTCCATCACGATGACCGAGATGTTTCGTTTTTCTAGTTCGCCATACAGATATTGCGCATTCACATTTCGCCCAGTGGCGTGCAGCCAATCCACATAGTTGAGCTGAATCATCACAAAATCCCAATGATATTCTCTGGCATCGTGCAAGGCTAGAAGATAGTCGAACACTTTCACATCGCCATGAAACGACCAGCCCAGGTTGCGAATGCGTCCGGCTTTGCGTTCAGCCACCATGTAGTCGAGCAATCCATTGTTGAGCATACGCTCGTTGAAGGCGTCCATTCCGCCCATTCCCATGCCGTGCAGCAAGTAATAATCGAGGTAGTCCACTTGCAAATCACGCATCGACTTTTGATACATTTCCTTGCCAGATTCAAAGGGGCGAGCGGCGTCCACTTGAAAGTTCGACAGCTTAGTGGCAACAAAATATTTGTTGCGAGGGTGACGAGCCAGCGCTTTTCCTGTGGCTTCTTCCGACCAACCACGGACATACACCGGAGCCGTATCGAAATAGTTCACCCCATGCTCCATGGCGTAATCCACTAATTGATTCACCGCTTCTTGGTCAACTTCCTCGCCGCTTCCATAGGCTTTTTTGCGAAGCGGCCAGCGCATACAACCATAACCCAAGAGCGACACTTGGTCGCCAGTGCTCGTGTTGGTGCGATAAGTCATTTTGTCGGTAGGCACTTCGCCCAACATTCCGCCTTCGGCAGAAACCGTATTTTGAGGTTTGCATCCGGTTAGCGCAGCGCCTGCAAGGGCAGAACCTGCTCCGAAGGCTTTGAGGAAATTTCGACGTTCCATGGGTTGAGTATTGATTTTCGGTTCTTTTAGATAATTTGATTAATTGTTGAGCTTCGTCGATGCTTTGCAAAGTTCATTTAGCACAATATAGACTATATAATATGGTGTTTCACATAGCCTTCCACATAGATGGCACTAAATGGACGAGCTGGGCAAAGATGCTCGCACGCACCGCAACCTATGCAAAGTCCCTTGTTAATTACAGGAGTTTTCAGCTTGCTTTCAGGGTTTCTCGCCACCATGCTGATGGCTCCTGTGGGGCAATGGTGCTCGCAATTGTTGCATTGCACTTCGTCGCGATTCACCACGCAGTTATCGGCCAACCAAATGGGATGACCGATGGCAATGCTTGTTTTCTCGGCAGTGTCGATGGGTTGAATTGAGCCAGTGGGGCACACCTCAGAACAAGCCACACACTCGGGGCGGCAGTAGCCACGCTCAAACGACATTTCGGGCTGCATGAAGGTGTTGAGTTTGTACGAAGGACGAAGTACTTGGTTCGGGCAGGTGGAAACGCAGAGCTGACAAGCGGTGCAATGTTGTTTCAGATTGTTGGCACTTTGCGCACCCGGAGGAGCTAGCGAAGTTTTTCGGTTGGGCACTTTCTTGTCTTCCAAATCAGCCATTCCGCCATCCACTTTCAACTGTTGTGCTTTCAATGTGCTCGAAATGCCCAACGCTCCGATGATGGCTAGCGTGGATTTCCGAGAAATGCCGTTGGAGCTGTTTTCTTCCACAGCAACTTCTTTTTTAGCTTTTGATGCCTTTGCGGGTGAGTACTTTAATCCGTCGAACTTGCACTTGTCGATGCAGTTGAAACACGCTACACATCGGCTATGGTCGATTGTCATATTTTTAACGTCAATACATGAAGCCTTGCATGCGCGCTCGCAGGCCTTGCATTGACCGCATTTGTCTTCATCGAAAGAAATGCAGAACAATGAGAACTTTGAAAACAAGCCGAGGAAAGTGCCCACGGGGCAAATGATGTTGCAATAGCTTCGACCATTTCGCCATGCCATAAACGAAACCACGGCAAGGCTGATGATGGCTACTGCCAAACTTGCGCCCGATTTTAACCACAAATCGGTGGTGTAAAACGCATAGCTGTCAAGCTTTTCAGCAAAGAAAGCCAGCGCATTGTTTCCCAAACGATAAATTGGAGCAAAGAGGTTTTGTGCCACTCGACCGAAGGCTGCGTAAGGGTCGAGTAATGATGCCACCACATTCACACCAGCCACCAGTGCCACCACAAACACTGCCAAGAACGCATATCGCCAAATGGATTTGGCAGCGGAATAGCGGAAACGATTCTTTTTCCCTTTTCGGCGAGCCGAAAGGTTGGAAACGCCATCTTGCCAAACGCCCAGCGGACAAATCACCGAGCAATAGATTCTGCCAAAAAACAAAGTGAGCAACAAGAGAGCCCCAATCAAGATGAGGCTATGCGCCAAGATGGCGGGGACGAATTGAATTTTCGCCAACCAACCTAAATACTGATGAATGGTTCCTGTGAAATCGAGGAATAGGAGAGTGAGCAAAGCGTAAAACAAAGAGGCTACGATGATTCTGATTTTCTTGAGCATGAGTTAAGTGTGTAGGGGCGATAAGTCAATAGAGTGTAAATATTTTTCAAAAATATAAATTGTAATGCAAATAACGCTATAGTTAGATTTGCTTTTGTAATACGGATTACAGAAAAAGTTACCAATTTTACTGATCTTGATAGAAAATAACTCCTTGGTGGAATTAACTGAAAAAGATAAAGTGTGAGATTTATTTAAGATAAAAAGGGGGCATGCTCTGATCTTGAAAAGTCGGATTAAAGAGATGAGTTGTTGATATAATTTCTGAAGTATTCATTGTTTTTTTACAAAGTACAAATATCAGACTTTTTAGGCGCAGACCCCAAAATATCCCCTGCCTCATAAAAAGGATCTTAAACTTGTGTTTGCCCTTTCTGTTAGTGACAATCTATTTGCGTGAAGGATACAATGGGTTCGGCTAAAGTTTTTGCTCGCGGCTTTACTAAAGATTTGACTGTTTGTTGAGTTCTATGCTTCGAGCATACTCAACGATCTATTGATGAAAATTGTAATCGACAGAATGATCATTTAGGGTAATTAAACTCCCAAAACTTTTATACATTTGTGAGATTAATCATATAAATATAATATCATGCAATATAGAATAGGCGATAAAGTGAAATTCCTGAATGATGTGGGCGGAGGAACTGTTACCAAATTAGTGGGTAAAAATATGGTTCATGTGGAGAATGAAGATGGCTTTGAAATTCCGACACTCACGAATGAGATCGTGTTGGTGGGTGAACAGCAGGAAGACACATCGAAATCGAGTTCCAAAGAAACAAATAAACCTACGGTTACTGATTTTGTAAAACAAGGTATGCAAGGATTGCCTGTGAGAGAAGATATTAAGACGAAAGTTACACAAATAGCAGGTAATGATAGGGCAAATTTTCAGTTGGCATTTGTGCCTGAGAATAGCCATAATCCACTTGATGGTGTAACCAGAATGTACTTGGTAAACGATAGCAATCAGACTTTAATATATAACTACTTGCACTTTGATGGCTTTCAATATGAAGGACAGCAGCATGGAGAGGTGAGTCCAAATACTAAAGTGCTTATTAATAACCTTTCATCGGCCGATATTGCCAATTTACCAGAGTTTGTGTTTCAATTGATTTGCTTTAAAGACGGTGCATCAACCATTGAGCAACCCATTTTGAAAACTATTAATGTGCACGCTGCAAAATTTTATAAAGCGGGAAGTTTTAAACATAATGACTATTTTAAAATACCTGCCATGATCTACAAGCTAAGTGAAACTGCTTTTGATAACGCTGTGGATGAATTGAAAGTAAAAGAGGTAGTAGCAGAGCCAGCTCGAGTGAAAACGGCACCCAAAGAAGAATGGCAAGAGCTAACAGAGGTCGATTTGCATATTCATGAATTGATTGATGATGAACAAGGCTTAGGAGCTAAAGATATGCTTGAATTACAAATGAAGACCTTCAAAGAAAAAATGGAAGGAGCTATTAAGTCGAATAAAGTGAAACGTATTGTGTTTATTCACGGTATTGGAGAGGGAGTATTGAAAAACGAAGTGCGCCGAGAATTAACACGAAAATATAAGCAATATGATTATCAAGATGCTAGCTTTCGTGAATATGGATATGGTGCCACAATGGTTATTTTGAAACGTTAAAATGAGTCTTCATTCAAACTAAATGAAGACTTAAACAGTTAGTTGCTATATGAGTATTAAAGAAAACATAATGAATGTTCGGCAGCATATTCCAAAGCAAGTATGTTTGATAGCTGTGTCGAAATACAAACCAGTGAAAGATCTTGAAGAAGCCTACGCCGCTAGTCAGCGCGTGTTTGGTGAAAGTAAGGTGCAAGAAGTGGTGGAAAAGTATGAGTGGTTGCCTAAAGATATTGAATGGCATTTTATCGGGCATTTGCAGACGAACAAGGTGAAATATATTGCTCCGTTCATTCAATTGATTCATGGTGTAGATTCGTGGAAATTATTACTTCAAATTAATAAAGAAGCCAAAAAAAATAATCGAGTGATTGATTGCCTAGTTCAATTTCACATTGCTCAAGAAGAGACAAAATTTGGACTCGATTTAACCGAAATACGAGCTATTCTAGATTCTGAAGTATTTCGGGAGTTGCAAAATGTTAGAATATGTGGAGTAATGGGGATGGCAAGTTATACCGAAGATGAGCAACAGGTGCGCAATGAATTTGCTAATTTAAAAGAGATTTTCATAAGTTTGCGAAAAGATTACTTTTGCAACGAAGAATCGTTTAAAGAAATATCCATGGGAATGTCGGGCGACTATGAGTTAGCGATAGCAGAAGGAAGTACGATGGTTCGTGTGGGGAGTGCTATTTTTGGAACTAGAAATTACAACTAACAAAAAATCAAAAAAAACAGATTATGGGTTTACGTACGAAATATATGGGATTGGATTTGAAGAATCCAATTGTAGTGGCAAGCTCAGGGCTAGCAAACACTGTAGCTAAAGTTAAGCGAATAGAAGAAGCAGGAGCCGGGGCTGTAATCATGAAATCTTTGTTTGAAGAACAGATTTTGGGAGAAGCAAAACACTTACTAGGTGATGGCGAAGCCTATCCTGAAGCAGCCGATTACATCGATACTTATGTTCGAGAAAATACGGTGGCAAGCTATGTCGATTTTATTCGAGAGGCTAAATCGGCAGTTTCTATTCCAGTAATTGCAAGTATTGGTTGTGTATCATCGAAAGAGTGGTTAGACTTTACGAAGAAGCTAGAAATAGCAGGAGCAGACGCAATTGAATTGAATATGTTTTATGTGCCAACACTCAGAAACCAAACAAGTGAAGAGATCGAACTTCGATACATTAGTTTGATTCGAGAGATTAAACAAGTAATATCCATTCCAGTTGCTGTGAAAGTAGGACCATATTTTACCAACCTAATTTCATTTGTAGAAAAACTATTGGCAAATGGTGCTGATTCTGTAACTATGTTTAACCGTTTCTATGAGCCTGACATTAATATCAATACTTTGAAAATGATAGGAGCGGAGGTGTTTAGTACTCCTCAAGATATTCGTCATTCGCTAAGATGGATTGGGCTCACAAGTTCGGCTTTGCCACAACTAGAAATTGCAGCTTCAACAGGCATACACGATGGCGAAGCAGCAATTAAAATGATTTTGGCTGGATCTCAAGTAGTGCAGGTTTGCTCTACGGTTTACATTAATGGAAGTCAAGTTATTGCTGGTATGCTGAAAGATATGGAGGGTTTCATGAAAAAATGGAACTTCAAACGCATTGATGATTTCAGAGGTCGTTTATCATATCATGGGGTAGATGCCCATATGTATGAACGTTCACAATTCATGCGTTACTTTTCAAATCACCCAATGAATAAATAATCTATTCGTTAGTGGTGTTGAATTAATTGATCTTTTTAAACGCAGTCGAGAAATTAAAAAATATCTCAGATCACGACTATTGTCGATAAATTAATTCTGTTCATAGAGATAGACTATAAATTAAGATAGGATAGAGGCTTTAAAGTGAAATTTGAAGCCTCTATTTGTGTTTATATTAGGTGTATGTTTGGCATAATGTGAAACTAAAATGACAAAATAGTTAGCGATGTTTTCGGGGAATAATAACACAGGGGGAATGAAATGTACGTCTTACGTATAATATACACAAAACCTTTAATAACAAATAGTTACTTTAAAACCGCATTTAACGTGTAAGTTTAATCAGGTTTAATTTTTAACCTTGATTTACACCTAAAACAACCTAAAAAGTTTAATCTCTCTGTCTTTGTAAGTATTTATTTAGCAATGATATAAGCCATTTTAATCCGTTTTTACTCCTTTGGCTTTGGCTGATGCTCCCGATCCTTGCTTTAATATGCGGTTTTTGCATCCAACGTGAAATATATCTAATGGGTGCAATTCAAATATACGTTTTGCTCCTGATTTGCCCTTCTTAGGGCTTTTCTTGCTTTAGGGTATTGACAGCCTTAAACCTTAATGTTGGTGCTTGATTTAGGCTTATTTTACTTTGTGCTTGCTTCGGTTTTTATTTAACATAAATCTGCTTTTTTGATAACAGGTGCAAGAACAGGTGTAAGAAACTACCTCAAAACTACTACTACCAATACCCCCAAATGAGATAAAAAAGAGGTTTGGCAATAGCATAACCTAAACCAAATACAAAGAAGCCCGTGAATAGAATAATAACCGCAATAGTAACTTGCATCCAATCAACAGTAGTGCTGATGTATCCTTTGTCAAAACTTGCCACAAATAATATCAGTGATAATATAATTGATACGATTAAAAAGATGCTACTTGTTGTTCTTAGTGTTTTTACTCCTGATTTGTTGTAATTTAATTCCATAATAATTATTTTAATATTTACACAATAGATCTATAG
>JBKEBD010000020.1:0-21993 GCA_047972995.1 Mangrovibacterium sp.
ATGAATTATTTAAAGCGTATTATTACAACTAAAGCATTAGGGAGTGTATTTAGTATTTTGACGGTATTGTTATTAAGTGGTTGTTATAGCGAGCCTGATCCAACAACTATATCAATCATTAAGAATGATACAAAAAGTGAGGTTACAATATCATTCTCACCAAGTCTGGAGAGTTATAAGTTACAATCGGGAGAAGAAAAGATTTATTATACCGATTATGGTTATGATACGAGTATTCCCGGATATTACACTCAATCTATTACCTTCACTTTGATAGATGGTAAAACAAGGACTTTCAATAAAGATGATAAAGAAAGCGAAGAACATAATTATTACAAGTATTTGTATTGGTTAGATGAAGAATCTGGAGATAATTGGGTAAAATCAAAATACCATATAACCGATGAGATATTTACAAATAGTAATGAAACAGAACAAGATAACCAATAAGAGTATGAAAATAAATAGTTATAACATTAAAGAGCTAAGTCTTTCAATCGTGACCAAAAGCACTTTTGTATTCATTGTTTTATTTTCATTTGTAGCGTGTGGAGACAAAGGAGAGAACCCTAAGATTGAGGTTATTCTGAATAACACAACAAATTCAGAAGTAACAGTTTCTATTCCAACAAGAGCGGATATAAATATCGAAGCAAATCAGCTAATTACTTCTGATGAAAATGCAAATATTAGTCAATTATTGCCAAGCAGAAATGATGCAGATAGCATAGTGATTAGTTCAACAGATGGCAGAGTAAAAACTTATAAGAAATCTGATATTTTGGAAGAAACCAGTGTCTATTTTGAGTTTAATTGGGAATGGTCTGAGGAAAGTGAGTATCACTACACTACAACCTACACTATTACCGATGAGATACTGAACAATTAAGTATGATGCGTGATAGCACCATTCTCAAATTGGGTTAATTATAAAGAGGGAGCAATTGCTCCCTCTTTTGGTTTATGATTGGAAAACTTAACAATAGCCAAAAAGCAAACAACCCACCCCTTAATGGCTAGAGCTTCTTTTTCATTAGATTCTAAAATTACTTTCCATTTCTATTATTTATAGATTCTATTTTTCTCATATTTTTTCTGTAAATTTTTATTTTGTCGGAACCTCTCCTCTTCTTACCTAATACAAGAATATTATCATCAACTAATGCAACGTTATAAACAGTCGCATCAAATGAATCGAATATAACAGACACTTCTTCAAATTTACGTTTTTTCTCACTTATAGAGAAATAACGGCAATAATCCTTCTTTAGTAACCTATGCTCTATAGAGTTTGAGTTCAATAAAGATACTTCCAACCCGATGGGGAGGGGGTTCTAGCATTGGATGATGGCACGGTGTTCTTGCCAAACGATCGATACGTTTTGGATAGAACACAATTCAGACTGTATTACACATCAAATTGCAAGGAACAGCAAACTATTGATGTCTATATCGAAGATAACACGAAACAAGTCGTGCAAAAGACTTTCAGCTTTCAAGATGCAAATAGCACTACTGAAGAAACGGAATAAGATACATACATATAGCGCATAGTGTTTCTATTTTAGTTGTTTTAAACGCCTGATATTTGTCGGGCGTTTTTTATACGATACATTGTAGTATGTAAGCTGTAATGGACGTTGGAGCGTAATTATTACAATGTGTTTATTTGCATTGTATGTATAATCGTGATAGATTTGGGGCGTGCATTATGAATGAATTAAGAAACTCCATTGGCTAGCTAATATGAAAGTACGTAACTATATAAAAATCATTCTTGTTATAGCTGTAATTTTTATTAGCTGTAAAAAGAAGCCTGAAAAATATGAGTATTGTAAAGCATATGTTTATAATTCAACACGCATCCATTGGGGATTTGGATATTATCACCTAATGGTGGATTATAGGTTTGATTATGAGGGTGAGAAATATGAGGGGAAATACAAATACAAAAAGCTATCAACAGTAACTTCAAAGGCTTTTGAAAAAGGAGATAGTGTGTTAATTAAGTTTCCTGAGAATGATGTGTCAGAAAGTATTATAATTAAACGTACATACAAAAAGCGAAAAGCAACAGATTTAGATATGTGGAAGTGAAGACACTCTAAAAAGAGTGCCTTTTGTTCGTTTATTAGAGATTTATTCCCTGCCCATTCGGATACAAACCCATAGTAAAGTTATTAGTTGAGTCAGCATCCCATTTCTTGGTCTCTGTGATTATTAAATCATCATCTGTATATCCTTCAATGGTTACAGTTATTGAGCCTGTTTCAATGCCGTCTTTTGTATTGATGTAGGCTGATATTGCTAGAGCTTCGGCTTTTGCACTCGGGTTTACTATTTCTAGTGTATTTACTGTGTGGTTATCAACGCTGAATGATGTTGTATTTAATACGTCGCTTACTTCTTCGGCGTTTATACCCGGTAGAGAAACATCATTTGTGCTGACAACTGTAACAGCATATAGAATATCAAACTTTTCAAGTTCTCCGACTGCTGAAATCTCAAACCTTAAATCGTGTTGAGTGTTTGTAATCGAACCGGAATCATTGTCGTTGCAACTAAATAGCACTAAGCTACATATTGCTATAATAAAATACTTAATCTTGTGTGTGTTCATCTGATTTGTTTTTGTTGTTTTCATCTACAAATATAGTTTTTTAAAAAGAATAAGGGAAGCATCGGCAAAATGTATATCGCTCAAAAAGTCTTCGGACGGCAATCTACAAAATGCCGATTGACGAAAAACCGTTTGGGCAACCATCGGCAAAATGTATTTTCACAAAAAAGCCTTCGGGCAAGCAACTACATTTTGTAGATTGACAAAAAGACAGTCGGGGAGCAATCGGCAGAATGTATTTGTGTAACTTTGCACCATAGTTAGTTGTTTTTGTATTAAATCAGTATCGACTTAAACTTTACTACGTGCTTTTAATTAATAGGATATAGCTATCTGTCCATACGAACATATGGGTCTTTATCTATTATTGCTTTTTGTATCTTGTTTCTAAGGTATTTATTGAAATCAATGTTCTGCTGCATCATATTTACAAACTCTTCCAATTCAAATAGAACAAGTAGAGCATTATTTTTTAAAGCATCTTTAGCAGCTTCAATTCCTGATGGTGTATAACCTGATGCTGAAATATAGATTCCATGAGCTTCCGTTCTATGGTATATTCTTCCTAAATGAGCAAAAATATCACCGCTTCCTATTGGGGATTTAGTCCACTTCATTTCTACTAGAAATATTTTATAATCTATTTCAATTATTCCATCAATTTGTTCCAAAGTACCTTCCCCTTCTTCCCCATTTCTCCGGAAGTCTTCTTTTATTAGAATATTGAAAGCATTAAAATAAGCATTCAAAACATTTTCTAGTTTCTTTCCTCTTTTTTGTGCATTTGATTCACCAAATAGTGAGTATAGGTCTTTCTGTATTTGTTCTTTAACTTCTTGTTCTTTTTTTATATCATTGACTTTCTTTTGATATTCTTGAGCGTGCTTTTTTTGTTCATTTTCACGCTCTTGTTTCATTCTAGTAAAGGAGTCTTTTACGTTAACTAGCTTTTGAACTTCCGAGACTAGTCCCATTGCTTTAAGTCTATCATTTTCCCAACAAGTTGTAAATGCTTCAAATTCTGTTACTCTTTTTACAATCTCTCTCCTTTGTCTCAAATGGATTTCATTTTTTTCATTTATTCTTTCAAGTATTGTGCGAACAATATCAAACTTATTGATACTATTTTTGTCTAAATAGACCTTTGTAGATATATCTGAAAATAAATTCTCGTTAACTCCTGCTCCTTTAAAAAATAACAAGACAGCTTTTTTTGATTTATTTAGTAAAGGAATGGTCTGCACTAATAACTCAAATAAATCTGGAGGATAATGAAATATATTATTGTTTGTCATCACTCATTTAGATTTTTGTTTTATATTCAAATAACACTACTACCAAGTTCAGTAGTTTGATACGTAAAGCAGTTGTGATATTTTGGTGAAAAGATAAGAAAATACAGATTTTTCCCCTAATACCAATCTCTTGTTTTTTGTTAATTCATAAGTTCTATTTTCTAAAATCTACAATGCGAATTTCTTTGGTTCTTTCTTGGGCGGTCAAAGAAAGAACTCCCGAAAATAGAAAGCATGGGCGGAATCACCGCCCACTACTTTAACAGCTACCATGCATACCAACAATCCCTATAACCTTCGCCTAAAAGATTGAAAGCTCCACATAGTCCGCTCTTTTGTGCATATTGTTTTGCTTCTAATATGGTGTCGAATTCGCCTAACTTTCTCATCCCTATGAACAGCTTGTATTTCTTGCTGTTCGCTTTGGGCTTGTCTGTGTTTTCTGTTTTCATATCTCTAAAATAATGCCATTTGTACTACCTTGCCGTTTCTAACCTCTGTGAGCTTTGCTCTAGCCTGTTTCAGCACCACATTAGCGTATTTATCATTCTTGCTACTGTTCTTTACAAGACCCTCTATCATTTCATTTAATGCGGATATTAGGCACTCTTTCTTGCTGTCAAATATATTCCCCCATACGTTTAGCCCATAACCTGCACCACCGCTAGAATACGCATAGCTTACGCCGTATGACCACTTGCCATTAAGCCCTCTGCCTATTCTTATATGGTTATGTACCGCCCATCCGTCTCGGTGGGGGAATTCGATTTCTTCGCAATCTAAGAATTGAGGTTGTTCTAGCCATCCGTATTCATTAAACGACTTGCTCGTGAAGCCAAATACCGCTTGACGGTCATATCTCCTTTTGTTGTCAAGAAATCGCTGTGGAGTCTCGCCAAAACTTTCGTATTCCTCGATTGTGCTAGTATCGTTTTTCCTCAAAGCATTCAGATAAACCGCTACACTATGGCGTTCCACCCTGCAAATATTAATACTTTGTATCTCCTGTAATTTCTCGTATGCTGATAGTCCTTTATAATTTTCCATGATTGTGGGGTTTTGTGGGCGGATTGCTCCGCCCTGTTATAGTTAATCTAGTCCAAAGAATACGGCTAGTTCCTGCTCATACGCCTTTGAAAATATCCACCCTGCTGCACGTCCTCCTTGATACTTCAGACGGCTATTGAAAGCACCGCCCATTTCCTTTAGTTTCTCTCTAATCGGGCGTGTGTTGCCAAATACCGCTACCGATTTCGGGCTATACTCCATTAGCGTGCATTCTGCTCTATAATTATCGTCTTTGGGTGTGTTGTCCTTGTTGTTTTTCGGTGGTTTAGCTTTGCCGATGTGGATGTTATCGCCTTCCCCTGCGAAGTATGAAAAATGCTCAATCGCCTGTTCACGGTTGGTAACTTTTACCTTTTCAATTATCCACCCGTTATACTTGCTTTCGCCCAAATAGTATCCGTCCCCCATGCTGTAAGTTTCCCTATGCTCATGCTTGTCGTTACGCTCTGCTAAGTATGTAGTATCGGCAAAGTTCAAAGCGCACTTGCGCATTTCAGAAAACAAGTTTTTGCCGTGCTTTGAGAAACCTAATATTACAGTTCGCTTTGTGCGGTAACCGAAATAGTCGGTCATGTGGTCGCTATCGTCCTGCCTTAGTCTAGCCACTATAACGCCTTTTGTGTTGTCGGGTACGATTAGCTTTAATAGCTCACGCCCTTTAGCACTAACATTCTCTTTGTGGCTTTTCTCTTTCTCTGCCTGTTCTGCATCCGCTTTAACCTTATTATCCGCTTTTAGTTTCAAATTTTCAAGCTCCGCATCGGTCATATATGTAGGGTTCTCACTATCGTAATAGTAACCGATTCCAAACTTTTGATTGAGCGGTGTAATGAACTGTGTATGTACGTATGTGTATGTACGTGTGTTAATCAGCTTGTAGGTTAAGTCCCCACTATCATGTGTGATAATGTCGCACACTATATATTTATCATAGCTGTATCCCTCCATTTGGATATATTGCCCTACTTTAACAACTTGTATGCTTGTGTCAACCTCACGGTTTGCGCCTAATAAAAAATGCTTAGTCATAACTTTTGAAATTTAGATGATTGAAAAAATGAGCAAGAGTACCGCACCGACAACCACAACGAGCCGTATCAACATCATCAAGATAGAGATACCTATCCTTAGTATAGATTTGATGATAACGAATGCTATTATACCTCCTACCGCCATTAGTACCTCCTTAGTGATGATTACGGAACACACATATACAACTGTGGATAACATTAGTGTTCTGATTGCCGTATGTATTAATCTTGCTTTCATGTCTTATTGATTTGAGCTAAGAGACAGTAAAGACTATCTCAAAGCAAGTTTTATCCTCGTCCCTGCTTAGGTCAAGGTGTTTAACGAATTGGTGTCTTTGCTCCTCACTCATGTCCTTGATGAGCTTTGTAGCCTGCTTACGTTGCCCATTGATAACGGACTCAAGCACGTGGTCAAAATATTGCTCCATGCCTGTGAAGCCGTATTCTTTAAGTGTTTTCTTCGATACCATGACTTTAATTTTTGAAGGTTTTAAACCCATTTTGATGTGGTAATGGGAGGTGGAGTCGTTTCGTTTCTTTTTCTGAAATCTTATTATATGTTTCTTTATTTCTCATAATCTGACATTTTTTTTATGCGTTCAAAGGTCGGCGTATGTCTGTTTTCGTTTCATGCGCACTCCGGTGTAGGTTTTAGATGAAGCAAGACTTTGGTAAAAAATACGCTCGCCCGAAGAATGAGGGAAAGAGGAAGATTTTTTGCCAAACCCTTGTGGCTTGGTCTTTCTTCATCGTTAAGAAGCCGTAATCACCTTTGCGCTTGAACGATAAATAGATATGCGCCCTTTGATTTCTTAAAATTGTGGAAGGTTATATCAAAGAAATAAAGTCGATGAAATGGTACTTTAAATATTGTTTGGCTGTTGGTCGAAAACAAAAAAAAGGGCAAGCCGAAGCCTACCCTTTTCATCTGGAGTCTGAAGATAATCCTATTCTTTAGGTTTCTTCTTTACTGTATGCTTAACCTTCAAAACTGACAAGTTAAACTCTACCGTAGTTTCAGTTCCGACTGTTTGAAAATCATCGCTCAAAATATCGGAAATAAGCTCTCCGCTCTTTTGCATCATAGACTTTTGTTGTTCTTCGCTAGATTGCTCCGGAAGTTGAGATAATGTGCGAGATAGTTCTCTGACTTTGGCAAAGGTTTCGATGATTGCAATAGTCGTCTCTGTTGCTTTGGGAGATTTCAGAATAGTTGCAAGCATATATAATCCCTTTTCGGAAAATGCTTTAGGGATTTTTCTAACCCCGCCCCAACTTGAAGTCGAAAATTTCGACTTCAAGTTTTTCCATTCTTCTGCATCTAAATAAATCAAGTATCCCTCTGGAAATTTATCAAGATTATTCTTAACTGCTTCATTGATACGTTTAGTCTCAACTCCGTACAGAGTGGCAATATCACTATCTAAGATTACTTGGCTTCCTCTTACTGTGATGATTTTATCTTCTATTAATTGTAGTTCCATGATGTTATACGCTTTGTTGTTGTTGTTTGTATGATTGTTCTACATCGGCTAGTTTCAATGATAAGTTTCTCATATCCTCGCTCAATTTATTGTTTGTGATACGAGCATAAATTTGAGTTGTTGTAATATTGGTATGACCTAACATTTTTGAAACTGATTCTATCGGAACACCTTTTGCGAGAGTAACCGTAGTTGCAAATGTATGTCTTGCAAGGTGATAGGTCAGATTTTTATCTATTTGGCACAAATCTCCGATTTCTTTCAGATATGAGTTCATTTTCTGATTACTTACTATCGGAAGTAATTTTCCATCATCTGATAGTCCTTCATACTTCTTTAAGATGATTTTCGGAATCTCTAGTAGCGGTATGTTGATGACTGCATCTGTTTTTTGTCGCATAGTCATTATCCAATCAGTACCGTCAATACCTTTCTGGATATTGTTTCTTGTTAGATTCCTCACATCAACATAAGCTAGACCGGTAAAGCATGAAAAAACGAAAAAATCACGTACTTGCTCCAATCTTTTTAGGGAAAAGGGTTTCTTATATATACGTTCCAACTCATCTTCCGTCAAATACCCTCTATCAACTTTCTTTAAACGGATTTTGAAATTGATGAAAGGGTCTGCTTTAATCCAACCGTTACTCTTTGCAATGAATACTATCTTTTTGAGCCTTTGCAGGTGTTTTCCTGCTGAATTGATATTGCACTTACGTTGTGTTTGCAGGTAAATGGATAGGTTCTCTAAGAACGTATAATTGATTTCTCTTAGAGCCATATCAGACACATGGTAATTCAGATTAATGAAGTCTGCCACATATCGTCTTGTAACAATATATTTATTGAATGTGGCTCTCACTTTTGAAACCCCTACCAATTTCTCAAAGTCCTCGTTGTGCTTATCAAACACAGATAGGACAGTTTCATTATCAACACTCAATCCCAGAAACTCATTCTTTACTTTTTCAGAAGTAATGTGCTTGTCGTGGATTGTTAGTTGATGGTAGATTGTGTGAATGCGAGCTTTAATGTCTTGCAACATTGCATTCAGTTCTCTTGCAGGAGTGGTTTGTCCGGATGCTTTGCCTAACTTAGTATGGTAAAATGTGCAACTTGGTGCTGAATTGTACAGTCTCCCCATTGATGGTAATCCTTGATACAATGGGCGCTGTTCCGTCTCTTCTTAGCGTTTTCTTTTTTACAAAGAATGCTACTTTAAATGTACTTTTAATCATGGCATCTTTTTTATTAATGAAAAACTCTTAATCTTTTTATGACTTACTACTTTTTATAGTCACAAAACTATTAACTTTCGATGGAAAAGATGTCAATCTAAACAAGCCTATTTCAGCTACTTACAAGCCAATTTCAGCAAAATCTGTGACCAATTTGGCGTGTTTGAAAAATGGTCACGAATTAGTCCCAAAACTATGGCAAATTTTGGCGTTTTATACCTACATTCTACCTACATATACAAAAACAAAAAGTCCCGCAATTCGTTGAATTGCAGGACTTTTGCTGTTTTTGACCGCCTTTTGGCGTTTTTCTTGGTGACTCAGCTGGGGCTCGAACCCAGGACCCCATCCTTAAAAGGGATGTGCTCTACCAGCTGAGCTACTGAGTCTCCATACTTATGGATATCTCCTTGTTGAAGATATGTTTTTACAATACGATATGTATTGTGTAAATGGTGACTCAGCTGGGGCTCGAACCCAGGACCCCATCCTTAAAAGGGATGTGCTCTACCAGCTGAGCTACTGAGTCTCCATAGTTATGGACACCTCCTATTTGAAGGTGTGGTTTGCAGCACTAAATGTGTTGCGAAAATGGTGACTCAGCTGGGGCTCGAACCCAGGACCCCATCCTTAAAAGGGATGTGCTCTACCAGCTGAGCTACTGAGTCTCCATAAATTATGGTGGCTTTCTTGTTGAAAGCGATGCAAAGATAAGGAGGTTTTTCTGAAATGCAAATAACCAGTTGCTTTTTTCCGATTTTATTTATCAATTAGTCGAAGTGTGCAATGGGGTTTTATAGCTTCAATTTGTTGATAATTTTGCGATTAGGAGTGTTAATTCCCACTTACAATATCATGTATTTTTTTTAGTTGCTTTTTAGAATATTCATCGTCAGCACGCAAATTTAGTGCTTGATTGTAGTAAGAACGTGCCACGCTGTATTGTTTTTCGTTAAATGCAGCGTCGGCTTTCGCTATAATTTCGGCATAGGCTGCATTTTGTTTTTCAGAATGTGAGTCGACAATCAGTTGTTCTATTTCAACGAGTCGGAGTGCCGACTGCTCATCGCCTGGATTGATTTGAAGTACACGAATGTAAAAAGTTCGGGCAATGGCAAAGTCTTTCTTCGAGTAAGCTTCGTTGGCAGAGCTCAGCAGCTCATTATATCGATCCATGTCGGCAGGGATGAGTTGAACGTTAATCAGATTAGCTATTTGAACCAGACGCTCCTGAGGATATTCTTCCCAAGCCACACATTTAACAGCTTCATTATAGTAGTATTTGGCAAGTGCATAGCTTTTCTGATGAAAATACTTGTCGGCTTTTCTGACATGCTCTCGATAAGCTTTTTGTTGCGATGCATCTACCGATTGCTTCTTTTTCAGCATAAGATTTATCTGCTCTTGTGGGTAGCTAGAAGTGGGCATCCATTGCTTTGCTTCTTGATATTGGTTTTCGGCTACCGAGAAACGATTGGCTGTAAAGTTACGGTCGGCTAATACCAATACACTATCGTAGCTCGCTTTTTGTTGAGCCAGTTGCTGTGCTTTAATGGCATTTTCAATCTTTTGAAGTTGGCTTTTGGGATACGACTCATTGGGGAATAGGGCAGATGCCTGTATGTAAGCCTCCCTCGATTGGCTGTAGTTTGAAGCTGCAAAGGCAAGATCACCACGCTCAATGAGGTTTGTATAGCTAGAATTTAAGTCTTGTTGTTTGATAGCTTGGTTAGCTTCTTTAATTTTAGCTTGTGCTGTGGCGTCATTAGATTTATAGTCTAATGCTTTTTCATAGAGTTTAATGGCTTCTAAATAAGCCTGATTGCTGAAAAGCAAATTGCCATCTTTTATCGCTGCAAGGTATTGGTCTTCTAAGCTTTGTAATCTGTTTTGTTCGGCTTCAATCACGCCAATTTCAGCTAGTCTTTTGTTAGGATATTCTTCCACCACTTTTAACTCCTTAGCATGGTTATATAGGCGTTTGGCTTCCTCGTAGTTTTTATTAGAAAGGGCATGATCGGCTTGGGCTATAATGGTTTCATATTGTGCATACATTTCTTGTCGCCCGATGTGCTTCTCGCTTTCGCCGATTTGATTATTGGCATATTCATCGTAGGGTTTAGCTTCAAGTGCGGTACGATATTGAGAAATGGCTTCTACATATTGTTTCGATTTGAAATTCTTGTCGGCTTCAGCTATCGCATTGTTGTATTTCTTATCGATGGCTTCTTGTTCGGCTAGTAGCATGGTAAGCACCTCAATTTCAGCAATACGGTCGATAGGGAAGTTGTTTTTAGGCATGATTTCATGGGCTGCTTGATATTTGCTCACGGCATTGGTGTAGTCTGAGCGGCTATAAGCTTTATTGGCATCGCTGATGAGTTGTTGGTATTGTTCTTCCTTGCTTATTGGTGTTAAATCATTAGAACTGCTAGCCACAGCTTGCTCTTCTCGAAGAAGTTTCTGCTCGGCTTCAGCTTCTGCTATCTGAGATTTTAACTCATCATCGGAGAGTGAATAGACAATATCAATGTTGTCAATAGAAGCTTGATAGCTGATGTGTGCTATGGGTGAATCTTCTATGCGAGAAGTAATGAGTTCGTTATGTTTAATTAGTTGAAGGTTCACGGTAAGCGGAGGAAAATCGATGCTTTGATGTTGAATGTGTCGAGGTAGATAAGTGTCAATAGCAATTATCTTGGTGAAATATCCATCTTTTTGAATGCGTAAGGTGAGGTATTGATTGTAATCGAGTTGCAATTCATATCTCCCAGTTTTAGGTAAGGAGATTGATTGAATGGTTCGATTTTTATCGGAAAGTGTTAAGCGCACTCCTTCAGCCGATGCCGATTGTACGCTAATTTTCCCCGAAAGGAGGAAAAAAGGTGTTTCATCGGGTGAATCTTGTGCGGAAGTAATGAATGAGAGGCAGAGTAGGGGGAGGAGTATGAGTAAAAATCGGATATTCATAATGGATTAATTCGACTGTTTGTAATTTTGTAGACATTTAAAGGTCTGTCAGAAACCTTCTAATTATATAAATTTACGATAACAGAACGCAAGTTAATGATTATTTGGGAGATTATAGAAAATTAAAATTAACCATTGAAGCAAATGTTGAATTAATTTCGTCTGTATTTGGTGTGGAAATAAAAAAGCAGAGATTCCAATTAGGGGAAGGAATCTCTGCTTTAAAATATTACCTAAGAGGTGTTTTTACAAGTAGTCGAAGAAATATTGACTCACTTTACGCATGAGGTGCACACGGTCTTTTCCTTGCACATTATGGGGGTGAGTAGGGTAGGTGAAGAAATCCACGTCTTTATCTAGCTCAATACATTTGCGCAAGAATTTCATGCTGTGTTGTGGCACTACCACATCGTCTTGAGCTCCGTGAATGTAGAGAAGTTTCCCTTTCAAATCTTTCACATGATTCAACATATTACTTTCTTCATATCCTTCGGGGTTTTCTTCGGGAGTGTCCATGTATCTTTCGCCATACATGATTTCATACATCGACCAATCTACCACCGGACCGCCAGCTACCCCTACTTTAAACACTTCGGGGTGGCGAAGTTTGAGGTTGGTGGTCATGAATCCGCCAAAACTCCAACCATGCACACCAATTCGGTTGCTATCTACATAGCTCAAGCTTTGTAAGTATTTCACACCTTCCATTTGGTCTTTCGTTTCTTCTATACCCAATTGACGGTGGATAACTTCTTCAAATTCTTGTCCGCGGTTGGCCGATCCTCGGTTATCTACGGTGAATAAAATATAGCCTTTCGATGCCATATAGTAATACCACCAGCGCGCGCCATAGTGCCAAGTGTTAGTAACGAGCTGTGCATGAGGCCCTCCATAAACATAGACAATGGCAGGATATTTTTTATTCGGATCGAAATTAGTAGGTAGCGTGATGGTAGCGTATAGGTCGGTTTTACCATCGGCAGCTTTTAGTGTCAATAATTTTGTTTCGCCCAACTCATAATTGGCAAGTGTGTTTTCGCCTTGGGCAATAGTTTTAATTAGTTTGCCTGAATTGCTGCGAATGTCGGTTTGTCCGGGCACATCATGTGCCGACCAAGTGTCGATAAAGTTTCGAAATGATGGAGAAAAATTAGCTTGGTGAGTTCCCTCTTCGCTATCTAAGCGAGTGATTTCGCCATTTGCTAGGCTCACGCGATAGATATTTCGATCGATTCCACTTTCTTTAGTAGCTTGAAAATAAGCATATTTATCGTTGGCGTCAATGCCATAAAAATTGGTTACTTCCCAATCGCCAGAGGTAATTTCTTTCAACAATTCTCCGTTGGTGTTGTAAAGGTATAGGTGAAAGAAACCGCTTTTTCGAGTGATATAAATAAATTGATTGGAATTTTTGTGTAAGAAAGTCAGCGGATGTTGTGGTTCAACATAAGTGTTTCGAGTTTCTTCAAACAAGCATTTTGTTTTTTTACCATCGGCTACGCGATATTGATTCAGGTGCATATGGTTTTGTCCTCGGTTGAGTTCAGCCACATAAATAAAGTCTTCATTTGCTCCCCAGCTAATGTTGGTAAGGTAGTGGTCGTCGGGTTCACCCGATTGTAGATAGATGGTTTTACCCGTTTCTGTGTTGTAAATTCCTATGGCTACTTGGTGGCTAGCCATTCCTGCCATAGGGTATTTTATGGGGGTATTTTCGGCTGTGCGGCTCATGAAGTTGATTAGTGGATAGTCGGTAACCATGCTTTCATCTTTACGATAGAATGCCAAATATTTTCCACTAGGTGACCAAAATGTACCTTTCATGATTCCAAACTCGTGGCGGTGTACCGATTGACCTACCACAATTCCTTCTTCGGTTTCATGTGTGATTTGGGTTTCATTTTCGCCTTTTTTTATGAAAAGATTTTGTCCTTTGGTGTATGCCAATTGATGGGTCGATTCGCAATAGTCGGCGTTTTGCGCATCGGGGGCTAAGCTGGTCCATTGGCTAAAGCCTTTTTTCTTCAAATCATAAACAGCATAAGAGAAGCGACCTTTTAGCAGCAGTTCATTGGTATTGATAAAAGTATTGGGTAATAATCTGGTGTATGGCTTGTCGTTTGCCAAGCAAGCATCAGCAATTAAGGCTGAATCAAGGAAGAGCTCGGGAGTTTCTTTGCCCACAATGTGCATCCAAACGGTGTCTTTGCTGTAGGTTGTGTAATGTTTGTCATCTTGCCATTTTACAAGGCTAAGCATTCGCGGGTAAAGATAAGAGCCTCTGCCTAAGATTGCATCTTCAAGGCTCATTTGCTTTTGAGCAAAGCTTGTAGTGGCAGCAATAGCCACGAAAAATAGAATAATAAGTTTTTTCATTTTTTCTTGTTTCACATTAAAGCCCCGAATTTACAAAAAAATATATAAGCGAAGGACTTATTTTTAACTTAGGTTGAGATAGTTCATTAAACTGTGTTTTTCAATCAAATCCTTTGGACAGCAGCCTCGGTCGAGTTTGTAACTGCTCAAAGATTTGGACAGAAGTGTCCGTCGAGTCTACAATGGTTCATAGTCCAAAACTTTGGGTGTTGGTGTGTTTTCAACTGATTGAACAGTAGAGGAGTAAGAGGACGCTGTTTATCTGTAGTCTAGCGTGCTTGGTTTTCTAGCTTGGAAGTTATAGGGGATGGAGTTGTGCATATATCCTCCCTGCATACCAAACAAACTTTGGTCGGCAGGTGCTCCCGGGTAAATTGCAAAGCGCAGTTGAATGGTATCAAACACCAAGTTTTCGTTCTTGAATCGAATACCAGCTCCAAATCCAGCATACCAATCGCCTTTTAATATATTTCCTTTCTGACTGGAAAGAATTCCCACATCGAGGAAGTCGAATAATGCAATGTTGAAGCCCCAAACTTTGCGTGGTAGGAAGAACAGAGTTTCGGTGTTTATACAAAGTTTCTTTTGTCCTCCAATCAAGTTACTTTGAAATCCACGAATACCATTGCCGTTGTCTAACTCAAGATACTCTTGGCTGAAACGGTTAAAACCTTGCACATAATTGGCCGATATGAATTGCCGGATAACCTGTCGGTTAAATTCAAATTGACGTGTGATAAGGTTAAAATTTATTTCCAATTCGCCTTGTTCCATTTTTCGGTTATCGAAGAATGTTCCATAGCCAGCTGAAAGGAACATGTAAGATGGGCGGAAACGCAGTAAATTGCCGGTAGAAAGATAAAGATGAGAGTAGAAGCGTTGGGCGAATTCGTTGTCGTCGTAGCCAAACACAAACTCTTGCAGATAGCCTTTGGGAATATCTTCGGTTATTCCATATCCATAAATATGATTATCTCGCACATAAATTCGTTTCAAGAAACTCAAGCTCATGAGATATAATTTAGAATCGGCAAAATATTGTTTGCCGTCGGCTCCGGGTTCGGGGCGTTGCACAAAATTCACATTGCGATATCTTCCCGAAACAACCAATTGCTGACCACCAAATTCATCTTTTTTCCCGAGCTGAAAGGCATGACCAGCCCAAAGGTCGGTAGCCCGATAGTTAATCGGGGTGCTTGCATTGATATCGATGTGCATACTTGTTTCGTAGTATGAGTTGGTGCGAAACATCCGATAATAATCTAGTCCGCCACCCCAGCGAGTGCTAACTCGTTCAAGCGGTCTTTCGATACTAATTGTCATGCCCTCTTGCCGATAGCTATTAACGTAGCCCACCATAGCATCGGTGTATGAACCTAGTAAATTTCGGGCAGTGTAAGAGGCTTTGAACCCCAACCCATCGTGAGCCTGCGTGTTCCACACAGGTCCTCCATAAAGTTCATGTCCAATTCCCCAAAAGTTTTGGTTGAATAAGGCGAAATATCCATCTTCAAGCCCCCCAAATTGAAGATCCACACCATAAGAGAAAATATCTTTGGTCAGGACCACCAAGTTTACCTCAGTGCTGTCGAGCGGATTAACCTCAGCTAAAATTCGAGCATCTTTTATATACTCCATCTGGCGAATGATACGCTCGTTTTCTAGAATTTTTTCAGGTTTTAGCGTATCGCCAAGAGCAATGAAAATGTTTTTCTCAATGGTGTTTAGGTTTGATTTTGAGTGCAAGCTATTTGCCCAGCGCACAAAATTATTCGGGTTTACAAAGGTGGTATCTTCTAGTGTAGGACCAAAAGCGTCAAGACGTTTAACACGAATGGAACTAATGGTGCGCCCTTGTAAACGATATAAATCTTCATATTGTGCCAAACGAGCATTGCGGGGAGCTTCTGGATTTCCTCGATCTACCATAATGCTTTCGTAAATTAGCCGGGTGAGCTTTCGGCTTTTAATGTGTGCTATCGTGCTGTCGGAAAGAATATTATCGTGCTTAGTGCCCGAGGGAAGCGAGTCTTGCAGTAAGCTTTGACCCATTCCGAGCAAAGGGGAAAGAAGCAAAAAAGATAATATGACGATGTAGCGTTTCAAGTTTTTTTCGTTTGGATTAGTGCAAAGATAATAATCAATTACATTACCTTTGTCGCCATGCAAGGGATTTTAAAATTTTACTATAAGCATATTTATGCAATCATCGGGACATTGATTTTTCATATTGTCCTTTTACTATCCCTGCTTATTCATGGTGTTCCCACAAAACAGAACTATACAGAGAGTGAAATTCTCATTGATATGCAGATGCTTACCGAGTGGCAAAAAGAGCTGAAACCCAAAGAGGAAACAAAAGCGGAAAGCAAGCAGCAGCAACCGAGCACCGCTTCTGCAAAAACCAATCAAGCATCGCGTGATGGGGGAGAACAGACGGAGGCTGCATCGTCGAAAGTTAAAGATCCGTTTTTCGACAAGTCTTTTGAGCAAGAGCTAGCAGAGGCACGAGCATTGGCTGCCGATGTAACTAGCCAGCTTGGCAAAAAAACAAAGGCACAAGAAGAATATGCCATGCCCGAGGAAAGTACCGATGGTATGAAACCCGAAGAAATTTCAAACACAGTATATTCCGGAGAAAGCAATATTCACTACGATTTGAAGAACCGATATCATCGACGAATGCCTATTCCGGTTTACCTAGCTAAAGGTGGTGGTAGAGTGGTGGTAAGCATTTGGGTGAACACATCGGGCAAGGTGGTGAAAGCCGAAATTAAGAGCATAGAAAATGCCAACGACTCTTTGCTTGCTGAATATGCGCTGCAAGCAGCCAAACGCATGCTGTTTAATAAAGATGATGCTGCACCAAATCTACAGCAAGGATATATTAGTTATTTATTTGTGGCACAATAGATTTTTCTTTTAGCTTTAAATTCAGGGTTTTACATTATTATTTCACTGCTGTAATTTGGTGTTATAGCTTATTTTTGCATCTTGCGTCTAAAAAGAATCCAATTTCGTTTGGCGGTTTAGAAAAAGTACTACATTTGAGCACTTTTTATATAAACAAATAGATAAACTTTGTGCCTTATATTCTCCCTTTGGGGAGAGTTGAAGGGGGCTACATTTTTAAGCACATGAATAGTGTATTGATTCTTCTTAATCAGCTAACTGATTGGAAGCCTTATTATGAATCGAACAGTGTTTCAACTGTTTCCGATTACCTTCAAACAAAATCTTCACGCAAAGAGTCGAAGCTTATCATTAATTTGAGCAATGACTATAGCTACAACTCTGAGGGCTATTATTGTTCGCTCTTAGCGCAAGCGCGTGGGCACCGCATCATTCCGAGTGTGGAAGTCATTAATAAGCTTGAATCCGACACTGGGGTGCGCATGAATGCCATTTTGCAGAAAATCTGCTACCAATGGATTCAGAAAAATAATTTGCTAGAAGGTAAAATTTGGTATCTGAATATTTATTTTGGTACTTGCAAGGAGAAAGGGTTAGAGCGAATTGCTCGCTTTATTTTTGATAACTATCCAGTCCCCATGCTTCGCGTAGGGGTCAGCACCAATGCTCGCAATCAAGTTGAATCAATTCAAGCCCTGTCGCTCAACGACCTTTCCGATGAAGAGCAAGATGTGTTTGCCGAATCGCTCGACCATTTCAACAGAAAGATTTGGCGATCGCCACGAACTCCTAAGCACGCCCGATATAACTTAGCTATCTATCATGACCCCAACGAAGAATTGCCGCCAAGCAATAAAAAAGCGTTGAGCAAATTCATCGATATTGCCAAGAAAATGGATGTGAATGCTGAACTCATTACAGAGGAAGACCGCATTCGCTTGCTAGAGTTCGATGCACTGTTTATTCGTGCCACAACTTCCATAAATCACCCTACATTTCAGTTGGCACAATTGGCGTATCAAAACGATATGGTGGTGATTGACGATCCAACATCGATTATTCGATGTACCAATAAAGTGTTTTTGAATGAGTTGCTCGAGCGAGAGAAAATTGCTACGCCCATGGCACAGCTGCTTTTCAAATCGAATTCCGATTCATTTGAGCAAATAGCCGAACGATTTGGGCTTCCTTTCATTATTAAAGTGCCCGACGGCTCATTTTCGCTCGGTATGTTCAAAGTAAACGATGAGCTTAGTTATGCTCATGCCACCGAAGTGCTTTTCCAAAACTCGGCCATTCTTTTGGTGCAAGAATACATTCCAACAGATTTCGACTGGCGTATTGGAGTACTCAATGGTGAGGCTCTTTATGCCTGTAAATATTACATGGCAAAGGGGCATTGGCAGATTTATAATCATGGGGTGAAAGGGGGAAATTGCTCGGGTGATTCTGAAACTATTCCACTTTATCAGGTGCCTGCCAATGTGGTTCGCACAGCCTTGAAGGCAACGTCGTTTATTGGCAAAGGACTCTATGGTGTTGACTTGAAAGTTATCAATAATAAACCCGTAGTGATTGAGGTGAACGACAACCCAAGTATCGACTATGGTATTGAAGATGCCATTTTGGGCGATGAATTGTACTATCGAGTCATTAATTATTTTGTGCGTTCACTAGAATTGAAATCACGATAAAGGTTTCTTTCAACTCCCTCCAAAGTGGGGAGTTGAAACCACAGGACATAACAATTCTGAAAATGGAAAAAACAGTTGTTGCTTTGGCTTCGTCTTCAGATGTGGACGATATTTTAGAGTTAGAGCAGGCGTGCTTCGGTATCGATGCCTTTTCACGTGTGCAGATTGCCTATTTGGTAAAACAATCTAAAGGTATTTTTCTGCTAGCAAAAATAGAGGGAGAGTTGGCGGGATATCTATCCTTTCTCACCAACGATGGCACACACAATGGTAGAGTATATTCTATTGCAGTTAGCCCCGACTATAGAGGGCAAGGAGTGGCGCAATTGCTGATTGATGAAATGTTCGACTATGCCCGAGGTCGGCAATTGAAGTCGATATTTTTGGAAGTGCGCGTAAGCAACATGTTTGCTATTGCACTCTATGAGAAAAATGGCTTCGTGAAGCGCAAACTGAAAGAATACTATTATGATGATGGCGAATCGGCGTATAGCATGATGGTTAGTTGTTAGGAGGCAGGGGTTAGAGGTTAGGGGGGTGCAGTGCTGCTACCAACCTCTAATCCATGTTTTCTTGTCCCTAATATTATTCCCTAGCTCCAGTTCCCTAGTCCCTGATTCCGCTTCTACCACTAATAAGAAATACCGAAGCCGCCGCCGTAAATCAAATCAACCTTTGGGTTGTGGTTGTTTTCCCAAGTTTTGAATGGTTTGATGTGGGAAATTTCGCCCTTATCGATAGAATAGATATTGCATGCTACGCTTGGCGCAATTGAAAGAGCGAGATGGTTGCTTAGGTTGAAGCGCAAGCCCAGTTTCAAGCGATGACTCTGAATGACATTGTCGTTATACATCTTTCCGCCCCAAACATTATAAGTATAGGTGTAGCATAAGGTTTCAGATACCTGTACACATAATCTAATTGCTGTACGTTGCTCATGCTCGTGAGCTGTTGTTGCGACACGCCTAGCGAGCGCATTGTTGCAGGCATAAACTGAATAAGTCCTGTAGTACCGAGTTTATTTGTGATGCGGTGATTTATCTTGCCATATACATTGGCTGCAGTCTCGATGTAGAACACAACCATGAGCCACCACGCCTCAATGCCTAGTTTCTGTGCTATTGTTCTGACCTTGTCGGAAAATTCCGTTTGATTTTCGCTCACTAAATTGATATATGGTAGTCTCATGTTTTTGTGTTTAAATAGTTCTACTTGTTTGCAGTTTCCTTTTCTGCACTCTTAGATGATGCTGACTGTGGTGCTACCGGTGCAGCTCCTTCTTCAACTCGACCATCATAAAGCACAATCTCATCACCGAATGCAACTTCGGTATCGGCTTTCATCAGCATTTTGAAGAAGTATTTTTCGCCGGCATTTGTAAGCTTGTCGATTTGAATTACATCGGCATCCTCAGAGTATGATACACCACCCCAGAAGTTTGTGTCAAGCTCGGTAGATGCGTTTGCAATCACAATCACATCTTTCGGCCAGCTTGCTAGTGTGATGATTGGAATACCTTTATATCGCTCCAGGTTCTTGTCAGTATAGTCCTTGCCTTTGAACTGACGATTAGCCAAGGCGTCGTCGTACAAATCTCCATCATCAATTGACATGAATATTTTGACATTGCCCTGCTTTCTTACTGCTGCCGGAACTAAATTGCGAACCGCAGCAAGCTTTGTTATTACATTATCAGATGTGATAGGCTCAGGGGCTGCAACCTCTCCAACATCTGCATCAGCTTTGATGCTTGTTAAAATACCATCAAACAGCTCTTCGTCAGTTGAGCCATATTTGCCATTAACAAAGTGATCGCCAAGTTCGAAGTCAACTACTTTAGCAAGCTCTTCCAATAGTGCATTCTGCCCTTCAGGTGGCAATTGAGAGAATACTAGCGGCCCTGTTGGTTGCCACTTTCTCCACACTCTTTCAAAGGAGCGAGGATTAAATGTTGTAAACGCCATAAATTCTTTAGGCTCTAAGTATTTCTCGTCATAGGTAAAGTTGCCTTTTGAGTCGGTGTCTGTAGGCTGTTCTTTTCGCTTCTGCAACATCTTACCTGCCCTTAGTCGAGGGAGGGTAAACTTATACTTAATGTTTGGCTCAATGCGAATGTGCCCACCTGCCACAAGCTCATTGCCTGTTGTTGCTTTTATAAGAAGCTTGTCTAGCACTTCGCCTGCGTAGCCGGAACCTACGATTACAACCTCGCATAATCTACCGCCCGACATTTTAGGCATTACCAAACCTGCGATTACAAATCCGCTTGCAATCCATAACGGAGGAACTCCGAGAAACAGTGCTAACATAGCACCGAGAAAGGCATTGAATAGAATGCCTGTGAATAGACCAATAATTTTTCGTGTCTGTTTCATGATATCTATTTTAAATTGATTATTTACTGTTTTCGCGAATTTCCTTTTGACGCCTTTCCCAAGCATCAGACTCGGCACTCGCTTTGCCTGTCGGAACTTCTTCGCCTTGACGATTACGTTTAGGCAAGTTCTCCAACATTGCCTTTGCTCCCTCGAAATTGACACCGAAGTTTTCAAGCCATGAAGATCTTACACTACCGTCTTCCTTTTCATTCAGACGGCCATCTTTGATTGCAGCATCAACCATCGCTTCGGCTTGTGCGTTTTGCTCATCAGCTTGCTTTTTCTCGTACTCATCTAGTTTTGCCTGTACGCTTGCTGTTGCATCTTGTGATTCCTTCAGCTGAGTTTTCAGGTTATCACGTTCTTTTACGATTGCCGTAGCCATGCTTGCTACATCGGCTACACTTGCAGTTGCTTGCATTCCAAATGCAGCGAGAACCGCTTTTAAATGTTCGTTCATATTACTTTGTTTTGAATTTGTATTGTCTTCGGTTGCTTCAAACGGAAAGGCATCTTTCGGCAAACTTGCACACGCCTGTGCCATTGCTTGAGTGTCTTTGTCTAGCTTTATGGCAGGTCTAACCTCTGTGATTAATCCCATTGCCTTAGCTTCGTTTGCTGTTAGCCATTTGTCTGTTCGTTTGGCTAGTATTTCGGCTACTTCATCGGGATTGATAGCTTTTGCTTGGTATGCTTTCAGGTAGTCAGCTTCGATGTTCTTTAGCATTTCTGCGTATGCTTCTAGTTCTTCAGCTTTGCCCCATTCTCCACCGCTTGGCGGATGAATCATAAATTGACCGTTTTCGGGCATTGAGAATGTAGAACATCTTACAGCTATATAACTTGCTGCACTTGCTACTAATGCACCACCTATGCCTTCTACGGTATCAAACTCATCATTTAGTAGATTGATAATTTCGTTTGCA
>JBKEBD010000029.1:0-41970 GCA_047972995.1 Mangrovibacterium sp.
ATTGGGGATAGTGGTGTATTTTACGAACTAATAGCAGTCCTAGAAATCGCCACTCTACTGTTGTGCTTGCTATCTTATTGTCATAGCTTGCATCTTCATTGTGTTTGATAGTTTTAGTAAGCATCTTTTGTTATTTATGGTTATTGCTTTATTTTCTATTCTCAGCCCACAATGCCCAAGCTACAGCCCAGCACCCAAAGGCAAAGAAAATTAAGCCGGTGTTTTTGATTGAGCCTCCGAGACAAACAAAGCCCCAAATGCCAAAGCCCCATTTGAGCACCTTGTTGCAGTAGTATTCTGCTTTGTCGGCTCTAGTGTAGTTGTTGTTGTTCATAGCGATTATTTTAAGATTTTAGCTTTCTTGGGTTGTGGAGTAAACTCCATTGCTCCATACTTTTGGATTGCCATTGAGCGAACAAGCCTAATCTTAGGGCTGTCGCCTATTCCCGACAATGCTCTTGATAATGTAGGTTGCGAAATCTTATACATCTTCATCAACTCACGCTTCTGTTTCGCTGTGAGCCCTACAATCTGTTTGAACTTTTGTGTTCCCATTTTTTGTATATTTACAGCCTTGAATAATTATTTACTGATGCAAATACAAACACACTTTGTGTAAATCGCCAAATTAAAACACACTTTCTATGTAAAATATTTTTACCATTATGGAGAAAACGGAAATTTTAGATAGGATTAAAGCGCACCTAAACATCAGTAATAATAGCGATTTTGCAAGATTTTTAGACGTAAAGCCTAATGTAATAACCAATTGGTACAGCCGAAATACTTTTAATGTAGAACTAATCCACACGAAGTGTGTAAATGTAGACGCAAACTGGTTACTAACAGGCAAAGGAAACATGCTAATCAAGGACGAAAAGCTAATTAAAGAAGAACCCTTGCAAATAGTAGCTGAACCACAAGCAGACTATGCCAGTAGAGGAGTGCCGTTTTGGGATTTACCTGTTTCAGCAGGCAAAAGCGTGGTAGATGTGGTCGGGAAAAAGAAACCAAACGGCTATATGTATGTTCCTGGGATAGGTAGAGCAGAAAATGTATTTCCTGTATTAGGCATGTCTATGGGAGAAGAAGTCCCAGACGGCTCATACATTGGAGTGTGCAAGATAAACCGATGGGAAAGCTTAAATACACAACGCATCTATATGATTATAACGAGAGATGACCGAATGGTAAAGCGAATAGAGTATGACGAAGAAAACGAGGACATAATATGGTGCATCAGTCCTAATTATCCTCGCTTTAAGGTATTCAAAGAAGAAATTATAGAAATACACCGTGTGTGTGTTGTAATCGCTCCAAAATAAACAATAATAAACTCAATATTAAATAATATACCATGAAATTAAATTACGAAAAGTCAGGAGTTAAAACACTTAGAACAACAAGCAGTATTTTCTTAACTGGATCTATAGTTATTTCAATAGTGCTGTTTTGTATCAGTCTAAATACAGGATATCTAGATTACGATGTCGATTGGAACGGTATTACTACAGCTATTGTTATTTTGCTGACAGGCTTCTTTGTTTTTGGTTTAGGTTATGCCATTGCTAAGATATCAGAGGTTGCTCTTTTAAAAGAACACTTGGCTTATACCAAGATTAATGAGAAAAATGAGAATGAAAACATTTAGACTTTTATTAGTGGCCATCATTGCCACAATGGCAATAGCATCATGTACAACCGAACACGAATCTACATCTTTAGACATAGACACCTTTCCTTATTCAACTTGGGAATACGAAAACCCCAACGGAACAACTTCGAGGATAAAGTTTGCGGGAAAAACAGATTGCTCTTATCGTATTACAAGTTCATTAGGAGCAGAAACAACAACCTTATATACCTACACTCATTCAGATGAAACTGTAGTTATGACTCCCAAAGAAGATGCATTTGCCGTATTAGAGGGGACTGTTTCCGACAGCACGATGGTAGTGTATAATGAAGATACAGGGGATTTCTTGGGTAGATTTAAGCAGAAGTAGCAATATCACTTATCCGGCACCCATATTACCCAATAGGCACATAACTAACTGAAATAATAAAAGTTAGGTGTTAATTATACCCATTCGGTTTATCGGATGGGTATTTTTACAACTGTCGTTATTTACTATTGGGGGGTTATTCGGTTGTATTATTGTCTTTATCGGGGGTGTTTAAGTAGCCTAAAAACTATGAGGATTTCGCACCCATTTCCGCACCCATTGCTAAAAATCACGTTTTATGTTAATTAAGAAGATTGCGTAAATCATCTATCCAAATGGCTTGCAAGCTTAGCAAACACCAGCAAAGTACGAAACAATAGAGGTAAAGTGGCAGAATAGACATTTGGGGCGGTATAAGTCAGTAAACGTACATTTAGCTTGCACCAATTCGCATTCTGCACTAAAACGAGCAAACAACGAGCAAAAAACGAGCAAAAAAGGCACAAAAAAGGCACAAAAAAGGCGAGAATTAAGCCTAAAAACTCAAATCCTCGCCACTGTATTAAACCACCTCAAACCATCGTCAAACCCCACCAAACAAAGCCTACAAGCCTTTCAAGGTCGAAATCAACCCCACATCAAATTAAACCCGAAATTAAACCAAAATTAAACCCGATTAAACTTCGAGCCGAAGTCGGTCGGATTCATAACTCTTTGTCTTTGTTGGGCTTGGTGTGTTTTGGTGGTGTGGACATTTGATATACCCCCCCCCTTTATTTTTGGCACATGAAAAGCACGCTGCGGAGCAACTTGATATTTGCCGAGCTTTTGGCGAAAAAGTTCATCAATTGGCGAAGTGCTTGTAAAGACGAATGCCCCCGCAAGGCGTTGTTTCTTCTCTTTTTCTTTAGCCATAGCTTCGAGTTTTGCTTGAAGAAGAATGCGAGCGCGGAGCAGATGCGATTTTGAGGTATTCTCGCTAATATCAAGCATTTCAGCAACTTGCTTATGCTTGTATTCATCGAGGACGTAGAGATTGAAAACCGTGCGATGTTGTACTGGCAGACTGTCGATGGCTGCCAGCAGCTCATCGATGCTCCAATCGAATTGAAGCATTTCATCACCATCAAGTTCAGGCAATCTTTTGCTGAGCTCAATCGGCTCCGTTTGGCTCTTCCGTAGATACATCAAAGCTTCATTGATGGCAATTCGCCTAAGCCAAGCACCTAGTTCACTTTCGGCTCTGAAGCTATCGTATCTGTCTATCGCCTTGAGCATGCTTTCTTGCGCAAGATCTTCGGCAAGGGCATGGTCTTTCACATACCTCCGGCAGGTGGCAATGAGCTTCGGAGCTTCTGTCTTGTAAATCTGATTCCAGTTGGGTAGTTCTCTCTTTGATGACATCTAAATAAACGCTCATTTTTCTGCATGATGCACAAAAGTTGAAATGGTTGCAGCTTGAAAAATTATTTTCGCACAATTTCTTCCGCCACCTGAAACGCTTGCTTCACACGGTCGCTCATAGCAATACCATTTCTGATGTTTCCCGCAAGAATGATACCGTGATGTTCGGCTTCCAATTCCTCAATGGCTCGCAATCGGGCTTCGCTTCCGATGCCATATTGTGGAATGGCGTTTTCATGACGTCGAATTTCCACCAACGACGGATTCCACTCTTTGAGATGGAACATATGGCAAAGCTCTGTTTTTACAATTTCAACGAGCTCAGCATTCGATTTATCTACAAATTCAGGTTTACGCATTCCACCCAAAAAGACTGAAAGTAAGGCTCCGCCTTCAGGTGCACGATGACTCAAAAATGAAGATAGGAATAGTGCACCAAGAATGTTTCTGTTTTCCACCGAAGGTACTAATCCACCAAAGGCTTTAAGGTTAATGCCTTCCCAATGGTCGAAGCCCACCGACACTTGCACCACTTTACCATAAAGCAGAGCGGAAATCTTGTCCACCTTTTCTTTTGCAAGGAAAGGGAAGATGCTAGGCAATGCCCATGCTCCCACAGTAGAAACAACTTGGTTGAAAGACTCCTCAAGCTCGTTGTAGCTCACGGTATATCCGCTTTCGTCTTTTGCTACGCTGATGTTTTGAGCTTCAAGCACGATGTGCTCTTTCAACTCTTCGGCAAGCGCATCAATCAGTTGTGATAGCCCACGGGGAAACGAGAAAGTTACTTTGGTGGCTTTCTTTTCATATTCGCTTTTGCCTTCTTTGGCTTTCTTCATCGAACCGCCGATGAAGCTACCATAATTTTGCTCTAGGTTGTAGAGTTTGGGCAGGGCATATTTTGTAATTAGCAGCTCGGGATTTCCGGCGTAGATGCCCGATACGAATGGGTCAACAGCATAGGTGAGGAATGATCTTCCCATTCGACGACGCACCATGTCGGCAAGCGTTTCGTTGGGGTCGCTGCCCGGCTTGCGAAATGGTTCGCCAAGCAAGCGAAGCTTGTCGGAGAACGTGAAAAGGGGAGTGGCGATGCCTCCAATCAATCCACTAGGGATAACTTTCCAGCTATTGCCCTTCCAAATCCAACGGAATTTGGCGTTATTGTCGGCAATATCGATAGGGCATTGCAAGTCCTCAATGAGTTCAGCCAATTCAGGTGTGCCCATCATTCCAGTGCTCGGACCAGTTTCAAAGCTAAATTTTCCTTTATATTCCGTGTGGATAGCTCCACCCACGCGATTACTTTTTTCAAATATGGTGAAAGGCACACCTGCCTTTTTTAGTTGATGTCCGAGCGAAAGCCCTGTAAGCCCTCCACCAATGATTGCGATATGTTTACTCATGTGTTTATTTACTGAGTTATGAGTTGTTTCAGGTTTAAACCCTTATTTGTTAGTCTGTATTTTTGATTCGGACTGTTGGGTTTATCGGGTAATGTCATTTCGATATAGCCTGCTTTTAACGTAAGATCTAGGTAATTAATGCTAAAATTTGGCTTATGTTTTAAATCTAGCTTTGTCATTAATTCATCTCTGTTCATTTCATGGTCAATCATGACAATTAGCCTACGCGTCAGTTCGTCAGCTGAATTTAGTTCTGGATTTTCAGCTTGGTCGGTAGTGGATAAATAACGCCAAATACAAGACATAAATACTTTATGCTTTCTCATTTGTGTGTTTTTAGCTTTTTTCTCACACCGATTGCGAGAACTTCTTTGTTGTTCCTTTTAGGTTGAGGTCGAATAGGGAGGCGATGTTGCGCAGTACAAAACGACCTTCGTTGCTTACAGTGATGTCTTTGTCGGTATAGCTGAGTAGTCCATCGAGAGCAAATTCATCAAGCTTTGAGTTGCGGAACTCCAATTGTTTTTGAAGATCTTCAATCGATTGATTAAATTGGCTAGCCAATTTATCCCATGAAAGATACTGATTGCACATTAACTCGTTGATGATATGTCGAGTGAGTTTTTCGCTTTCATTTAATCGGTATCCTTTTTCAATGATGATTTTGCCTTCGTTGATAGCTGCAATATATTCTTTCACCGTGCGTGCATTTTGTGCATACACAGTTTCTAATTGGCTGATGCCTGTTGTGCCAAAGGCATAGACCTGTCCCGTAGTTTCGCGAGTGCAGTAGCCTTGGAAGTTTCGGTGCAGTTCTTTCGATAGAAGTGCCTTAGCCAAGGCGTCGGTGTTTTTAGCGTAGTGGTCGAGTCCAATCGGCAAGTAGTTGGCATCGCAGAGTTGTTGCCAAGCGGTTTCAAACATCAAGAGTTTTTCGTTGCTCGATGGCAATCCGTGCTTTTCTAGTTGCTTTTGCGATTGCTTCACCCAAGGCACGTGTGCATAAGAGAAAGTAACAAGTCTCTCTACGTTAAGTGCAATTGCTTGCTGCATGGTTTTCACAAAACTATCGGCAGTTTGATGAGGTAATCCGTAAATGAAGTCGAGGTTGATTGACATTTGTCCTTTAGCTCGAATAATTTCAATCATTTCTTTAATCGGAATGTTGGGCACTTCACGATTAACGGCATTAAGTACATCGGTGCGGAAATCTTGCACGCCAATGCTCATGCGGTTGAACCCAAAGTCGTAGAGTGCTTGAATGTAATTGGCATCAAGAGCAGCTGGATTGCATTCAATGGCAAGTTCAGCACGGGGAGTAAACTCAAATTCATCGCGGAAAACTTGCATAACTTCGCCAATCATGGCAGCAGGTAGTGCATTGGGAGTGCCTCCTCCCCAATGAATTTGCGAAACCTTACGACTTTTATCCAGAAGAGGTGAAATCATTTTGATTTCTTTCTTAAGCGCATTAATATATCGGCGTTTAAGATCGTCGCTCTTGCTAATGTGGGTATTGCATCCGCAGTAATAGCACAAGCTTGTGCAAAATGGAATATGCACATAGAATGAAATGTTTTGCGGATTTAAACTGTTCGATTCCTCTACGGCAGCTAAGTAATCTTGCGTGCTAAAGTTGGCATCAAAAAAATTAGCGGGTGGATAGCTCGTATATCGAGGAACAGGAATGTTGTATTTCTCTAGGAGTTGAATAGGTACTTTCATGTGTATTTTTAGATTAGCGGATTCCAAATCATAAGATTTATTGGTTGCCGCAGCTGCCTAATTGCAAATGTAAGCTATTGCTAGGAGTTTTTAGGGAAACCGATTCAATTTTATCCCTTGTGGTATTCTTTTTTTAGTATGAATGAGACCGAAAATCGGATTAATGGAATATTACCATTAATAAACCCAATAGGAGTAATTGAGCTTGGTCATTTTGAATTGAGTTTGGCGTATAAAAAACAAAAAGGCGGCCGCTTGCGCAAACCACCTTTTCTCATTAACTAACCTAACTAAACCTAAACTTATGAAAAAAACGTAGTACAAAGATAGGGCTGTTTTTGACATTGTCAACACTTTATGTAGTTAAAAACAGTTAAGTTTTTATACTTAGTCTTACATTGAAGGATAATCGAATTTTAGAAATTCGTCAAACGGCGATCTAAATACTTGTTATTGTTGGTGTTGTTAAGAATCTGTTCTTGACACGTGTTTGATACCTCTAATATTTTGTAGCTTCTTAATGACCATGCCCAAGTGGTCGATGCTTTTTACAAACACACGCATGGTGCCTTCGAACTCTCCATCGGCACTATCTATATTTACCGAGCGCATAGAAACACCTGCATCTTTGGCAATCACCAATGAAATTTGCGATAGCATACCTACTTCATCGGTTCCCGACACGCGAATAGTGGCTTGGAATGATGTGTTGCTCTCCTCACCTCGCCATTTAGCGGGAATGATACGGTAAGGGTAGCGTTCAAACATCTGCGCAGCATTGGGACATGAGCGACGGTGAATTTTTATACCTTCCTTAATCGTTACAAAACCAAAGATATCATCGCCCAAGATTGGGCTACAGCAAGGAGCTAATTTATGCGTAACATTTTTAATGTTATTATCAATAATCAGATAATCATTATCGTTGCTGAATTTTAAATCTTTTGTTTCCGATTCAGATAGCTCTTCTTGAACAACTTGGCTAGCCTTATTTTCTTTACTAGCTTCTTCTTTTTGAGCAAGAACTTGCTTAATATTTAGCGTGTCGATTTTACCTGCCGAAATATCATAGTATAAATCTTGGGCTAATTTAAGTTTGTAATGCTTTAAAAGCACACGAATCAGCTCGTCGTTATAGTCGATTTTCCAATTCTTAAGCTTGCGCAAAAGTACTTCCTTACCATTTCCAGCTTCTCGTTTTCGCTCTTCATTTAAGCTAGCCTTAATGCGGTTTCTGGCTTTACTCGTAACTGTAAAATCAAGCCAATCGAGTTTGGGCTTCTGATTATTCGAAATGTCAATCGAAATTTGTTGACCGTTTTTGAGTTTATGTTTTAGGGTAACTTTTTTGCCATCAACCAATCCACCTACACACTTGTCACCCACGCCCGAGTGTATTTCATAGGCAAAGTCAAGTAGCGTAGCTTCAGCGGGCAATCGGCGCAAATCGCCTTTGGGTGTGAACACAAATATTTCATCGGCATATACATCGGTGTTGAATTCATCAATGAAATCTACCACATCGATATCGGGATTCTCTAGAATTTCGCGCACTCCGGCCAACCATTTTTCAATGTTGGCACCGCCAGTTCCTCCTTTGTATTTCCAGTGGGCTGCCACCCCTTTTTCAGCCACCTCATCCATGCGAGTGGTGCGAATTTGCACTTCCACCCATTTCTCATGAGGTCCGAATACGGTGGCGTGCAAACTTTCATAGCCGTTATCTTTAGGCGCAGAAATCCAGTCTTTCATGCGCTTGGGATTCGCCTGATACTCGTCGGTTACAATGGAATACACCTGCCAACATTCCGATTTCTCATTCTCAGGTTCTGAATCTAAAATCACTCGAATAGCAAAGATATCATACACTTCATCGAAAGAAATTTTCGATTTATCCATCTTTTTCCAAATGGAGTTGATAGCCTTGGTGCGTGCTTTCATCTTAAATTTGAAACCTTTGGCTTTGAGCTTATCTTCAATGGGTTTCACAAATTCAGCTACAAATAATTCGCGCTCGCGTTTTGACTCCTCCAATCGGTTAAACACAAGATGGTAAGCCGACGGATTGTTGTATTTTAAACTTAAGTCGAGGAGTTCAGAGTTTATATTGTATAAGCCCATGCGATGGGCAAGTGGGGCATAAAGCAAGGCGGTTTCCGATGCTATCTTTTGGCGAGTATCGGCTGCTGTTTCGTCTAATTGACGCATCACGCTCAAACGGTCTGCCACTTTTACTAAGATAACGCGCACATCGCCAGCCAAAGCGAGCATGAGCTTGCGGAAATTTTCAGGATGCAGCTCGACCGTGTCGGTACCCAACTGATTAATTTTCTCCATTCCGCGAAGAATGGCACCTACATACACCCCAAATTCTTTTTCAAGTTCGTTTATAGTGGGGGTATTTTCAGCCTTTAAGTAAGGCACGTTATGTAGTAAACTAGATATGATTGAATCGATGCCTAGTCCAATTTCTTGAGCTACAATGCAAGCCACATCAATGGCATGAGCTAATACACTTTTGCCACGAGAATTCATTTTATCACCAATCGTGTCGTGAGCTAACTGAAAGGCTTTGTGAAGTTGTTTTTTGTCGTTCTCGTTCATGTCTTGAGTAAGCTCTAAGAGCTTATTCCAAACTGTTTCTATGGATTGTTTCATTGTTCTTGTCTTTAAACTTGTAGGCAATTTGGGCTAAAGTACGAAAAAAAGATGCAATGTAAGGGTGTAGGAGTAACAAAAAGATGTATTCTGGCGTGTAATCTTACACTGAATTATAGTTAGGTTGACTTGTATCCTTTAGGCAATACACACTTTGTTTTGAGATTTGTATAAAAAACAAAAGACCTGACAGGATTAGTTCCCTAAGGTCTTTTGCTTTTTCTTGATTTAGCGACTAATAATCATCTTCGTCATCGTAGTAGTTGTCATCAGCGATGTCAAAATCTTCACTGTCGAAGTCATCATTACCAAATTTGAAGTCACCATTGTAATCTTCATCGTCGTCAACAAACTTGCTACTAAAACGTTCTTTTTTACCTGAAGTTTTTTCTTTGCGTCCCACAGAGCTATATCTGCGTTTGCAATCAAGACATTCGTAAGTAGATCCATTGTGGTAAGTGTTTTCGCTTCCACAGAAAGGACATTCATCTTTCATTATAAATCTAAATTAAAATTGATATATATCCTCTTTGTCTTTATAAAATAAACTAAAGAAATTTGGACTAAAATAATATTAAGGTTTCGCTTTAATTTTACCATATGATTGAGTTTTTAAAGGGCTCATCTCATATTTTGCGCAAAGAAATATATTCTAAATTAAAATACAAATAGGAGTGGAAAAATTGCTTAAAAAAAGCTGCCTTATTTGTGAGAAGGCAGCTTTGGAGTTGTTTTTTGATAATTGAAGTTTCAGTGCAAATGTGGCATCTATTTTTTAGTTACAATGCTCATGCCTTGCTCAATAGCTTTTTCATTGAATGGAATGAGCTTGTGGTGTCGTTCGGGAAGTGATTTTTTAAGTCCTTCAAGCACATTGCTCAATTCTACCACGGGTTTCACTTTGAGGTATCCACCAAGCACAATCATATTGAAAACTTTGTTGTTTCCCATTCTGGCTGCCTCTTCAGTGGCATCGATGCGATATATTTCGATGTCGGTTCTTGAGGGGCGACGTGTAATACCATTGCTGTCGTAAAGCAACAAACCGCCGGGTTTTACCATGCTTTCAAATTTATCAAGTGATTGTTGATTTAAAATAACGGCGGTGTCAAACTGGTTTACAATGGGCGAGCTGATACGGTCGCTAGATATAATCACCGTTACGTTGGCTGTTCCTCCGCGCATTTCAGGTCCATATGAAGGCATCCATGAAACCTCCAAATCTTGCATGATGCCTGAGTAGGCCAAAATCTTACCCATCGACAACACACCTTGTCCACCAAATCCTGCGATTATTATTTCTTCGTTCATTGTTTTCTCTTTTTAGTGTTAAACATTAGGGTTTGATTAATTTTCATCTTTCAAATCGCCTAGCGGATAGCAAGGGAACATATTTTCTACCATCCAATCGTTGGCCTTGGCGGGAGTCATTTTCCAGCCCGAAGCACAGGTTGAAACTACCTCTACAATTGATGTGCCTTTGCCTTCCATTTGGTTTTTGAATGCTTTCATCAATGCCTTTTTAGTTTTGCGTGCAGCGGCAGCCGTGTGGCAAGCTTGCCGTGTGGCATATCGGGTGCCGGGGAGCATGGCAAGCAGTTCGCTAATTTTGAGTGGATAGCCTTCAGTTTTTGGGTCACGCCCAAATGGGCAAGTGGCAGCTTTCATGCCTTCCAATGTGGTAGGAGCCATTTGTCCGCCAGTCATGCCATAAATACCATTGTTGATGAACACCACCACGATGCTTTCGCCACGGTTGAAAGCGTGGATTGTTTCCGCGGTGCCAATGGCAGCCAAGTCGCCATCACCTTGATAGGTGAACACATTCTTATTGGACATCAATCGCTTGATTGCTGTGGCAATGGCTGGTGCACGACCGTGTGCTGCCTCTTGCCAGTCGATTTGCAAATAATCATAAGCCAATACCGAACACCCCACAGGTGCAACACCGATGGTAGTTTCTTGAATACCTAGCTCGTCGATGACCTCTGCAATCAGCTTGTGCACTACGCCATGCGTACAGCCGGGGCAATAGTGCATGGTGTTATCGGTGAGCACTCGGTTTTTCTCGTAAACGAGGTTTTCCTTTTTAATTATATCTTTGATATCCATGGTCTATTTTTCTCCTATGATTTTAGATTTTAATGCTTCCACCACTTCTGTTGGGCTTGGAATGATTCCTCCTAAGCGACCGAAATGCTCTACTGGGCAAGCTCCTTTGGTTGCCAATTGCACATCTTCCACCATTTGCCCTGCGCTCATTTCCACGCTTAGCATTCCTTTGGCTTGTTTTGCCAAACGAGCGATTTCTTTCACAGGGAATGGATAGAGAGTGATGGGGCGAAGTAATCCTACTTTGATGCCTTCGGCACGAGCCAACTCAATGGCTTTGGTGCAAATGCGTGCACTCGAACCATAGGCAATAAAGATGTATTCGGCATCGTCGCATTGAATTTCCTCGAAGCGCACTTCGTTTTCCTCGCAAATTCTGTATTTTTCTTGTAGCTTGTTGTTGTGTTGCTCCATGATTTCCGACTGCAAGGCAAGCGAAGTTACGATGTTGTGGTTTCTGCCTTTTTTGCCTGTTGTTGCCCAATTGCCATATTTTTCAGCCACCTCTTCATCGGTGAGGCGTGTTTGTTGAGGTTTGAGTTCCACTTTCTCCATCATCTGACCAATCACACCATCGCTCAAAATGAGCGCAGGGTTGCGATATTTGAATGCCAATTCGAAGGCAAGCTCTACGAAGTCTGCCATCTCTTGCACCGAAGCTGGGGCAAGGGTGATGAGCTTATAATCGCCATGACCGCCACCTTTCACCGATTGAAAATAGTCGGATTGCGAAGGTTGAATAGTTCCAAGTCCGGGACCTCCACGCACCACATTCACCACCACGCAGGGCAATTCGGCACCTGCCAAATAGCTCATCCCTTCTTGCATTAGGCTCACACCGGGGCTTGAAGAAGAAGTCATTACTTTCTTACCACAAGCAGCACCACCATATACCATATTAATAGATGAAGTTTCGCTTTCTGCTTGCAGCACCACCATGCCTGTTGTCAGCCAAGGACGTTCGAGCATTAAGGTTTCCATGATTTCACTTTGAGGCGTGATGGGATAACCAAAATAACCATCCACTCCGCATCGGATTGCGGCATAGGCAATGGCTTCGTTACCTTTCATTAATTTAATTTCCTTCATTGTACTTGATTTGTAGAGTTAGAATTAGCCCACCTTTGCTCGATAGACGGTGATACAGCTGTCGGGACAAACTATTGCGCAGTTGCTACAGCCTGTACAGGCATCTTTGTTTTCGTCTTGGGAAAAGTGATAGCCTTTAGCATTTACTTGTGATGACATCGTAATCACATGGGTGGGGCAAGCCACCATACATAATTCGCAGCCTTTGCAAGCTGCCGAATCAACAATAATCGTACCTTTTACTTTAGCCATATTTGTTTTGTTTAATTTTAAATTCACGCTTAATTTACATTAAATTAAACAAACAGCAACTAAAGTAAAAGTAAAAAAAACTAAACGGTTTTGTAAGTAATTGATTCTTAGTTGTGAAAAAATGTAATATGGAGAAAGTATAAATAAAAATAAAGTAGTTAAATGATTGATTTTCAGCTGTATTTTATGATAAAAAGAAAGCGTAGCTTGCGTTGGGGTGTAAGTTAGTTCGAACTAGAGGGAATGCTCTTGTAAATTGATTGAAAGAGGTGGGTTTTGTTTTTAAAATATAAGTATCTAAAAATACGCAATATTCATTGTGCAAAAAAGAAGCAAACCGATTGGCAATAATACGGAGAGTTGAATTGACAAAGAAGAGGTGCTAAACAGTCTGGACATTTTATTGTTCTGAAGATGGGTAGGGAATGTGGGATAGGGTATCTTTAGGTTGCAAAACTACCCCTGTGGGTAGATGGCCAATTTTAGGCTAGGGGTGCCCTTGCTAGTCTGACATGAGTGCATTTGTGGGGGCGAAGGTTGGAAGAATTAAACTAGAATCAATTTAATTCTTCCAACGGAATGTTTTCACTTCTTAAAGCATGCTGAGTGTGCTGTAATTTAAGAAAGAATATCCCTTAAATATAGTCTTGAAGCATATGTTTTAGTTTTGTTGAAAAGTGTTCGGAGTCGGCTCGCTTATAGCGAATGTCGGTGAACACTTGAGCCAAATTAGCTTTGCTATTGTCGGCAACAAATTGTTTCGAGCTTTCTAAAGCCTCTATTTCGGCATAAAGAGCTTCAATACGATCGGCACTGTTGGACGTGTAGTTTTCGTGGTGCATAACGGCTTCCAGCGGTAAGCGGTCGGTTAGTGGAGGGGTGCTAGCTGGATGTCCCATAGTAATTACGGTGATTGGAATTACTCCTTTAGGTAGTTTTAATGCCTCGCTAATTTCGGGGGCATTATATAGTGCTGTGCCAAGATAACAAATGCCCAATCCTTCTGATTCAGCAGCAAGTGCAATGTTTTGAGCAAACAACGAGGCATCAATAGTGGCATTTAGTAGCCACAGCAGATTGTCGGTTCCGGCATCGGCATTGCGATTGGCACACCATGTATTGTAGCGATTTAAATCGGCACAAATGGTGAGCACTACAGGGGCATTGTTAACCATGGGCTGATTGAAATGAAAGGGAGCAAGGCGTTTTTTATTTTCCTCTTTTTGTGTAACAATCACGCTGTATAATTGAATATTCCCAGTGGTTGAAGCGCGAGTTCCTGCTTCAATAATGCGGTTTAGCATTTCTGGATGAATGGGTTCCGAAGTGTATGATCGGATAGATCGGTGATTTAGAATAGTATTCATCATGATGAATGAAATTATATGGTTATGATACTGAAAATGTCATTTCAGTAACGTGAATTTTGCACTCATGCAAAGGTAAAAAATAAACTGAAAGACGGTTTGTTCGAAAATAAAACGTGCAAGTGCAACCTTTTTCGTATATTTCGCTTCGGAGAAGATTTATTGCTAACACCAAACTGACAAGACGACGAAATGAAAGAACACTATTTATGCTTGGATTTAGAAATGTCGGGTGTGGTGCCTGGAACACATGATATCATTCAAATTGCAGCTGTGTTGCTCGATGAAGATTTTAAGATCCTCAGTGAATATGAAAGCTTGGTTTTTCCGATGTATGAAACAACCTTCGACCCCGAAAGCAAGAAAATACATGGAATATCTCGCTCGCAACTCAACGATGCTCCCGCTATGGAAGAGGTGCTTGATGAACTAGAGTATTGGTTGAGAGAAGAGGGAGGCTACTCCTCGCGACGCTCGATGCAGCAGTTGAAGATTTGTGGACAAGGCATAAATAATGACATTAGCTTTTTAAAAGATGCTTATCATACGGTTCAAATGTCTTGGCCTTTCGCACATCAATTTATCGACTTGCAAGACATTGCACTGTATTACAATCGAATACTGAAAGCAAATGGCATGAAACCCTCGAAGGGCGTGAATTTGTCATCAGTTGCTAAGCGCTTGGATTTAAGTCGAGCAGGAGATCAACATCATGCTTTGGAAGATGTGCGATTAACTGCCCAATGTTTGTCTAAATTGTTTAGAAAAGCAAAAGAAATCAAACTCTAACAAGATATTCGAAAAGAAAGCGGAGAATATTTATTGAAATACACTAGATTTGATCCGAATTTAGCAATGTGTGGTAAGATGCGCAAAATAAGGTATCAGCACCTACATTTCAGAAAACAGATAACAAAATGAAGAAACTAATTTTAGTGAGTGGTGCAGTCTTTTTGCTGCTTAATGGGTTGTCTTCATGCCGAAGTTCATGCAATTGTCCCGCCTATTCTTATCGGAAGTCGGTGCAAGAACAAAAAGTAAAAGAAGCTGTTTCGGTTGGAGAAACAGGAGTGAAATTTGCTACTCCTGCAACGTTTCAAACATTCTAGAGTTTTGTTTTTTGGATAATTGAATGGCAAAAAAAGCCAAACATTAAATGAAGTTTAAACCCGAGATTAAAATCTAGTAAATAGTAATCTTACCGTTAGTATAATTGGTGTATTATTGCTAGATTTGTGCCGCTTTCGATAGCGAAAGTAGAAAATAACGTGAAAGAGAAATCACTTTTATATTTAATTTTATTTTAAAAATTATCAATCATGATTAAAATTGGTATTAACGGATTTGGACGTATTGGTCGTTTCGTATTCCGTCAAGCAGTAAAAAAAGGTACAGTTGAAGTAGTAGCTATCAATGACCTTATTGATGTTGAATACATGGCTTACATGTTGAAATACGATTCTACTCACGGTCAATTCGACGGTACTGTTGAGGTTAAAGATGGTAAATTAGTAGTAAACGGTAAAGAAGTTCGCGTAACTGCAGAGCGTAACCCAGCAGACATTAACTGGGGTGCTGTAGGTGCTGAGTATGTTGTTGAATCAACAGGTCTTTTCCTTACTAAAGAATCTGCTCAAGGTCACATCGAAGCTGGTGCTAAAAAAGTAGTAATGTCAGCTCCTTCAAAAGATGATACTCCTATGTTCGTAATGGGTGTTAACCAAGATAAGTATACTAACGATATGACATTCGTGTCTAACGCTTCTTGTACTACTAACTGTTTAGCTCCTATCGCAAAAGTATTGAACGACAATTTCGGTATTGTTGACGGTTTGATGACAACAGTTCACGCAACTACTGCAACTCAAAAAACTGTTGATGGTCCTTCTATGAAAGACTGGAGAGGTGGTCGTGGTGCTGGTCAAAACATCATCCCTTCATCAACTGGTGCTGCTAAAGCTGTAGGTAAAGTAATTCCTGAATTGAATGGTAAACTTACTGGTATGGCTTTCCGTGTTCCTACTCCAGACGTTTCTGTTGTTGACTTGACAGTAAACTTGGCTAAAGAAACTACTTACGAAGCTATCTGTGCTGCAATGAAAGCTGCTTCTGAAGGCGAGTTGGCAGGTGTCCTTGGTTATACTGAAGATGCTGTTGTTTCTAACGATTTCGTTGGTGATTCTCGTACTTCTATCTTCGATGCAGGTGCAGGTATCCAATTGACTCCAACTTTTGTGAAAGTTGTTTCTTGGTATGACAACGAAATGGGTTACTCTACTAAAGTTTGTGAGCTTATCGAGTACATGGATTCAAAAAAATAATTTTGACCCCATTTGATTAATATAAAAGGTCTGAATCTTGATTCAGACCTTTTTTTAGCCCCTCTAATTTCCCCGAGGAGGGTTTGAAAAATCTTTCCCCCTTGGGGAAATTAGGGGGACTTAAAATATGAAACACCTCATCATTATTCTAGGACCTACAGGAATTGGCAAAACAGCTACAAGCATTAAACTTGCCCATGAGTTTGACACCGATATTGTGTCGTGCGATTCTCGTCAGTTTTTTCAGGAAATGAGTATTGGCACTGCTGTGCCTTCGCCAGAAGAACTTGCAGCAGCTAAACATCATTTGATTCATTCGCATAGTATTCATCAAAACTATAATGTTTATGAGTTCGAACAAGATGCTATTCGTTTGATAGAAGCGCTACACCAACAAAAAGATGTTGTGATTATGACAGGGGGCTCTATGCTTTACGTTGATGCCATTTGCAAAGGGATTGACACGATGCCCGATGCCAATCCTCAAATTCGTGCGGAGTTAAAGCAACTTTTGGCAGAGCAGGGTTTAACACCATTGCTTCAACAGCTTAAACCGCTCGACCCGGCGTATTATAATCAAGTGGATAAAAACAACCCGAAGCGAGTACTTCATGGTTTAGAAATGTGCTTGACACTAGGTAAGCCATTTTCGACCATGCGCACCCAACCGCAAAAGAAGCGTAGTTTTAATATTATAAAAATTGGGCTAAACATGGAGAGGGAGGATCTCTATGCACGCATTAATAAGCGGGTAGATATTATGATGGAGAAAGGGCTACTGCAAGAAGCGGAGGCATTGTTTCCGCAAGCCGATCTTAATGCGCTAAACACGGTGGGCTATAAAGAACTGTTTGCTTATTTCAGAGATGAGCATAATTTAGCAAAAGCAGTGGAATTGATAAAGCGAAACACGCGCCATTATGCAAAAAAGCAGCTCACGTGGTTTCGAAAGGACGAAACAACGGCATGGTTTCACCCTAGCGATTGGGAACAGGTGATTTCTCATGTGAAATCTCACTTTTAATGCTTTGCGATTGATAGGCTACAAACTCAAACTCTTCTTGTTTCGAACTTATTTGTCCGTGCCAAATCTCAGAAAAAAACACTAACTTTGTGATTCAATCAAAAGATTATGGCAGACAATTACAAAGATATACTCCGCGATTTAAAGCAGCAGAAATATGCCCCATTTTACCTTCTGCAAGGGGAGGAAGCTTATTTTATCGATGAAATAGAGCATTATATTTCCTCTCATGTGTTGGCAGACGAAGAGCGTGAGTTTAATCAGCACGTTCTCTACGGTAAGGATATCGACGATGCCAACAAAATTATTGATGCAGCCCGACGATTCCCCATGATGGCTAGTCGCCAAGTTGTGGTGGTGCGCGAAGCACAAGCCATGGATAAGCGAGAGCTAGAGAAATTGTTGCCCTATGTGAAGCAGCCCATGCCTTCCACTATTTTGGTTCTATGCTATAAGTACGGAAAGATTAACGGCACAACCTCTTTGGCAAAGCAATTAAAGAAAGCAGGTGTTGTGTTTGAATCGCAAGTAGTGCGCGATTATCAGGTGGCTGATTGGATTGCCAGTTATCTAAAGGAAGAGGGGTATGTTATCAATTCGAAGAATGCTGCCTTGCTAGGAGAATATTTAGGAACAAACTTGGGTAAAGTGGTGAAAGAAATAGAGAAACTCACCATCGAGCTACCTCAAGGAGGTGAAATTACAGTCGAGTTAATTGAAAAGAATATTGGCATTAGCAAAGAGTATAACATCTTTGAGTTGCAAAATGCTATTGGGAAGCGAGATATTCTGAAGTGCAATAAGATCATCAACTATTTTGCATCTAATCCGAAAGATCATCCTATTCAGATGACCATTCCTTTTTTGTTTTCGTATTTCAATAAGCTACTTCAAATTCATTTGGCAAAATCTGATGCAGTAGGCTTACGAATAAATCCCTACATTTTTACTAAGGAGTATGTGCCTGCAGCAAGGGTGTATTCACCAAAGAAGCTAGTGGAAAACATTGCTATCTTGCGCGAATTTGATTTGAAATCGAAAGGGGTAGGAGCCACGGGGGCAATTGATCAAGCCGATTTGCAACGAGAATTGATTTACAGATTAATACACTAAACGAAACAATCATGTCGATAACTTTAGGAATCATCATTATTACAAGCTTGGTGTCGTACATGGCATTCAGCCGATACGATCTTTTTGATAAGCTCAAGTTCAGTCCACCACGAGTGCTGAAGGAACGTCAATATTATCGATTGTTTTCGTATGCTTTGTTGCATGGCAGTTGGGGGCATCTTTTGGTGAATATGTTTGTGCTTTTTTCGTTTGGTTCAGCCGTAGAAAGATACTTTCAATATGAGTTTGGATCAAAATATATTTTCAACTATTTGTTGTTGTATATTGGGGCAGTAGTGTTTAGTAATGCTTATGCCCTCTGGAAACATAAGAGCAACTACTTGTATAGTGCTGTGGGGGCATCGGGGGGAGTGTCGGCGATTTTATTTGCATCGATACTTTTCAACCCTTGGGGCAAGATTTATTTTTTCGGTATTTTGCCTATTCCGGGAGTTGTTTTTGCCCTACTTTATTTGTATTACTGCTACTACATGAACAAGCGTCAGAAAGATAAAATAGCACATGATGCCCACTTTTTAGGAGCTATATTTGGTTTGATTTACCCCGTTCTCATGCACCATAGCATTCTTAGTCTTTTCATCAATCGCCTGCTTAATTTTTAGGAGATGGTAGAACATTTCACACTCTACCATAAAAATTTCTACAAGGATTCAGAGCCTTTTTTGACTGGAGACTTGCTACAAAGTCGCTTGTTTGATGTGGAGATGAAGTTGGCGAATACAAAGTTGCTTTTTTGGAATGATTATCAGGAAATAATCATAGTGAATGCGCGCTTGTTTGGCATGGAGATAGCCAATCCTATGCCTTTGATGAAGGATATTAAACGCCAAATACAGCGCACCTATGTAAAGAATAAATGCTATAAGGGAGTGATTGTTCGCCTAACTTTTTTTCGGGTGGAAGGAAATCTTGTTTATATGGTAGAACTTAACCATGTAACACCATACATATATGAAGAGCAAGTAGAAGCAATGGAGTTAATGCCTAATGGGCGAATTTTGAAGTCGAAAACCTTACTGTCGAGTTTAGAAATCGGGAGTAGAGACTTGTGGTTCATGGCTCAAACGCAGTGTAAGAAGAGCCATCATTTAGCGCTCATAATGAATGAACAGGAGTTGTTTCTTGAAGTGCCTAGAGCGAATATTTTCCTCATTACAAAAGAAATGAAAGTGAAAACTCCTCATGCTAGCCTAGGTGTTTGTGTGAATCCTGCTCGTTTACATCTTTTTCATGTGCTAGAAGATATGGGCTACGATGTGGAGGAAAGTTTAAACCTCACATTCGCTGATTTGCAGCAGGCAGAGGAAGTTTTTGTGGTAGATGATTTACATGGAGTTCGCTTCGTTGGGGCATTCAAGAACGTGAGATATTACCGCAAAGAAGTAAAGAAAATCGCCGAAGAATTTGTTCGGTCATTAGAGATTTAGCCTAAGGAGAAATCTTGTTATAGCCTTCTGTTTGGCGGTTTATGCGGGTTCTAACATAGCTCTTTACGCAAACTTTAATCATCATCTTCTACCACAATAAACACATCTTCATTGTCTTTGTGCATATAGAATTGTTCGCGCGCAAACTTCTCTAAATTTTTCTGATTACTTTGCAATTCATTGATTCGTTGCTTGTCTTGCACTATTTTTTGTTTCAAATAGAGTTCTTGTTTTTTCAAGTTGTGAAGTTCGCTTTTAAGCTTTTGAGTAACCAAAATGCCATTTTCGTTGTTGAAAATGATATAGACAAGAAAGAATGCAAAGGGCAATGTCCATTTGTTGAATATATTAGCAAGAAGTTTTTTGTTGATTTTCATGGGGCTATAATTTCAGTAGGCTAGATTCTTTCAGATGAAGCAAAAATAGTAAAAAAGCTGATTTCCTTACTTTTTGTTTAGATTATTGTTGTTCATGAGCTTCCAGAATAGCGCTTCTAAATAATCGATTGATGTGAAAAACTTCCTCGAAAGCACACAAGGTTTTTTCCATAAACTCACCACTTAGCAGCTCTTCATCGGTAATTGGGTGAAAGAAATCGAATGATTTATGGCGAAGCAAATCGATATAAGGATGGTCTTTCTCAAATCCTTTGGGAGCGGTTTTTAGTTTTTCGCCCACCATTTCGGGGAAATACTTTTTAAATTCGGGCTCATTAATGATTTGTAGAAACTCATCGCCATTGCACGCAATTTCTTGTCGTACAGCTTGTAGAATATCTTTGTTGGGGCAGTGTAAACCACCTGCAATGAACGAGTTTTGAGGTTGGATGTGAATGTAGTATCCGGGCAGTATTCCTTTGCGACCATCGGAAGCCATGTAGCTTCCAAAATGGTTTTTATAGGGGCTTTTATCATGCGAAAAACGAACATCGCGATAAATGCGGAATAGGCAATCTTTAGCATCGGTGAAAGCTAAGGAATGATCGAATTGCTTAATCTCATTGATGAGCATTTCGGTGAGCAACACCATTTGTTGCTTGGCTTGCTCGGCTCGGTTCTTGTTGTCGTTGAACCATTCGCGATTGTTATTTATTGTGAGGTCTGTTAAGAAATTCAATAAGTTCTCCATCGTAATAGAATTTGTGTCATTCACTGCAAAAGTATGACTATTTTTGTAGTAACCTGAGTTTTAGATGAGCTTTCACCTGCGGATTTATTTCAAAATTGATTTAAGATTTTCAGGTTGGCATTTTAATAAAGAGATGTATGAAAAAATTTGCAATCATAGTTGCCGGAGGCAGTGGCACACGCATGGGGACTGAAATCCCAAAGCAGTTTTTAGAATTGGCAGACAAGCCTATATTGATGCACACGATAATGCAATTTCATGCCTACGATGAAAATCTAAAAATTACCCTAGTGCTACCAGAGTTTCAGTTTGGTTATTGGAAAGAACTTTGCAAAAAATATGAGTTTGATGTACCTCATCAAGTGGTGGCAGGGGGGGATAGTCGTTTCCAATCGGTAAGGAACGGACTCCATAGTATTTCGGAAGTAAAGGGGGTAGTGTTCATTCACGATGGCGTTCGTCCGTTGGTTTCTATTGCCACCATTGAGCAGTGCTTTGAGGGGGCACTGAAAACGGGCAACGCTTTACCTGTAGTGCACGTGGTCGATTCGATTCGAGAAGTAACGACCAATGGAAGTTGGCATAAAGATCGGGGGAATTATCGTTTGGTGCAGACACCACAAACTTTTCAGTTAGAAAAAATAAAACGTGCTTTTCTGCAAGAAGAATCGCCATTATTCACCGATGATGCTTCGGTGTTGGAAGCGAGTGGCGAAACAATTAATTTAGTGGATGGAAATGCCGAGAATATAAAAATAACAACGCCAATGGATTTGCAAATTGCAGATTTGTTGCTGCGAAGAAGATAAGAATGACTTCGGCAATGTAATTGCCGTGTAGTGTGTTTTGAGCTAATCGGTGCGTAAAAAATCCATTTTCCACGAACACATTAAACAAATGGAAAAAATAGTTGTACTAACAGGAGCTGGCGTGAGCCAAGAGAGCGGTTTGAAAACATTCCGCGACATGGATGGATTGTGGGAGAATTACGGCATTATGGATGTGTGTACACCCGAAGCGTGGCAACGCAATCCGGTGTTGGTGAATGATTTCTACAATGAACGACGGAAACAAATGCAATCGAGCAAGCCCAATATGGCTCACGAGCTGTTGGCCGAATTGGAACAGCAACATGATGTGCATATCATTACGCAAAACGTTGATAATTTGCATGAAAAAGCGGGCAGCAAAAAGGTGCTGCATTTGCATGGCGAATTGCAAAAAGTGCGTAGTACTAGCGATGAAAGTTACATTGTAGAACTATAGTGGTGGGAGTTGAAAATCAGTGATTTATGTCCGAATGGTGCACAACTTCGTCCGCACATCGTGTGGTTTGGCGAAGCGGTTCCAGCTATGGATGAAGCCGTGCAAATAGCTGCAAAAGCCGACATCTTCTTGGTGATTGGCACATCGTTAAATGTTTATCCTGCAGCTAGCTTGGTAAATTTTGCACCTCGTCGGTGCCCCATTATTGTTATCGATCCGTATCGTCCGCCAGTGCACCAAGATCATGTTATTTTCATTGAAGAAAAGGCAAGTTTAGGGATGCAAAAATTTATAGATTTACTGCAATCGAACCAGCTATAATATTAAGAATTTTTAATTTTCAATGAACTGAATCGTTATTTCATACATAATTAATTAAGTTTGCTGAGATTACAAAAAACACATTAAATGAAAACAAAGAAAAATATTTTTTCGCTATTAATTTTAATGCTTACTTCAGTAAGTGTTTGGGCACAAGCAGGGTTAGTATTTACTGAAGTTAGACACAGTTTTGGTGAAATACAAGAGCAAGACGGTCCTGTAACCCATACATTTCAATTCAAGAACACGGGAAATGCACCTCTTATATTGAATGCTGTAAATGCTTCTTGTGGTTGCACTACACCCAAATGGACAAAAGCTCCTGTTGCTCCGGGTCAAGTTGGAAATATTGAAGTTACCTATAATCCGTTGAACCGACCCGGCGCTTTCAATAAAACGATTGTCGTGAGTTCTAATGCGAAGCAAGAAACGCTTTACATTTCGGGCAACGTAATTCAACGACCTAGAACATTGGAGGAGGAATATCCTCGTGAGTTTGGAAATCTTCGAACAAAAACAAATTACATTCGCTTAGGCGAAGTGAAAAACACCGAAGTGAAAACCGGAACATTGGAAGTAGCAAACATCACCGATAAACCTCAAACGGTAGAGTTTAGAACGCCTCCTAGCCATTTGAAAGTAACGGTAGTTCCAAGTGTCATTCAACCCGGAGAGAAAGCGGTTATCAATGTTGAATTCGATGGTCGCCAATACGCTAATTTTGGTGGAGTGGTGAGCCGTTTGTATTTGTTGGTTGATGGTCAGGCAAGCTATAAAAACTCGGTGGGTATTTCGGCATCGGTTGTAGAAGATTTTTCTTCGCTCACAGCCGAAGAATTGGCAAATGCTCCCGTGGTGAGCTTCGATGCTAACTCCTACGATTTTGGCGAAATTAAAGAAAATGACAAGGTATCGCACACTTTCCACCTAACCAATAAAGGGAAAACAAACCTAATTATCCGTAAGATTAAAACAAGTTGTGGTTGCACTGCTGTTACGCCAGAGAAAAAAGTGGTAGCTTCAGGCGAAACAGTGCCTTTGGAAGTGAAATTTGATTCGAAAGGTAAATTCGGTCGTCAGTCGAAAACAATCACCATCTTAACCAATGCACCGGCATCACAAGTAACCAATTTGCGCATTAGCACAGTCATTACAAAATAAAACTCGCAGCACACGCTTCGAGTTTTGAAAATAAATCATGCTCATCGCTTAACTTAGCGGTGAGCATTTTTCATTATATTTGTCGCTCAATTTTAATCGTATGTACTTAGAAAAACTCTCGCTAACTAATTTCAAGAATATCGAAGATTTAGATGTTCAGTTTTCGCCCAACTTAAATTGCTTTATAGGAAATAATGGAGCGGGCAAAACGAATGTAATGGATGCCATTTATTACCTATCTTTTTGCAAGAGTTTCTTGAATAGTACCGATGGGTTGAACATTAACCATGATGCCGATTTCTTTCTACTGAAAGGCGATTATCAGGATGCCGATGGTGTGGAAAACGTTCATTGTGGATTGAAACAAGGCCAGAAAAAAAGTTTCAAGTGCAATAAGAAAGAATATAAAAGATTGGCAGATCATATTGGGAAGATTCCCTTAATTGTCATTACTCCTTCCGACAATGACCTCATTACGAGTGGGAGTGAGGAACGTCGCCGATTTATCGATGCCTTAATTTCGCAATACGATGCCGCATATTTAAATGCGCTTATCCGCTATAATAAGGTGCTTCAACAGCGCAATAAACTCCTAAAGCAGTTTTTTGTGCAGCGTAATTTTAGTGCAGAATCGCTGGAGTTGTGGGATGATCAGCTAGTCATTTATGCTCGCGAAATTCATGCTAAACGATTAGAATATATCAAGCGGTTGAAGCCTATTTTCCAAAAATATTACGATTTGATATCGGGCGGAAAAGAAGAAATTGATTTGTATTACAAGTCGCACTTAAATGAAGGAGAGCTCGCCGATTTACTCATTCAATCAAGAGAAAAAGATCGGGTGTTGCAATACACCTCAGTGGGCACGCATCGCGACGATATTGATTTTATGCTGGGCGATTATCCGCTGAAAAAGTTGGGCTCGCAAGGGCAAAAGAAAACCTACTTAGTAGCAATGAAGCTAGCTCAATTCGACTTTGTGAAGAAAATGTCGAAAGCAACGCCTATTTTGCTGCTCGATGATATTTTCGATAAACTCGATGCCAATCGGGTAGAGCAGATCATGACTTTGGTGGTGCAGCAGCATTTCGGGCAGATATTCATTACCGACACCAACCGCGAAAATCTCGATATGATTATCAAGAAACTAAATGCCGATTCTAAAATTTTTAAAGTTGAAGCTGGAAGCCTTCAAGAATTGAACCATGAAAAGAACTAAGGTTGAAAAATTGGGTAGCTTGTTGAAAAACCAAGCCGAGCAAAATGAAGTGGTCGAAAAAAAAATGGCGGAACTTTCGGTAGAGAAGTTTTGGGCAGAGGTTATTGGGGTTACTATTGCATCTTTCACGCAAGAAGTGAGTGTTAGTGAAGGGGTGCTCTATCTGAAACTGAGCTCTCCATTGGTGAAGAATGAAGTCATGATGATGCGCGCAAAAATTATCGACCATATAAACAGATATGCCGGTATGCCAATTGTCAACCGCATTGTTTTTCGCTAGCAAGTAGGGGTAGTGGTTATTAGTGCGAAGTGGTGAAGTAAAACACCGTTTCCCTCCTCGGGGGAGTAAGAGGGGGATTTTTTTTATACCTGAAAGGCAATTTCGTAAAAGCCTAGATATTTAAGCCTAGGATTATGGTTCCGCATGGCATGAGGGCTGAAAGTCAGACTCGTATCATAAACTTATTACAGGTCAGCCTACCAGCTTTTGTTGCGGAAAATTAGTATAACCAAGCTTAGCTTCCATTAGTAAACGAGAGGATATACCTATCGATGTATTATCCTCTCCTGATTTGACTAGTGGTGTGTCTTAGCTATTTTTTAAAGAGAATAATAAGTTTGTCATTCCTTTTTGAATTATTTCCTCAGGGAAAGAGCTTGAATTTATTGTTACCTGACTCACATCAGCCTTCATTAGTAAGCACCCTTTTTAGGCTTACAGCCTATCACAAAATTACAAACCCGATAATACAAGATTTAAGCAAGGTAGCTAAGCCCTTAGAATGAACAAGGTTTGCCGTGACAAACATTTTGGCTACATATAAGCCATAGAAAAATCAAAAAAGGGGATAAGGTTTTTCAGCCCTATCCCCTTTGTCTTATCGCCGGTAAGTCTTATTCTGGAGCTGTAAATTTTCGAGATGCAAATTCGCGGTTCAGTGTGAATATACCGTGTCCTTCGCCGTTCAACAAGCGTAAGTCATCGAGAATTGCACTTGCTGCAGCTTCTTCTTCCACTTGTTCGTCAACGAACCATTGCAAGAAGTTGCGAGTAGCGTGGTCTTTTTCTTCACTAGCCACATCAACAAGGTTGTTGATTAATGAAGTTACCAATTGCTCATGTGCCAACGTTTTTTCGAACACAGCCAATACACTGTCGAAGTTTTGGTCAACAGCAGCGATAGGAGTTAAAAGAACTCTTTCGCCACGCTCTTGCACGAAATCTAAAATTTTCATGGCGTGAGCAGTTTCTTCTTCATATTGCACGCGCATCCAATTAGCAAAACCGCTTAATCCTTTTTCTTCCAACCAAGTTGACATTGAAAGATAAAGATAAGCAGAGTGTAGCTCTGCGTTAATTTGCTCATTAAGAGCAGTAAGCATTTTTTTTGTTAGCATTTTGATTATGTTTAAAGTGTTTCAATTTTTCACATGACTTCTTTGAAGAAATCATTTCCTTTATCATCAACAATAATGAAGGCAGGAAAGTTCTCAATTCTAATTTTTCTTACCGCTTCCATGCCTAATTCGGGGAAATCAACCACTTTTACCGATTTGATACTTTCTTTTGCTAATATAGCGGCAGGTCCACCAATTGAACCTAAATAGAATCCGCCATTTGCTTTACAAGCATCGGTTACTTGTTGGGTGCGGTTTCCTTTAGCTACCATAATCATAGAACCACCCAACTTTTGGAACTCATTTACATAAGGGTCCATACGTTGAGCTGTGGTCGGTCCGAAACTTCCCGATGGCATACTCTCAGGAGTTTTGGCAGGACCAGCATAATACACCGGGTGATTCTTCATATACTCAGGCATTGGTTGCCCGTCATCAATCATTTTCTTAATTTGTGCGTGTGCAATGTCGCGCGCTACAATGAGTGTGCCACGAAGGTTTAAACGTGTTTTTGTAGGATATTTTGAAAGTTCAGCACACACCTCAGCCATCGGACGATCTAAATCGATTTCTACTGCTGGAGCCATAAGAGGCGAAGTTTCAGGCAAGAACTGACGAGGATCTTTCTCTAGTTGTTCCAAATAGATACCATCTTCTGTAATTTTTGCTTTAATGTTGCGGTCGGCACTACAGCTTACGCCCAAGCCTACCGGACAAGAAGCAGCATGGCGAGGCATACGGATAACGCGCACATCATGCACGAAGTATTTACCACCAAACTGCGCGCCAATGCCACTTTCATGACATATTTTAAGCACTTTCTCTTCCCACTCTAAATCGCGGAAAGCTTGTCCACCCTCGTTGCCTTCAGTAGGTAGGTGATCGAAATAGCCTGTTGATGCTTTTTTCACTGCTGCCAAGTTGGCTTCTGCCGAAGTACCACCAATTACAAATGCCAAGTGGTAAGGAGGGCAAGCCGAAGTACCAAGGTCTTTAATTTTATCTTTCACAAACTTCGTTAAGGCTTCCTCGGTAAGCAACGCTTTGGTTTGCTGATATAAATATGTTTTATTACCAGATCCACCGCCTTTGGTCATGAACAAGAATTCATATTTATTGCCTTCTTCCGCGTAAATGTCAATTTGAGCAGGCAGGTTATTTCCTGTGTTTTTCTCGGTGAGCATTGTGAAAGGCACCACTTGAGAGTAACGCAAATTGCGATCTTGGTAAGTGTTGTATATTCCTTTTGAAAGGTGAAGAGGGTCGTTAGAACCTGTGTAAACATTTTCTCCTTTTTTACCCATCACGATAGCAGTGCCCGTATCTTGGCAGGTAGGCAATTCACCTTCGGCAGCCACCACTTGGTTCACAAGCATGGTGTGTGCCACAAATTTGTCGTTGTCGCTAGCCTCTTCATCATCGAGAATAGAACGTAGTTTTTTTAGGTGTGCTGCACGTAGGTAAAACGATACATCGGCCATGGCTTCTTGCGCCAATAGCTCTAGACCTTTAGGGTCAACCTTTAAAATTTTTCGACCATCGAATTCAATGGTTGATACATAATCCTTAGTTAATAAACGATATTCCGTAGTATCTTTAAGGATTGGGAAAGGCTTTTGATATATAAACTCTGCCATAATATTGTTTGTTATTTTTTACTATGTTCGCAAAGATACATAAACCAAGAAAAGGAAGCCTTTGTTTTTCCGAATTTATTTTGATTCAACACAAGGGGTAAATTAACAAAAAAGCCCGGACTGATTTTTCAGCCCGAGCTCTCTACTTTTATACTTATCTATCAATCCCTAAAAATAGAAGTTTCCTCTAAATTCTGTTGGGGGAGGCACTCCGTTTATTCGCGATTTTGAATTCGTAATTTTTAAAGGGTTATACCTGTTTTGAAGATAGCAATCTCTTTGAAACCGCTTAGCTCGTGTTTCAATGCTTCCCCTTCTGCCACAGCTTTTAGGTAATCAATGAAGTCAACCAAGCACTCTTCAATCGTTTGGTCTTCTACAATGCGACCAGCATTGAAGTCAATCCAATTCGATTTTTTCTCGAATAGAGGAGTGTTTGTTGAAATCTTCATGGTAGGCACGAAGCTACCAAATGGAGTACCTCTACCTGTGGTGAATAGCACGATTTGGCAGCCACTGAAACCCAAAGCAGAAGCAGCTACCAAGTCATTGCCAGGTGCTTGCAAAAGGTTCAAGCCGTTTTTCACGATAGGCTCAGCATATTTCAGCACATCAACCACGGTGGCTACACCACCTTTTTGTGTACAGCCCAATGATTTGTCTTCAAGAGTGGTAATACCACCGTTTTTGTTACCCGGTGAAGGGTTTTCATATACTGGAAGATTATGGCTCAAATAATAGTCTTTGAAGTCGTTAATCATTTCCACGGTTTTTGTAAACACTTCTTCCGATTCCGCACGCTCCATTAGTAAGGTTTCAGCACCAAACATTTCAGGAACTTCGGTCAAGATTGTTGACCCTCCTTGTGCAATTAAGAAATCGGAGAATGCGCCCACGAGTGGGTTTGCAGTAATTCCCGACAAACCATCAGAACCACCACATTTCAAACCTACTTTAAGTTTTGAGAATGGCAATTCAGTGCGCACATCCTTGCGCATGGTTTCATATATTTCTTGGAACAGTTTCAAGCCTTCTTCAATCTCATCTTCTACGTCTTGTGCTACTAAGAATTTCACGCGAGATTCATCGTAGTTGCCAATGAATTTTTTAAGATCAGAAATTTGGTTGTTTTCACAGCCCAAGCCAAGCACCAACACACCACCAGCATTAGGGTGTTTGATTAGTTGCGCCAATGCTTTTTGAGTGTTTATATGGTCGCCACCAAGTTGAGAACAACCATAGGCGTGTTTAAACACATGAATATCGTCGATGTCTTTCGCCTCGTTTTGAGCTTTAAAAAGGTTGATGATTTGCTCTGCCTGACCGTTCACACAGCCTACAGTAGGCACAATCCACAATTCATTGCGGATACCTGCATCGCCATTGGCACGAGCATAGCCTTTAAAAGTGAGGTTTTTATTTTGGTAAGGAAGCTCATTGAGCTTTTGGTCGTATTCATAGCAAATAGTGCCAGAAAGATTGGTTTTGGCATTTTGCACGTGCACGTGTTCGCCCACTGCAATGCTAGCCGTAGCATGACCAATTGGTGCACCATATTTAATGATGTTTTCGCCTTCAGCAATTGGCTCGGTAGCAATTTTATGTCCGCGAACCACATCGCCTATTAGTTCAATGGTTTTATCTTCCAAGGCAATGGTTTCGCCTTTTTTGTAATCACGAAGAGCGATAACTACGTTGTCGAGCTTGTTTATTTTAATGAAATCAGCCATAATTTATGGAGCTTAAATTAGAAATTGAAATTGTTTTGTTTTTCGCAAGAAACGTTCTACTAAACATTTTGTTTAGAGAAAATGTGCTTCCCCCCCCAAAAAAAACAAAAAATTGCTTTCAGAACAACTGCTTGTTCCGAAAGCAATTTTATATAACTGTTATCAGATCGAAATCAATTAAAGCACGGCTTTAATAGCTTCTTTCATGCCTTTAGTTTGAATAGCATAAAGGTAAGCAGAAACGGCTGCAGTTAAGCCTGCCACTTCGTTCAAGTTGCGTTTCCATACTTTGTCTAGTGCCAAAGTATCTTCTACCAATTTAGCAATGCCAGCTTCAGAACCATCGCAAGCAGCCCAAGCTTTAGCATAGAAATCTAAAATCCATTGGTCATCGCTCACTTTGAATGTGTTACCTTCGTTTTTACCTTTGTTGAAAGCAATCATAGCAGCTAGAGAGAACGTTAATTTCTTAGGAAGTTCACCTTTAGTGTCAAGATATTTCAATAGTGAAGGCAAGTCGCGAGTTTCCCATTTGCTCATTCCGTTCAATGAAATGCTCATCCACTCATGACGGATATATGGGTTTGAGAAGCGCTCTAAGATTTTTTCAGCAAATTTAGTTAGCTCTTCTTTTGTGCCATTCAATGTTTCAAGCACTTCGTCATAAATCATGCCACGCATGAATTTACCAAGTACTTCGTGCTCATAGGCTTCTTTCACTGTTTCAATGCCGTATAGGTATGAAGTAGCATAAGTTCCGGTGTGTGCACCATTCAATACAGCTACTTTTTGTTCGCGGAAAGTAGTCATGTCGTCCACAAATTTCACTTCTAAGCCAGCTTTGTCAGCAGGAAATTCAGCAGCTACCCATTGAGGAGCTTCAATCACCCAAAGGTGGAAATATTCGCCCACAACAACCAAGTTATCTTCATAACCTAATTCAGCTTGAATTTCTTTAATGTCTTCGCGAGGGAAACCCGGAACGATACGGTCAACCAATGAGTTGCAGAAAGCACAAGCATCATTTAACCAAGCGATGAATTCGTCGCCTAATTTCCAGTTTTCAGCGTGTTGAAGTACATATTTTTTAAGCATATCTCCGTTGCGGTCAATCAACTCACAAGCAATGATGATAAGACCTTTTTCTTTAGCACCGTTGAAAGCTTTGAAACGGTTGTAAAGCAAAGCCGTCATTTTTCCAGGGAAAGAGTTTTGAGGCTCCATGTCTAGGGTGTCGTTACCGTCCCAGCTAATACCAGCTTCAGTAGTATTTGAAATCACGAAACGAAGTTCAGGATTCAAGATAGCTTCTTGATAAGCTTTGAAATCAGAATAAGGATTGATACCGTTGTTAATACAGTTTACGAAGTTGTATTCTTTTACCGCTTCGCCATCTTTCATTCCTTTCAAATAAACGTGGTAAAGTCCGTCTTGCTTGTTAAGCATATCAATCATGCCCGTTGCCAATGGTTGAACTACGTCAACACCAGTGTTGAAGTCGGCTTTGTTGTTCATGTCTTGAATAATCCAATCTACAAAGGCGCGAAGGAAGTTACCTTCACCAAATTGCAAAACACGGCTAGGGTAAACCGCACATTCTTTCGTCTTTCTATTTAATTCCATGGTGTAATATTATATTATTAATGATTAATCGGCTCAAAATTCAGATGCAAACATAAATGTTTCTTGCGAATGTAGAAAAATATTTCGTGCAATCGATTACGCATTTTGAAATATTTGGAAAATACTTGCCCGAATAAGGTCTGAAAAGGGGATTTGTGTTATTCTGCAGGCTTTTCTTCTCTTTTTTCGCTACTTTTGGTGCTTCCTTGCTTTTTATTACTGTGGGGGCACACTATTTTAAAATGAAAAATCATGCAAAAGAAAGAACGCTTCGAACGAGTAATTGCCTATTTTCAGCAAGAAATGCCAATTGCAGAAACTGAGCTGCACTATGCTAACCCCTATGAGTTGTTAGTGGCAGTTATTTTGTCAGCTCAATGTACCGATAAGCGAGTGAATATGGTAACCCCTGACCTCTTTAAGCGCTTTCCAAAACCAGAACTTCTAGCCGAAGTGGAAGCTGCCGAGGTGTTCGAATACATTCGCTCGATTAGTTACCCCAACAACAAGGCAAAACACTTGGTGGGAATGGCAAAAGTGCTTGTGGAAGATTTTGGTGGAATAGTGCCCGACGATGTAAAAGAGTTGCAGAGAATGCCCGGCGTGGGACGAAAAACAGCGAATGTTATTGCATCGGTCATTTATGAGAAGCCAGCTTTTGCTGTTGATACGCACGTGTTTCGGGTGTCGGCACGCATTGGACTTTCAACGAATGCCAAAACCCCACTCGAAACCGAAAAACAATTGATGAAATATTTTCCACCCGAGATGGTTCCTTTAGCGCACCATTGGTTGATTTTGCACGGCAGATACACCTGTTTAGCTCGAACGCCTAAATGTTCGAAATGCGGCTTGCAAGATTGCTGCAAATATTTTCAGAAGCACCATAAGGCTGAGGCTAATTAAATTTTATAGACACACAATAATTAAATATGCTAATAGCACAAGAGAAAAGAAAAACAAACATTGCAGAGTATATATTATATATCTGGCAACTGGAAGATTTAATTCGAGCGTTTAATTTTGAAATGGAAAGAATTAGCGGCTCGCTTGCCTCGCAATTCAATGTGGGTGCCGATAAGCAGATTGAGATCTATGAATACTATAAAAACATGGTACTAATGATGCAAAAAGAGCAATTGCAGCAGCACGGACACATTCAAGCTATTGTGAATGTGGCTAGCGATGTGAATGAATTCTTGGTTCGATTGCTAAAGTCGGGGAAGGATATGCAAATTGTTCAGCTTTATCAGTTGGCAAAACCCATTCTCGATGAATATCGATTGAAAAGCAATAACGTAGATCAACACGATGTGGAGGCTGCACTGGGTATGCTTTATGGAATAATGATGCTTAAGCTGCAACAGAAAGAAATCAGCAAAGGTACACATGAAGCGAGCAAGCATATTAGCAAACTGTTGGCGCAGCTTTCAGCGCAGTATAAACGATATGAAGAAGATTTGTTGGATTTAGATTAGAAGGCAATGAGTAGATTTAGTAAGAGCTTTGGTTTGCTCTTCATGTTTTTGCTTGTTGCTGAAGTGCTAAAAGCGCAAGACCCTAAATACACCTTGGTGTGGAGTGATGAGTTTAATTATCGTGGTTTGCCCGATTCTACCAAATGGGCATACGACACGGTAGGCAATCTGTGGCAGTGGGGGAACAATGAGCTACAACAATACACAAGCTTCAATAAAGAAAATGCCTTTGTTTCGAATGGCGCATTGAAAATTCAAGTTGTCGATAAAGGAGGGCGTATTACATCGGCTCGACTGCAAACCAAAGCTAGCGGAAGCTGGAAGTACGCTCGCATTGAGATAAAAGCCAAAATGGCGAGCGGCAGAGGATTGTGGAGTGCCGCTTGGCTCTTGCCTGTTGATTGGGAATTTTCGGACGGCTATATTGATGGCGAAATAGATTTTGCTGAACACGTGGGATTTACATCAGATTCTATTTATCAAGCCATTCACACCTACACGCATGGTTTCGATTCGAAAGAAACCTTTACCACAGTAACGCCAATTGCCGACTGCGAAACTGAATATCATAGGTATGCAGTGGAATGGAGTGGAGAGTACATTCAGTTCTTTGTAGATGATACCCTCACTTCAACCTACTTGAAGTCGGAACACAGGCACCTGCGTTGGACTTTCAATCAATCTTATTTCTTACTGCTAAATGTGGCAGTAGGAGGATCTTGGGCTGCTTCAGACGGCATCGATTATGATTGTTTTCCAGCGCAGATGGCTGTGGATTATGTGCGCGTGTATCGAGTGGACAAATAGGTACTAGAAAGCGATAATCTTAAATTCAGTTCGACGGTTTTGGGCGCGGCCTTCTTCGGTGTCATTGCTTTCAATAGGCATGATAGCACCATATCCTTTAAAACTTAGGAGTTTTTTGTCGATACCCGATTCTACTAAATAGTTATATACCGCTTCGGCACGTTGGCTCGATAGTTTGAGGTTATATTCTTGGCTTCCCTGATTGTCGGTGTGTCCACCAATTTCAATTTGAAGTTTAGGGAATTCGCTAAATAGGCTAACTAGTTTGTCAAGCTCGTTGTGCGATTCAGGTAGTAGCTCAAAAGAATTGTAGTTGAAAAAAATATGTTGAAGCACAATGGAGTTGCCCACGGCTAGTTTTTCAAGCTTGCCAAAGTTTGGAATAACAGGAGTGGGGCGCACAGTTTCGGGCAGATTAAAACTGTAGATGTCGTGCCCTGTTTTTCGGTCGATATCGGAAGCGTAATAGGCCGTTTTGCCATTGGCAGAAACCACAAAACCTTGCTCATTACGATACGAGTTGATCGGGTATCCGATGTTTTGCGCCTTACTCCAAGTGAAATCTGTTTTCCAACGGGCTAGAAAGATGTCGTGCTTGCCCAATCCGTCCCAAGTGTCGGAGGAGAAATACAAGCTTTCGCCATCGGGGTGAATGAAAGGTGAAATTTCATCGCCTGCGGTATTGATGGAGTCGCCCAAGTTTTCCAATTTCCCACAAAGGAGTTTCCCTTGGTTGTCGAAGCCATTTAGTTCGCATCGCCAAATATCTTTTTTGCCTTTACCGCCAGTTCTATTGCTCGAAAAATAAAGGTATGTTCCATCGGCGGCAATAGAGGGTTGCGATTCCCAAGCTTTACTGTTAATTATAGCACCGGCATTGTTAGGGGAAGACCAACTGCCATTCAGCCTTCGACTGTAATAAATGTCGCAACTGCCATAGCCATCTTCCCGATTGCAAGCGGCAAAAAAGAAAAGTTCATCATCGGCGCTAATGCTTTGCGCACCTTCGTTTTGTGAAGTGTTGAGCTCGCGAAGTGGGGTAGCTTTTCCCCAACCGCTATCGTCGGTTTTCATCGATTGGTAGAAATCTTCTTGAGGAATACGCTCGTTGGTCATTAGGCGTGTGAAGGTGAGCAAACTGTCGTTTATACTGACGCAAGGCCAGTATTCATTGAATGTAGAATTTACATTTGAACTTAGTCGTTCGGGATTAAACTCTACAGCATGGCGCACCAACTCGATGGCTATTTCGTTTTGTTGTTGCAATCTCGAAATCTTGTTTCTGAATTTATCGTCGATACTTTCGGGGGCTATTTGTGATAGACCGTTCAACGAGTTTTCATAATCGCCCATTTTATATTGAGCCTCGGTAAGCAGATATTTAATTTTAGTCGATTCTTCGCCAAGTTCAATGCTTTTCTTTAGCGATTCCACTTGTTGAGGTATGGAATCAAGTTCAAGATAAATTTCCGATTTCAGCAGATAGATGTCCTTAAACTCTTTATCGCAATCGGCTGCACGGTCGAGCAAAATTAAAGCCGGGAAATAATTGTTCGAGCGATAAGACTTTAAAGCCTCATCGAAATATTTTTGCGCTTTTTTGTTTTGTGCGTGGGTGTTCATGCTACACAAACAAAGGCATAAGAGAATTATTATGCCGTAGATGTTTTTATGTTTCATCTGGTTGTAATTTCGCAATGAGCTGTAAGCTATAGGCTTTTGCTGTTTTTTATCATTCCCATGTGTGCTGTTTGGCTTAAAGCTTACTGCTTATAGCCTACAGCAAGGCTGTTTCATCTGGCAAATATAATTAGCTTTGTACTAAATAAAATTAAGCATTGTGCATTTACCTAAACTTTTTCATTTCAACTCTACTTGCGAAATAGCAATTGCCAATGGTTCACCTTATTTCAACACTACGGCCATTCTGAAACGCTTCGAGCAAGATTTTGCAAGCATTATGCAAGTGTTTGCTTCTGAAAATGACTATATCTTATCGGAAGAAAAAATAGATGCAGAGTTCCTCAAATTAGGTCAGAAATTGGGATTCCCCCCGGTGAATTTTGTTAGCTTGGCGGAACTGAAAGCAAAACAAGCTACTGATTCTTCGTTGCGCTTCGATGTGCAATCGTGGGGCGATAGTCCGGCTGAAGATTTTTATCTTAAAGATATAAAGCATGAGGGCATAGGTTTTACAGCCGATAAGTTGAGGGTGATTGAGCGAGCCTTTGCTGCAAAATTATTAGAAACAGGATTGGCAACCGATTGGCAGTACGCCCTGCTAGGGGAAGTGCAGGAGTTGAAAAGCAGTATCATTCGCTCGGAAGATGAAGCAGAACAATATTTGTACGAAAATTTGCCAGTGGTGTTTAAGTCGCCTTTCAGTTCGAGTGGTCGGGGGTTGATGGTGCTTCGCAAACCCGATTTAAACGAAGCTAACCGCAAATGGATAAACACTATCATAGCACAGCAAGGTTATGTGGTGGCTTCTAAGTGGCTCGATAAATTGCAAGATTTTTCGTTTCAATTTGATTCAACTACTACCGATTTACATTTTGAAGGGGTGAGCTATTTTTGTACCAATAGCAATGGGCAATACCAAGCTCATGAGTTAAATCGTCATGATTTTGTGTTGCAAGAGGGCAACGATAGGGTGTGCCATGCTGATTTGGTGCAACTAGGGAAACAGTTGCAAGCTTCTTTGTTACAATCAGATTTGTTGAAACATCATTGCGGAAAGTTTGGCGTTGATGGGTTGATTTATCGCTCGGCAAATGGTTTGCGCCTGCATCCGTTGGTAGAAATAAATCCGCGCCACACCATGGGGGCAGTGTCATTGGCTCTGCAAAAGTTCATTCATGAAGAGGCAAGAGGATACTACCGAATGCACACGGTAGGGAAAGAGTCGTATCAAGCATTCATTGAAGCAAAGCAACAAGATAATCCGCCCGTTTTTGAAGGCGGAAAAATGAAAAAAGGTGTGATGTCGCTCACGCCTTTTTCTTCCCAAACAAAGTTTGGAGCTTATGTGGAATTAGGGCTAGACTAAGCTCTAATTTTAGTTTGATTAAAGCCGAGTTCAACTATAGAATTGACACTTAATGAAAAATAAATTCGCGTTCAGTTAAATTGTACACTTCGCCATTAAGGTAAGTTTCTTTGCGCACCCAGTTTCCTTTCTTACCATAAATGTATTTGTTTGTGGTAGAGCTGCTCAAATTACCTTCGGCATCATACATTTCATTTACAATTTCATTGCCATGCTCATCGTAGCTTGATGCGCAAATAGAACCCAATGTTTTCTCGCCATTAGCCAGTGTGTAATACTTTATTTTGCTAGGATTATTTTGTTTTGCATTGTCATACATATATTCTGAAATGTATTGTTCTTCAGGGTATTTGTAGTTACAATATATTTCTTCCATGAGGAGATTGTTTTCATAGCGAAAAGTAGTGCGTTCCAAGCTATCGCCATTAGCCGAAATAGAAACCACTTCAACTATCTTTTTGCCTTTAGCATCATATTTAAAGTAATTTGTTTTCCAAAGATTACTATTAGGAGGGTTTATAAAAAGCGCTTGACTTGCAACACGTTTTCCATCATACTCATATCTAAATTCAATGGGGAATCTAGTTTCACCATCATCATAAACTTGGTTTATTTTGATTCCTTGCTTGTTGTATTCGCAAGCATTACCATTCCTACCAAAAGTAGAGTTAATGTTGCCTTTCACCACACCTCGTTCAATATAGGCGGGAAGTGTTTTCTGAACCATTTCTTTCACTTTACCGTTGTTGGCGTTTTTAAAGTTCACTTCGCCTTGAGCAAAAACGTTGATAGAAGCCATGCAAAGCATAAGTAGGATAAAATTCTTGTTCATGATAATTATTTAGAGCACCAAATGTAGCCTTTTTTGTCGAGCTTTACGAGCCACAGGAAAGGTTTGTTAATGAAACCACATTAAAATGCTTACATTTAATTCTACCAACGAGTTAAGAACCGATTATTTCGAAGCTTTTTATACTTTTGCATCCTTTAAGTTTATCAGCACAAAGGAGAATGATTAAAAAACCGATACCCGCTACTTGTTATCTGGTATCTTAATTCTAAACGTATGAAAATAGAAAGCTGCATATTGCCCAATGGAATTCGATTTGTTCACCAGCAGGTGGATTCACCTGTGGCGCATTTGGGCGTGTTGTTCAACACTGGCTCTAGAGATGAAAGTGTAAGTCAGCAAGGACTAGCGCATTTCTACGAGCATCTTATTTTCAAAGGAACAAAGCATCGTAAAACGCACCATATTTTAAATCGAATTGAAGATGTGGGCGGGGAAATTAATGCCTACACCACGAAAGAAGAAACGGCAGTTTATGCTAGCTTTTTAAAAGAATACTATCCTCGCACGATCGACCTATTAGCCGATATTGTGAAAAATAGTGTTTTCCCCGAAGCCGAAATTAAGCGAGAAAAGGAAGTCATTATGGAGGAAATAAATTCATATAAGGACAGTCCTTCGGAGCTTATTTTCGACGATTTTGAAGACCTGCTTTACCAGAATCACCCTATTGGGCGCAATATTTTGGGCACCCCAAAGTTGGTGAAAGGCTATAAGCGGAAAGATATTTTGCAGTTTGTAGCCGAAAATTATTTCACCGATGAAATGGTGATAAGCTCGGTGGGAAACATCAATTTTAAACGATTAGTAGGTTTGCTTACTCGTCATTTCTGCGATATACCCACAAAAACACGCCATGTGCAGCGTGAGCGGTTTCAGCAGTATGTGCCTACATTTAAGCGGGAGGAAATGGACACCTATCAGTGCCATTGTGTGATTGGAAATTTGGCCTACGATGTGCATCATTCGAAACGATTGCCCATGATTCTTTTCAATAGTATTTTGGGTGGGCTGTCGATGAATTCTAGATTGAATTTGAGTCTTCGAGAACGCAACGGGTTGGCATATAATGTAGAGTCGAGCTACACAAGCTACAGTGACACGGGACTGTTTAATGTTTATTTCGGCACTGAAAAAGAAAATTTAGAACAAGCCATGCGCTTGGTGCATAAAGAATTTAAACTGATTCGCGAAAAAAGTTTGGGCAGTTTACAGCTTTCAAAAGCCAAAAAACGATTGCTCGGACAAATGGCTATTGCAAGTGAAAATAGAGAGGATTCTATGCTAGCCATTGGCAAGAGCTTCATGCTTTTTAATAAGATTGACGGCTTTAGAAAGATGAGCAAAGAAGTAGATGCCATTTCCGCATCAGACATTTTGGAAGTTGCCAACGAAGTGTTGACCGACAACCAGCTCACCACGCTCATTTTTGAATAATAACCTATGGCTTCTGCTTACCTTTCAAAGGGATAGTGGCAGAAGTTTTAACCGATAATAATGAACATCGAATTAGAAAGATACATCGAGGCGCACTGCTCGCCCGAAGATGCTGTGTTGGCAGAACTAGACCGTGAAACCCATTTGCGTGTGTTACAGCCCCGAATGTTGTCGGGAAATATGCAGGGGCAATTGCTCACCATGCTCATGCAAATGATTCAACCTCGGGTAGCGGTAGAAATAGGAACTTTTACTGGTTATTCTGCCATTTGTTTGGCAAAAGGGATGCCTGAAAACTCGGTGTTGCACACCATTGAAATTAATGATGAGCTAGAAAGCATTGCAGGCGAATTTATAGCTAAAGCAGGTTTTTCTGGGCGAATAAAACAACACATTGGCGATGCGCTCGACATTATGCCTAGCCTAGAAGGGGAGATAGATTTTGTGTTTATGGATGGCAACAAACGCCATTATTGTGCTTATTACGACATGATATTCCCAAAGTTATCGAAAGGGGGCTATATTTTGGCCGATAATATTCTGTGGGATGGAAAGGTAGTGCAAGAGGTAGAACGTAAAGATATGCAAACCAAGGGTATTTTAGAATTTAATGCCATGGTGGCAGCCGATGAACGTGTGTCGCAAGTAATATTGCCCATTCGCGATGGACTTTCTCTGATTAGAAAGAATTAAGAGAAATTTGCATTTGATTTTATTAACTTTGCACCGGTATTTTAAACAGGTCTTTGGGTAGATTTAATTACTTCAATTCTTTTTAACTCCATATTTAATAGAACCCCAAAGCCGAATAATCTTTGAAATTATAAGTATATGAAAATCATTAAGCATTCACTTTTTTTTTAGCCTTATCATTGGGCTTGTTTAGTTGTAATAAAGACACTGAAACACCTACGTTGTTATATTCCGATGTTTATCAATACATCACAAAAACAAATGTGGATGGAGAATATAATTATCAGATTTATGCGAGCACCTATGTTTACGATACACAAGTTCAAGATATGGCGGTGAGCTATCCTTCGGGTGAGTCGTTTGTCATGAAAGAAGCAGACTCTATCTATTCAATTTATGAGTTTCTTTCAGATACCCAATCGGAGCCATTTGAAAGTGGTACCTATGAATTGAAAGCTACGCTTGAAGATGGTTCTACTGCTACGGCATCTGATGGTATGTCGTACTACGGAGTATTGCCAGTAGAAATTATTAGTTGTGCATATGTTGTGGTAGAAGACAGTGGTTCGGTGAAGTTCGAATTTACAACCGACGAAAATGCCGATGGCTATGAGTTTTATATCAAGAATTCATCGGGTGCGATTTTGTATTCTTCAGTGCTCATTGGCGATGTTTCAGAATTAGGAGACAATCAATCGCTTACAATCTCTTCAGATAGATTTTCCACAAGTGTGAGCTATTATGAGGGCGAAGATTTCAAGCTGCAAATTAATGCTGTTGATTTCCAAATGATCACGTACACTCAGGCAACCAAACACACCCTAGCCGCTACAACATTTGATTTTGTGTGGGGTGTAGAAAACTAGGTCTTATAAAGCTGTTACGGCGTGCCAATTCTAATGCGAGTAAACATTAGAATTGGCATCTTTGTACAATAAAATGGCGGTATGAAGGCTTTCAAGATTCAAAACTGATCGATGCACTGTAAGTAAGTCAATTAAAAGAAATGAACATTTTTTTAATTAACTTTCCATTTTGCAGCGTTCACAACAGATAAAATTTTATATTTGTGGAATTAATGAGGTTATAAGAGTTACTTATCTATGAATATAAAACAGTTTAGATACTTTATAGGAATTGTAAGACACCGAAGCTTTTCGAAAGCTGCTGATGAATTAGGATTAACTCAGCCAGCATTAAGTCTGCAAATACAAAAGCTTGAAGAAGAATGTGAATTCATGCTTATTGATAGGAGTAGAAAACCACTAGGCATTAGCCCAGAGGGTATGATATTCTATGAAAAAGCATTGCAAATTCTACAATTGGTCGATGATCTTGATCGCCTGAGTGTAAACATGATTGACGGCATTGAACGACAATTGCGTATTGGCATTATGCCTACCTTGTCGCCTTACTTGGTGCCTATGTTTGCTAGTGCATTGAAAGAAAAGTATCCGGAATTGCACCTAAGACTAGAAGAGCTAAAAACTGAAGAGATTGTAACTAAGTTGAATTACAACGAAATCGACTTGGGTATATTTGCTACACCCATACATACTAAAAACATTGAATACAAAGCGTTGTTCTATGAAAAATTCTACTTGTATGTATCGCCCACACATCCGTTGTATAAATACGAAGAAGTTGACATTAACGATGTTGATTTAGATGATATGATTTTCATATCAGAAGGCAATTGTTTCAGAAATCAAGTAGATTCTATTTGTTTAGGGGCAAAAGAGCGCAGTCGTAACTTGCAGTTCGACTATGTGGCATCATCAATAGAGTCTGTGAAACGAATGGTGGAAAACAAAGGCGGAATTACCATAATTCCAGAATTGGCAGCGCGCAATATACCTCGTGGATATGAAATGATGGTGAAGGATATAAAAGGAGAGGACTTGACTCGCGAAATTAGTGTGGCTTATTTAAAAACCACAGGGATAAAAGTAGTAGGACAACACTTCGTTGATACCATTGTGGAGAATGTGCCAAAAACGATGAAGAAAAAACCTATTCAACACCCAATTGACACCCGCATCAAGATGTAGGAAAATACTTGTCGATATATTTTCTGTATCCCTCCGAGCAAGTACATCTTTACCATCTTCATTAAGCCTCCTTACTTTGCGGTCATTAAACAAATAGAACTCCGCCAACAGGAATGGATGCACAAGCATTACAAGGCATGGCAGAGAAGAGGTATGAATCATACTCAATATTGCCGAGAGAATCACATCGTCCTTCGTCAATTTCGCTATTGGATTAACAAATTCGAAGCAGAGCAAGAGGAACACTCAGTACAAGA
>JBKEBD010000014.1:0-63482 GCA_047972995.1 Mangrovibacterium sp.
CACGGTTTGAAAGGCTTCCCCACAGACCGTTATGTATCTTCATATTGACGATAGCGTTCATGTTCTTCCCAGATTTGCGAATAGTTGGGACGTTAGTCAACATACCACCAGGCCAACGCTCTACTACATAAGGCATATTTACATTGCCTACAGCTTCTGATACGATATCTTTAGCTTGTTTTTTTGTAGCTACGAAAAGAATTTTGCGTCCCGATTTGGCAATTTGTTTAAGGGCAGCAGCCGACTCGTCGATTTTCACGACAGTTTTTTGCAAGTCGATAATGTGAATTCCGTTCTTCTCCATGAAGATGTATGGAGCCATGTTTGGATTCCACTTACGTTTTAGGTGACCAAAGTGTACACCTGCGTCCAATAATTCTTGGAAATTTGTTCTTGGCATCTTTTTAACTTTTTGATTGTGTAAAAGCAACTGTTGAGTAGTTTCTCTAAATGGAAAGTCTCAATAGTTTCAGATCCACAGTAGTTCTTTTGAATAAAAAATAAAATATTAACGTTTTGAGAATTGGAAACGTTTGCGTGCTTTTGGTTGACCTGGTTTTTTACGTTCCACTTGACGAGGATCGCGAGTCATGAAACCAGCTTGACGAAGTGCTGGTTTGTTTTCAGCGTCGATTTCTACCAATGCACGAGCGATAGCCAAACGAAGAGCTTCTGCTTGACCTTTGATACCACCACCATCAAGGTTTACTTTAATATCATATTGATCAGCCACACCTAAAAGGTTTAGTGGTTGCAAAACGATGTATTGCAAAGTTCCTGTTGGGAAGTACTCGTTTAATTCTCTCTTGTTAATTGTGATTTTACCGCTACCCGCACTTAAGTAAATACGTGCCACGGCTTCTTTTCTACGACCAATTGTATTTATTACGTCCATGGGTTACAGTTTAATGGTGTTTAAGTCAATTACTTTTGGAGATTGAGCCTCGTGTTTGTGCTCTGCTCCAACATAAACTTTCATGTTGCCATAGATTTTGCGTCCAAGACGGTTTTTAGGCAACATACCTTTCACAGCTTTTTCGATCAAACGCTCAGGGTATCTTTTCATGATCTCTGAAGGAGTTTGCTCACGCTGTCCACCTGGGTAACCAGTGTAACGTAGGTAAATTTTGTCGTTTAGTTTGTTACCTGTAAGCTTTACTTGCTCTGCATTGATAACAATAACGTTGTCTCCACAATCAATGTGAGGAGTGTAATTTGGCTTGTGCTTACCACGCAACATTTTTGCGATAAGGCTTGATGCACGCCCTAGTGTCATTCCAGCTACATCTACTAGAACCCACTCTTTGTTTACCGTAGCCGGGTTGGCCGATACGGTTTTGTAAGATAAACAATCCACTTGCTTAAAATTTTAAATTAGTACCTAAATAATGAAACCTCTGTTTTGGTTTGCTGCTCTTCGTACTCTGCCATCAACATCGGGCCGCCAATGTGCGTTTTCTACAAACAACATTATCAACTACTTACAAAGGTATCCACCTAAGGATAACAATCGGAGATGCAAAAGTATTTCTTTTTTTCGAAATACCAAAGCTATCAAGCTATAATTCAGGGAAATCACAGGAATTATTTTTAAACAAAGTTTTCTCCTATATTATATATAATACTTAACCTTGCTCAGCTTTCATTTCTGCATTCACGCGCACCTTGTCATTATTAGTCTTAGTGATTATTGGGGATGTGGTTAATTATTGCTAATGAGTAACCGTCTGAGTAAGTACATCTTTTCTATTTTAATATCAGGCATTTTCTTTGTGTTCACGAAAACAGTAGATAAACGCAGCAGGCATGGATGCGGAAGCATTACGAATTGTGGCAGGAAGTGGGGTGAATTAGACTCGGTATTTTATGTGTATCACATAGTTCTTCGTCAATTTAAATATTGGATTAGTAAATTTAAGTCTGAAACCGGTAGTTATTCCAGAGTTGTGCATGATGGAAGTTCCATCGGACATTTTATTCAGATCGTTCCTTTGGAAGTTCAGTCTTGTACAAGTGTAAAATTAGCCTATCCCAATGGAGTAGAACTGACAGGGGGGTGGTTTTGAACAATTGCGCACATTGCTAAACTTGTAGCTTATGTTTGCATTGACAAGTGAAAATAGGTTTCACCTTTATAACCTAAGTTCTGGATAAGATTTTTCCTCAGGTTGTTCTGTTTTTGAGTAGAAATTTCGGCTTTTCCACGAGGGAATACCGGGATATTGCACCACTTTGTTTATCGGTTAGTTGTGTTTTTGTTTTAGATTGAGATCTACACTGGTGTTATCGGGGTTTTAGTAAATACCCCCCCCCTCCCCCTTCGGCTTAATATATGTTTCAACGGATAGGGGTTCTTTTTAGTCTATGATAAATAATGAGGTGCTAAAGATAGAGATAAAGCAGGGGGTTAGGCTTATGTTGCAGATTTGTAGTGGATTGTATTTGTAGTATGTTTGAATAAAAAAACAATACACATTTAGGCTTATGTCTTTCAAATTGAAAGTTATAAGCTGAAAGTAAAGTGGCTGGAATTCTACCTTGGGCTCAATAAAACAAAATAAAACTCAATTTTCCGGTATGTTTTTGATTGTGTTGATTTAATAGGAAATTATGCATTGTGCGAAAGGCTCCAATTGTACATAATTTTAATTCTTTATGCTGATTTTGTAGATTGTTAACAATGCTTTAAAAACCATATAGAAGAGTCGTCTGTTAAAGAATTTCACATCTTTTTTCATATCTTTGGCAGATCTTGTTAAGAAAGATAGTTCAATATGCTACTAAAAAAGCAATTATGACATCTGATAACCAATAATTTATGTGCTTATTCATGAATGTTTTTTAAGCTCTGTTAAATTTCTAATAGGCTTATTTGGTCATAAATAGTTAATTTTAAAATGAAATAACACCTTTAGGGAGAGGTTGTAAATTGAAATTGACTTCGGAGGCTCACGTTGCAAAAGCTATAGACTGTGCTTTGGTAAGTTTAGTAAGGTGAATTAAGTGCAGAAGATGTAAATTAAAACAGATTTGACACCTGAGCAGCTATAAATTAGCTGCAAATTCTTAACGAATGAAAAGGTGTTCTGTTTGTGTGCTAATCAATAACTAGAGCTAAATTATTAGTAAATTTAATATATTAAAAGAGTAAGCTGTCAATTGGCAGGGTGGGATTATTTCCATTAGAGGTGTCTAATACTGAATTAAAATTTATATATGAAAGAAAAAACACTTTCTCAGCCGAAGTATTCATTAGGGCTGACTAGGGCCGGGAGTCTGCATAAGTGGGTTCTGGCTGTGTTTGTTTGTGGATTCCTCATGTTGCAGGGAATTGCAACTGTTCAAGCAAATCCACACACTGTCGTGCAAGAAAACGCAGTAACTGTAACTGGTACTGTAGTTGGTGATGATGGAATTCCGATTCCCGGAGTAACAGTTTTTGTAAAAGGGACAGCAAATGGTACTACTACTAATGTAGATGGTGAATACGCTATTGAAATTAGTGGTTCTTCAGGTACTGTTCTTACCTATTCTTTTGTAGGTTTTGAAACCCAAGACATTCCATATGGTGGAAATTCAAAAATCAATGTAACTCTAAGCTCGGATACGGAAGAAATTGATGAAGTTGTAGTAGTTGCTTACGGTACACGTAAGAAAGGAACTATTGCAGGTTCGGTATCAACCGTAAAAGGTGAGAGGCTTGAGAGCGTTCCAGCTGCCGGTTTCGACCAAGCTTTGCAAGGATCTACTCCGGGTCTTACCGTAATGACCAACTCGGGAGAGCCTAGTGCGACGGCATCGTTCAAGATTCGTGGTACGAACTCTATCAACTCGGGTACTGCACCACTATTTATATTAGATGGTGTGCCAATCTCTAGTTCTGATTTCAACACAATCAACCCCGGAGATATTGAGTCTATCTCAGTATTAAAAGATGCATCGTCTACATCTATCTATGGTGCGCGTGCAGCGAATGGTGTGGTTGTGGTAACAACTAAAAGAGGGCGTTTGGGTGCGCCTAAGATTTCACTTCGTACTCAGTTTGGAGTTTCTCAGCTTGCTGGTCAAAACTGGGATTTGATGAATACATCAGAGCGTATTCAGTATGAAAAAGAGTTGGGTCTGGACGCAGGACAAGATTACGAAAGACTTTCTAGAATAAACACAAATTGGCGTGATGAAGTATTTAACGATGCTGCACCGCTTCAAAGTTATGAACTTTCGGCAAGTGGAGGTAGTAAAGACATAAACTACTTTTTTTCTGCTAACTTCTTCGATCAAGATGGTATCGCACCGGGGTCATTCTTTACAAGATATGCAACTCGTGCTAATGTGGAAATAAACGCTAGCGAAAAGTTGAAGCTTGGTACTAACACCATGCTTACCTACGAAGACTATGAGCAAACCCAATCGGGTAGCTATTATACAAACACACCAATTTCGGCATCCAGATTTATGTTGCCATACCTTTCTCCATATAATGATGATGGAACATTAGCTTCAGTTAATGATGGTTCTTGGAAAGGTACAGGTATGTTGCAAGAGAACCCTCTTGAGTGGATGGCTAATAACCAAACAGAAAACCAGAAATATAAAGCTATATCTACAATATATGCACAATATTCTCCTACGGAGCGTTGGACAATTCGTTCTCAATTAGGTATTGACTTCACTCAAGCAGGTGCTTATATGACAAGTAACCCAAGCTACCTGCCAAACGGAGGTGAAGGTCAAGCAGGACGAAACACAAGTACTACGACCAAGCTTACAATGACTAATACGGCAGCCTATAAATTCAAGCATAATGACGTACACTCGTTCAACTTCCTGGTAGGTCAAGAGGGTGTGAATTATTCGGCGCAAGGATTTAACGTGATGGTTGCCGGTCAAACCAACGACGCTTTGATGGATATCTCATCTGCTACCCGTGCTACTTCATGGCAAGATGCTCTTTCTGAGTTTGCTTATGTGTCTTTCTTTGGACGTGGTGAGTATGACTACTTAGGCAAATACTATGCCGATTTCTCTATTCGTACAGACGGTTCTTCTCGTTTCGGTAAGGACAACAGATGGGCAACTTTCTGGTCGGTAGGTTTGATGTGGAATGCGCGTCAAGAAGACTTCTTCAAAAGTAAAAGATGGTTATCTAACTTGCAAGTAGCGTTCAGTACCGGGACATCGGGTAACTCTACTATCCCTAACTACGACCACCTTGCTCTTGTGAGCGGTGGAGCTGACTACCTTGGCGATGCAGGTATTGCACCTACTCAAAGAGGAGCAGAAAATTTGAGTTGGGAGAAATTATGGTCAACCAACCTTGCTTTACGTATGGGCTTCCTTAATAAAATAAACGTCAGCGTAGAGCTATACAACAAGCTTACAAGCGACATGCTTATGAGTGTACCTGTGAGTTATGCAGACGGTGGTTTCGGCTTCCAGTGGGATAACGTAGGAGCAATGGTGAACCGAGGTCTTGAACTGTCTCTTGATTACACAATCATGCGTAAAGAGAAATTCACTTGGTCGGTAAATGCGAATGCATCTTACAATAAAAACAAACTAACAGAGCTTTATGGCGATGTTAATGAATATACATTGAGTACCACAGGTACAAGACTTCAAGTAGGACACTCAATCGGTGAGTTCTACTATGTAGAATATGCTGGTGTGAATCCTAATAATGGTGATGCCCTTTGGTACACTAAAGAAGGTGAAGTAACAAATGTGTATGACGAAAACGACCGTGTGATGACAGGCAAAAGCTATATAGCTCCTTGGCAAGGAGGTTTTGGAACTACAGCTTCGTACCGTGGAATTACGCTATCGGCTCAGTTTAGCTGGGTAGGTGATAGATACGTAGTGAACAACGACCGCTACTTCGACGAGAGTAACGGATTGTACACAGCGTTCAACCAATCAAAAAGATTGCTCTATGACCGTTGGAAACACCCCGGAGATGTTACAGACATCCCTCGTCATGGAATCAATCCTCAGTTTGATACTCACTTGATTGAGAATGCATCATTCCTACGTTTGAAAAACCTAATGATTAGCTATAATTTGCCAGAGACATTGCTTAGCAGAACGAACACCTTCAAGTCTGCGCGTGTATATGCACAGGGGCAAAACTTGTTTACATTCACTAAATTCTCAGGTTTCGACCCTGAAGGTACTACAGGTATGTATCAAGCACAATATCCGATGACTCGTCAGTTTAGTTTCGGTCTAGAAGTAACATTTTAAATAAGATTCATTTCAATTATATGATACGAAAAATTAAAACATATCTAATCGTAGCAGTGGTTTCATTGTCGGCGATATCTTGTCTCGACAAGCTACCGAATAATGCTGTTTTGGAAGGTGAGGCAATTACCAATGTCGACCAAGCAGGTCAGGCAGTGAATGGTATTTACGCTGCTTTCAGAAGCTCGAACCTATATAGCGGATTATTAACACTATTGCCCGAGATTCAATCAGATTTAGTTTATGCCATCGATGGGTATTCAAATCGATATGGTGATTTTTGGCGTTGGGATATCAACCCTACCAACACTAGCCTTAGCGCGGTGTATGGTTCATTATATGCAGTTGTTGGTCGCAGTAACTTTGTAATAGAACAGATAGAGAAAATAGAAGATGATGTTAATGGTGATGACTTTGCAACTCTGCAAGCCTACAAGGGCGAAGCACACTTTGCTCGTGCACTTGCGTACTCAGAGCTTATAAAGCTTTTCTGTAAAGACTATGAGGAAGCAACTGCCGACACAGATTTGGGTGTGGTTATCGTTAAAGATTACACCTATGATGGTCCGATTACAAGGTCAACAATTCGCGAGTCATACGACTTCATAAAAGAGGAGTTGGACATAGCCGCAGATTTATTGGCATATAAGTTTGACGGAGTAGATGTTCCTTTGTATAGTACATCGTATTTCACTCCTTATGTAATTGAAGCATTATATGCTCGTGTAGCTCTATACACAGAAGATTATGAAGAGGCACTATTTCGTGCATCTAAAGTAATCGATAGCGATGAGTACTTGCTTTCTAATACAAATGCATATTCATACACTACCTCATACAATAACTATGAGTATATGTGGCAAATGGACAACTCTACAGAGATAATCTGGCGAGTGGGTTTCTTGCCTCCAAACTCAGTAGGAGGTGCTTTGGGTACGGTGTTCTTGGGTTATTCTCCGGGAGTAGGTTATTCTCCGGATTATGTACCGTCAAGAGAGATACTAAACTTATATGACAGTAGCAACGATAATCGTTATTTAGCATTCTTCCAAGAGATTCAAACTAACACTTCTCATGGTTTGACATGGCCTTTGTTGATTAAATATAGAGGAAATGCAAGTTATATTTCAAACTTCAACACTTATCATTTGAATATGCCTAAAGTGTTCCGCTTGTCGGAGATGTATCTTATCGCAGCAGAAGCATGTGCCAGAATGGGAGATTATGGAAATGCGGGGAATGCTATTACGGAGCTTCGTAAAGCAAGATACACAAGTTATAGCAGCACAAATGTAACTGCAGATAACTGGGAAGATTTAATTTTGGAAGAACGTGCGAGAGAGCTATACATGGAAGGGTTTAGGCTAAATGACCTAAAACGATTCAAAAAAGGATTTACTCGAGTAGAGCAAAGCAACTCTTTGAGTCCTGGAGATAAATTGTCGATTACGGCTGACAATCCACTTTTCGTATGGCCAATTCCTCAGCACGAATTGGATTTGCCTAACAGTGAAATTCAACCAAACGAAAGCAACTTATAAAAGTAATAGCATAAATTCAGATATATTATGAATAGATTAAGAACAATATTTAGAAAAGAACTACTTGCTATTATGCTTGTTCTTATATTGTCAAGCTGTGATACCGAGTCTGACTTCGTAAAGTATAGCGGACATAGCTTTGTGCAGTTTTCGGATAGTGTAGCAGAACTGCCTTTCATGAATGATATGGATGTACAAGAGGTATATATATCAGCCTCACAAACAGTAGATTATGACCGAAATTTTGGTGTTTCGGTTGTGCCTAAAGAGAGTAGTGCAATTGAAGGGTATCAATTTGATTTAGAAAGCCACACTGTAACGATTAAAGCAGGAGAGCATACAGCTCCGGTACGTATAGTTGGGTATATTGCCGAGTTGGATGAGTCTATCGATACGACTTACGTAACTCTTACATTGATTAATCAAGATGAAGACCCTAATTTGGGAGGTAATGACATCAAGGTTACTTTAACTAAGGTGTGTCCTTTCAATATTGATGATTTTATTGGGCACTGTGTTGTTCGTTCAGGATTTTTCGATTACTATGCAACAACAGCGATGAGATTAACAAGCTCAATTGCAGACCCCGAAGATTCGCTTGGAATTATCGTTAAAGATTTTTTCCAAGATGGATATGATTTAAAATTTAGGTTCAATACAGAAAACGTGTTAGAGCCTTATTTAGAGATGGGCGAAGACCAAGTAGTGGCTGAAGGGTCAACATATTTCAATTACATTTATGATGATGATAAGCTTAATATCACTCAGCCAGCGGCATATCCATCGGCTTATAATGCTTGTGGTGGCTTCACGGTAATGTACAATGCTTTCTATTTTAGAACAGCCGGTACAGTTGGAATTTTCCGTTCTACTATCGAATGGATTACAGATGCAGAGGCCGATTACTACGAAAAGCTAGGTTACTAATTTTAACTCGTAAATATATTCATTATGGAAACACTTAGATTCAAAAGATTTTTCGGAGCATGCTTATTTCTTTTTGGTGCAATCTTCATGACAGCATGTTCAGATGATAAAGAAGGACTACCCGCACCTGTGTTCCCAGATTCGGATCAGAGTACTACTCTTGAACCTGGAGGTTCTACAGATTTGACTTTCGAAGCAAATCAAGCATGGAGTATAACAAGTTCAATGCCTTGGTGTAAGTTTGCAATAGCTGATGAAACACCTTTAGCTTCCATTAATGGGCAAGCCGGTGAGGTAACACTATGCGCAGTTGTTGATGCAACAGCTTGGGCTTTTACAGACTCTAAAGCAGAAATAACTCTACGTATGGGAGAGGAAAGCAAAGTGATTGCTACAATTACTCGTCCTTCAAGAGTTCATGAAATAACAGCAAAAGGAAAGGCCGGAGCTGTATATTCAGAAGAAAATCCGTTAGTGATTGCATGGAATGAAGATAACACTCAAGTATTAGCAGACAGTCTTGTTGTAACAGCAAACTTCTCATGGGTGCTAACAGTTCCATCTTGGATAACAGCAGATGCAAAAACATTTGTTGGAGAACCTGATGTTGAGACTACAGTTTATGACAATCAGAACTTAGTTGACAGAACAGCAGCGAATATTGTATCGCCACAAGAAGGTGAATTTGTGTTTACAGACGAAGCAGGAACAGTGTTCTTGAGTGTTCCAGTAAGATATGAAGGATTACCTGATGAATTTATTACTTTCACAGGAAGCCACCCAATTCTATTCAACTATGTCGTAGATTACATTGGTTCGGAATTTTGGTATGTATCTAACGATGGTACACCTTCAGATACAACGGCTGCACCTCTAAAGGTTAACATTGAGTCAAAACTAGCACCAGAGAATTTGATAATTCAAGGGCTTGAGGTTTTGGGTACAGGCAGATATGGAGTATTACCTGCAAAATGGTTTACCACTCAATTGACACAAGAAGGACAGGCAGAATCAGGAGCTAATAATTATTCATTAGCAATAACACCACAAGCTACGGATGTTGGTACCGATAGAGAAGTGTCTATCTTAGTGCTTCCGGCAACAGTATTTGATGAAAGCTTGAGTGGAGATATAGCAAATATATTTGGAACTAACTATGAGATTAAGGCAGAGTATAGAAAATATTTAGCTATTGGCTATGTGCAACAGTTAAACAAATCGTATGTAACAGCAGCAGTTACAATTGATTTTTTAGGAGATCGAAATGAGACAGGAGAAAACCCTATATACAAGACTGTTTATGCTGATAAAGTTGAAAGTCCGAAATATAATTTTGGCACGCAAAATGTTTTTGAGTATACAATTACTGGAGAAATACCTTTTGCAGTAGAGGCTACGTCGGCAGGGTTTTCAGGGTTAGCAGGAGTTAATATTTGGCCATATAAGTATGGACCTGATTATGAAACAACATCAGCTTGGTGGTCATGGGGAGAATCGTCTGAAGGTCTTAGGATGTCAAGGAAAAACTACATTGGATTTACTTTAAAAGGTACAGTACCTACAAAAGCAGCTGAAGCACCTATGGTATTTGTTTATGGAGACAAGTCGGCTCCGGATGCAGTACTGATTCTTAGAGCTGAATAAGAGCAAATAAAAACGAAAATTAAAGTTGATAAAGAATAGATGAGAATTATTTTCAAATATCTACTGACACCGGTTATGCTGCTAGCATTTGCAAGCATCATGACTGGGTGTGCAGATGATAAGGACGAGATCAATGCTTCTGCTACGGGAGCGGTGCAATTTAGGCTATACAAAGATGTAAAAGAGTCTGAGTTGAGTACTAAGACTTTGGATTATCTTAGTGCAGCTAAAAAAATTAAAGTTGTTTTGCTTGATGATAATGGCGGAACGATAACACAAACACGTACACTTTCTGCGTACAATGATGAGTTAGCAGAGTATGGGCTTACCAGTGATAAGTTTGACTTGTTGGAAGGCACATACAGAATCACTGCTTATTATTTATATAACAAAGCAGAAGTGGAAATTCACTCTGCACTATATGAGCAAAGTGAAACAATCGAAGTTATTAGCGGAGGTCTTACTCAGCAAGAAATCTATGTTGATGCACAATCTTATGGTAAGGTGAGACTTACTTGTGTGAAAGAGTTTGTCGATGTAACTCTTAAATCAGCAGAGGCATCTAATAGAAACTCTGTTGCATCATTCCCCTTTAGCAGTTTTAGAGAGATTGACCTCACTCTAAGAAATGTAAGAACAAATGAGGAAATAGTATATGATGACTTGAGAGTTACATACACTCAAGCATTTGACGGAGATACTGTGGGTTCTAACATCACAGCAACATCGATAGTTGATTCTTTGCTACTGTTGAAACCGGATACTTATGTTGTTACTAGGTATTCTCTTACAACAATAGGTGGGAATTCAACATTTACAACAAACACTAGTCCGATACAAAAACCGTTTACAGTAATTGGTAATAGACTCAATGAAGCAGATGTGCCTATTACAATTTCAGAATTAGCTCCAAATATTCAAGATTATATCGCATTGAAGAAAATATGGGAAGCACTAGACGGACCTAATTGGTCATATGTAGGCGAGGAATACCCTAACGGACTGAATTGGAATTTTGATATGGATCTGGATATGTGGGGTCAACAACCCGGTATATCAATGACTTCAACAGGGCGAGTACAAGGAATCACAATCGGAGGTTTTGGTCCTAAAGGAGAAGTACCGGCAGAGATTGGTTTATTAACAGAACTTACATACTTGACTCTAGGAGAGCTTAATGATGATATTGGTAATTATCCGTTAGAAGTAAGTGCTAGAGCAAAAGAAAACTTAGTAAAAGCAAGAGGTACTACTAATAGCCAATGGGGAAGTGAAAGTAACCAAGCATATGTTGAGAACTATATAAAAACTAATGTAATGGCAACATTCTCTCCCGAGATGCAAGAATGTATTGCAGAGTTAGAGAATGAACCTTATGAAAGGGCGGATTTCTACGATCCTATAATGACACCTAGAATTGGTATTTTTACAAATCAAATTACAGCTATAGATCCAGCAATTGGAAATCTTACTAAGCTTCTGAGATTTGAAATAGCTAATAGTCCTATCGCAGAGATACCTCAAGAGCTTTGGGGAATTGAGACATTGACAGATGTGCAGGTTGCAAACTGTCCTAATATTACAACATTCCCTGCCGGAATGGAAAATCTACAAAGATTAGTGTCTTTAAACATGGCTTTTAACCCGCAAATTCCGGGTGCGGAATTTACCTCAGGGCTTGATCGTTTATGTCAGTCTGAGGCTTCTAAAGATAATGCGACTATACAGCTGGTGTATTTAGCTTACAATGAGATTGAAGAACTGCCTACATCAGTTAATCTATTACATAAGTTGGGGGCAATTGATTGTTCTTATAATAAAATTACCCATATTCCTGATTTTGGAGAGGATGTAACGCCCGTGAATTTATTATTTACAAATAATAAGATCACATCCGTAGGAAATGGAGGCACATTCTGTAGATTAGATGATTTGGAAACTGTTACTCTAAGTTATAATGAGCTTACAGAATTTCCTGATGTTTTTTCCTCACTTTCTCCATACCAAATTTCAACTTTAGATTTATCGTACAATAAGATAGGTAACGTTCAACCAAATAATGGAATCTATGTGCAGATTTTATCTATGGTAGGTAATGATTTAACAGAATTCCCATCAGAGCTTTACGATGCATATTCTTCAATCACTTATCTGAACCTTGCAAGAAATAACATTAGCTCATTCCCTGTAAATTCTTTTGTGAATGACCAGTCTGGCGACAGTATACGTATTGATAACACTACAACTTTAGATTTATCATATAACCGTTTGGATGCTCTTCCAAGAGATTTCAACAGTTCTAATTTGCCTAGACTTTCGGGTCTTGATTTGAGTGGTAATAAGTTTTCTGGATTCCCAGGACAGCTTTCGGATCTTCTGAGCCTTGGTATTTTATCAATGAACTATATGGTAGATGACGACGGATACAGATGTTTCGACACATGGCAACCGCTTCTATATACTCATATCGGATTCCGAAGAATATTTGTAAGAGGTAATGCTTTCCGCAATCTTAATACAGATTATCCTGTTTCCCCAACGTTGGATATTCTTGATATTACAGATAACCCGGAAATAGTTGTGGATTTATCTAAACTTTGCTCAAATATTGTGAATGGAACGCTGATTGTGGTGTATGATCCAACACAAGACTTGAGAGGATGTCCTAACTTAATCCTAGAATAAAAGCTATAATAATACACAATACAGATATGATACAGAAATTGAAATATAGCCTATATTGCTTGCTTTGCTTGTCGGTGTTTATCGCATGTAAGGATGATAAAACCGAGCCGGTTAGCTTTGGAATTGAGCTAGAAGAAATAGCTGCTGAGAATACAGGTGTTATACAATCTTTTGAAGTAATAGCATCGGGTAAGTGGAATGCATCTACAGAAGAACCTTGGATTTCTCTTACTCCTGGTAGTGGAGAGGGAACAACACTTTGTGAGTTGGTAGTTGATACCAGTGTATTGATAACATCTCGCAGTGGCTCTATGCGTTTTGCTTCAGAAACAGGAGAAAGTAAGACTCTTAGTGTAACCCAATTGGGTTTTAAGAGGGAGTTGATTCTTCCTACAAATGATACTTCCATAGTTAACTATGGAACTAATGGTGAGCGATACACAGAGATTAGAGTTGTAACCAATGTTGCATTGACACATACAATAGTTGACATGGAGGATGGAACATCTACTCCTGCTTGGATAGAATGTGCAAATGCCGATGAGTTTAATGTGGAAGAAACAGGGGCAATGCCTCAGATTTTTTATCTTCGCTTTGATTGGGAAGATAATTACCTAGAGGAACCTAGAGTGGCTAAGGTTACATTTACTTCTGAAGACTTAGAAGTTCCCGTTGAGCTAATCTTTCGACAAGAAGCGGGACTAGGTATTACCGATGACGCTGCAGGAGATTCAACAGTCTTAGTTATTGTAGAACGTAAGATGAATCCTTGGACTAAATGGGATAAATCAAACGCAATTAATTCTTGGAATGGTGTTACTATTTGGAAAAGAACAGACCAAGAAGTGAAAGATAATCTGGATATGCTCGGTCGTGTTAGGTCTTTGACTATGGAGATGACTTTTCATAAAGGAGCTCCTCCGGTTGAGCTTGGACATCTAAAATATTTGGAATCATTAACTCTGAGATCTAACACAGGAGGTACAACAAACCTTAGTGAGCATCCGGATGGAATAGGAAACCTTAAATACTTGAAAAGCCTTGTTTTCTTTAGTTATGGTCTTAACGGAGAATTACCGGAAAGTTGGCTTGGTCTGGATAACCTGCAAACATTAGGTTTCCAAGTTGAAGAATTTACATCTATTCCGGAGTTGTTAACTCCAGAGAACTTCCCTAAGTTGACTGCTTTAGATCTTACAGCTAACAAAAAAGGTTCCAATATTAGTCTATTCCCTATCCCTTCACGACCTTTAGACAAAATCGGATTATATCAAAATGCTTCTGCAGAAAACTTGATGAGATTATTTAGATGGGAAAAACTTGAATACCTAGGATTAAGTAACTGTGTATTGTATGGCAACCTACCAACAGCAGAGCAAATATTTGAATCAGTAGGAGGTGTAAATAATCACCTATATACAGCTGCTGATGTTGCTGCACAATCAGATACACTAGACAACTTAATTGGAACACCTAAAGTGCTTCCTAATGCTAGAACGCTTCGTCTAAACTTGAACTTCATGAATGGAACAATACCGGATTGGATTTTATACCATCCACGTTTGCGAAGTATGGATCCCTTTATATTGATTTATAATCAAGAGTCTAAGCCTAATGCAGATGGTGTAATGGCAGGATTTGACAATGTACCTGATGGTTGGTCGTACTACTATGATTTCTATCCAAGATTCGAGCCGCACAATTAGGTTAAGGGATTCAGAATAGATTCAACAGAAAGAATAAATGAAGTAAGATAAAAGATGAAGAATTTACAATATACAATAATACTGTTGAGCTTGGTACTGTTCGGGGCATGTAGCTATGATAACACATCGCTGACATCGAACGAAGACACCGACGCTCAAGTAGTGGTGCCGGCAGGTGCAGAGAACGGTTCTATTTTGATAAGATTCAAAGAGAGCGTATCAGACCAGTTAGATAAATTTCAAGCAAAGCGTAGTGGCTCAAACATCATGAGCCGCTCTAGTGTTGCTTCGGTAGATGAAGTGCTGGAAAGCATCGGAGCCTATAAGATTGAGAGAGTATTCCCTGTCGATAATCGCACAGAGGAAAGAACAAGAGAAGCTGGTATGCACCTATGGTATGCCGTATTCTTCGATCCTGATCAAGATTTGGCAAATGTAGCAACGGAGTTGTCGAAAGTTGGAGACTTGTCAGGTATGCAATTCAACGTACGCGTAAAAAGAGCATACGACCCAACAAAGAAGCCTGTAACGCTTAGTCAAGCAGGAATTAAAGCTGCAGATTACATGAAAACAAAAAGTAGTCTGCGCAACGACCCTCACTTCGGATTGCAATGGAGTCTGCATAATGACGGAACTCTTGTAATGGATACATCAGCAGTAGCCCCTGCAGCCGGTCCGACAGCAGGAGTAGATGTTAATGTTCAAGACGCATGGACAAAGACTAGCGGAGACCCATCAATCATCGTAGCAGTTCTTGATGAAGGAGTAATGTTCACTCACGAAGATTTAGCAGATAACATTTGGGTGAACGAAGCAGAAACTTTCGCTTCAGAAGGCGATGCGGATGGTAACGGATTCGCAGGAGACCGTTATGGATTTAACTTCGTTACGAACACAGGTCTGGTAACATGGTACAACGACGGAGACATTGGACATGGAACGCACGTTGCAGGAATAGTAGCAGCTGTGGGTAACAACGGTAAAGGTATTTCCGGAGTAGCCGGAGGAAGCGGTAATAGCGATGGAATTAAAATCATGTCATGTCAGATATTTGATGGTGTTGGAGGAGCAACAATACTATCTGAGGTTCGTGCAATAAAGTACGCAGCAGATAATGGTGCTGTTGTTCTACAATGTAGCTGGGGATATAACTCAGGTTATGCCAACCCACTTTATTGGTTGCCATCTTTCCGTTCGGATGAAGAATGGTTGTCGAGCACTAACGTAGAGAAAGAAGCATTGAGCTATTTCATCTCAGAAGCTGGTTCAGAAGATGGTGTTATTGACGGAGGAGTAGTTGTATTTGCAGCAGGTAATGAGGCTGCGGCAATGGCAGGATACCCCGGAGCATATGGAGATTACATCTCGGTTGCTGCAACGGCAGCCGACTATACTCCCTCTACTTACACAAACTATGATAGAAGAGTTCGTATTTCGGCACCGGGAGGAGACATGATTTATCATGCATCGTACAAAGGTTCGATTTTATCAACAGTACCTTACCTTGAGGGAGCAGCAGATGAGCAAGGATATGCATATATGGATGGTACATCAATGGCTTGTCCTGCGGTGTCAGGAGCTGTAGCTCTTGGTTTATCATATGCACTTAAGCAAGGAAAGCACTTCCGGGCAAATGATTTCCGCGACTTAGTGTTGAGCACAGCTCGCAAGATGACTTATCCACTGGAGAAAATATATTATCCAAACTGGACCATGGTAGGAAAAGAAAACCCTACGGAAATGCTACTTTCAGAATATAACGGACGAGTAGGCGGTATGGTAGATGTCGGTAATTTGTTTACAGCTATTGATGATGCAGCTAACGGTAAGCCAATGGAAATACCTAATGTCTATTTAGCTACTAATGATACTTATTCAGTTGATTTGGCTCCTTATTTCGGTAATGATACAAGTCTTGATTACTCAATCTCTGTCGCTAACACAAGCATTGCTTCAGCAACAATGAATGGCTCGATTGCTACTATAACAGGAGTTGCAGTAGGAACTACAGACTACACTGTTTCAGCATCAGGACAAACACCGGTAACAAAAACCATCACAGTGCGTAATAACGCAGGCAACGGATGGATGAGAAGCACACCCGAATTGATTAGCTCACTAAATTAAACGAACAACAATGAAGTATATTTTTAAAATATTCCTATTTGCAGCTATATCATCATTAGCATTCGCATGTAATGATGATGATGATAATAATGCAGGAGAGCAACAAATCGATATAACTACTGCAAATATCAGTGGTATATGGCAACTAAAAGAATGGAATGGCGAAGCTATGAAAGAAGGTTTGCACATGTATATTGATTTCGACCGTACTGACGAAACTTTCACAATGTACGACAATATCGGTTCGATGTACACTGTGAAATCAACTGGGATGTATTGGATTGAGGGAGATGACTTCTATGGTTATACCCTAAATGGTATGTATGACTACTCGCACGAAGAGTGGCAAGACTATACAATAACCAGCATGACAAAAACCCACTTAGAGTTGACTATCGAAGATTCTATTCCCGACGTATCAGTTTACGTTCGATGCGACACAATTCCTCAGGAAATAATCGCAGGCTTCGAAGAAGACGAAGAATAGCATAGCTATTCAATCATAAAAAAGCCCCGTAGCAGCATAAGCAACTACGGGGCTTTTTGTATCTTAAATTTGGCTCTATGTCGAATATAGTGGGTAAAGACCATCGGGCTTCAATCTTAATGATTGAGATTAATCCCTTACGGCGAAGCATTTTCATGGCAAAAGACACGATTTACGAGCCGCCGTGTCAAACATGCTACCCACTACAAACGTCATAGCACCTGTTGTAATACCTACTTATAAAGTCAGCAAGCTTGCTGACCTATTACCCGGAAATATCAAACGGGATTGATTGAAAATCTAAAGGACGCAACTATCAGATTAATAAGTACTGTTTGACGTACTTACTCGGATGGATACATATTTAAAATAGATTTCTTTCGATTGCATAAACTTGATATAATTCTTTATCCAGAAAGACTTGAAAATAATCGGGCAAGGAGAAGCTCCTTGCCCGTGATAACAGTTTATCTACATTGTAGAACTATCAATTGTCAAATGGATCAATAACTCTCTTTGTAGTCAACATGATAACATTCGTAGGATTGCCATCTTCTGTCAGAGTCAATACAGTAGGCATTGCCGGTCTATCTACAGTGATAGTGAATGTGCGTTCCGTATCGTAGCCAAATGGGATTAGCATTCGATAGACACCGGTCTCCGGTTGTTCAAAATACCAACGTCCAACATTATTACCCTGAAGATTAAATTTCATTCTAATTTTATCGTCTCCTATGTTTGTATATTTATATGTCATCAGCCCGAGATTACCTTCGATACCAAAATTCAAACCGAAGGCACTGTTTGCCTCATATCCGAAATATGCATAGCTAAGCTTTTCGCCATACGTTTTTTCTAGACCTTCTCTACAATCATCGAAATATGGTTGAGCAAACTCGCCCAACTTGCTGTAGGCAATGAACCAATAATTATCCACAAACACCTCGTTGAACGGTCTGATAACCGGATTTAAGGTAATATTATTATCATTCACTTCGGTGAACGAATCGCTTTCTTTGTGATAAGTAAATCCGGTAATTGTTTTTCCAAGTATCTCAATCGGCTCAAAAAGCTTATACCCGGTCTTGGTTACGATGTAGCTTGCTTTTTTGACAGTTTCGCCTCCGTTTTCTTCATACGTAATAGTCAGAACACGGTAGGATGCTTCCACAGGAATAGCTTGATCATCGATGGTTAATGTCAGGTCAGAAAATAGCATAAGATCTTCCGCCGCATTAATGTCAGCAATATAGTTGGTCCAATCTTCATTAAACGGAACCAAGGTAGACAGCTCGCCAGACTTTTTCCCTTTGAGCACTACATTTCCCGGTTCAGCTTCTATGATTTGGAAATCGTAATCGCCTTGCAAACCTTCACCTCTACCACCTAGGCCGCTCGGGTCGCCGGGATCGGCAAAGAAATGAAATACGTCGTTATATGTATCAAACGAAAGCACAGCTCCAGCACTTTGGGTTACAACGTACATACTAGTGGAAACCTTAGTTGGGGCATCAGCAGCTCCGGTAACATTGACTTCGCTAGAAATTGAAACCGTGCCATTTTTTTCGAATTTCATCAAAACGTTATATCCGCCAAAAGGTTGGTTTTCTCCAGGGAAATATTCCATAAGCCAACCATTTTCTTCGCTAGTCAAGACATCTATAGTCGATGAAATTGCAGCATCCATACGATCGGATGAAGAACTACCAAATATATCATCTTCTTCAATGGTGCAAGCGGCAAACAATGCCACAAACGCCAAGCATAGTAATTTATAATATTTATTTTTCATAGTCTTGATTAATTAAGTGATGTTACATCCAGATCTGAAACTTCTTGTGCACGACGCTGAACTATGGTACGCATCGCATCCATATCAATACCCCAAGATACTTGCATGTAGTCCTTGATAATTGCAATCTTCTGATTGATTTTCGCTTGACCTTCTTCGCTAGCTCTGCCAACTCTCTCATCCCAATAATCATTGTCATACGAAAAGTAGTAGGCAACAAGCTCGGCAAAATCCTCCTGAGCTTCTGAACCGGCATATGGTGAGATGAAACCCATATTCAGAGCATCTTGTTCCATGACATTCACCCAACTACTTGCTTGGTAGTCGTTGGCGGATATCTGATCGAAAGTAGTCGGATATCTTTTGGTCTGATGCAGTATGTGTGAGAACTCGTGGTGCATCGTGTGGAAATACGATGAAGTCAGCGTGGCTGCATTAATATTATTCAAGTCTAAAGCGTTAATTTCATATAAGGTAATTTTCAAACCACCTTCTGCTGTAGCTACCACCTTGGATGATGAACTATTGTAGGCTGCCGAGCCAACAAAAAACAGAACTCTAGGGCTGTAAGTCTTCATAAAATCCTCTCCTAAAAGTTCTACATAAGATTCTATCCAAAGGAATTTTGTGATCTTAGCTAATGCGATAGATTTCTCGTAATCCGCAGGAATCAAATTGTATATAGGATTCGATTCCTTGTCTTCAAAACGATATTTGAGGTCGATGTTATATGTGTTTGTATAATTCTCGGCAATCCAATAGTCAAAATCATTTTTTATTTTGCTATCTGACTCAAAAATAGATTTAGAGTCCAGTTCATCTTCGCTACACTGCCAAAATGCAATTATAGTGAGTGCTAAAAATATGTATTTTAAATTTGTCATAATAATTCTGTTTTTATTCTCAATTTCTTGGATTAGCCTGCAAACCTGCAGCGATAACATCATATGGCAACTGAATAGCTCGTCGAGGGTCATCTACCCTCAATATATCATTAGGTTGTCCATCACGATTGTGAGAAAATTCAATACCATATCGTTTGATATCTTCCCAACGAAGTCCCTCGTGTATAGTCTCGATTCTGCGCAGGTGCAAAATGCATTGAATCATCTCTTTCTGGTCGCCGGCAGTTACGGTGAATCCTTGAGGTTTGATTTCACGTTTAACTGTACGTGAGCTATTGTTTATCGGTGTACTTGAAATTCGGTCATAGAAGTCAACTATTTGCTCTGTTGTCACTCTATCTTCAATTATTGTGTGCGATTCCAACCATATGTTGATATCAGCAGTAGCTAGTTCGTATTCTCCTTTCAATATGTGAGCCTCAGCTCGGCAAAGAAGTGTTTCATCGGCACTGAATGCTAAAATAACATTCTTGCGATATCCAACACCATTCACTTTGTCTACATAGTAAAAGTATCCGCCAATCTTAGCCACAGATATTTTCTGCTCATCTCCCCAAAGAGCTCTGAATGGCAATAAACCATTGTAATCTCCCCACAGACCATCAGCCTGACCGGTCTCTCCTACACAAATCTCCAGCGAATGAGCATATCTCGAACCTAGATTTTTATAGAATCCTCCTACTACATATCCCCAAGAAGAAGTTACGGGCAATAAAAGTAGATTAGCAGGCTCTTGAGCATCAATATACATATCAACACGCACATCCCAATTTGATGCAGAGCCTAATGCAATCTCCTCCCAATTTTTCATCATACCTGCCGGATTGCTTCCAAGCACTACGTCTGCATATTCGATTACCTTATCGAAGTTTAGGTAATACAGATTAAAACGAGCAGCAAAAGCATGAGCAGCTTTTCTGTTGAAGTGATATTTAGGAACAGTGTAAATTTCATCATCAATCAAGGGTAGAGCTTCTTCAATATCTGCATTAATATTTGCATAAAGCTCAGCCAATGTTCCTCTACTGTGCTTGCTTGTAATTTCGGAGTCGTTTGAAGTAATGTATGGAAGTCCCAAGTTATTGCTTGCATTCCCCGGATTATACGTCAAGCAAAACACATTCGCCAAAGCAAAATGAGCATATGCTCTACATATCAAAGCTTCGCCTCGCTGAGCACTCAATCTGTCAGGGTTATCCATATTGTCGATTGACTCCAAAGCTAAATTAGCAGTAGCAATGGCAGAATAGCAAGCTTCCCAAAAGGTAGTAGGGGAGTCATTGCTAACTTCGGTGATATCTTGCCACAAGTAGGCTTGCTCTTGCTCTCTGTTGGTTACCACAAATTGAGCTGAGTTGTCCATCGCATTATCAGAAGCCATTTCGGTCATCATTGCGGATGTTATTTTGGGGTAGGCTGACACTAATAAAGAAGTAACTTTATTTTCAGAGTCAATCTCCGTTCTATTATCGGGCATTGTGTCTAAGAAATCACTACAAGATGTAAAGACTAAGCACAAGCCAATTGCTATATATAATAAATTATTTGTTCTCATTTTATTCTATTTACTATGTTATATTTATTTAGATACCTAATCTTACAGCCATTGTAAATTGCTTGGGAACAGGAGCAGCCACACCACCATTGTTTATAAATTCAGGATCTTGACCGTTTAGCTTTTTGTCGGCATAAATCATGAATAGGTTAGTAGCTTGTAGTTTTAATGAAAGGCTGCTAACTTTCAAGCTTGTCAGCCATGTTTTCGGAATGTCATATGATACTGATATTTCCTTCATTCGTATAAAGTCTCCTTTAGCCACACGTGCTGTAGAGTAATTGTATGCATTATAAGCATAGTTCAAATAGCTATTCTCAACCAATTGACGTTTGTCGGCAATCACAGGAATATTTGTTTTGTTCTCATCGCCTGCAAGCAACCATCTATTTTTGAATTCATTTGGCATAGCATCTAAGTCCGAGTATCTGGCACGGAATGCTCTATTCAAACGAACAACATTGCCAAACGAATAAGTAACGAAGACATTTAGTTTAAGATTTTTATAAGTAAAGACATTACCCAAACTACCTGTTATTGTTGGGTCGGCAGAACCTTCATATACCAAGTGGTCTTTGTTTACTCGTTCTTGAAATAAGATATCGCTTACCGTCAGTTCGTTCTTTTCGTTAATGAAGGTTGGTAATCCCTCTTCATTCAATCCTTGGAAATTCATAGAGAATAACGAGCGTACAGGATAGCCTTCTAATGCAAAGCCGGATCCTGAAATCATATCAATCACTCTCGAATTAGATTCTAAGTTTGTTACCTTGTTCTCAGTTTTAGAGAAGATAAAATCGGTATTCCATATAAAGTTTGGAGTTACGATGTTGCGTGTAGATAATGTCAACTCGAAACCCTGAGACTCCATACTTGCCACATTGGCAAACTCAGATATTTTACCTCTCAAACCCATTGTAGAGGCGATACCAATCAAGTCGAAGTTGTTTCTTTTATACCAATCGGCAGACACGTTTATTCTATTCTTGATGAAGCCGATATCAGCACCGATATTCAACTCATGTTTCTTTTCATAAGTAAGGTGGCTGTTTTCTACATCTTCTATCATCAGACCTGATTCCCCGACATCTGTAAAAGGACGCCAAGGGTTGTAGCTGGATATAACAGTTCTTGAGTTTGTTACGTTAGCTGGTCCGCGGTCGGCAGTCAATGAGTAGGACGCTTTCAGAGTAAAGTTAGACAATACAGGTCGCCAACGATCAAAGAATGCTTCTTCGTGCATATTCCATGCTGCCGATAAGTTCCAAGTAGGCAACCAACGAGCCGAACGACTCTTACCTAGTTTGTTGGTTCCTTCGTATCTGGCAGTACCATTCAATGTGTATTTTCCTTGATAAGAATAAGTAGCCGTTCCGAAGAAAGAAAGAGCGCGAGTGTTTGTTTGGTCAACAGTAAAGTATTGTGTATTTTCCTCATGACCTTGTTTGAAATATAGGTAGTCGAATGAAGGAAGCATACCCATGTCGTATTGCATACCAACACCGTTGAACCATGTTCTTTTACGATCTACTGAATTGACCTCCATACCTCCGAAGAAGTTGAAGATGTGGTCGTCGTTATACACATCGTTGTAGTTGACAGTACCACGGAAGTCATAGCCATTCATCGAATACTGAGTTTGACGATAAAAACCTCCGGTCGGCAATACCGAGACAGGTAATGAATTAGCATTGTTAGGGTCGGTGTATAGCCATGGGTTAGAATCACGCATTGTGGCATCATCCATAGCTCGGAAAGCCCATGCTTGATTAGAATAATCATGAACCTCGTGAACCTGAGTTGTCGCTGAATATTTGTAAGCTCCCAAAGCAGAAAGTTCTACTTTCTTGATAGGTTTCCATTTAGCTTCACCTTGGAATTTCATATCTGCCACGTCCAAAGTTATGAAGTTATTGTCCAACTCATTCTTAATATTAAAAGGAGCATAGTTGCGTACATAGTATTCGTTTGGATCTAGCGTGCGAGATGTATTCAACGCATAAGAGAAAGGGTTTATGTCAAAGTCTCGTTTCACAATACCGGAAACTACATCTGCGTTCTGACTAGATGTTCCGGGTGCTTTTTGTTTACGATACGAAGCATTGGCACGCAAATTTAAAGTAAGACTCGGAAAGATTTTATAAAAGGCATTGATATTTGCTGTGTACCTATTCACTTCACTTTGCTTATACCAACCCGGATCGGTCATAACACTCAATGAAGTATAGTATGTTGCCTTTTCTGTACCTGACGACATGCTAATAGCATGGGTTTGGCTAATTGAATTATTAAACAATTCATCAAACCAATCAGTATTTCGATATTCTGCTTGTTGCAGATATTGATTGCGTGCTGCAATAGTGTTCTCCAAACCAAATTTTCCGGATGTTGCATCATAGCTATTGATCAAGTGATACATCTTACCATACACTCCACTGTCTGAAGCTCGAAATACATCTGCCAGGTTCATAAAACCGTCTAATTCCATTTCTCGGTAGACTCTCATTTGATCTTGTGAATTCATGATGTTGAAGTTGTTGTAGTTCGGAACCAATCGCATCGAAAATTCACCTGTATAGCTTATTTTATTTGTACCTGCTTTACCTTTTTTGGTCGTAATGACAATAACACCCGCCATAGCGCGAGCTCCATAAATAGAAGTTGCCGAACCGTCTTTCAAAATCTGAAAGCTTTCTATATCATCAGCATTCAATCCGGAGATAACCGAAGAAATCAATGTTTCGGCATCACCTGATGACAGTGCATCAGCATCAACTTCGGTTACGTCTTCCATCATGACACCATCTACCACCCAAAGAGGTTTTGAGCTACCATAGATAGAAGTTGCACCACGTACTCGAATCTTGGGAGCTGTACCGAATGTTCCCGATACGTTTTGCACGGACACACCGGCAGCACGCCCCTCGAGAGCACGACTTACTTCGGCTACACCATCCATTTTTACATTATCGGCACTCAGCTGTGTAGATGCTCCGGTAAATAATCGCTTATCCATACGTTGCATACCTGTAACAACGAATTCTTCGAGCAATTCGCTATTTGCAGTAAGTACGATTTTTAAATTAGGTTCAATTGCCACCTCTTTAGTTTCCATACTAATGTGTGAAATTACTAATGTTTTGGCGGATGAAGGAACGTTCTGTAGTGTAAAGTTACCATCCACATCGGAGATAACGCCAATTTGTGTGCCTTTAACCACTATAGTGGCTCCAATGACAGGCATACCGTCTACTTGGGCGGTTATATTACCTGAAATGTTCTGCGTTTGCGCTGTTACCGAGCCTATTCCTGCAAAAAGGAAGACTAATAACACTGTTAATATTCTTTTCATTAATACATAATTAGTTTGTTATAACTGTGTTTAAAGTTTAATTCCCATAGATATCAAAAATGTTTTATCAATAGGAGTGTCGCTGCGTGCAATACTATATGCAAGATTGATGGATACAAACCTTACATTGCATCCCATACCCAAGGTTGCATGATTGTAGCCCATGAGGTCATCGGCTAAGCGATAACCTCCTCTAAGAAATAAAAGCTTGTCGTACGAATACTCTACACCAAGTCCAGTGGAAAATCCCTTTTCGTTATCCGGTTGAAAGTTATAGTCGCACTGAACGGCACCGGTTAAGTAGTGTTTATCAGCAACCATCCATTCGTAAGAGCCTCCTGCCTTAAGCCAACTAGGCATATCGTATTTAGTAGAACCATATTCCATTTTACTGCCGACATTAGAAAGCATTATACCTACTCTTAATCCTTTGCTGTGTAGATAGTATCCGATATCAAATCCCACAGCAGTTCCTTTAGCATCTGAGATATCTAAATCGGAGTGAATTATGCGCACATTGGCAGCTACACCCATGAGCTCATTTATCTTGAATGCATAACCTACTTCTACCGATAGATCTGTGGGTTTAGCCACTCCTGCATTTTCTCCTTCATCATTTGTCAATATTACATTGGCTTTATTGAAGTAGCGCACACCTGCGGCAATAGTATGTTTCAATCCAAATTTGTAGAAACCTGCAACTGTATGCAAGTTATTACCTCCGACAAAATCCCACATATAAGGAGAATAAGAATAGGCTGTTGCCCACGTAGCGGTATCTAAGGCTGCAGAAGCAGTATTGTTGTAAATCGAGAAGCCGGATGCTGCTAATGAAACCCCGGTTTCTCCCATCGCTGTAGATGTGGGGTCGTTATTTATGCTAACAAATGATTGAGCCTGAGCACAAAGTGATAGTAACCAGGCACATATAATTAGAGTTAGTTTTTTCATTTTGTCTATAGCTTAATTATGTTACGTGTTTCTTTTATTCCATTATACCTAAGTACTACCTGATATGTTCCAGCGGTGAGTTTAGAAACATTTACCTTTGCAGAATCATAAGTCGATAAGTTAGAAATAGCAGAAGAATATACTTCTGCTCCGGCAGAATTGTAGATAGTCAAGTCTACCAATGATAGATCCCTGCCTGTTTTTAGGTTAAGAGTGTTTCTTACAGGATTCGGATATAAACGAATTCCTAATTCGGTGGTTTTTCCAGATATGGAAGTAGGTGTCGACCGTCTGTCGCCGGTGTATTTCGAGATAATTCCTATATAGTAGTTTGTTGCCTGCGAAAGTCCACTTATTTCAGTCGATAGCTCGCTTCCTGCACTTGCATCAGCCCCATCAATATAAACTTGATTAACATTTTCCAGGATATTATTAGGATCTATCTGATCCAAAGGAGAAGTGGAATAAATTACGATATATCCCGAAGGAGTTTGGTCATATTCATTTTGTGGTACTGTCCATGAAACTAGTGCCGAGGTAGCACCCCACTTTACTGAAAGATCGCTTGTTGCTGTCTGATCGGATGCAGACATAAGAGTTGCATATGCATCGATATATCCGGCACCCAAGCGTTTCTCACCTAGGAAATTGAAAGCAGGATTGTAGTCATAAATTTCATCGTGTGCGCTACCTTTCAGAATGTCCGTTACGATTTCAGGGGTTAATCCTTCATGTCCTACTCCATATTTTGATACAATCAAGGCTGCTACACCCGAAACGTGTGGAGTAGCCATTGAGGTTCCAATCATGGAAATATACCTACCATTAATTCCGGTACTCCATATCCAAGGTCTCCCATCGTCATATTGATCACCACCAGGAGCTACTACATCAACGTAAGTGCCATAATTGCTCGAGCTTGGAATTATGAAATCTTGCCTCATTGAAGACACTGCCAATACTCGATCCATTGCCGCAGGATATACGGGGTCTTTCACTCCGCTATTACCCGCTGCAAAAATGGCTAATCCACCTTTCATAGGTCCGGTAACTTTGCCGTTTTCATCAGTTCCTGCATTGTCGATAAAGTAGTTAATGGCATCCTCATCCGATTGAGAGAGTTCGAAGCGATAATTATATCCCCAGCTGCACTGTGCAATGACAGCTCCGTTGTTTGCTGCATAGGCAAATGCTCGTTTAAGTACTACATCTGTGCCATATTCGCCACCGGATGAAGCGAGCTGACAAATCATGAGTCTTGCTCCTGAATTTGGAGTGCCATCACCACCGGCAATACCGGAAACTCCGATGCCATTATTATTTACAGCTGCAACAGTTCCAGCTACATGTGTGGCATGATCAGAATATGTGATCACGTTAGAATTGTCGAAAAAATTCCATCCATGAACGTCTCCAATGTAGCCATTATCATCGTTGTCAACTCCGTCTGTTCCTTGTTCTTCTTCGGTATTAACCCATATGTTGGCGGCTAGGTCGGGATGAGTATATTCTACTCCGCCATCAAAAATGGCAACAACGACCTCCGGATTTCCGGTTTCCAACTTCCATGCAGGGAAAAGATTTATATCTGCACCGGCAATAAATTCATCACCCAATGAACCATCGTTTTGATAATGCCATTGCTGATACAACATAGGATCATCAAACGGAAGTGATGATTTGGAGTTGAAGGAATTGATAATTCCACCAATTGAAGAGGCTTCAACGATTTTGGGCTCACCTACTCTCGTTATTTTATAAGTAGGTTCAACAAGTTGTATCCCACAAATATCTGAAGTAGAAACTGACTTAGTTGACAACTTATCCTGATTGATGTAAACCTCATACCACAGATGCAAGCCTGATTTGCGCATACGCTTTTCATACTTGCCACCATAAGGGAAGGTTCGTTCAACACTATCGGCCCCCAAAAGTATAGCCAATTTTTCTGCACTAAAATCCGGCTCTGCTTCAAGTTCGTTCGTGATTTTTACACGCATCTGTCCTTCTACTACATTCGCCCCATCAAACGAAACACTTTCCGGTTCGTCAATAGGTTCTATCTCAATTTCATTGACACAAGATGCTAATGCAGTCAGCAGTCCCACCAAACATAGCATCAAAAATCTATTGTATATACTTTTATACATAGTACTGTTGATTTAAATTTTAACTCTCGATACATAGTACAGTTGCTCATTTATAAGAAAAGTTTGTATTGGTATAACCCGGCTTGAGCAACAGCAATCCCATAATTTTTTTAATATCCGAAGTGTTGCCGGCAACACTTCGGATATTTATGAATAAGTCTACATTGATATAATCGAAGCGCCGGTATACTGATTGTATGGCTTCCAATTTTTTGCTTTGATAGCAGCAATATCATCATCATCCCATACATTTTGTTCTGCCGGAGTGATGAAACGTCCGGTATCAACTAATATGAGAGTGGCTGTGGGTGTATCCACTGTTGGTGTGTATGTAGGCAAAGATGCTATAAACGCTTTCATTGCACTTGCGTCTAATTGATTGGTTTGGCTACTCAGACGATTAAGCGAAGTAAAGCCAGAAACATCAAGCGAAGTAAGTAGGTTATCATGTAATGATAGACTAGTTATCTTCTCCGGATTTGTAATTGTTTTTAATAAATCAGCACTTCCTAACTTACATTTTGGGAAATGAACCTCTATAAGGTTGGGGTTATTGCTAAGATCGATGCTTTTGCTTGTGAATTCAATATTTCCTGCTGACAATATTTCCAACTTAGTATTGTTTGACAAATCAGGTAATTCAGTGAATGCTGCATTCCCATGGATTCGCAAGAATGTAAGTTCTGTAAGATTAGACACGCTGAAAGGAGACAAAATAGGATTCAACCAAACATCTACTTTCGTAACTTTATTAATATTGCCAAGGTTGATAGTTTTCAATTCAGTACAAGATGCTCCATTAATTGTTTCAAGCTCCGGATTGTTAGATAAATCCAAGCTTACCAAATTAGGCATAGAGCTGAAAGAAATATACTTTAGTTTTGGATTTTTACTTAAGTCAACTTCCGAGGCTCTACATCCACGAATATCCAAGTAGGTTAATTCTGTGTTTTGCGAAAGGTCGAGACTTGTCAATGCAGCTTGTGATATCAAGGTTAGTTCTTGCAAATATTTGTTTTGAGTCAAATCTATGCTTTCCATTTTTATGGCTGCAATAGTCAACTCTGTCACTTTCCCATATATAGTCATTTCGTCAGCACGCTCATATTTAACTACCTCATCAAAAACTTCTACTGCTTCTCCTTCGTCTTTTATGCCGTCATTATCCAAATCAATCCATACATTTGGTTGATCTTCCACAGCTGCGTTTATGGTAATTTGATACACCCATGTAGCTGATGCTGTGAAATAAATCTTAGGAATGTATTCTGCTACCAAAAGATTAATTTCAATGCTTTTAGATGTTTGATTGTCGGTAATTGTTATTGTGGCTGATCCTTCTACCAATGTGTTAATAGTCAAAATATTTTCAGATATGCTTGCAGTAGCAACAGTTTCGTCGCTAACTGTAACAGAGTAATCTCCACTACCTGATAGAATGTTAATGTTAAGAACTTCATCTTCTTTGGCCGAAATGTCGCTGGCGCTATCTAGAGTCAAGTTTTCAACTACAACAACGTTTATTGTCTCAGTTTTACCTGTTCCGTCATCTAAAACTGTAAGTTCTGTTGAGCCCTCAGAAATAGCCGTAATTTTAACGCTAGAACCCTCAATGGCAGCAGTAGCAATAGCAGCAGATGTGGATGTTACAGAATATGTGCCACTACCCGATGTTATGCTGACAGTAGCTACATCGCCTTCAGCAACTTCTACACTTGTTTGGCCAAGTGATAAGTTTGGACCATCATCATCTTTCTTACAAGCGGTCAGTAATACAAAACATGATAGCACGAAATATGCTATAAATTGTTTTGTTCTTTTTGAAAAAATTGTTTCCATAATAATAAATATAAAATTAAAAAAAATAACTAAGCGATTCCAAATCTGCTTTCTAGTTCTGTTAACAACCACTAGCTAATAAGAGCTAGTTTGTATAGTGTGAATCACACTAAAGTGGGTATGTTGCATTTGCAAATATTAACTTATAAAAAGAAAGCATAAAGATTTTGTATCGTCAAAATGCTACTGTTTTGTTTGTATTTGATTAAAAAATGAATTGAAAAATATAGTATCTGATGCAAATGTATCATTTGTTTTTATAAAAAAATCACGTTTATGTGTTTTTTTTACGTTTCAATAATATGTTTTTTAGAAATAATGAAAAACAGTTGGTAAAAATTGCACTTTATAATTAATTGATAGCATTAACGTCTGTTTTGAATTCAATACGTAAAAAATCTGAAATAGCTTGAAAATAGTACAATGTAGAAACATGCTGTGAAAATTGTGGGCTTTCTTATGCGTACCGATAGGAACGGGATGTGAAATAACAAGATCTTTCACATCTTATGTGTTTGTACACTGATGCGGTAGTATCCTAAAAAAGTATTCATCCCCTCTAAATGGCAAAGTCTTTGTTTTAATAAATAAGTCTCGCAACAAGATAAAGCTTCTCCATTGGCAAGGCTCGGAATTTGTATTGTATTACAAGTCTCTTAAGCGAAGTGCTTTTGAGATTCCATCCAATAAATCAGAGTCGGGCAGCATTATTTTGAGCTATGCTCAACTTGTGATGCTAATTGATGGTATACATAAAAAAGCATGGTAAGAAGAATACGATGTTATTTAAAATCATTGTTGCATTTGTGATTTTATCTTCACAAAAGGTTACATAATTAAATAAAAAATAGGATAACTGTAAAATCCCCATATGTTGGGGTTGTTAACCTTGCTGTGCTTACTTATCTTTGCAAGACAAAATAGGAGCGCACAACCTCGTGTTTCTTCAGGATGATATACAAAAATAAATTTGGAAAATGAAAAAAATTTTATGGGTAGCAGTGTTGCTACATGGCTATTTCTTGGGATATGCCGACAACAATCAAGATTCTAAGAAAGAACCCGACACGATGCTCTTTGGCGATGTAGTGAGCGATACCGATGAACACATTCCTTTCGCCACCATCAGCATTGTGGGAACTACCCAAGGCGTGTCTGCCGATATTTCAGGACACTTCAAACTTTCGGGAGTAGCCGAAGGCAAACAAACGGTGCGCATCTCTGCGGTGGGATATGCTTCAAGTGAGTATGAAATAAACTTCGAAGAGGGCGAAAAAAACACGTTGACAGCCATTTTACGTGCCGACCAAATCGGACTAGAGCAAGTAGTAGTGAGTGCCGACCGAAGCGAGAAATCGCGCAAGGAAGTAGCAACAATTGTCAACTCCATTGGTCCGAAACTAATGGAAATTACCCAAAGCACCACCTTGTGCGACGGCTTGAGCTTCACCCCTGGTTTACGCATGGAAAACGACTGCCAAAACTGCGGCTTCACCCAAGTGCGCATGAATGGGCTCGAAGGTCCATACTCACAAATACTCATCAACAGCCGCCCAGTGTTTAGCGGTCTGGCAGGTGTATATGGGCTTGAACTCATGCCCGCCAATATGATCGACCGTGTGGAAGTAGTGCGTGGAGGAGGTTCGGCACTCTACGGTGGAAATGCCATTGCAGGAACCATCAACCTGATTACCAAAGAGCCTGTGGGCAGTAGCTTTGGAGTAAATGGTTCGGTAGGTATTTTGGGCAATGGTGCAATGGATAATAGTCTTAACTTGAATGCTTCGGTGCTCAGCTCCGACTATAAAACCGGACTCACACTCTACGGATTCAAACGTACCCGCGACAATTGGGATGCTAACGATGACGGTTATTCTGAGCTTTCAGAAATCCAAAATAACACCTTCGGAGCAAGCCTTTTCCACCGCATGAGCAAGCGCTCGAAAATCGGGGTGGACTATTTCTTCATTAATGAGGCGCGCCGTGGCGGAAGTGATTTTGAAAAGCCCATGCACGAAGCCGAAGTCTGCGAAGCAGTAGAACACAACATCAATTCGGTGAGCGCTACCTACGACCAATTTTTCCGCACGCACGATAAACTAAGTGTTTATGCCGCATTGCAAACCGTGAACCGCAATTCGTATTATGGTGCCGACTACGACCCATCGGCCTATGGCTTCACCAAAGACTTCACGTATAATGCCGGGGTGCAATATCACCGCGATATCGAGCGTTTTTTCGGCACTGGCTCTGAACTCCTATTGGGGGCAGAAACTACCGTGTCGGCTTTGGAAGATAACAAACTAGGCTACTACGATGCTGAAACCGATGAGCATCTCGACAATACGCAAATTGCCGATCAGCAAGTTTCTACCTATGGAGCTTTCGTGCAAAACGAATGGGTGTGGACAAAATTCCGATTGGCACTAGGGTTGCGCTACGAGCATTACCTGATTACCAATGCAGCATCGGAAACACCTGATATAGACGGTAATGTGTTTGCACCTCGGGCAACAGCCTTGTGGACAATTACGCCAAAATTGCAATTCCGTGCCAGCTATGCTAGTGGTTACCGTGCACCCCAAATCTTCGATGAAGATTTGCACATCGAAACGTCAACCGCACGCCAAGTAACCCATGTGAACGATCCGAACCTCAAGCAAGAAAGCTCTAACAGCTTCAATGCCTCATTCGACTATAGCAATACGTTCGGAAAGCTTAGCACCCAAATTCTCGTTGAAGGTTTCTACACCAAGCTCAACAACCCCTTTGTGAATGAATATGGCGAACCTGATGAAGATGGCAATGTAGTTTACACCCGCACCAATGCTGAAGATGGTGCCATTGTGCAAGGGGTGAACTTCGAAGCAAACGCCTCAACAGGAAGCAAATTGCTTTTCCAATTGGGTGCCACCTTCCAATCGAGCGAATATGAAACGGCGCAAGAGTTCGAAGAAACGAGATTCTTCCGCACTCCGAACACCTACGGCTATTTCACCACGACCTATTCGCCAGTGGCGAGATTCAAAGCAGCCCTCACTGCCAACTACACTGGCGAGATGCTCGTGCCTTATTTCGGCAACACATTGGCAGACCCCGAAGCGGGCGAACTCCGCACCTCAGAAGCATTCTTCGATATGGGCGTGAAGTTCAGCTATGATTTCCGCCTAGGCGAAGACCTCAATCTACAGCTCTACACTGGTGCAAAGAATATCCTTAATGCCTATCAATCGGATTTCGATAAAGGTGCCGACCGCGACCCAGGATACATTTACGGACCACTAACTCCTCGTATGTTCTACATTGGGGTGAAGTTGGGCAACATCTTATAACACCGATTTTTAAAGTACGTGCTGACTTACCATGTAATTATCAGTTTTGTCATATTACTACTTAAATTCCGTTAGAGAAAGCCGAAGCTTCCTCTCAAGTTTTAAATGCTTATCATTGTTTTCTACCCCAAAAACGAAAATGGCACATTTAAAATTTTAACAAAAGATAAGCTAGTCCCGTAAGGGAACTAGCTTATTTTTTTGACTCTATGTCGAATATAGTGGGTAAATATAAATATGGAGCAAAATGAAAGTGTCAGCCCCTCCAACTCCCCCAAAGGGGGATGGTAAAGACACAGGGTTGCCCCATTCGTAATTTGCCTGAAAGGCAAACCCGTAACAGCCTAGGTATATAATGTAGCATGGCATGAGGGCTGTAAGTCCGCCTGGTATCCGAATTTATTACGGTTCAGCCTTACAGGCCTCTGTTGCCGAGCAATTGGCATACCCAAGGATAAATGCTTGGGCTATTACGGTTGGCATTACTAATAACCTGAGTTCTGGATAAGCTTTCACCACAGGATTTATTTCTAAATTTCTACTGAAAACTTAACAAACGGAGTGCCGTTCAAGATATTGCCCTAATTTCAATGCTGCACTTTACAAAGTCTAAGTGTGTGGTTGTGGGGAAGTAGGAAGGACGAGCTATTGCTCACCTCATGGCGAGGGTTCGCTTCGGGATGCCGTTTGCTTGTATGGCGCTATACATCTGCTTCACTTTTTCTTAATATAGCTTGCACTTTTCCGCAAAGCGCTATTCTATAGGGAATTACAAATTGGTTAGTGGAAAAATGCAAGTGTGCTGTAACGCCCGCTACTTTTTACAACAAAAATGCAAGCAAGATTATGCGACCAAGTCCATTTTTGTGCAAAAAAAGACCAAAGTCTATGTCGCCAAGTCTTTATTCAAACCAAAATGAACCAAATACAAAAATAGGATTCGTATATTTTGAAATGCAACTATTCCTCGTAGGGGATTAGTCTCAATCATTAAGATTGAAGCCCGATGGGCTAATTACCCACTACAAACAACATTGAGCCATTTTTATTTTGATGTGGTTGCCCTAACTGTCAATGGAATTTAAGCAAAACACATCAAAATAAAAACCTTACCTTTGCAAGAGATAACTGTTTTCAGGCGATAAGTTTGCCAACAGTGCAAATGAATAAAAGATTGGTTCCGCGTTCAAGATGACTGGCGCTTAAGAATAAACAATGAAAATATATAAATTTGGTGGTGCATCGGTAAGTTCTGCCGATGCCATTCGGAATGTAGCAGAAATCGTAAAATTGGTTAATGGAAAACTTATTGTAGTGGTGAGTGCCATGGGCAAAACAACCAATGCCCTTGAAGTGTTGGTGCGAAAATATTGCTTGGGTGAAACTTTTCAACAAGAGTTGCAAAGCATACAGAACTATCACCAAGAAATTATGGATGAGTTAGAGCTTCGTAATCGGGAGTTGCCTGCACAGCAATGGCAGCAATTTTACGAACATTTACAGAAAAAGCCATCGACAAATTTTGATTACGAATACGACCAAATTGTGAGCTTTGGCGAATTGCTTTCTACGAGCATTGTTTCGGCATTTCTAGAAGAAAACAAGCAAGCAAATCGATGGATAGACATCCGTTCGTGCCTGATTACCGACTCTAATTATCGCGAAGCTAATGTAGATTGGGAGAAAACAGAAACGTGTAGCAAAACAAAATTTGTGGGCAGCGAGTTGTTTATCACTCAAGGATTTATTGGCGGAACTTCAACCAGAGAAACCACCACATTAGGGCGTGAGGGTTCCGACTATTCGGCAGCTATTGTTGCAAGTGTGCTTCGCGCCGAGAGCGTAAGCATTTGGAAGAATGTGCCCGGGGTACTCAACGCCAATCCGCAAGATTTCGATTGCACCGAAAAACTCGACGAACTTTCATATAAAGAAGCCATCGAGTTGGCTTATTCGGGGGCAAACATCATTCACCCCAAAACCATGAAACCACTGCACAACAAAAGCATTCCGCTTTATGTGCGCTCGTTTGAAGCCCCCGAGCTAGAGGGAACAATTATTCATAGGGTGTATAAAAAGCTACAACTTCCACCAATCTACATACAAAAAGAAAAACAAGCCCTTATTACCTTGCAAACCCTCGACATTTCGTTTGTGAGCGTGATGGAATTAGCCGATGTATTTCAGTTTTTCAAAGAAAATCGCATTAAGGTGAACCTCATTCAGCAGGCAGCCGTGCAGATTTCTTTTTGCATCGATGAGCCCGAGTTTAACATAGAAGAGGTGGTGCATAAACTAAGCCAAAACTTCAAGGTGCTTTACAATAATGGGCTAACCTTGGCCACCATTCGATTCTACGATGATGAATCAATCGAACGTATGATTGGTAATCGTACCGTGCTGATGCAGCAGAAAAGTAGAAAAACAATTAAAATGGTATTGCAAGCATGATAGAAATTTCGGCCATTATCTCCACCTATAACAGAGCGCAATATCTGCCCGGCTTGTTTGAGTCTATTTTGCAGCAAAACATCGATAGCTCGCGCTATGAAGTGGTGCTTGTGAATAATAATTCCACCGATGACACCGAGGCGCAGTGCCAAGTGTTTATGGCAGCACAGCCAAACTTGCGCGTGAAATATTGTGTGGAAACGCAGCAAGGGCTATCCTTTGGTAGAAATCGGGGTATTAAAGAATCGGAGGGGAAATACCTCACCTTCCTTGATGATGATGCTGTGCTTACGCCCAATTTCTTTGAGCAAACCATTCTTTTTTTAGATGCTCATCCTAAAGTGTCGGCTGTTGGTGGAAAAATTTTGTTGAAATATATCGACCATAAACCCGCATGGTATAATCCATATTTAGCATCGCTGCTCGGTTTTTTCGATAGGGGCGACAAGCAAGAAGCTTTCACCAATGATTATTTCCGAGGTTCGAATATGTCATTCTGTGCCGATGTGTTTGTACGCCACGAAGCTTTCAATACGAAGCTTGGACGAGTGGGGCGGCAACTCTATGGCAATGAAGAAAAGGAGTTGTTTTATCGTTTGCAATCTGGAGGTGAGGAAATGTGGTATGTGCCTACGGCTGTAGTGCTTCATTTGGTGCCTTTCGAGCGCACCACATCGGCATTCATTAGAAAACAAGGCATTGGCACGGGCATTAGTCAAAAGCAACACGCCCAAGTGCAAGGACATATGGCTGAGGGTATTGCTCTAGGGAAAGAGGTTCTGAAATGGATTGCCACTTTGGGGTTAGCTGTAATTTATGCCTTTCAACTAAAATTTGCGGTTTCGCGCATGCTCATTCGCTTTCGCGCATGGGTGAGCTTCGGTATGCTATGCGAGAATACGGCAGCAAAGCGATTGTAAAAATTCGCTTGTAGGTTTTCGCCAATTTCCTGCAATAAATATCTCTTTTTTGAAGTGGGCAATGTAATTTTCCACATCGGTGGCGCTATAAGTCGAGGGTAGTTGAAGCTTGGTGCTATCTTTCGCAAGCAGCTGCACATTGGGTGCCGACTGATAAAAACTCTCGCCCAAAAGAATCACAGGCTTAGCGGTGGACACGGCTTGCAAACCCACACTCGAATTTACCGTAATGGTGAAATCGCTCTCCGAAATAAGCCGGTTAATATCAAACTTTTTCAGAAGAAACACCTGTTTGTTGTCCACAAACTCGCTATAGTCCACTGGTTCTACTTCATCGGGATGCTCCTTTAGCACCACTTGATACCCGGCACGAATTAGTTTTGGCAGGGTGCAGCGCAGTACCTCATACATACTCTCGTAAGGGCTGTTGAGCACCATCTGCGTGTCGGAATTTACTTGTAGGGGGAAGAAAGCCCACATCTCTAATTGTTCGGGGTTGAAACTATCTACCGGGGCTTGTTTGAAATTCGTCATTGCTCGGTTTTTTGCTTTATTGCCCTGTAAAGCTTGCCACACAATGCGACGATAATCTGAACTAAAGAATCGCAGAGCATAGCGCATGATGAGCGATTGCTCGATGTCAATGATAGGTAAGTGTGCTTGGGGTAGATTAGCTTTTGGGAAGTGCATTTGCATAAATTCTGCCGATGATAGCTGTGCGTATTCCGCCTTGGCATTCACTCCCATGCGGTTCATCTGAAACATTTCGGGGAAATAACCATTCTCGCAAAAGAAAGTTTTAATGCCCAGTGTCTTGCAAACATCGCTTTCTACATTCATTTCGCCATTGAAAATAATGACTTTCTGCGCCTGAGCCCCTTGAAAAAAAGCTTTTGCTCGGGTGTAGGCTTCGTTCTTTTGCTTTACCACTTTTTGCACATTTTTCAGTCGATGCAAGCGGCAATATTGCTTCACGATGTTGGAGTTGGCAGTATAGAAGTTTTCTACAGCCTCCGCTTTGGGGTAGCTTACCGAGGATATGCCCTCTTGGCGCAGCAAGTGCGAGATGTAAGGATCGGCTTCTGCAAACGTAACTTGGTGACTGAAATGTTCTAAGTGCTTAGCCAGATTCACAAAAAGCGAAACAAAGGGTGCTGCAAAAGGCGCGATGACAATATTCATATTCTCGGGTTTTGCTACAAAGATAGTAAATAAGAGTTTAGTGTTTGGGAATTTTAGAACACTCCGTATATCTTTGTGCACATGAAGCAAGAGTTACTTTCCCTTAAATATTGGCAACAACAATTTGCTGCGCTAGGCATGAAGCAGCAGGGCATTATTAAAAATGCGGTGGCATCTACTATGGTGCGTGTGGCAGGTATGGCAGCCACCATGTTGTTTAGTATTTTCTTGGGGCGCACATTGGGTGCCGATGGCATGGGGGTGATTAACCTCTCCAACCGCATAGTGTCGCTCTTGCTTGTGGTGGTGCTTTGTGGTATTCCTACAACCTTAATAAAAAACATTTCCATTGCTTTTGCCAAGAAAGATTGGTTGGTGGTGAACAATAGTATGTTTACGGCAAAAATCATTACAGCTGTTTTTTCGCTGTTTTTTCTAGTTTTAGGAATGCTGATTTCCGACTGGTTTTGTGTGGAAGTTTTCAACGAACCTCGCTTGCGTATTCCGCTTATTGTGGCGTTGGTTTCGCTTCTGCCTCAAGCCTTATCGCGGGTTTATGGGTCGGGCTTGAACGGATTTCATAAAGTGTGGCAGTCGAATTTGGTAGACAATACCTTGGCTTCGTTCTTTGTGTTGCTTGCGCTACTGTTCATGCACTTGGCAGGGGTGGAAATTAGTATTTTGAATGTGGCAGTGGTTTATGCCATAAGTAAGGTGTTTGTGGCTTTGCTGGTGAGTATTTATTGGCGCCGTATTATTCGTGCTCGTGTTGTAGAACGTCCGCAATTGCAAGCCCGACAAATGCTCCGAATGTCGCTGCCTTTCTTTGTAAGCTCGGCGGTGTCGGTCATTGCGCTAAATTCTGATGCCGTAATGATTGGTTGGCTGAGCGATTCTACGCAAGTGGGACTATATGCAGCAGCCATAAACCTAGCGTTACTCATTAGTTTCTTTTTGAATATAGCCAACGCAGTGCTTAATCCGCACATTGCATCATTCTATGAGTCGGGCAAGGTGAAAGAATTAGAGCGCATGGTGCAGCAGGTTACATGGGTGCTTAGCGTGCTAGGGGGAGCCAGTTTGCTGTTGTTTGTTCTTTTGGGGCAGTTCATTCTTTCCCTTTGGGGAGAGGAGTTTAAGGCTGCTTATGCCATGTTGGTCATTCTAGCTTGTGGTCAGTTTGTGAATGTGGCTACAGGCTGTGTAGGGGCTTTGCTCATCATGTGCGGACACGAAAAGGTGGAAGCTCGCATTCTACTCATTAGTTTAGGTGCTAACTTGGTGCTGAACTATTTTCTTATTCAACAGTGGGCTGCATTGGGTGCTGCCATTACCACATCTGTTAGCCTTTCGGTAGGCATGATTTTCCGTGTGGTTTATGTGAAAAAGAAGATGGGTATATCGATGTGGAGTTTGCCCAAGCATTAAAATCCACACTCGAAAATTGCGTTTTACTTCTGATATTCTCCTGAAAGATAATAGTCGCGGAAGAACTGGTTGTAGTCGTCTATGCTTAGCAAACCGCCGTTGATTAACTGGAAGTTTTCGCTGCTAATCATGAAATTGCGATAGCTCACATTACTCAACTCCCGAAATAAACTGCGGTTGATAATCGTTTGGCGGAAATAATTCATGCCTAGCGTAGCCCCATTTAGCGATTCTACAATAATTAGTTGATAGTCGCCCGAAATGTCTTGGCGAACTTCCAGTTTCAAGCCTGCAAATTTGCTGCTATGGAATGCTCGAATATCACGTATGGTATTTGCTACATTAAGATTCTTATCTTTGATAGCAATGACTAGCAGGTGTGTGGCTTGAGGATCTTTAATGAAACTTGCAGTTGTTGCGTTTTCGGTTGTAGAATCTGCCTGTTGTGCGGTTGGTTCTTCGGCAGGCGTTTCCACTTGCGTGTTTACCAACACAAAGTTTCCAGTTTCTTTAGGTTCACTTTTCTCTCTAGCCACTTTCTCCATAAGCTCTTCCGATGAAAGAAGTTCCGCATCGGGGAAGTTGCCTGCTGTGAATTGGCTGTAATGTGACTTGTAGAAACGAAGATATTCGTCTAAATTATTTTGTTCGCTTAGGTAGCGAAGGTTTTCGCTTGAAATAACAAAGTTGTTGTAGTCATTGTCGTGCAATTGACGGAATACCTCAGGTTTTCTAATGATGGAACGCAAATAGATTAACGCTTGGTCTTTATCAAGGAATGTTTTCACCAAAAGCATTGATTCTTGAGCGTTGAGTACGCCAGTTTCAATGTCGAAATCGGTTTTTAGGTAATGGTCGATATTGTAATTTGCTACATCAAACTTTAGTCTGTTCACATCTATTTCGGCATCGTTGTCGTAAGTAATTACAAAGAAGTGAATAGCATCTCCATTGGTGTTAAATCCTTTGTCGTTGGTTTGTTTCTCTTCTTGTTGGTAAATTTCTTCCGACAAGTAACCCGAAGCTAGCAAGGCATCATAATCGTTTAGCTTGTTGTCGGGCAGCAATGCGCGAATGTTATCGGCCAACGAACTTAAGTCCGATTGTGGATATTGTTCGGTGTATTGTGCTAAACTAGCATCGAATGAGGCTTTATCTTTGCTTTTATTTTCGCCAATGAGCTGAATGAACTTTAAACCCGGAATGATTGCACTGTCGGGCAGCATGGCTAGCGTTTGTTTGGCTTTTTGAGCAGCTGCGGTGTAGTTTCCTTGTTGATATAATGCAACTGCCACCTCGAATGAAGCTTCCGACTTGGAACGTTGTTCTTCCAACTCAATGAAATAGTTGGGGTTTATTAAATATTTAGCGTATTTGCTTTGTGCATATTTTTTCAGAATAAGCTGTTTGTAAGTTTCGGTTTGTCGGCGATTACCCATTTGGGTGTAAGAGTCCCACAACTCGAAATATACTGGTAGTTGATATCTGTTTTCTGCAAATCGTTGAAGCAAATCTTCGTATGTATTTGCCGAACGACCATAGTTCTCGAAATCGTGTTTAAATATGCGCCCTGCACGGAATAAAGCATCGAGGATAATATCGTTTGATGCTTGCCAATCTTCAGGAGTCTTTGGCATATCTTGCGTGTAGAAGTTTGCATCCATCTGGTTGTTCACGCGCGGAGTAGTAGCAGTTATGCTGTCGGTTGCTACGGTGTTGTATTCTTCATCTTCGGTTTTTTCAAACAAATCAACGCCCTTGCTTGATCGTCGCCAATTGTCCTCTAACCGTCGTTTTCCCCATTGGTCGGTAAATTTTTGTTTCCCAATGTTCACCGTTTGCGGATTATAGAAATACCAAGAGCTGGTGTGTTTTCCGCTGTTAATTTGGGCATATAGCTGTGCATCGTTGGCTTGCTGTTGTGCCTGAAATTCTTGTAGCTGATTTTCGTTTTCTTTCTGAATTATCCATTGGCTGATGAGTTGATCGCGCTCGGCATTACCCATGGATGCAAGGCGCTGCAAGCTGTCTTCGCGTTGTACTAACAAAAGATTGTCGGTAAGTCGAATTAAAGATTTGTAGCGCGATGTGAGTTCAACAAAATCGGGGTGAGAAGAATTTAACACCGTAAAGAGGGTGTCGTAATATGTGCGCGAAGCAATGTAAGCTTCTTGCTGATAGTATAAATCGCTCAGGGTGCTGCAGGTGAGCATGAGCTGATTGTCGTTGTCGATGTAAGCTGCTGCCGATTGCTGCAAGAATTGAGCCGCTTCCGACTCGTGATGCGTGCGCAGTTCGGTTTGTGCTAAGGCATAATAAATTTGGTCGCGATAGTCTTGGTTTCGTTGTGAGTTTAGTAGTTTGTATAGGGTTTCTTGTACTTCTGCTATGTTGTCGCCGTTGGCTGATAGCTCGAGAGCGGAAAGCTGTGCACGAAATCGCATGGGGTAGCTTACATTCTGGTGTGCCACCTCTTGAAAGTGCGTTGCAGCTTTGTTGTTTTGTCCGTCTTGGGTGTAGAGTTGTGCCAAAATATAATGACAGCGTGCGCGTATTTTTTTATTTTTGGTGTTTTGCACGGCTTGCTCTAGGTGGGCAATGGTTTGGGTGTAGTTGTTTTGCTCCATGAAATAATTGGCAGCAGCTATATCGAAATCGCTGTTTAGCTGTTCGGGGAATTGCAAGCTACCTTCAATTTCAGCTATAATTTCCTCGGCTTGCTCGGTCATGCCCATGGGGGTGTAGCAACGCAGTAGCCAAATGAGTGATTCGTAGTACACATCGGGCTGTTCAGGGAATTTACGCAATACATAGTCGAATTCATCGGCAGCCTTAATGTAGTCTTTGAGGTAGTAATGAGCCTTTCCCGACAGAATATAGCTGTTGTCCACCCAGTTGTTGTATTCTTCTTTATTGGCTAGTTTTTTGTAGGCTTCGCTTCTGTTTTTTCGGCGTTTGGGTTTTGCTGTTATCGAGTGTAAACTGATGAGTTTATTTCCCTTTTCTATGGCATAGCCCATGTTGCTCGCTACCATGTTTTCGGTTTCGGGCAAGCTCGATTTGTAAACGGGTAGCAGTCGAGAATAATCGTCTGCTACCTCGGTTTCTATCTTTTTTTCGCCAGCTAAGAGCGCTTCTTTTCCATTGAAGTAAATGTTATATCTCGACACTAAGTTGTGAAAATTGCGCGATGTGAATGTATTCTTCTTGGTAGAGCACGAACTGATTAATACGGTGCTCAACAAGAGGAATATATATAGTAGATATGTGTTTTTCTTCTCCAAGGGAATGTAAGGAAACGGTTTGTAATTATTTTTTACTAGTTTTCACTCGATACGATGGAGCCTTTTGTGCATTTCGTAGCTCCACTTCTCGAATAGTGTTGGCAGCCAATTTCATAAAGGCTTGCCCTGTTGGGCTATATTCTTCTAATGCCTCAGGTTTACCTTCGTCGCCACCTTCGCGAATGCTTTGTACAATAGGAATTTCGCCGAGCAATGGAATTTTGAGCTTCTCGGCTAGTTTCTTTCCTCCATCTTTGCCAAAGATATAGTATTTATTTTCAGGAAGCTCTTCTGGAGTAAACCATGCCATGTTTTCTACCAATCCGAGCACGGGCACATCGATGGTTTTGCTGTTGAACATACTTACGCCTTTCACCACATCGGCTAGTGCCACATCTTGTGGTGTGGTTACAATGATTGCACCTGTTACAGGCACTGTTTGCACCAGTGAAAGATGAATGTCGCTAGTTCCCGGAGGTAAGTCGAAAAGTAGATAGTCAAGCTCGCCCCAATCTCCATTGGTAATGAGTTGTTTTAAGGCATTCGAGGCCATAGGTCCTCGCCAAACTAAAGCTTCATCTTTACCCACAAACAAGCCAATTGATAACATTTTTACGCCGTGCGCTTCAATGGGGAAGATATATTCCACACCATCGCGTTTTTCGCCAGTGGGCACAGCATCTTCTTGTCCAAACATTTTGGGCAATGAAGGACCGAAAATATCGGCATCTATAATACCCACGCGAGCACCCGTTTTTGCCAATGCCACCGCTAGGTTAGCCGAAACGGTAGATTTACCTACGCCACCTTTTCCCGATGACACAGCAATAATGTTTTTTACCCCGGGAAGTATGGGGCGTTCCATATTGTGTAGAGCTTTGGGCGTAATGTTTACCTCGATGTCATGACCAAAGGCTGCTGCTAAAGCTGTTTTGCACATGGTGATGACTGTGGGAATGTTTTTGTCGTTAGAGCGTTGAAACACGAGTGAGAAATCAATTTTGCGTCCTGCAATTCGAATTTCTTGCACCATTTCCATTTTCACTAAGTCTTGCTCTGAACCTGGATATTTCACTTTGCTCAACACATCGTTGACAAACTTGGGTACGATTATTTTGGGTTTATCTGTCATAATTTGCCTATTTAAATTGTCTTCTTTTCACCTCAAAATAAGGAACATTCCTTGTTTCTTATTTCTTTAAAATGTTTCTTAGCGAGAAACTCTGATTGATTTTCAGTGTTTTACAAAATCAATTCTTTGTTCCTTATTTTTTTGTTGCTTCCTTAATGGTATTCAAATTTCAATTTCTAACTCTTCTATTGGATTCCAAAACACCTTGTCGAAGTGCTGAATCTGATTGTTGATAATTTCTATTCCTTCCGCTGTGAGCAGCTCTTCCATGCTTTTGCCGTGAAAGTGCATCTTTCCGGTAAGTAGTCCTTGGGCGTTCACCACCCGATGTGCAGGCACGTAGCGTTCTTGAAGTGGTGCTTTGTTCATTGCCCATCCCACCATGCGAGCCGATTTTGCCGACCCTATGCAGCGGGCAATTGCGCCATAACTTGTGACGCGTCCTTCGGGAATTAACCGAGCTATTTCATAGGACATCTCAAAAATATCGCTCATTTCTTTTCTGGTGTTAGAAGACTGTGAATAATCTGTTTTTTGCTATTCTCTTGCTGAACGTCCGAAGCTGCGATATTCATCTTTTTCAATTTCCACATCGGGTTCAATTAATTTCCCATCATGAAGCTTGAAAGCTAAATATTTAATGTCGATGCCACGCTCGCGCCATTGCTTTTCATAAAACGTTTGAATGGAAAGAATGTCGTTTAACAAGTCTGAATGATATAAATCGTTGGTGTTTGCCACAATTTCAAGGGCATTAGCCTTTACCATTTCAAGGGTGTATTGGTATTGAAAATTACTGTCGCATTTTAGGTTGATAATCCCGTCGGGCTTTAAGAACTCGCGATACTTTGCCATGAAGTTTGTGGCTGTAAGTCGCTTGCGAGTACTTTTCATTTGTGGGTCGGGAAATGTAATCCATATTTCACTCACCTCGTCTTTGGCGAAGAATTTATGCACAATTTCAATGCTTGTGCGCAGAAATCCTACATTGTCGATACCTTCGGTGAACGCATCTTTTGCCCCTTTCCACATTCGTGAGCCTTTAATATCAATACCGATAAAGTTCTTTTCGGGTATTTTTTTAGCCAACGATACGGCATATTCACCTTTTCCACAGCCAAGTTCGAGCACAATGGGTTTGTCGTTTTTGAAGAACGATTTATTCCATTGCCCCTTCATTTCGTGGTCGTCTTGCCATGGATTGTGCATGGGTGCTTGAATCACATGGGCGAATGTGTCCATTTCGGCAAACTTTTTTAATTTATTTTTTCCCACAGTAGTTCCTTATTTTGTTTTTTCTATACTGACACCAATGGCATCTATTCCGTTGAGCAATTCATCGCGCATGGCTTGTTGAATGCGAATGTTGTAGGTGCCTGAATCGGGGAAAGCCACATTTTGTTTGTAGGGCAGCTCGTTGTAGAACAAGTCGCCCAATCCTGAACCTAGCCACCTTCCTGAAGGTTCAGCCAAGGTAAATTCCACGGTGTCAATGAGCTGTTCGCCCTGTGGAGACTCAATGTTCACAAATAGCCAAATGTTGCTAAACTCATAATCTTTTTTGTGGCGAATGTGAAGTTTGAGGTCATAGCCTTGCTGATCACCATTGAAGTGAACCGGGAAGGTTAGTGTTGAATCTTTGTCCCATCCTTTTTGAGCGATGGTGTGAAAATGCTCGTATTTGGCATTCATATTGCACGACACACAAGCACCAAGTACACATAACAGAAATAGGAGGTGTTTTGTCATTTGTTTAAAGTTAGACCAACAGCTACAAGTTTAAAACTCTAGGCTTTTGGTGATTTAATATCCTTTGGGGTGTCAAATGTTATTCTTCTTTTGCCTTTGGTGGGCGTTTTTTGAAATTCCGACGGTTGTTTGGTCGTCTGTTTTTACGCTCGCCATCTTGTGGTTTTTCTTCTTGCCCTTCTCGCTTCTTAGGTGCCGGTTTTTGTCTGTTGTCGATTCTTTCAGTTAGGTTCTGCGCTTTATTCTCGGTGGCACCTTTAGCACGGTTGTTGCCGTTGTTTTTGGGGCGATTGTTTTTTCTTCTGCCATTGCTGCGCTTTGGTCGGTCGAAGCGAGTGAGGCTTTCGTCCTCATCAGAAAGCACATCGTTGAATCCTCCTACAGCCGATTTGCTTGCTTTTTCATCGACTACCAATTTCTCGGGTTTCTCGCCTCGTTTGTTTAGTCCGATAACTTCTTTTACACGGTCGATAGAAACTTCTTTGATACCAGCAACCGAGCGGTCGGTGAAGCAAATGTAGTGCATTACTCGTTTGAATGTGTCTGACTTCACGAAAGAGAATTTACCCTCTTCGGTTTCCAACTGAATGTTGCTTGAAGGGAATTCTTTGCGAGCATCTTCATAGGTATCGAGCTCATAGTTTAAGCAGCATTTCAACTTGCCACATTGCCCTGCCAATTTCTGGGGGTTAAGCGAAACTTCTTGAGTTCGAGCAGCTCCAGTAGATACCGATTTGAAGTTCGACATCCAGCTTGAACAGCATAGTTCACGACCACAAGGACCAATTCCACCAATCCGCCCGGCTTCTTGGCGAGCTCCAATTTGCTTCATTTCAATGCGAATGCGGAAATTAGATGCTAGCACTTTAATCAGTTCGCGGAAATCAACACGTCCTTCTGCGATATAATAAAAAATCCCTTTGGTTTTGTCGCCTTGATATTCCACATCGCCAATCTTCATGTCGAGCCCCAACTCTTTCACAATTTGTCGAGAGCGAATCATGGTTTCATGTTCTAAAGCAATCGACTCTTCCCATTTTTCAATATCGTTGGGCTTAGCTTTACGGTAAATCTTTTTGAATTCTCCACGAGGGCGATAGCGGTTTTTGGTAATTTGGTTTTTCACCAATTCGCCAGTGAGCGTTACAATGCCAATATCATGACCAGGACTACCTTCCACAGCCACAATTTCGCCGGGCACAAGGTTCAGCCCATTGCAGTTCTGATAATAATCTTTGCGTGTATTTTTGAAGCGAACCTCTACTAAATCGTTGCCAGGAGCGGTTTGTACCACATCGTTCAGCCAGTCGTGCACATCAAGCTTACCACATTGTCGCCCATTGTCGGGTTTTGTGCCACAACAGCAAGAGGGGTTGCTAGTTATTATGTTTGTATCTTCCATGTTTTATTGCATATATATTATATCGGTATTTGTGCGAAGAGCACACATTTACCTACTCTAATTTACAAAGATAAGGAATATCCTTGAAGATGAGGAGTTGAAATAAATTTATTAGTCGGCATCGTTGTAATTTTTCGTCGTGAAGATGCTCAGTCTGAAGAAATAAAGGAAATGAAAGGGGTAAATTGTTTTGGACAGAAGCCTCCGTAAACTTGATGGAGAATACTGTCCAAATCTTTGGATAATTGCTAACTTGCAATAACTCATTGCTAAGTTTTTAGAATTTCAATCTTACTTTATCAACACCCATGAGTTTTATTCCTAATTTTGCAACCAATTAGATACAAAAGAGTCTATAAATCTGTGACTCGCATCTTTCGCCATGAAATGAAAGCCGTCGGAAGATGAAGAATAAACCAAGTGCCTTTGCGTGTTTTCATCAAGAAAACGGAAAGGCTGCAATTTTTAATAAATGAAATTTACAGAATTCAACTTCCACGACGATATTCTAGATGCGCTCTACGATATGGGCTTCGATGAGGCTACTACAGTGCAAGAAAACGCCTTCCCAATTATTATGGAAGGGCACGACCTCATTGCTTGTGCACAAACAGGAACAGGAAAAACAGCCGCATTCATGCTTCCCATCATCGAGAAAGTGGCGTGTATGACTAGCGGAAAAACCCGCGCTTTGGTTATTGCTCCAACTCGCGAGCTTGCCATTCAGATTGAGCAACAGGTGCAAGGTTTTGCATATTATGCGGGTATAACCTCTATCGCGCTTTATGGTGGTGGCGATGGCAAGGAGTGGGAAGCTCAACGTAAAGCCCTCGATGAAGGGGTAGATATTGTTGTGGCTACTCCCGGAAAGCTCATTTCATTCATGGATAACGGGCTTACCGATTTTAGCGAAGTGGCATTTGTGGCACTCGATGAAGCCGACCGAATGCTCGATATTGGTTTCTATGAAGACATTGTGAAGGTGTTCGGACAATTGCCAGAGGAACGACAAACCCTCATGTTTAGCGCAACCATGCCACCTAAAATTCGCCAATTGGCATCGAAAATTTTAAAAGACCCTAAAGAATTTGCCACCGCCATCAGCAAACCGGCCGAAGGGGTAGAGCAGTTGGCATATTTATGCCATAATAGCCAAAAGGTGAGCTTGCTTACAGGCATTCTGAAAGAAAAAGAAGATTGCACAAGTGTGATTGTTTTTTCGAGTACCAAGCGAAAAGTGCAAGAAATTACAGCAGCCTTACGTCGCAAGAAAATGAATGTGCAAGCTATATCGTCGGATTTAGAGCAGAAAGAGCGCGAAGAGGTGTTGAAGCAATTCCGTGCTCGCCAATTGCGTATTTTGGTGGCTACCGATGTGCTAAGTCGTGGAATCGACATTAAAGATATTAACTTAGTGGTGAACTTCGATGTGCCTAACGATGCTGAGGACTATGTGCACCGCATTGGGCGAACAGCTCGTGCGAACACCACGGGACTGGCAATCACCTTTGTGAATGAAGACGATATGTATAAGTTCGACGGTATAGAGCGACTAATTGAGAGCAAAGTGCCCAAGGGAAAGCTTCCCGAAGCATTGGGCGAAGGTCCAGAATGGAAGGTACGAGAGAAGAGAAAGTCGAATGGCAGAGGTAAGGGCAAAGGGAAATCTTCGGGTCGTTCTTCAGCAAAATCTTCTTCATCGAGCAAGTTGTCAGACAAGTCGAAGAAAGAGCACAAAGAAGGAGAAAGTGCAAAGAAGCCAAGAGGTAATTCAAATAAGAAGCCTCAGGCTAAGAAACCCAAAGAGCAAGAATAAGAAAAGAACTCAACCCAAAGTGTTAGCATAATTCTGGCACTTTTGCTTTTCAAAATACGATACAAAAACAAAGGGTATCTTCATTGCGAAGATACCCTTTCTAAGTTCAAACGGTTTGGTTATAAACCGTGGTATTATTAGTTTTTCACTACAATTCTTGTGGTTTGATTGTTAGCTTGACTTCTCAAGATGTAAGCACCGGGAGTTAAGTCGCTCACTTGAAGCTGTACTTCTGAACCATTCACATTCACTTGTTTCACTACCACACCACTTGCACTAATTACAGAAATTACGTCGTTAGCTTCGGTCGATTTGATTGTTACATAGCTTGAAGCAATAGTTGGGAATGCCACAAACTCGCCAATAGCTTTCCAACGTGCCCACAATTTGATTGCACCCTCAGTTTCGGCAGCAATTGTAGTGATTGAGTTGGTGAAGTCGGCATCGGTGAACCAACCCATGAAGCGATAGCCTGAAGCTGTTGCATTAGTAAGTACATATTCTTCTGAAGTTTCCAATGAAGCAGGGTTGTAGTGCACCGCACCAGTCACCAAGTTGTTGTAGGTGATGGTTACTTCGGTGACTACATCTTCTGTTAATGTCATTTCAATAATCGATGCTTCGCTTAAACCGCCATATTCATTGGCAGCTTGCACGCTATAAGAGTAAGTGCCCTCGGTCAATTCTTCGGTGAATTGAGCTTCGGTAGTCATGCCAATGATTTCGCCATCGCGAGAGATTACATAGCAAAGCGCATATTCATTGTCATCCCAAGTTAGACGGTTGTTTCCAGCAGCAGCCAAGTTTGCAGGGGCTTGCACTTCCTCGATTATCAAGAGAGGGTTCCAGTTGTCAGAACCGCCAAGTGCAGCATCCACAGTGAATGAGCTTGCTTCTTCAGCAGTAAGCACAGGGTTGTAGTCTCCAGTTCCTTCATTATATACATTAGTTCTACTCGAAAGGTCAACCGCTGTTCCTGTTGAGGTTACACTGTTGTATTCGGCGTGCAATGCAGGTACCACGTTCATGCTTGTCCAACCAGCTGCCGCAGGAAGAATATCCATCACCGTATTCAAGAACACCACGCGAGGTGCATCTTTCCAAGGACGACCGAGAAGATATCTACCATCTTGGCCTTCATCGCCGATAATGGTGTTGTTGTTGAACACATAGCCATAGTCTGCACCAATGGCAGTAGCTGCCGCAGCAATCACATTGTCATTGTCGCGAGCAAGAATGTTCAATGTGGTGTTTTCAAACCAGTGCGTTCCACTTCCACAGATGAAATCCACAGTTCCCTCAATGAAGCAATCATAGTAGAAACTTCGGCTACCAGCTGTTACATGTGTATCTTGGCGAGAAAGTAATTTCACACCTTTATAAACGTTGCGGTCGCCATTGGCTTCCAAACTTGGTTTGCGGTCGTCTTCGGTTGAGGTGTTGGTGTTTTTGATGCTGACATTCTCCATGTAGATGTCAGAACCATCAACTTGAAGCACACCATTGCCGATCCCCCATGCCGGACCACTTTGAATGATTACCCCATCGGCAGACTGCCCCACAAATGAGATGTAGCTTTTGGTTGATGCAAGATTCAGCATGGAAGTACCCGAATCATAAGTGCCATTTTTAATTAGCACGCGATAGCGATTAGCAGAGCTCAAACCTGTGGGAGCAGCTGCAATGGCTTCTTCAATAGTGTTCACCACTTTGCCCGAAACAGGAGTTGCATTAGCATCTACAATCAAGTCGAAAACTTTTTTCGTTGGTTTCGTTGGTTCAATCGTTTTGAAGCTGATGCTGATTGCTTCCGCAACATTGCCGGCTAAATCGACAATTGCTCCTTCAGGAACAGTCAGCGTGTAGTTTTCAGAAAAGTTCAAACCAGCATAAGGCAAGAAGATTTGCTCTTTCACCACCGTTAGAGTGAGTGTTTTTCCGCCAAGGGTGATGTCGCCAGAACCAATATCCACACGTTCATCGAAAGTTAGAATTACTCTGCCATTGGTTGAAGCATCGGTGCCGTTGTTTTCAGGTTTGCTGCTCACCAAGCAAGGGTTTTTGCCATTGTCGGCAATTTGCACTGTTCCAGTGATGAAGATATCATCAATACAAAGGTTAAAGTTATTGTTATTCGTTGTCGAGTATTCTGCATCAGGAGTCGGCATCCACTTGATGTAAACCGTTTCTTTGCCCCACGCCTCTTTTGGAAGGTCGGCATTGAGTGTTGTCATACCTTCTTTAGTGGTGGCAATGATGATATCTTCAGAAGTAGCCAGTTTCGTGTAAGTTTCACCATCAAGCGAGTAAAGCAAGTCCCAAGTGGCAGCAGTCATGTTGTATCGATACAATTTTGATTGCACGGCAATTTTGGTGTAGTTGGTGGTGTTCACCATCGTTACGAAATAGCCATCTTCGCTCGTATCGTTCACCGACGCCATATATTCCTCAGCACCGTCGAGTGTGCGCGTGATAACCTTATATTGTTTTTCCACACCCGATAGTGAATATCGTGTGAAGTTAGGCACGCTCATCATTTCAGTTCCATAGAAATCGGCAGGTCTTCCGTTTTCTTCCGATTGGCTGTCTTTCATGAAGTCCCAACCAGCTAGGAAGTCCAACGTGGCATAGGTGGCAGTCAGTGCTTGGTCTTTGTCGAGGGTTACACTACGAGCCAATTCGGTGCTACCGTTATCCCAAGCCGAGAATTTAATCACCGCATTGTCTAAAGGCATGATGTCCACAGCTGTTCCTTTTTCATATTCTTCATATTTTCCATCTTTCCCAGCAGGTAAAATGGCGAAGCGAGCAAATCCGCCATCACCTTCGGCAGCAATGGAAAGTGTGAAAGTTTCCACCGCTTCAAACACGGCAAGATATGAAGCTGCTGTTTCGCCCACCGTAATTTCAAGCGATTTGCTTGTGCCAAGTTCCGTGCCCGAGGCATCTACCCACTTCACGAAATCATATCCGAAATTATCGGTAGCGGTTACTCTAAGTGTGCTTCCTACGGCATAGTCGGTTGATTCTTTGTCCACCGAACCAGCCTCAGTAGGCACACCCTCAGCCAAACCAAAGGTGAGTGTAGCCATCGGTACATAGTCGGTCAGCCAACGAGGGTCGCCCAAAATACCGCCTGTTGAAGAAGCCGTTGCCAAGGCATTGTTTTCATAGATTGTGAAATCACCATCTTTAGGCGAAACATAAGGCATGGCATCAAGACCTAAGCCGGCAAGCGTAACTTCGTTGGTTTGCGTTGCATTGGTATAGCCAATCACCAAGTTATTTTCAAACACAGTTGTTCCGCCAGTTACACGGAAGAAGTTGCTGTTCGTTGTGCCATTGTCGTTGTAGAAAATATTGTCTTTTGCGGTATAGACAGCCGATTCCCAAGCATAAGCATCATAAAGAAGAGCTCTACCCGTTGATTGCGTTGCTACATTATAGAACGTGCTGTTGGTGAAAGTGAATGTCACCGATTTGTCGCTTGTAGTGACAATGTTACTGCGGTTTCGGTTGTAAATCATATCCTTTCCATTCGGCTTATTTGCAATGGTTGAGTTGTTAATGATGAACTCGCCAATCAAGCAGTCGTCAAGGTAGAATAGTTCGTAGGCGTCGGTATCGTCGCTGCCATTCCCTTGATAAACTACGTTGTCAAGCTCAATTTTACCCACCTCGTTCACTCCGCCACTATAGCTGCGGAAGATACAAGCCGTTACTCCACTAATGCTCGAGTTCTTAATTGCTAGCTCGCTCATGTTGCCAGCTGCGTTCATATAGACCACATCGTTGATGTTTTTAATTTGCAACCCATCAAGTGCCAATGCGCCAGTATTAGCCGAAATGGTGAACGTGCTATTCCAAATCACTTCCGCCCCTTCGGCAGCCATTAAGGTGATGTCTTTTTCGGTGAGCGTGAGAGTCGAGCTATATGTTCCAGCAGCAAGTACGAGGATATCGCCACTTGTAGCAGCTGCATAATCTTCTGCAATTGTTTCCGATGTGGTTTGAATATATGCGCCAGCGCCTTCTTCTACTTCAGGAGCCCAACGAGGGTCACCAATGCATGCACCATCAACGCCAGCTGTTGCCAATTCGCTCGTTGTAGGAATTGAAAAATCACCATTGGCAGGGTCAGCATAAGGAAGAGTTTCAAGTGCTGTAGGAGCATTGTCCCATGAAAGGTTGTGGTTGGTACTGCGGAATCCAGCATAGTAGTTGCCCAATGCTGTCATGGTGCCCGAAGCAGCATCGAAGTCGTTGCGGATAATATACCCAAAGCTTGACGAACGATCAGTATTGGTGATATCTTGCGTAAAGAAGTTATCGGTGAACGTGAAGGTTGAGGCTTCGTTGATGTGTGTGCCATTGCTTAGGTTGAATCGGATGAAGCCTTCAGAGTTGCTACTACACACATTGTAGATGGTGTTGTTTTTCACCACCGCATTAAAAGTAAAGGCGCTTGCATCGCTAATTTTCGAAACTTCAAACACACTCTTTGAAGTTGTGTAGTTTGCAATGGTGGAATTGGTGAGGGTGAAGTTTTTCACCATGGCACCTTGCAGTAGCCACACTCCATATCCACCCGAACTAATATCTGTTCCATCGAGCACGCAATTGTCCATTACGATTTCTTCAAATGCTTTGGAGCCATCGCCACCTTCGGCACGAAGCATACCATACACAAAGTTGCTGATGCTACAGTTTTTCATTACAAGCGATTTCAACACAGCACCTGATGTAAGGCGAATAAGGAACTGTCCTTCGCCTTTCAAATCGAGGTTTAAACCATCGAGAGTTAGGCTGGTGTTGTCAAGCGCTGCTGTACTTTGAAAAGTAATTTGAGCGTTTGGCGTGGTGCCTTCAGCAGCCACTAGGCTGATGCTTTTGTCGGCTTCAATAGTAAGGTTGGCTTTGTAGTCGCCATCCGTAAGAATAAGTGTTGTGCCATCGGTGGCATCAAGCCATGCCTGAGCCAATCCGCCCGGCTGTACTTCCGTTTGTGCAAAAATCATCTGTGGGAGAGAGATGAATGCACTAAGAAAACTAATGAGAAATAAATTCTTCATAAGGGTTACTAATTATATGTGAGATTAGTTCGCAATTAATGAAGAAAAAATTAACATTCAAAATGTTTGAAGCACATTTGTTCAATATTTTTAACAGAAGACTATAAAAAATAAGCTTTAAGCAGAAGCCTAAAGCCTACCTGTTATCTTACACCATGCGTTAGCACCGTTTTTAGTCCGTCTTCTAATCGGAGTTCGGCAATTTCAATGCCGTTTTTTCGCAGTGCGGCGGTGAACCCTTCGTTCATCATGCGACCTGCCGATAGTGGGAATTCCAAGAGTTGGGGAATACTATCATCTTTTTCGGGCTCGTTGTAGAACTTGAGGCAGCTCTCTAGTTTGGTAGAAAGATAAATGCGACAAGCCATGGGGCGAGCAGGATAGGCGCTGCACGAGTTATCAACAAGAAGAGGGCAAGCTTCTTTGTGGTTCAGCACGTCGGTTTCGCTTAGATTTTCGGTGTGGTTGAACTTTGTGGTGGCAGCTTCTTTCACTTGCTCGCGTTGGGCAGCTGTGAATTTCTTTTGCATGAAGTTGCTCAGCAAGTGAAACTCATAAGAATTGGCATATACCGCCTGATAGCAGCAGTAGCCACAGCCTTTTTTGCAGTCGATACTCACTCCTTGGAGACTAGCGTGCTGTTCGAGCATCACGATAAGCTCGTCAACCGATTTTAGCATGGCGCGCACGCAGTCGAGAAATTTTTTCTCATCGGTTCTTACCTTAGCTGCTTGCTCGCCCAAACGGTATCCATCGTTGTAAAACACCTGTTCGTGTTCGTTAAGTTGTCTTTCGCTCATACTTTATTTTGCCTAGTTTAATTTTAAATGTTGTTGAATTTTTAGTGCCAGAAAAACGATTAAATCATCCTTTTGTGGGCTATAATTTGATGAACTGAGGTTCGCTCAGCTTGCTTTCGTTGTTGAATCGGTCGAGCACCGACACTTGCACTTTGTACATGGTTTTTTTGCCCGGAGGATTCATTTTGACTTTAATTTTGGTGTCAGTGGTAATTGTGTAAATGCTCTTAGCATCGTTAGTGTTCACCTCTTGTTCTTTGGGGCTGTAATAAATAACATAGCGCAGCGGTTCATCGCTTTTGTTCTTATATTCAGGGGCATCCCACTCCAGTTTTTTCGTAACGATGGTGAAGTTCTTAATCTCGCTAGGAGCTTCGTTGTCTATCCATGTCATTGGCGGAATTAACGCAGGATAGTCATACAGGTTTTTCTGCAAGTAATTTTGCAAACCAAGTAAATCGCGTTTGAAATGTTTGGCGCTATAGAAAGCGCTACCCTCAATGTTTGGCGTAGTGCGTGTGAGGTGAATCTGATAAGGCAGTTGGTTGGGATCTTTCCAAGCTGCATTTGTTGATTCTTTGTCTATTTTATAGAGTGCATGACCAACATAAACCGATCGCCCAAAGGTGAATTTACTCCACCATTCTACAAGCACTTTGTAGTCGGCAGATTTATGTCCTACTTCCCAATAAATTTGAGGTGTGAGGTAGTCAATCCATCCGTTTTGCATCCATTTTAACACGTCGGCATAGAGGTCGTCATAGTTGGTAACTCCAGCACGAGTTTTAGAACCTGCACTATCGAGGTTGTTATTTCGCCACACGCCAAAAGGGCTAATGCCAAACTTCACATAAGGTTTAGTTTCTTTAATGGTTTTTGAAATTAAGGTGATGGCATCATCTACCTGTTGGCGGCGCCAGCTAGCTTTTTCAGTAGGCGCAAATCCACGAGGGTTAGCACGGAATTGAGCTTCGTCGGGAAATTCTTCTGTGCCCGATGGATAGGGATAGAAGTAGTCGTCGATGTGAATGGCATCAACGTCGTATCTCGACACCATGTCGTGCACTATGGTAGCCACATAAGCTCTAGTTTCGGGAAGAGCAGGATTCAAATAGAGTTTGCCTGCATATTTCACTACCCATTCGGGGTGGCGGAAAACTACGCTTTTGCGCGAAAGTTCTTCGGTAGCACTTTGCGAAACACGAAAGGGGTTTAACCATGCATGAAATTCTAAACCGCGTTTATGAGCTTCTGCAATCCAAAATGCCATAGGGTCATAGCCCGGGGCTTTGCCGGGGCTTCCCGTAAGATATCTCGACCAAGGTTCGTAAGGTGAATTATAGAAGGCATCAGAACATGGGCGGGCTTGAAAGAATACGGCATTCATGTTGTTTTCTACCATGATATCTAGTAGCTCAATTGCTTCTTTTTGTTGTTCTTTGTCTGATAAGCCGGGTTTCGATGGCCAATCGATGTTGTTAACAGTGGCAACCCACACGCCTCGGAATTCGTATTTGGTTTTTGGGGGGGCAGCGGCCATTAGCGGCAAGCTCAATCCTATGCATAGGATGAAAACGAAAAGATGTCTCATGTATTTTAATATGTTAATGTTGCAAAGTAAATACTTTTTAGGAAATTAAGCGTGGCGTAAGCATTAGATTGATTGATGATAGATCACAGGATTTTGAGCAAATTAGATTTGCAGAAAGGGGCGGTATGAAATTTATCATTAACTTTGAGCCCTTAATCAAAGATTGAATATGGAATCAACAAGACAACAAAAGGTAGGTCGATTAATTCAAAAAGAGTTGGCCGAGATATTTCAGCGTGAAAGCAGAAACCTCTTTATGGGGAAAATGATTAGTGTGACTGTGGTGCGTGTAACTCCCGATTTGGCGCAAGCTAAAACTTATCTAAGCATCTTCCCTTCCGAAGGTGGGCGAGAGGTGTTGAAGCAAATTCGCATAGCAAACCCTAAAATTAGAGGTATGCTCGGACGAAAAGTGGGGAAACAAATTCGCATTATTCCACAGCTAGAGTTTTATATTGATGACAGCTTAGACTATATTGATAACATCGACAATCTGCTAAAAAATTAATCCATGCAATACGATCCGATAAAACGTTCGCTAGGTAAAGTGTTTAACCAAACGCCTAGTTTGCGTAAGTTTTTCTATTGTTTGCTTGATATTCTATTGCTTCGAGCATGGCATATTAATAGCGCATTGCGCCGAATGAAACTGCCCAAGGATGCGGCTATTCTCGATGCAGGCTCTGGTTTTGGGCAGTACACCTATCGGATGAGTCGCATTTTTAGAGATGCTCACGTGTTGGCTGTTGATGTGAAAGAGGAGCAGATAGCCGATTGCAATCGATTCTTTTTGGCTATTGGCGGAAGCAATCGGGTGCAGTTTCAATATGTCGACCTAACCACATTTCAACAAGAGAACACTTTTGATCTAGTGCTTTCAGTTGATGTAATGGAACACATTGAGGAAGATGTGCAAGTGTTTAAAAATTTCCATCACGCTATGAAAGATGGGGGAGTATTACTCATTTCTACCCCTTCAGACCAGGGTGGTTCCGACTCGCATCATGACCACGATCACCACAACGATGGAGCAACAGGTTTCATCGATGAACACGTGCGCGATGGTTATGGTATTCAAGAAATAGAGGATAAACTGAAATTGGCGGGATTCTCGTCGGTTGAAGCAAAATATGCTTACGGTACAGCAGGGAAAATTAGTTGGAAACTATCGATGAAATTCCCCATCTTAGCGCTTGGCGTGAGCAAGTTGTTCTTTATCTTACTACCTTTTTATTATCTTGTGGTCTTCCCTTGGTGCTTGTTGCTAAATTGGATCGACCTAAAAGGTACACACCAAACTGGAACTGGACTAATTGTAAAAGCTATAAAATAAACACAATTTGAACTTTCATCTTCAGATAGCGAAAAGATACCTATTCTCGAAAAAATCGTTGAATGTTATTAACTTGATTTCGATTCTTTCGGTGCTCGGGGTGGCAGTTGGAACTACAGCTTTAATTGTGGTGCTTTCTGCCTTCAATGGTATAAACGATTTTATTGGAGGAATGCTTTCGAGCTTTGATGCCGATTTGAAGATTACCACCGTGGAAGGAAAGAGCTTTGCTGCCGATTACGACCAGTTGGAGGGCTTGAAAAACATTGATGGGGTGGTAGATTACATGGAGGTGGTGGAAGATAATGTGTTGATTTCTTATGGTAGTCGCCAGAAATATGCCAACTTAAAAGGAGTTGCCCCCAATTATGCCCAATCTTCAGGCATTGATTCCATGATGGTGCTGGGCAATTTCAACTTACGAGAAAACGACGAAGATTTTGCGGTGTTGGGCTATGGTGTAGCTGCCGACTTGGGTGTGGGCATGAATATGCGCAGTCCTATACATTTGTATTACCCTAAGCGCAGTGCAAAGCACGTTGTGAATTTGCAGAATGCTTTTAATCATAATTATATCTTTCCCAAAGGACTGTTTTCGGTTCAGCAAGAAATAGATGGGCAATATCTTTTTGTGCCTATTCATTTTGCTCGGGAGTTGCTACAACTGCAAGGTAAACTTAGTTCGGTAGAGTTGAAGCTGGATTCCGCTGCCGATGCAGAGCGTGTGAAACAAGAAGTAAAACAGTTTTTGGGCGATAGTTTCAAGGTGCAAAACCGCATGGAGCAACACGAATTGATTTATCAGGTAATGAAATCGGAGAAGTGGGCGAGCTTTTTAATTTTAGGCTTTATATTGCTCATTGCATCGTTTAACTTGCTCGGGTCGCTCACCATGATTATTATCGATAAGAAAGATGATATTTTTGTGTTGAGAAGTATGGGGGCTGATTCGCAGTTTATTCGTCGCATCTTTTTGGTAGAAGGTTGGCTAATTTCGTTGCTTGGCGCATTGCTCGGCATTGCATTTGGTGTGCTTTGTGTGTGGCTGCAAATGCAGTTTGCCATTGTGAAATTGCCGTCGAATGGAGCTTTTGCCTTGTCGGCCTACCCCATGCAATTGCAGTGGCTCGATGTGTTGGCCACTTTGGGCATTGTTTTTATTATAGGATTATTCGTGTCGTGGGTTCCCACACAAAATCTCGATGAAGATTTGTAGGCTGCAAGCGGAGTGTTTGGCATCTCAACTCGCAGCCCATGGGCATTAGCCTAATAGAAAATTAAAATCATCGCCTGCTTTAAGCTCGTAAGGTGTCATGTCTTTTTTGAAGATACGTGCAGTGCGATCGCCTACTAAATCGAGTTTGCCATGCATATATTTCAATAAGGTAACTTCACGCAACCCCACCACATATAAATCAGGATTAATTGCAATGAACTCGTTGATGCGTTGTTCGCGAGTTTCGCCAGCGTGTCCATCAGGATTGGCATCCATGTAGTGTGGGTTGATTTGGAAAGGTACAAGGTTGATGGTGTCGAACCCTTTGGGGTCGATAATAGGCATATCGTTGGTTGTGCGCAAAGTAGGACAAGCCACATTTGAACCTGCACTCCAACCAATGTAAGGCGTGCCAGATTTCACTTTCTTGGCTATACTTGGCATGAGATTTAAATCGTGCATCATGCGTACCAACTGCCAAGTGTTTCCACCACCCACCATGATGGCTTCGGCTTCAGCAATAGCTTTTTGTTGGTCTTCAAACTGGTGGATGCCCACAATCTGATGAGTGCCACCCAAAGCGGCGTTTACTTTCGATACATATTCATCGAAACTGAACGTTACGGCTGCATAAGGCACAAATAAAACCTTTAGGGGGTTTTCGCCTAAAAATTCATTAATATGAGGCGTTGCAAAACCAAGATATGCTTCGCCCGCTACACTAGAGTTACTACTTAATAAAAGTCTCATAATTTTATTGTTCTAAATTGGAATTAGGGCTAAATTACAAATTTCTTTTTGTTTAGCCCTAAAAGTCCGTTTGATTTGGTATTTTTGACTCTCAAATTTTGTGCAGTACAATTCAAACTAAAGAATAGATTAAGAACCAGTAATCGGCCTAAAGCCTTTGGCTTGTAGCTTATTGCAGAATTATAAACACATGAAGCAGTTTGTTAGAAATAGTATAGTCGTGCTATTACTCCTGATTTCGCTGGCGGCGGAAGCTCAGAAAACCCCCATGCATGGACGCGTGTTAGAAACGCATTCGGGAGAACCCATTCCTTACACCAACATTGGGGTGCAAGGGACTTATTTTGGTGTTGCCACCGATGAAAATGGTTATTTCACCATCGATGTGCCCGATTCTTATTTAGATAAAACGTTGGCGGTGTCGGCCATTGGCTATCACAATAAAGCTTTTGTGGTGAGAGAAGTGGCAGGGCAAGAATTTACACGCATTACCCTCGATAAAGAAACTTACGGCTTTGATGCTGTAGATGTTACGGGGCAGTCTTTGGTGGCTTTTCGTGTGGTGAATGATGCTATTAAGCAAATTTCGAAAAATTTCTACACCTTGCCCATGGGTGCTGATTTTCACTTCTTGGGGAAAACTCAAGTGGGAGAGGGCGAAGCACGCATTCGGGAAGCTATTGTGGAAATGACTGACCAAACGGCTTATACCACGTCAGAAGTAGAAAACGCCTACCAAAACAGAAACTACAAGTTCACACAAGTGAATAAAAACTTCACTCCATACAGCTTTTATGATGCTTTGCCTACTTTCGATGAGTTGCTCAGCTTAGATATTGTGCGCATGGGAAGCTCTGTTTTCAACAGTGGTTTAGTGGGTAGCTTCGATTTGCAAGTAGATGGTATTGCTCCTTACGAAGGTGATTCGGTGTGGGTTATTTCTTATAAAAAAGATAAGCCAACGGTGGCGCACACTGGTGATTTCTATGGAACAAGTATTGCTGGAAAACTTTATATATTGAAAGGAAGCAAGGCTTTGGTTCGTCATGAAGTGAGGGTGGAAGCACCAAAAAATAATCCGAGCGATAGAAGTTTGTTTACCGAAGGAAAGGCGCAAACGAATGTAACTTACCAAGCGGTGTGCATTTATCAGCAGTTTAAAGGAAAATATATGTTGAGCTACATGAGTGAAGATAAGCAATACACCGATGCTGAAGGTCAGCAGGTGCACCGTTCGGCAAAGGCGGCAATGCTCGATTTGAAAGAAGGAGCACGAATGCTCGACAGTAGGAACTATTATGAAGATACAGGCTACGACAAAGCTTATTGGGCAAATTTCAGAAACTAACAATAAGCTTTGCAGGTATGTAGCGTGCTGAAATGAGAAGGAAGAGGTGAAAATAAGAGCGGTAAAGCTAATCTTATTTTCACCTCTTTTTGTTTGTAGTCGATTGGTGAAGAATGTCGTGCGTATTATTGCGCCGCAGGGGGATATTTTGGATCTGAGTCCACATTTACTTACCTAATCATAGTAAGCCTTAGCAGATTATTCGGGAGGTGGCTGCGATCTATAGATTGTTATTTTCTTGGATGGGTGTGTTTTAATTTCAGTGTGGAGTATATCTTTTTGGCTTGTTTTGTTGGGCGGCTACACTGCCTCAACTCTACGCTTTCTCCCAAAGCATGGACTGTTTTAGCGGTGACTAACTTCTGCGTTGACATACGTCTCACAATTTCAGACCAAATCATCCTACTATCAAAAAGAGGATAGCGGAGCAATTTTTTAAGAAGAAAAAGTCTGATAAAGTACAAAAAAGGGAAATAGACGCTAAATGTAATGCCCGATACTTTTTTCAAACAAAAATGGACTTCGTCGCACCGTCTGAATACCTTTTTCAAACAAAATTGGACGCATGGGATATGACATCCTCATGCTCTAATCTAGAAAAAATGAGTTAAAAAGATGAGTTGTTGATTTAATTCTTGGAGTATTTGTTATTTTTTACAAAGTAAAGATGTCATTTTTTAGGCTCAGACCCAAAAATATCCCCTGCCCATTATTACAACATTTTCATGCGTTTGTTTATCTTTTCTTTATACTGATGAGGTGCAATCTGCATACCTTTGGGTGTGATGTAGCTGATGAGCGGATCGTCATTGCCCGTTTCGCCCTGCCAAACGATTTCGCCTGTTTTTGTAATGTAAGCCGATTGCAGCTCGTCTATTTCTACTAGAGCTAGATTGTCCCAAAAGGTAGCTTCAATTACTTTTTCTTCGTAATAGCTAGAGGAATAGAACTGTGGTTCAATTACTACTTCTCCTTTGTTATTCATAAAACCATAAAGGTTGCTTTCTGAATCGAGCGGAATGAAGGCGGTGAGCTCGGAAGAAGTAATACCTGTTGATTTGAAGCGCGCTTCTGAAAGTATGTTGTTGTTCTTGTCGATGAGCATCCATTCGTCGTCCATGTCTTTCACAGAGCTTACATCTTCAACAAAAGGGTGGGCGTCGGCATATTGTGCAGCAATAGCCGCTCTACCTCCAGTGTTCAAATATCCCCATAAGCCGTTGAGCTCGTAAAGCGAGTAGCTGTTATAGAAGTCCATGGCATAGTCAAGTTGTACAGGGATGATAATTCGCCCGTAGGTGTTTGAGAAACCATATTTTGCTTGATAGTAGCCTAATTCACTATTCATTTTGTAGTGCTCAATGCGGCACATCATATCACAAAATTCGCTCACGACCGACCACGATTTTACATTCAACGGCGAATTGTAATAGCCAAGAATGCTGTCGGTAACTTCGAAGTTTTCGTTGATGATGATGAAAATACTATCGTTTGCATTCTGCGTTATGGCATGACCACTTTTAAAATTGCTAGCAGATTTATAGTGTTTTTCTTTACCATCTACACGAATGATGTTGCCGGCGAAGTCATGATATCGATATTCACTCCAAGTGTCGCCCGTGAATGTTAATAGGCATTTGCTGTATCTTCCCATGTCTACATACTGGGGTTCGATAATGAACTGCCCATTTTTGTCGATTGCACCATATTTATAGCCATACCATGATTGCATCTCATAATAAGGTTCCATAATCGCATCGCCATATTCATAGCCCGTTAAGGGTTGGTCGTCGTAGTTATAATATAAACGGCGCAATTGTTCGGTGTCGGCATAATATATTCCATAGTACGGCTCGTTGTCATACAACCCATCAATAGAGATAGTTCCCACAATGGTTTTTCTATCTACCTTTCCTTCGCTGAGTTTTACGTTTATGCTTACTCTGGCGCGATCATTATAGAAATAAGATGTGCTCAAAAAAGCGCAGTCGGTGCGGAGTATAATGTCTCCTTGCGCGTTGATGTATGAAAGCTTCCCGCCAGTATCGTTAATAGGATATAAGTCGGTTTGCAAACCTGTTTCGTCGGCATAATAGTTGGAAGGGTCTTCCTCATGCACTTCATCTTTGTCTTTTTTGCAAGAGATGGGCAGTAAAAGCATGACCATGAAGATGTATGAAATGATTTTTCTCAATGCAGATGTATTTAAATTTTGAGGCAAATGTATAGATTAAATTATATGTCGGAATTATAGTTGATATTTTTTTGAATGCGACTTGTTTGAAATGACTTTTATCAGGTTTGGATTTTGTTGTTTTCATCTCGGCAAGGGCAATGTTGGTGTGTTGAAGAAAAACCATGCTCGGGCACATTCATGATAATATATAGTATCATTTATTTTCATCAGTCTTTGGGTAGATAAATAAGAGTAGAATCTGTTGGTGGGATAGTTTTTCTCCCCCCCACACACAAAAAAACTTTGCGATGAATTTCATGAATTGGAGTGTTTGAGATTTTACCAATGACCCAAAAAAATGAAATTGAGCGCATGAGATATGATTTTTTCATGCTCAGGTCCTGAAAAGGTAGTTAGCACCTGGAATTTAGTAAATCGCTATCCACCAACGACTAAACATATTCTTGGTCTGTTTGCTTGAAAAAGACTTCACAGAAATTGCGAAAAAAAGAGTCGATATGCTTGCGAGTTCAAATTAAACCTTTACTTTTGCACTCGCTTTTGGGAAATAAAGCAACGTTCATTCAAGTATAGTG
>JBKEBD010000005.1:0-22692 GCA_047972995.1 Mangrovibacterium sp.
AATACATCAATTTGGGCAATATCGGTAGTATTAATTTCTGAAAGCTCACCATAAAACTGCATTCCATCGAGAATTATTAATGGATCGTTATGCCCGCCATCAGTATAAACCGACGTTTGCCCACGTATCTGCAATGAACCGCCACCTTTTGCATCTGAAGTATATCCTACTTTCAGGCCGGGAACTCCTCGCAGTACGTCTTGCACTGTTTGCGGATTCTCATTTTGTAATTTATCAGGCTTCACCTGAACAACAGAACCTGTCAAATCCTTTTTTCTCATAGTACCATAGCCAACAACTACAACGTCATCTAAACCAATACTTTCAGCTTGCATTTTCACGTTAATTGTACGCTTTCCTTCCAATGGAATTTCTTGAGAAACCATACCAATAAAACTAAATTGCAACACTGCATCTGAATCTAGATCTCTTAGGTTGTAATTACCGTCAACGTCAGTTATAGCACCAACGGTCGTGCCTTTCACCACAATTGTTACACCTGGGAGCGAAGCTCCACTCGCATCTGTAACTCTTCCGCCTAACGCATGAGCACCTTGCGCAAACGATTGAATACTGAAAAACAACATCAATAAAGTCATCAGCATGACTCTGCGAGTTGTTCTTCTTTCGTTTAAACATAATTTCATAATCTCAATTTTTGGTTTTATCTTTCAATGTACTTGCCTTTTTAATTATTATCTCTATTTAGTTATCTATTATCCATCCTACTTTTAAATTTCCATTTACAATCGACCCTACACATTAATAATACATCTCCAATAGGTTAATTTCAACGATTCAAAATTAAGCTCTATTGAGAAATCAATAGTTAATAAAAATAACATAATTTGATAATTATTCCATGCTATTTGAAGTTATTTGACTAAATCATGAATATTTTCGACATTTTCATAATTTTGATAAAAATTATAGCAAAGAATCGACCTGAAGTGTAAAAAATAATTAACTTTATGGCATAAACGAAATGTAAAGTCAATCATAATGAAGACGCATACACTCATTCTATTTATTCTTTTGGGACTTAGTTGGACCATCCAAGCCCAAAATGAACTACATTTTAGCCATGTTGGACGCGAAAACGGACTCCCTCTCGACAAAGCCAACTGTATCACTCAAGATGGTAATGGATTTATTTGGATTGGAACTTGGAATGGCTTGGCTAAATTCGACGGTTACAATTGCACAAACTTCCTACCTCAGTATAGAGATAGCTCTTCTATTTCTAATCGAGAAATTACCTGCTTACTCACCGATGTTGACGGAGACGTTTGGGCAGGAACATCTAATGGACTGAACCACATTCAGATTAAAACGAATCAAATTCAATCTTTCCCTTTCTCTAGTCGAATCACATCTTTATTTCAAGATGCGAACTACAGTATTTGGGTGGGGACTCTCGGAGATGGCTTGTACAAATTAGATCGTAAAACAAGAAAAACAGTTTCCTATCTTGACGAAGAAACTGTTAATGTTATTTATGAAGATCGATACGAGAACCTCTGGGTGGGAACAAACAGTGGCTTGTATTTTATCGACAGAATAGATGGAAAACACAAGAAATACGCCTACAAAAGTTATGGCAACTCGATTTCCAACTCCACTATCATGCAAGTTATCAGCTCTGAGAATGGTTACTTATGGATAGCAACTTGGGGTGGAGGACTGAATAGAGCCGAGCTCGATAGAAATGGCATGTTGCGTAACTTCACTGCATATTTGCCAGAGAGCAATAGTCAAGGTATTTGTAGCGACGTGGTTTATCGTCTTAAATGCGATAAAGACAATAACCTTTGGATTGGGAGCCGGAACAATGGACTGTCTTTGCTGAAAGCCGACCAACAATCTTTATCGGCTAAAGATGCTGTTTTCCAAACTTACCAGAACGAACCGCTAAATCCAAATAGCATTTCAAGCAACAACATTAGTTGTCTATATATAGACAATGACAACAACCTTTGGATTGGGGCTAACAAAGTAGATAGAGCCCAAATTGCCGACGAAGGCATCGAACGATACGCTCTGCCTAAAGCCACCGACTCCAAAAGTTTAAACATTAAATGCTTTGCCAAACACAACAATAAGCTATGGGTTGGTGCAAATCAATATATTTTTGAATATGAGAAAGTAAACAACAGCTATCAGTTCGTGAAAGAACACAACCCCGCTAAACACATATCTCCTAAGCACTTGCACACCACATACAACATCTTATCTATGTATGCTAGCAACGATGGTTTGTGGGTCGGGACTGAAGGTGGCGGAATCCTTTACTATCCGTTCAGAAATCAGGAACTCTATTTGTGGGGTGCCCGATTATACAATAAAAGAACTCACATTACGATACCAGAGAACAGAATTACATCAATTATTCCATCGAGAACCGAGCAAAACACCATTTGGATTGGTACTGAATATGGCGGAATAGCTCGATTAAAAACGAATAACAAAGGGGTAATAAGCACAAAAACATATAATATTTCCAATGGTTTAAGCTGCAATTCTATTAGAGCACTTCTTGAAGATGAACATGGTGATATTTGGATGGGAACTCGCACGGGTTTAAACCATTTGCAAACAAAAACAGAAAGCATAAGTAGTTACTTTTACGAAGCTAACGATACACTATCAATTAACGACAATATTATTAACTCAATATTTGAAGATTCAAATAACAACATTTGGGTTAGCACAAATTCGGGTCTTAATAAGAAAATTGAACACAATGGTGAGGTTGCGTTCTTAGGATATCCCAAACTCGATTACCTCAGCAATGAATTGGTATTTAATATTGAAGAAGACAATGAGAAGAACCTCTGGATTAGAATGTATAATGGTATTCTGAAATTTAATCTAAACAGTGAAACCGTGACAGATAAGTTTTCTAGTCACGATCTTGAAAACACATTCTTAGCCCGAAATTCAAATTTGGTGATTGACAACCAAGCGTTTTTAGTAGGGAACAACGCTAATTTCATTTGTTTCAACCCACAGGTGATAAAAAACAAGCAAGACTCTTCAAATGTTTCCATCACCGATGTGCAAGTTTTCAACCAGAGTGTCATTTATAATAGCACAAATAAGCATGATAACGATCAGTTAAAACTTTCATACAAGGACAAAATGATAACCATTTCGTTTTCCGATATGAGTTTCTCGGCTCCTCAAGAGGTGATTTACTACTACAAACTCGAGGGGTTTGATCGGCAATGGAATAAAGCCAAAGGGAAGAACATAGCTACATACACCAATCTTCCTTCTGGAGACTACGACTTTCACGTTTGCACTGGCGACACCATTCTCCATGCAAATTCGTACAAGTTTACTTTAACAATTTCGACACCATGGTGGAAGAGTCTATTTGCTTACTTCCTTTACATTCTTGCTCTTGTTGGCTACTCCTATGCTTATATCATTTATAGAAAAAACAAAGAAGCCGAGAAACATCAACTGGCATTAGAAAAAGTGAAGGCTGTAGAACTTGAACGACTCAATGAACAGAAGTCTTTATTCTTCACCGATATTACCCACGAGCTACGCACACCACTAACGCTCATTTTAGAACCTGTGAAAGAACTTGAATCTGAGCACCACCTTAAGGCACACACTAAAGAGAAGATACGCCTGATTAGAACCAGTGCCGATAAACTCATGCGATTGGTAAACAAGATTATGGAGTTTAGAAAGCTTGAAAACAACTCTAGTGCACAGCTTATCTACACACTTGTTGACCTCAATCAGATGTTGCAAGAAATATACACCTATTTCACACCTCTTGCTCATGCGCGGAAAATTAAATTTAGTATAGACTGCGAGAATGAATCAGTGAACACATATATTGATCTAGATAAGTTTGAAAAGGTGGTATTCAACCTTATTTCCAATGCTTTTAAATATACAGCCAACGGAGGGAATGTAAGCATAAAAATCGCTCAAGAAAAAGACCACGCATGGCTACATATAACTGACAATGGTATTGGTATAGCATCCGAATATCAAGAAAAGATATTTGAACGATTTTTCCAAATTAATCAAATCCGAACGCAAAGTACTGGAGGCGTTGGACTATATATGGTAAAAGAACTGGTAGATCAACATCAAGGAACTATTGAACTTCAAAGCGAAGTGGACAAAGGTAGTACATTCACGGTGAGCATACCACTCAAACCATCGAATGTTGGCGAATTAAACAACACGTTGAAAACGTACAACCTGATTGAAAACAGTGCAATCAGCTTCCACGATGAAAAAGTTCAAGTTGAAGACGACTTCAACGGACACAAGATGCTTCAAGTGCTTGTGGTGGAAGACGATATTGAGTTAAATAAATTCATTGCAAGCGAACTATCTAAATCATTCCATGTACAAACAGCTATGAATGGTAAAGAGGCTTTAGATATGCTCAATCAGTCAAAAGCTGATTTAATACTTTCTGATATATTGATGCCTGAAATGGGCGGATTTGAGTTAGCCAAAACGTTGGCTAAAGACAAACAGTTTGCACATATTCCGATTATATTCTTAACGGCTAAAGACTCCATAGCCGAGGAAACCAAGGGCTTAAAGCTAGGGGCGATAGATTACATTACGAAACCATTTGACATGGATTCGCTCATGCTGAAAATTAAAAACATCTTATCGGCTCGTCAGAAAAACAAAAAAGAAGCGCGCACTAAGCAGCTACTTGAGCCAGAGAAAATTAAACTTCCTAGCGGTGATGAGCAATTCTTAACCAAAGCGGTTCAAATGATTCAGAAAAGCATCGACAATACGGAATATGACGTAGAACGATTCAGCGATGATATGAAAATGAGTCAAAATCAGCTTTACCGTCGTTTAAAGAAGCTTACTGGACAGACAGCCAAAGAGTTCATTCGAAATCAGCGCTTAAAAGTGGCTGCCGACCTACTTGCTAACCAAGGTCGCACTCCATCGGAAGTTATTCACATGACTGGTTTCTCTAGCTTATCGTACTTCTCACGATGCTTTAAAACAGCCTACGGATGCTCTCCAACAGAGTATACTCAGCGAAACAACTAACATGAGATAAAAAAATAAAGACGGCATTAGCCGTCTTTATTTTTTTATAGAATCACAATTCACAATAACTTCCATCATCAACCAAATTCTTGCAAGGGTAGCGCCATGTGCCATTTGCTATTAGCTCGTCGGACACGCTTGGACCCCAAGTGCCTGCTGGATAGCCATAGATAGGAATACTTTCATTTTTTCGCCACTCATCGAGGATTGGTTGCACAAATTCCCATGCTTTAATGGTGGTATCTCCACGTGCATAGAGCGTAGCATCTCCGTGCATACAGTCGAGCAGTAAGCGTTCATAGGCAGAAGGGAGACGTTGTTCGGTTAGTTCATCGTATCGAAAGCTCAGATTAGCTCGCTGCATATCGAATCCTGCCCCGGGAACTTTCATACCCATTTTGAGCAAGATGCCTTCGTCGGGCTGAATACGAATTATTAGCTGATTATTATTGAGCGATGAATCTGCAGATTCTCCAAACAAACGATGAGGCGTTTGCTTAAAGTGAATAACCACTTCTGTCACTCGGGTTGGCATTTGCTTTCCGGTTCTAATATAGAAAGGCACACCACTCCACCGCCAGTTATCGATGAATAACTGCATAGCGAAAAAGGTTTCAGTGCGACTATCTGACAACATGTCCACTTCGTCACGATAGGCTTTCACTTGTCGTCCTTTAATTGTTGATTGCGTGTATTGCCCGCGTATTACTTGCTTTGCGATAGCCTCCTTTGTTAGCGGTCGAAGCGATTGAAACACTTTAAGCACTTCGTTTCTTATCGATTCGGCATTAATCAACACAGGAGGCTCCATTGCCACCATGCCTAGCAATTGCAATAGGTGATTTTGCACCATGTCGCGCATTGCTCCCGATTGGTCGTAATATCCTCCGCGCCTTTCCACACCCAAGCTTTCTGCCGAGGTAATTTCTACTCGCTCAATAAAGTTATGATTCCATATTGGCTCAAAGATGCCGTTTCCAAATCGGGTAACAAGCATATTTTGCACGGTTTCTTTTCCGAGGTAGTGGTCGATTCTGTACAACTGTTGTTCATCGAAAAAATGTAACAACTGTTCGTTTAGTTCAACCGCCGACTTCAAATCGGTGCCAAATGGCTTCTCTACGATTAGCCTTCTGAATCCATTGGTTTGCTTATTCAGATCTACAAAATTGAGTGCCTCAGGAATTACACCATAAAGCTTCGGAGGTGTAGAAAGATAAAAAATATAGTCTTCTCCGGTTTCTCTTTCCTTTGCCAACATACTTAGGCGATCTTTCAGCACTGGATAATCATACTTATCCTCCGTTTGAAGTTGCTGATAATATAGCATATTGCGAAATTCTAGCTCTTGATGATCTAGAAATTCAGTTGCAAAATTGCGAAAATGCTCTTCAGTTTCATAGTCGGTACGGCTAACGCCCAAAACTACGAACTTCTCGGGGAGTAGATTATGTTTATATAACTCAAAAATGGCGGGTATCAACTTTCTTTTAGTTAAATCGCCCGATGCTCCAAATATTACTAGTATCATGAGGAAAAGGATTCAATTACGAATTAACAGTTACGAATGCTTGGATGCATTGCTTTGTTCTTTCCACTAGGCACGCTCAGCTCTGCATCTCCAAGTTCACATTCTACACTTCCTCTAAAAACAAAAAAAGCAAACAAAAGTTTGCTAAGGGTGCTCTACTACACATAAAATAATTTGGTCTCCAAAATCCATTCGGTGCAACTCAAATGTAGAATTAGGGTATGCTGCTACACGAACAATTGCCTTACCATCGGTTTCCGTAATCTGAATATCTCGATACAGGTTAAACTCAGTCATTGGACGCCCCACTAGCTTGTATATTGCTTCTTTAATGCACCAAAATAAGGCATAACCTTCGGTAACTGCTTTTGCCGCCTCATGTTCTTCGGGCAGTAACAAATATTTTTCGGCTATGCTCAAAAAATTGCGGTTTTTCGATTCAATATCAATTCCCACATTCTTATCGGGGTGCAGGTAAATACCCACCGAGTTTTTAGAGTGGCTAATCGATATGTATTTATACTTCACATGATTGACAAAAGGCTTTCCTTCTTCATTGTAGTATATCTTCGATGAATCTAACCCCACTTCATGCAGCAAACGTTGTCGTGCAATCCATTCCTTTTTCTTTCTTGGGCTGCTTAGCTGCATAAAAGCAGGATAATAACGATACTTTATTGCCCATTTTTTAAATTCAGCATCTTCGGTAAGCGACCATGTTACCAAGACTCCCCCACCTATTTCTATGTGATATTCTAAAGGCATAGGCTATTTTTTACTTGTCCATTGAAATGTTTCAATGAGATGCACCACATCGGATTCAAAGAAGTCGATAACTGGCTGAATACTATCAACATTGGGCACTTCTCGCACATAAAATGCTCCACGAATGAAGTTTTGCGCACTATCGGTTAGGAAAAACTGCATGGGTGAAGCAGCATTGCCTTTAATGCGGTAAACCATGCCATAAACCTGCTGTGCTGGATTGGCATAGAATTGTTCCTCAATGGCATCGGCTTTAATGCTGTGGTCGTAGGCTAATTTCCGAGCTTCTTCCAGGTGTTTATCGAGGTCTTTTCGCAAAGTTTCATAGCTTAGGTGAATGTCAACTTTGTTTGTTGGTGTGCTCACATTAACCCATTCTTGCCCTTCGGGTGCTGCAAGTTGCTCCAAATGTGCATAAGTAGCTTTTTCAAATTCGAAAGCTTTCATATCGCGACATTCGGCGTAATCCTTTTGGGGAAAACTTATTCGAAAATAAGCTCTCGGCTTAGGCACGTATGCATCTTGACAGGCTGTTAAGCCCATAACGAGAAGAACAAGAAGTTTCTTTAACATATCCCTATTATTTTATTTCCACCTTCACTTTCTTAATTCGCCGATTATCTACTGCATCAATTGTGAATAGAATATTGCCATATTCTACTTTCACGTGTTGCTTTGGAATTTCACCTTTAATTTCTAAGATGAGCCCTGCCAATGTATCTGCCACGCCTTTCACGGAAGAAAAGGTAGCCACATCAACATGGGTCACTTTGCAGAAATCATCAATAAGCGTTTTTCCTTCAAATATGTATTTATTTTCGCTGATGCGTGTAAAGAAGATTTGATCTTCATCGAACTCATCGGAGATATCGCCCACAATTTCTTCTAGAATATCTTCAAGTGTTACAATGCCTGAATTTCCGCCATATTCATCGACCACAACAGCCAAGTGCACTTTATTCTTTTGGAAATCTTCGAGCAAATCATCAATTTTTTTCGACTCGGGCACAAAGAAAGGTGGTCTGATAATTTCTTGCCATTTGAAATCTTCCACCTTGTTTAAGTAAGGCAACAGGTCTTTTATGTATAGCACGCCTTTAATATTGTCGTGACTATCTTCAAAAACCGGAATTCGCGAATAACCTGAATCATTAATAATATCTACCAACTTGTCGATAGAATCTTTAATATCTACGCCTTGCACATCAACCCGAGGACTCATGATTTCTTCGGCTGTTTTGTTGCCGAAGTTAACAATCCCTTCTAGAATTTCTTTATCCTCGGTTAACTCTTGATCGTCGGTTAATTCTAGCGCGTGCGAAAGCTCATCAACTGAAATATTGCTCGTTTGCTTCTTCTGCATTCGCTTGTTTACCAACGATGTAGAACGAATGAGTACTTTGTTAATGGGAGTAAATAATTTTCCCAACAGATAAAGCGGCATTGCCATCATTTTTGCCATAAGCACGGCATTTTTAGCGGCATAAACCTTGGGGATAATCTCGCCAAAGAGCAGCAAAAAGAAAGTTACAATAACCACCTGAAAGACGAAACCCAACACCTGAGCCTGAGTGAAATCTACTAAGGTAGTCATGGCATAGCTTGAAAGCATAACCACTCCTACATTCACAAAGTTATTGGTAACTAATATGGTGGCCAACAAGTGGTCGGGATGCGCCAAGTTTTCGCGGGCAAGCTTCCCCTTGCGGTCGGCTTCATTCATTAGTTGTTGTCTATCGTTTGGGCTCAACGAAAAGTAAGCCACCTCTGACCCTGAAACCAAGGCTGAGAGAATTAACAACAAGGCAATCACAAACAAGCTAATGCTTGTTTCGAATGTAAGCGCATGAAACTGAACGTCCCATGATATCGCTAAAACGGATAAAGGCTCTATCTCCAAAATATTCTATTTAAATTAAAATGGTAAATCATCATCTGCATCCCTACTCAAATCGGGCTGTGGACTGGGTGCTCCTGCGGGATTTGCGCTAGGTGCTGCTTGATCTTGATATGTTGAAGCCGATCGCCCATCTAGCATTTCTAAATTATCGGCATATATTTCTGTAGTGTAGCGTTTGTTACCGTCTTTGTCAGTCCATTCGCGTGTGCGCAATCTGCCTTCAATGTAAAGCTTCGAACCTTTTTTTACGTACTGTTCCACCACTTTGGCTAAACCTCGCCACACCACAATGCGGTGCCACTCGGTGTTTTCCATGCGCTGTCCTTCTCTGCTCGTATAACGCTCGGTGGTGGCTAGGCTGAAATTTGCCACTGCCACATCTTGTTCCAAGTATTTCACCTCGGGGTCTTGCCCCACGTTGCCAATCAATATTACTTTATTTATTGCCATATTTTTTGATGCTATCGTTTCGGAAGCCAATTTAGAGCTTTATTCACGTATTTACAAATCTTAATCTAAAATTCGTGCTATTTCCAGCTCTATCGGCTTAGGAACTGCAAAGTTAGCAATATCATGCAAACCAACCGACAAAATTTCATCATTTGTATGCTCCACACTTTTAAGTTTCAAATAGACGAACCGATAATGAATGTGCTGGTGGCTCAACACTTGTTTTTTCCATGCTCCAATATGCTGTAAATGCCAAGATGACGAGGCTAAAAAATGTTGTTTACTCATGGCGTTCAGTAGGTGTTCATCGTCTATTTCTTCGGCACTTTCAAGCATTGGAAATTCGTATAATCCTTGCCAAATATCTTTACCCTTTCGTTGCTGCATCCAAACTTGTTCTTGCAAATTGTTTTGAACTACGAAGTAGTTGAAATAGCGATTTCTAATCTTTGTTTTTCCTTTTTTTACGGGGAAAGAGACGGCTTGCTGTGGGCTACTCATGGCACAAGCCGCCACCAACGGACAATCGGCACAATTCGGAGCTTTGGGCGTGCAAACCAATGCGCCAAAATCCATGATAGCTTGGTTGTGATTGGCAGGTGCTTCAACAGCCAAATGCTGCTGTGCCAAGGTGCTAATGATTTGTTTTCCTTTGGCAGTATCTATGGGTTCTTCCACCGCATACAAACGCGAAAACACACGCATAACATTACCATCGACCACCGCAAAGGGCAAGTCATAAGCAAAACTTAAGATAGCTGCTGTGGTGTAGTCTCCCACCCCTTTCAAGGCTCTAACTTTGGTGTAATCATTAGGGAAAACACCGCCATGCTCTGTCACTACCGTTTGAGCTGCCACCTGCATATTTCGCGCCCTGCTGTAGTAGCCTAGCCCTTGCCAAAGCTTTAGTATTTCATCTTGATTTGCCGCTGCAAAGTCCTGCACCGTCGGATATTGTGCCAAAAATCGTTGAAAATAGGGTAAACCTTGTTCTACGCGTGTTTGCTGCAAGATAATTTCCGACAACCAGATAACATAAGCATCTTTTGTTTCTCGCCAAGGTAGGTTTCGCTTGTTTTCAGCATACCAATGATGCAACAAGCGAGTTATAAATCTAAAATTATTACTCATTTCTTACGCAAAGATAAACTTATTCACTTCTACAACTGTTAATGAGCCGTCATTTTTGTGAATATTCCTATCTTCGTAGGTCGTTATAACAAAAAACAAACCTATGGTTGATACACATACAAAGATGGAACCCATCGATTTGAAGGCTTTATTCAAGGAGAAAAACCCTGGATTGGCGAAGTGGATTCCTAAATTCATTTACAACTACATCGATAAAATTATGCATATTGATGAAGTAAATGAAATCATTGAAAAATATGGGCATTTGCAAGGTGCCGATTTTGCCTCGGCGGTGATGAAGCACTTTAATGTGCAAGACCATGTGGTAGGCTTAGAGAACATTCCCCCAGATGGTCGTTATATTTTTGCTGCCAATCACCCACTTGGCGGATTCGATGCCATGCTACTAATGGATGAAGTAACTCGACACATGGGCTGTAGTTTTAAATTCTTGGCCAATGACATTCTCACGGCTATCAAGCCGCTAAAGGATGTTTTCATTCCGATTAATAAATTCGGTTCGAAAAGTAGAAAAGCTGCCCAACTCAGCCAAGAGGCTTACGATTCTGACCAGCAAATTTTAATATTCCCCGCAGGTTTAAACAGTAGAAAAATTGATGGCATTATTCAAGATACGGAGTGGAATAAGCATTTCATTCAGAAATCAGTGCAGCATCAACGCGACATTGTTTTGGTTCACATTCAGGGGCAAAATTCAAATTTCTTCTATAATTTATCGAATTTCCGTCGCGCTATCGGCATTAAATGGAATCTTGAAATGTTCTATTTGTCGAATGAATTCTTCAATCAGCGAGGAAAAACTTTTCAATTAACGTTTAATAAACCTATTCCCTACAACACATTCGACAAATCGAAAACCCAAAAGGAATGGGCGCAAGAACTTAGAAAACAATTGTTTGAATTACCAACTAAGTTTAAATAACTGTAAATGAACTATTAGCAAAGATTACCTTGATGTCAATTGATGTCAGAACAACCAACAAATCAATAAATATACCATATAGATTTATTAGATTTGCCATTGCATAAAAAAATAAGTTTATGAAAGAAATTGCAGCTCCGCTAGCCAAAGAGATTATCATGGCGGAACTTACGCCCGACAAAAAACTTCGCTCAACAAACAAAGGAGCGAATGATATATATATCATTACGCAGCATGATTCGCCAAATATCATGCACGAAATTGGTCGATTACGCGAGATTACCTTCCGCGACGCCGGCGGTGGTACCGGAAAAGAACTCGACATTGATAAATACGACACTCAAGAAAATTGCTACAAGCAATTAATTGTGTGGGATCCTGATGCCCGAGAAATTCTTGGTGGCTATCGGTATATGTTGGGTGGCGAAGTAGATATTGATGAAAATGGAGATCCACTCATCGCGACTGGTCGTTTATTTCACTTCACCGACACGTTTAAAAAAGATTATATGCCCTACACCATTGAACTTGGTCGCTCATTTGTGCAGCCTTCTTATCAGTCGAGCAAGGCTGGAGCTAAAGCCCTGTTTGCACTCGACAACCTTTGGGATGGATTGGGAGCCCTCACTGTAGATCACCCCGAAATTCAATATTTCATGGGCAAAGTAACCATGTACACCCATTTCAATGTGGAAGCTAGAAATCTTATTTTGTATTTCTACGAAAAGTATTTCTACGATCACGATAGAATTATTTATCCTAAGAACCCAATGGAGGTAGATATGGATAAATCAGCAATGAAGGCTCTATTCTGTGGTAACGACTACAAAGAGGACTACAAAATTTTGGTGAACGAGGTGAGAAAACGTGGCGAAAATATTCCTCCACTGGTAAATGCCTACATGAATTTGAGCCCTACCATGCGCACCTTTGGAACAATTCTAAACGAGCACTTTGGCAATGTAGAAGAAACGGGTATTATCTTAACTATCAAAGATATTTACGATGCTAAAGTTGGACGACACATTGAAACTTACATTCGTCAAAAAGACGACGACTTCCCCGAAGTCAAATAATAAATACCTCATTAAATAAACGCCGTAGGTTTGAAATGCATTCGCATTTTACCTACGGCGTTTATCGTTCGGGGCAGTTTATAATTTAGGTGGATTTACGGGGCAGGGGATATTTTTGGGTCTGAGCCTAAAAAATGACATCTTTACTTTGTAAAAAAATACAACAAATGCTCCAAGAATTAAATCAACAACTCATTTTTTTATCCCAACTTTTTTTTAGATTAGAGCACGAGGATGTCATATCCCATGCATTCAATTTCGTTTGAAAAAAGTATTCAGACGGTGCGACGAAGTCCATTTCCACTGCAGAAAGTAGCACATGCTACATTTAGCATTTATTTCCACTCTTTTTGTACTTTATCAGACTTTTCTCCTTGGAAAATTGCTCCTCTATCTTTTTTTGCAATAGGATGACTTGGGCTGATATTGTGAGATGTATGTCAACGCAGAAGTTAGTCGCCACAATAACAGTCTATGCTTTGGGAGAAAGCGTAGAGTTGAGGCAGTGTAGTCGCCCAACAAAACAAGCTCAAAAGATATACGCTACACTGAAATTAAAACACACCCCATTCAAGAAAATAAAAATCTGTAGGTCGCAGCCATCTCCCGAATCATGATTATTGGTCTTTGGGAAAATCCGAAATGCTCAATTTCATAAATTTTAGGTTTTGTATAAACTCTGTCCCCTGCCTCCCTTACCTTCCCCTGTCCCCTAAACAAAAAAAGAGGAACAGGTTATTCACCTATTCCTCTTGAAATTCTTTACTGCTCTTCCGAGCTAGTTTTTATCTACTCTGGATCCATGATATTTGGGTCAACCAAAATACGTCCACAATATTCACACACGATAACTTTCTTGCGTGTAATGATATCCATTTGACGTTGCGGAGTAATGCGGTTGAAACAACCACCACAAGCATCGCGTTGCACCGTTGCTACAGCCAAGCCATTGCGAGCATTCGAACGAATACGGTGGAAAGCTACAAGCAAACGCTCCTCAACTTTTTTCTCTATTCTTTCGCTCTTTTTAATTAGCTTTTCTTCTTCAACCTGAGTTTCAGCCGTAATTTCATCAAGCTCTTTACGCTTTGATTCCAAATCGCCTCTACGCTCTACCAATCTAGCTTCGGCATTTTCTAGCTTGCCTTTCTTGCCGTCAACCTCAACTGTAAATTCTTTAATCTTTTTGTTCGACAATTGAATTTCTAAGCCTTGAAACTCGATTTCTTTACTCAATGAATCGTATTCGCGGTTATTACGCACGCTATCTTGCTGCCCTGTGTATTTAACAATCAGTGCTTCCGACTCTTTAATCGATGTCTTACGATTTTGAATTGATGTTTCTAGCGTTGTAATTTCATCATTCAAATTTTGAATACGCGTTTCCAAACCAACTACATCATCTTCTAAATCTTGCACTTCTAATGGAAGTTCTCCACGTAAAGTCTTGATTTTATCAATGTCTGATGCCACTGTTTGCAACTCGTATAATGCTCTCAGTTTTTCGCTAACTGATACTGTTTGTTCGCTCTTCTTAGCCATATCTTAATTGTGAATACTATTTCTAAATGAAGTAATTGACGGCATTTGTGCTATGAGCCGTTAATTGAACTGCAAAGTTAGGTATTTTTTCGATAAGTAGCTCACGAAAAATGTCCCGAGTGAACTGTTCACTCTCAAAATGTCCAATATCGGCACATATTATCGACTTTTCAGCCCCAAAAAAGTCATGATATTTCATATCGCCCGTAATAAATATGTCAGCTTGGGCTGCCCGAGCTGCTCCCAGAAGGAAGCTTCCGGCACCACCACACACCGCCACTCGCTTAATTGGCTTGCCCAACAATGCACTATGACGAATGACCCCACAGTTGAATGTACTTTTGAGCTGTGCTAAGAAAGCGTGTTCATCTTGAGCTTCGGGCAATTCGCCCACTAAACCAATACCCACCGCTTCGTAAGTGTTCTGCAGAGCACAAACATCATAGGCCACCTCTTCATAAGGATGTGCCAATTTTAAGGCATCTAGCACTTTGCTTTGTAAGCGATTAGGAAAAATTGTCTCCAATCGAACTTCTTTTTCATAGTGTAATTCGCCCTGTGTTCCCACAAAAGGGTTGGTGTTGTTTCCGGCACGGAAAGAACCTGTGCCCAAAACTGCATAAGCGCATGAATCGTAATTACCTATGCTGCCAGCACCTGCTTGAAAAAGGGCTTGTTCCACAGCATGAAAATGCGATTCGGGAATGAATGTTACCAACTTCGAAAGTTGCCCTTTAGCGGGCGAAAGTGAACGCTGGTGGAGTAATCCTAGTATATCGCATATCTTGCTATTAACCCCCCCCTGCACTGCATCGAGGTTAGTGTGCGCAGCATAAATTGCAATACCATGACGAATGGCCTTAATAACGCAACGCTCTACTTCATTCTTCCCATTAATTTTCTTCAGCCCTCCAAATATCAGTGGGTGGTGCGCTATAATGAGCCGATGTCCAGCAGCTAGGGCTTCATCGATCACTTGCTCTGTAACATCTAAACAAATAAGTGCTGAGTCCGTATCATCGGATGGCGCCCCCACCAGTAAGCCGGCATTGTCATAACTTTCTTGATATGCCAATGGGGCAAAATCTTCTATATGCTTAATGATATCTCGTATTTGCATCGGGATAATATATGTTTTTCAGTAAAAAAAGAAAGGCACACTCGGGTAGAATGTGTTTCAATACAATGCGCGCTAATTCTCTGCCAACTGGTCTTTTATTTCGAGCAGCATGGTTTTCACCAAAATCAACCGCTCCACCATTTGTTGTTTCTCTACGGTGTCTTTTTTGTTGTCTTTCAGTTTTTTCTGAGCTCCGGCAATGGTGTATTTTCGGTCTTTAACCAAATATTTTATTAGCTTAAACTCTTCCACATCTTGTTCGCTGAAGAATCGCACACCTCGCCCGCCAATATACGGATTGATTGTTTTAAATTCCTTCTCCCAATAGCGTACGTTCGATTCATTCACTCCCAATATTTCGGAAACTTCTCGAACGGAATAATGTATTTTCTTTGTTGCCATAGCCTCACTAAGTTTAATCTAGCGACTGCCCTGCATTGTCAGAAATAGCCACCATTTTATCGAATTCTTCTGGGGTTAAATCCTTAAAGTAATAGTGTTGAGGATTCATAGCCACACCATCTTTTCGCACTTCATAATGCAAGTGAGGCCCTGTTGATTTACCCGAACTTCCCACCAAACCGATGAGCTGACCGCGTACTACCGTTTCGCCTTCCTTTACCTTAATTTCGTGCAAGTGGGCATATCGTGTTTCGTAGCTGTATCCGTGGTTAATCTTAATGTTATTACCATAGCCACCACGCAGTCTTTGCACATCTTCCACCACCCCGTTGCCCGTGGCATAAACAGGAGTGCCCACTGGAGCTGCAAAGTCCATGCCGGCGTGAAACTTACGCACTTTATAAAGTGGGTCGATACGATAACCATAGCCCGATGCCATGTACTTCAATTTCTTATCGGCCACAGGCATAATGGCCGGAATGCTAGCCAACATTTCTTCCTTGTTGCGAGCCAACTTAGCTAGCTCTTCATATGATTTCGATTGAACGTAGGCTTTCTTCGTTAAGATTTCAAGTTTCCTTGTCGCCTCTTTCACCAAACCCGATTCATCTAAATTTTCTAGTTTCTCATAACGATTGATACCTCCAAAACCCGCCATACGAATAGATGCCGGAATAGGATCGGCCTCAAACACCACCCGATAAAGGTTATCATCGCGCTGCTGAATATCGCCTAGCACACGCTCTATGTCGTCCATGTTTTTGGTGAGAATTTCATATTGTGCCATCAGCTTTTCATTTTTAGCTTTCTGGCGTATCATTCGTGGCGATTCATAGTACTGAAGAAAAACAACAGAGATTACAATAGCTATGACTAAAGTGGCGAAAATCATCAGAATTGACGACCTCACTTTTCCTTTCACATCCTGCTTATCTTGCTCAAAACTGAGCGTTTCTCGGTTAAACTTAAATTTTGCCATAAAAAGTAATTTCTTTTTTGAACTTTATTTTGAACTAAATACGCTATTTTTGCTCCAGATTAAGACAAACAAGCATTAGAATTACGCTGAATGTGGCAAAAATATAAGAATAATTATAAACGAAAGTAATTCTACTGTTATATTTTCCTTTTAATTAACAAGAAATCTTGCATTTAAAGCATAAAACAATGGATTCAAAAGCGATTAGAAAAGCATTTTTAGACTTCTTCGAAGAGAAACAACACCGGATTGTAAGCTCTGCCCCAATGGTAATTAAAAACGACCCTACCCTCATGTTTACCAACGCGGGGATGAACCAATTTAAGGATATTTTCTTAGGAAACCGCCCTGCTCAGTCGCCTCGTGCTGCCGACACCCAAAAATGTTTGCGCGTGAGTGGAAAGCACAACGACTTAGAGGAAGTAGGACACGATACCTATCACCACACCATGTTTGAGATGCTTGGAAACTGGTCGTTTGGCGACTATTTCAAGGAAGATGCCATTAATTGGGCATGGGAGTTTCTGCACGACAGAATGGGTATTGCTGCCGATAGAATGTATGCCAGTATTTTTGAAGGAAGCGATGAAGACGGCGTGCCGCAAGATACCGAAGCTAAGAATCTTTGGCTTCAACACCTGCCTGCCGACCGCGTTATCTTAGGAAACAAAAAAGATAACTTCTGGGAAATGGGCGAAACTGGTCCTTGTGGTCCTTGTTCTGAAATTCACGTAGATATTCGCGACGACGATGAGCGCGCTAAAATATCGGGTAAAGATTTAGTAAACAAAGACCACCCACAAGTAATTGAAATATGGAACCTCGTGTTCATGCAATTCAACCGCAAAGCCGATGGAAAATTAGAATCTCTTCCTGCTACTCACGTCGATACAGGTATGGGTTTCGAGCGCTTGTGCATGGTGAAACAAGGCAAAAAATCGAACTACGACACCGATATTTTCCAAAATACTTTCCGCAAAATAGAAACTCTTTGCGGTATTAAATATGGCGATTCTGAAAAAACCGACATCGCCATGCGTGTAATTGCCGACCACCTTCGCGCCATTGCATTTGCAATTGCCGACGGTCAGTTGCCTTCAAACAACAAAGCAGGCTACGTTATTCGTCGTATCCTTCGCCGTGCTGTTCGCTATGGCTACACCTTCTTAAACTTCCGCGAAGCTTTCATTTATCAGCTTGTTGAAGTGCTAAAAGACACCATGAGCAATGCTTTCCCAGAATTGAAATCACAACAAATACTAATCGAAAAAGTAATTAAAGAAGAAGAAGAATCATTCCTACGAACTCTTTCTACGGGTATCAGCTTGCTCGATAAAATTATTGAAGAACGCAAATCGAAAGACTTTATTGTTGTGCCCGGCACGCAAGCTTTCGAGCTTTACGATACCTTCGGTTTCCCGCTCGATTTAACAGAACTTATCTTGAAAGAAAATGGCTTGGTGGTGAACCGCGAGGAGTTCCAAGGCGAAATGAACAAACAAAAAGAACGCGCTCGTAATGCCGCAGCGGTAGAAACCGACGACTGGCAAGTGGTGCGCCAAGATAACGTGGAAGAGTTCATTGGCTACGACGACCTAGAATCTGAGGTGTACATTACACGATACCGCAAGGTGAAGCAACAAAAGAATGAATTCTATCAGTTGGTATTCAACATCACTCCTTTCTATGCCGAAAGTGGAGGTCAGGTGGGCGACACCGGCTATTTGGAAGCTAATGGCGAAAAAGTGGTTATCTTCGATACTAAAAAAGAAAACGACCTTATCATTCACCTAAGCAAAACATTGCCTACCGATTTAGATGCACTATTTAAAGCGATGGTTGATGCAAATACTCGTCAGAACACAGCAAACAACCACACCGCTACTCACCTTCTTCATGCGGCATTGCGCGAAGTACTTGGCGAGCACGTAGAGCAAAAAGGCTCTCTAGTGCACCCCGATTACTTGCGTTTCGACTTCTCTCACTTCCAAAAAGTGAGCGATGAAGACTTAGCTCGCGTAGAGAAAATTGTGAACTCAAAAATTCGTGCTAACATTAGCCTCGATGAAAATCGTGCAGTGCCTCACAGCAAAGCCCTAGAAATGGGTGCAATGGCTTTGTTTGGCGAAAAATATGGCGACTTGGTACGTGTAATTAAATTTGGCGAATCGGTAGAACTCTGTGGCGGTACACACGCAAGCTCAACAGGAAACATTGGTTTCTTCAAAATCTTTAGCGAATCGTCAACAGCAGCAGGCATCCGTCGTATTGAGGCTGTAAGCGGCGAGAAAGCCGAAGAAATGATAAATGAGCAATTCAACTTATTGAAAAACATCGGCGATTTATTCAAAAACAACAACGATCTTTTGAAAAACATCGGAAGCTTAATTGAAGAAAACTCAGCGATCAACAAGCAAGTGCAAAACATGTCAAACAGCATGGTGGCGGTAGAAAAACGCAACATGATTGATGATGCTCAAGACTTCAACGGCGTGAAAATTGTGAGCGCTATCGTAAAACCAATGATTGCCGATCAGTTGAAAAACTTGGCATTTGGCATCAACAAAGACCTTGAAAATGCTGTGGTAATACTTGGTGGTGTTGTAGGCGAAAAACCTCAACTAGCAATCTACATTGCCGAAAACCTAGTAGAAGAGTTTAAACTTAACGCGGGACAAGTAGTGCGCGAAGCTGCCAAAAAAATTCAAGGTGGCGGTGGCGGACAAGCTTTCTTCGCTACTGCAGGAGGTAAAAACGTTGATGGCTTGCATTATGCCATTGAAGATGCCGTAGCAATTGTTAAGAATGGCATCTCGTAAATAATCGACAAACTGGTTTAGAATATAATCCAACAATTATAAAACGCAAAGACCCAAAGGCTCAACACCTTTAGTCTTTGCGTTTTATATTATTGAACCGAATCACCAAACCATAATCATCAACTTTATCAATCTATCATCGATTAAATCCTAGCATCGAAACTCAACATAATTGTTCATTGTTTGTTTTACTTCCGATGATAAAGTTAAAAACAGCGTAGTTCCTTTGGCATTTTGCCTCTGGCACTTCACATCTAAATTCAAAAAAAATGAAAGAATCAACAGGAAAAATCACCTTCAAAGGTAATCCAATGACATTATTAGGCGAAACAGTAGCAGTTGGTCAGCAAGCACCAGATTTTACAGTTCTTGGTGGCGATCTATCTCCTGTAAAACTAAGCGATTATAAAGATAAAAATGTAGTGGTGGCATTCTACCCTTCCATTGACACTGGTGTTTGCCAGTTGCAAAACAAACGTTTCAATGCCGAAGCTGCTAAACTAAACGATGCTGTGGTGTTGTCTATCTCTTGCGATTTACCATTCGCTCAAGGTAGATTTTGTGCCGCCGAAGGTTTAAATAATGTGGTAACCCTTTCCGACCACAAAGACACCGATTTCGGACTTAAATATGGCTTACTTATTAAAGAACTTCGACTTCTTACTCGTGGTACACTAATTGTTGATAAAAACGGGGTAGTGAAATATTTCGAGATTTGTCCTGAGGTTACCGAAGAGCCAAATTACGAAGCAGCACTTGAGTTGGTAAAAAGTTTATAGTCAAATTATGACTCGCTAAACGGAATTTCTGATAAGAATACCCGCTATGGTAATAGCTTATTCAAAATTCTAGTTATACTATTAGGGGCGACTGAAATCAGTCGCCCTTTTTGTGTTTTGCCAAATATTCAGGATATTTGTTGGAAACAAAAGAAACACTCCATGGATGTAAAAATCGAAGAAAGCTGGAAGACGATATTAGCAGATGAATTTCAAAAAGATTATTTCCGAACGCTCACCGACTTTGTGCGAACGGAATATCAAAGCACACTGGTGTTTCCTCCTGAATCATTAATTTTCAATGCCTTCAACAAATGCCCTTTCACCAAACTGAAAGTGGTCATACTTGGGCAAGACCCCTATCATGGCGCAGGTCAGGCTCACGGACTGAGCTTTTCGGTGCCTGATGGCGAACGAATTCCCCCAAGCCTACGCAACATCTTTAAGGAGCTTGCCGACGATATGCAAAAGCCTATACCCCAATCGGGCGACCTCTCCGCATGGGCTGAGCAAGGCGTGCTGTTACTCAACACTACGCTCACCGTGCGCGAAGCATCGGCAGGCTCGCACCAGAAGCGTGGTTGGGAAACCTTCACCGATGCCGTGATTAGTCAACTAAGCTCGCAAGCTGAGCATATTTGTTTTATTCTTTGGGGAAACTTTGCTATTAATAAGCAAAAGCTCATCGACCAATCGAAGCACCTGGTGCTCACCTCTGTCCACCCCTCGCCGCTATCAGCAAACCGTGGATTCTTTGGAAACCACCATTTCTCAAAAGCCAATCAATATTTGGTGGCTAATGGAAAAGCCGAGATTGTTTGGTGAGAAAGTCGACTCTGCAATAGAATTAGGAATTAAAATTCCTAATTCTATTGTTTATGACGTTTCCAAACCGTTTCATTTCGCTGTTGGCTATTGCTAGCTTGGTAGCCAATACTTCTCAATACTTTACTGCTATTATCACTTCAGAGATAATTTGAATGGCGTCATCGTGAGTTAGCATATAACTCTCACAGGCATCTTATAGAATGGACAGGTCAGCTTTGTTGGAATGGGTTGAAATAAGCAAACTCTGATATTCATTTAGCGTTGGGTTCATAGCGTAAGCTGGAGATAGCATCAAACCCTTGGGTGTGAGTAGAAATCCATGATTTCGAAAATGGTCGTCGGAGTTACCAATGCAGATATTAAAAGTAATGCGCCGATACAACTCTTGCAAATTTTGTTTTTCCTCTGTGCAATTTTGAAGTATAAAGTCCATAATATCCAAGTATCCGTTTCCAGTACCTGCATTTGCTCCGTCGGTGAGCCCAAGCAAGGTCATGGCAGAGGCGAAATGTATTCGTTTCCCATGCTCACATCTATCAAAACGACGAGATAACAGCGTGTGGTATTTATCACTTGTTGAAATGACTTGAGTAGATGCTGCATTGATGCCTGCTTTCTTTACTAACAGATGTACGAAGTATTCACAAAGCCCTGCGTTGTAATTAATGGCGTAATACGCAACGTGTTACTTGAGTTTATAAATTCGCCATCACCTGTTTCTTAAAATCTAAACCCTCCCATAACGGAAAACAGAGCAACCCTTCACGGATTGCCCTGTTTCTTTTTTAGGCGTGAAAGAGGATTACTTCAATCGTTTCACCCCTTTGCTATTTTCTTTGGTTGCTGGCTCTAGGCTGATGGCATATCCACCGGTGGGAGCTGAATGCTGTTTCAACACCGATTTGCTGTTCACCAACACTTTGCGGATGGTGTAGGCTTGTGGGTTGTTTCGGTAGTGCGCATCCTTAGCATCGGCATAGATGGTGGCCACATAGTTGCAACCGCTTTCGAGGAAGTCGAAGCTGATTTTCGAGTCGAAACCATTTTCATCGCACACATTGCCTACGAACCAATTATCTGCACCTTTTTCTTTACGAGCAATGGTTAGATACTTTCCTGGTTCAGCCTCTAGGTAGTGCGTCTCATCCCAATCAACGGCTACATCTTTAATGAATTGAAAAGCATCCATAAATTTCTCGTAGGTTTCGGGTAGGTCAGCTGCCATTTGCAGTGGGCTGTACATCGTGACATACAATGCTAATTGATTGGCAATCGTTGAATTTACCCATGAATGATTATTCGGGTTATATTGGCTGACATCCATCGTAAAAATACCCGGTGTATAGTCCATAGGTCCTCCGATCAAACG
>JBKEBD010000042.1:0-39016 GCA_047972995.1 Mangrovibacterium sp.
ATCCGTAAAAATATATCATGCCTGCAGATGAGCAGGATTTATCAAGCAAAGGTATTATTGCAGATCTTCCCGAGTTTGCTATCAATAAAGGTATTGCAGGAGAAAGTCTTTTAGCTCAGATACTGATTGATAAGTTTGTTGATCATTTGCCTATCTATCGCCAGATAGAACGTTTCAAGCGAGAAGACGTAAAGATTAACTCTTCAACAATCAATGGTTGGCAAGAATCTGTATGTGATTTGGAAATTGATAATAATCTGGCAGAAAACGCTATTCGCCCCATTGCTTTGGGCAGGAAGAACTACCTCTTTGCAGGATCCGACAACGGAGCAAACGTGCAGCGATGATGTATTCCTTTTTTGCCACCTGCAAGAAGCAAGAAGTTAATCCATATCAATGGCTCCATAGAGTATTAGAAATAATACCGAGCTACAAAGTCAATAAACTTGCCGACCTACTACCGGGAACACTAGAGCTATAAACTCAAAAAGAGAACTCAAATGAAAATCCTCGTAAGATAATGTACTTGCGAGGATTTTTTAATATGTACTTGCTCGGAGGGATACGATAATACAATATATGCCTAAAAAATAAAACTTTAATATGTTTGATAATAAGCTTGTTATGAACGTGCAATATAAAATAAATAGAAGACCAAGAAAGATTTTAAATTTTGAGAATACTAAGAATTTATTCATTAAATTTGTCGGATAAACAAAAACGGGCGTTTGATTCTAGAATCTACGCTTTAAAATGAAAAAACAAGTATTTTGCTACGCTGTATGAAAAAACTATCTTGGTGTGCAGTGGCAAAGTACCTTAATATATTTAGGCTATGGAAAATGACCAAATTAAAATTTTAATTGTTGACGATGAGCAAGATTTGCGCGAAATTCTGCAATTCAACTTATTCAGCGAAGGGTTTCATGTAGATGTGGCAGCTTCTGCCGAAGATGCGCTCAACATGCCTTTAGAGCAATACAACTTGTTGCTGCTCGATGTGATGATGCGCGGAATGTCGGGTTATAAAATGGCCGATGTGCTACGCAAAGAGCGCAATCTGGATATACCTATCATTTTCTTAACGGCTAAAACTGCCGAAAACGACTTGCTCACTGGCTTCAATGTGGGTGGCGACGACTATATTACGAAACCCTTCAGCATTAAAGAAGTAATTGTGCGCATTAAAGCCATTCTGAAACGTGGCGTGAAAACCGTGGAAAAGCCCGACAAGCAATCGCTGAACTGGAACGGCTTACACATTGATTTAGCGAAAAAAGATGTGACTATTGATGGCGAACAGGCTCGACTGACCAAGAAGGAGTTCGATATTCTGGCTTTGCTGCTACAAAATAAAGATAAATTTATATCGCGAGGGGAAATCCTCAGTCGTATTTGGAGTTCCGACGTTATTGTTACCGATCGAAATGTGGATGTAAACATTGCCCGAATGCGTAAAAAAATTGGAGTATATGGTCAGCAAGTCATTGGGCGATCAGGCTATGGCTATTGCTTCAATTCATAACACCACACATCCGACCGTCATCTCATGGGCAAAAGCAAATCATATCAACGCCGAATATTCACCTACTTCTTTAGTGCTTTTCTTGCTTTCACGCTAATGGTGCTGGGGTTTCAATATACCCGCGAAATAAACTACCGCACAGGGCAGCTAGAAAGCACGCTAGGCAATGTGTCGCTTGCCACCTCGCGATATATTGATCATTATCATATGCTTGAAAGCAATAACTTCAGCAACCTAAAAGAGGTAATGCTGCTTTTGTCATCGCCCGAAATAAGGGTAACGGTGATAGACCCTAACGGAAAGGTGCTATACGATAGTTTTGTGCCCGATTGGTCGGGCATGGGAAACCACATTGACCGTCCAGAGGTGCAGAAGGCAAAGAAAAGCGGAACTGGCACAAATATTCGTCATTCTGAAACTACCCACCAAGATTTTTACTACTATGCCGCACAATACGACCGCTATTTTGTGCGCTGTGCCATGGTGTACGACGATGCCCTAAAGCATTTCCTCAAAGCATCGCGCATATTTATTCTCTTCACCATCTTCATGCTGGTGGTAATGTATGCCATGCTGCATTTGCTCACCACGCAACTGGGCGACTTTACCCGCCGATTGCGCGACTTTGCCATAAAGGCAGGTAAGGGCGAAGAAATCATTTCTCCTGAAGAGGTGGAAGAAACCGAATTGAGTGAAATTCAGTACCAAATCATGAGTATCTACAACGAGCTTAAGCAATCGAAAGATGAACTAAGTGCCGAAAAAGAACGCCTATTCAACCACCTGCACGCGCTTAACGAGGGCATTGCATTCTTCACACCAAACAAAGAAAAGGTGTTGGCAAATGGGCACTTTGTGCAATATTCAAACATGATTTCTCGACGTTCAAACATTGCCGTAGAATCGGTGTTTGAAATAGAGGCGCTCAAACCCATGTTTAAGAAAATAAATAAGGTGCTGAAATCTAGCGAGCCTATTCATCCGAAGCAGCTACCTCATTTCGAGCTGAAAATTGGGGGCGAACAAGAGCTTTATTTCAAGGTACAAGGCATAGTTTTTCAAGACAAGAGTTTCGAAATATTAATTGAAGATATCACCCGACTAGAAAAACGTCGTTTACTCAAACAGCAACTCACATCGAACATTGCTCATGAGCTGAAAACACCATTGGCTTCCATTAACGGATATTTAGAAACCATATTAACCAGCCACGCTGCAATTCCTGCCGATAAGCAATTATACTTCTTAGAGCGTGCATTTCTTCAAACTGAACGTTTGAACCTGCTGCTCAACGACATTTCGCTCATTAACAACATGGAAGATGCCGCCGATTTGTTTGAAATGAAGAGCGTGAAAATCCGACCACTCATTGGCGAGGTGGTAGAAAACTTAGAGACGAGATTGCAACAACATCAGGTGAGTTTAACTATCGATGTGCTCGACGATGTAGAAGTGTATGGCAACGACAGCCTGCTCACATCAATCTTTCAAAACTTTTTAGAAAACACCATTAAATATGCTGGAAACGAGGTGAATGCCACCATTAAGCAATACACCGAAGATGAAAAGTTCTATTATTTCAGCTTCAGCAACAGTGGCAAATCTATTCCCGAAGAGCATTTAGTCCGTATCTTCGAGCGCTTCTATCGCATCGATGAAGGGCGCACGCGCGACACCGGTGGCACCGGGCTAGGGCTGTCTATCGTAAAAAATGCCGTGCAACTTCACAAAGGCGAAATATCAGTTAGAAACCGACCTGATGGCGGTGTTGTGTTTTTGTTTTCGCTAGCGAAAAATGGGTAAAACCGAATAGGCTTGAAATAACACAAATTAAAGTTTAATCTGCTGCCAAAATTGAATGCAAAGTTTCTTGTCTAAAGGTAAATTTAGTTGGGAAACTCGATCAAAGTTTTTTGTACTTGGACCGAATTTCACGAAACTGAACGCAACGTTTTTTGTATGTGGATACAAAACTTTACCATCGATTCCAATAGAACTAGCTCGTTTAGTGTGGAGAATTGCAAAGTAGTGAAGTTTAAAGTGCGAAGCTCTGAAAGGGCGGCATAAAATAGCGATGTGGTAATTCATTCGTAATTCATAATTGATATTTGAAATTACAAATTCGGGCAATTGATACGTAATTCATAATAATTGCCTACCTTTGCATTACTACTTACATCAAGATATCACTCATGTTAGATAAGATTAAGAAAATTCAAGACGAACTTAAAGAATTGCACGCTTCCAGTTTACAAGAAGTGGAAGATTTACGCATTAAATACACCAGTAAAAAAGGTATTGTTAATCAGCTTTTTGCCGATTTCAAAAACGTGGAGCCTGAGCTAAAGAAAGAAGTAGGACAAGCCATGAACGTACTGAAAAATACTGTACAAGAAACAATCGATGCGCTGAAAGAAACTTTTGAAGCTACTCATGAAGCTGAAAATAAAGAAGACTTAAGCAAGCCTGCCGAACCCATTCGCTTGGGTTCTCGCCATCCGCTTTCGCTAGTGCGCAACGAAATTGTTGAAATTTTTGCTCGCCTAGGATTTACCGTAGCTGAAGGTCCAGAAATTGAAGATGATTGGCACGTATTCTCTGCCCTTAACTTTCCACCTGAGCACCCAGCTCGCGATATGCAAGACACCTTTTTCATTGAGAAAGACCCCGATATCTTATTGCGCACCCACACTTCGAGTGTGCAAGCTCGCGTAATGGAAAACACCAAGCCTCCTATTCGTGCCATTTTCCCCGGTCGAGTATTCCGCAACGAAGCTATTTCGGCTCGTGCACACTGTATTTTCCACCAAATTGAAGGGCTATACGTTGATGAAAACGTGTCGTTTGCCGACTTAAAGCAAACCTTGCTTTATTTCTCGCGTGAGCTTTTCGGCGAAAAAACCGAAATTCGCCTTCGCCCCTCTTATTTCCCATTCACCGAGCCTTCGGCAGAAATGGATGTAAGCTGTAGCATTTGCGGAGGAAAAGGCTGTAATGTGTGTAAATACACCGGCTGGTTAGAAATCTTAGGTTGCGGTATGGTAGATCCTAATGTTTTGGAACTATGCGGCATAGATTCTAAAAAATATTCAGGCTTTGCCTTCGGCATGGGTGTGGAACGCATGACCATGTTGAAATATGGCATTAAAGATATTCGTCATTTCTTTGAAAATGATGTACGCTTTCTAAAACAATTTGAATCAACAATGTAAACCATGTTTAACGCAGTTGCTGTCATAATGTATTTTGTCGTAGCTATTTTCTATGGATGGTGGGCCTCAAAGGTAGTGGCATATTCTGCTGCTACCCAGTATTGGGGGCAGCGCCTAGCAAACACCCGCGTTGTATTGCAAAGCCTGTATGACGATCCCGACTTAAATGGTACGGTGAAAAAAGCCAATCTCTTTGGCTTTCAGAAGCTAATTACCAACAAGGTACAACGTGTTAAAACCCAAATTCGTTTCGGAGGAAATATACCATTCTTCCTCTTAGGCGTGGTACTGTTCGAATGGTATGTTCCAATATTGGGTGTAATTGTCGTTCTGAACGTGAAATATTATTTTCTAAACCGTTCTGCCGATGCCAACAGCACCGAGCTACTCACAGTCATTATTGAAGACCTGAAAAAAGAGCTTATCACCCGTCGTACCAAATCAAAGGTAAGCCCTATTGAAATTAAAGAGCGTGAATTCTTCATTCATCAGCTTGAGCTTACTATGCGCGTAAATCATGAAACAGAAAATTCTTCGGTTTATCGCTACAAAGAAATTGGCGATTTGCGCAACAGAAAAGGTACTTTGAGTTTAAAAAGAGATTAAAATCCGTCTGCTTTTTTCTATTGTTTGTTCTTTTCACTTACCGTGAGATGTAATACAACGTTCAAATATTATTAACTCAACTTTTGCAAGCTTCGTTTAGCCTGCATTTATTAACCTGAGTTTCGGATAAGCTTTCACCAAAGGACTTATTTCAAAAATAGCTGCACTTAGAAGCCTTTTGTTCTGTTTTTGGCATAAATTCCCCCTTTAAGACCGTTGCACGGTATATAATATTTTTGTATCTTTAAGGTATGAAACAAGAACACCGTCCAACCTTAGCAGATAGCATCTGTAATCCTAGAACCCGCAAGATAAAGAGTACATTTTTCACTCAAGTAAATCATTTGTTAGATTGGGAATCTATAGGAAAAGAGATAGACCTTTATTATCAGAAAGGCAAAAGTGCCACAGGTAAACCCTCATACGATGGGTTGTTACTTTTTAAGATGTGTTTGCTCCAGTTCTGGTATGGGCTAAGCGATTACGAAGTTGAAGATAGAGTGAATGATAGTATTTCATTTGGATATTTCTGCGGTTTAACCATAGATCAAGTGGCTCCAGACCATAGCACTCTAAGTAGATTCAGGACAGCAATGACAAAGCCAGGAGCATTTGAAAAATTATTCAAGCTCATCAATAGTCAACTAGAGGGGGCATGGAATAATCGTTAAAAAAGGAGCTATTGTAGATGCAAGCGTTATAGATACCCCTCTTCGCCCCGAAGGGAAATCGGAACATGAAGTTATCAATGACAGAGAAGATCCATCACAAGAAAAGGTAATAAAAAAGTATGCAAGTAGTGTGGATCAAGATGGTAGTTGGTTAAAGAAACGAGGTAAGTTCCACTTTGGATATAAGAAGCATCATGTAACAGATGAAGAAGGCTTGGTTTTAGGCGTCACAACCACAACCGCCAATATAAATGAGATTACCAATCTTGACGAAGTTTTAGATTCAGCCGATCTTCCCTCAGGCATACCAGTGAGCGGAGATAAAGGATATAAGTCAGCAAAGAACGATGCGATTTTGGAAGAAAGGGGATTGAAGAATAGGATTTTGAAGAAAGCTAAACGAGGGAAACCACTAACACATTGGGAGAAGAAGTACAACAAACTCATAGGAAAGACACGATTTAAAGTAGAGCGAACTTTTGGAGGAATTAAGCGATGGATTGGAGGAGGAACAGCTCGTTATAGGGGCATTGAGAAGATGCATTCTCAGAATTTGATGGAGGCTATTTGCGATAATCTTTATCGGAGTCCTGGGATAATTGCGTCTAATTGTGAAATTTAGGGAAAAGTAGCCCTAAAAAGTAGGCAGATATAGCCAAAAATTGAATGTTTTGATCCAAAATCAATCAAATTTGCTTGAAATTTTGATTAGAGTAGGAAAGGGAAATTATTTGCTTGTGTTTTGCAACGGTCTTCCTTTTCTACTCGCAAAGCATCGTTTCTGCTCAAAAGCAGAACAACCTGTGGCAAAATTTATCCGAAACTCAGGCTATTAGGTTCTCAAAATTTATAAATCTAGTAATCCTTTCATTTTCAGTGAACATCTTTTCGATTAGTATTTTCACCTCTAACTCTACACCTAACTCATTAGTCAATTCAGATAGAACTTCTATCAGTAACTTCCATATTCGTTCGTTTAGCGTGAGCTTTAAGCTCCCTCGGGGACTCTCTAAACAGCTCTGTAAAAGTCTTACAATCACTAAATCGTTTCATTATCGACAGAATACAATACTGCATCATGCAAATGGTTGTTGAAGCTATTTGCGCGTCAAAATCCCGAGACTGACACTTACCAAGCCCCAGATGCTGCTTGCTTCTTTGAAAAAAACCTCGATCTACCAGCGGGTAGCATATTTTTGTAAGCCTGTTCAAAGACAAGATCTATGTTGCTTGACATCAAGCCAACCCATTTTCCTCTTTTTGTTCGCCTAGAGAAGAAAGACTTCACCTCAATGCTTAAAGTTAACAATGGCATCCATATGCCAACAGCCTGTGAGTTTAGAACGCTTCGTATGCTCCTGCAGAGACTTTCGTAGCATTTGTGCTGTCATTGCTTTTCCTGCAAGATATAGCTCGTTGTTGCTTAAATATCGTCATTTTTCAGAATTCATGTTATCGTTTTCATGTTATCGTTTTCATATTATGAGAAAAATAAATATCTTTAGCCGAAAATTTAATATTTAATAACAAATAGACTAAAAACTCAGAAGAGCTTTTTTAGTCAAAGATCAATAAAAATAACAAACCATGAAGAAGTATTTTGCGTTCTTACTAGCAGTTCTCCTTTGCTCAGAAGCTTTTGCGAACTCGCCGAAATTGAAAATTGATTTAAACTACTCCTCTGTGGGGCGCGATTATACCGCTACAGGCTACACCGCATGGGAAGTGGGCGAAAATCCAACCATAACAACCGAGGGAATTACTTTCTTGGTAGAGAATGCAAGTGGGGTAGGTTCGCTTCGCTCAAACTGGTATAAAGATGGTGTTACAGGCGGTGCGCTTTTGCTTGGCGATGGTTTAAAAGTAGATGGTGCAGACACTGCTGGAGCAAAAATAAAAATGACAATTTCAGGATTGACAGCAGGAACGCATACGCTGCTTGTTTATTTGAACAATGTGGACAACCTAGAAGCACAAGGCGGACCTTGTCCGATGGATATTTCGGTGGATGGCAACCTTGTGGTAGATAACATTCAGCCTACCATGCGAGCTTTACTTCCTTATGATTCGCAAAAAATTTATTTGCCTATTGAAGTTACAGCAGGTAAAAAAGTGGAGATCTTGTTTGAAGCCGATGTAGATGCTGGCGGAGGGCTAGCAAATAACAATATTTGTGTAAATGCCGTAGAATTGAACACGCCAAATGTAGAAGAGCAAGCCAAAACACCCTCTCCAGCCGATGAGTCGAACCATGTGGAAGTGGCAGGAACTGAACTAAACCTTTCTTGGGTAGCAGCCCCAACTGCCATTTCTCACGATGTATATTTCGGAACTGACAGTGCCGCAGTGGCAAATGGCGAAGGATTGCAAGTAGAGAAACAAACAACTACCACCTATAAGGTGTCAAACTTAAACACACATGATACTTATTATTGGCGAGTAGATGAGCGCGACGAAAGCGGATTGGTAACCGAAGGCAACGTGTGGAGCTTCCGCTTGGCGCAATTAGCATTCCCCGGTGCAGAAGGCTATGGTCGTTTTGCTCGTGGAGGTCGCGGAGGTCGTGTAGTGCACGTTACCAGTTTGGAAGATGATGTAGATAACCCTACAGAAGGCACATTCCGCTACGCCGTTGAAGTAGAAAAAGGACCTCGCACCATTGTTTTCGATGTGTCGGGATTAATCCAACTTACAGGTCGCTTGTCATTGAGCGACGACTATATCACCATTGCAGGACAAACAGCCCCGGGCAAAGGTATCACCATTCGCAATGCCCCTTTCGGATTGAGCGGCGCCGATGATGTTATAGTGCAAAACCTTCGCGTTCGTAGAGGTGGAATTTACGAAAATGCAAACATTAACTGGGGTGGCGATGGCATGGGAATGTCGGGTTGTAACAACTCAATTGTCGACCACTGTTCAATTAGCTGGACTATCGACGAAGCATTTAGCTCTCGAAACGGAAACAACATTTCATTGCAACGCATTCTAATTTCAGAAGCCCTTTGTGTGGCTGGTCACCCAAACTATCCTGAAGGAACGGACCACGGCTATGCAGCAACCATTGGTGGCGATATCGGTAGCTTTCACCACAACCTTTTGGCTCACAACTCCGGTAGAAACTGGAGTTTAGGAGGTGGATTAAACGGTAGCGGTTATTATGCCGGACGCCTCGACATTCGAAACAACGTGGTTTACAACTGGAAAAATCGCGCTACCGATGGCGGTTCAATGGAATTGAACTTTGTGAATAACTACTATAAAGTAGGACCATCAACCACACTTTTCTATACTCTTTCAATGGAACATGAAGGAACCGGAAAAGGCACTCAACGTGCATACTACGATGGCAACCTGTTGGTTGACAATTCGGGAGCAAGCAAAGCCGAATCAGATAGCTCTTCAGAAGGAGTGCCCGGTAGAAGATATACCATAAGAAATGGAGCCACAGTAGATTGGGAAACTTGGGTTGATGAACCATTTTTTAAATCGTATGTAGAAACAGAATCGGCAAAAGCAGCCTATAAAGATGTGCTTTCCGATGTGGGTTGTGTGATGCCGAAAATTGACGACCATGATGTGCGCATTATCGATGAAACACGAAGTGGAACATATACTTACAAAGGAAGTGTTTCGGGCAAATTCGGTCTAATCGACAATGAAAAGGATGCCGGTGGTTGGGAAGATTACCCCGAAATTCATCGTGCTGAAAATTGGGATACCGATGGCGATGGAATGCCGAATTGGTGGGAAACATATAACAGCCTAAATGTCGACGATGCTACTGATGCACAAACAATCTTCACCGATGGTTATTCAAATCTGGAGTATTACTTGCAATGGATGAGTGAATTGCACTACCTTGCCGAAGTAGGAGAAGCTGTTGAGGTGAAACTATCCGATGTTTTTGCTGGATATGTTGATTACTCGCCTTCATATAGCATCGTGTCGAAAAAAGGAGGTGAAGCTTCCATAACATCGGGTGTGTTGAAGCTAACTGCAACAGGTGAATCGAATGCGCAATACGTAATAAAGGTAACCGATTCGGATGGAGATACTAAAGAACGTATTATAAATGTGTTCTTTAGTAAAACTTTCGGAACATACACCGTAAATTATCATCTGGGGGTGAGTGGGGCATTGAACCACAACCCAGCAGAACTTGACTATGGCACGATGTTGACATTGCTAAATCCCAATGCAAGCGGTTACCGTTTCATGGGATGGTATGCCGATGAAAACTACACACAGCCTGTGAGAGTACTTGATGGTACATCAGATTCATATGATTTATGGGCTCGTTGGAAAAAGATAGGTAACTTCTTAGTTTATCCCACGGTGGCATCGCAGTCGCTGAAAATTAGTTCTGAGCTAGCTGCCGAGCGCATCCAAATTATAAACATGAGTGGTTCGGTGGTAAAGCAAATACAAACCAATGCCCAAGAAACAGAAGTTAACATTAGCGATTTATTGAGTGGAATGTACGTATTGCGAAGCCTAGAATCGGGCGAGCAAACAAAATTTGTAGTAAAAAAATAGTGTCCCGTCCTGAATATGCTCAGGAGCATGAAGGTTAACAAGTGGCTATCGACAAACTTGGCAACCAATTTGATTTATGATGATGACATTCTTATAGAGAAAGATGGTAAGATAGCTCCGAGCATTCAGTTTAGGCAGCTCTTTGGTGCAGGACTGAGCGTGAATTTCTAGTTTAAACAATCGCATTATTTTAAAGGCTCATTTGCAATTCATAGCGAATTGCAAGTGAGCCTTCTTTTTGGGGCAGTGGATATTTTTCCGTCTGAGCCCATATTTACTTACCAAACCATAGCAAGCCTTAGCAGATTATTCGGGAGGTGGCTGATACCTACAGATTTTTATTTTCTTGAATGGGTGTGTTTTAATTTCAGTGTTGAGTATATCTTTTGGGCTTGTTTTGTTGGGCGACTACCCTACCTTAACTTTAGGCTTTCTCCCAAAGCATGGACTGTTTTAGTGGAGACTAACTTCTGCGTTGACATACGTCTCGCAATTTCAGTCCAAGTTAAAAAAAGATAGCGGAGCAATTTTTCAAGAAGAAAAAGTCTGATAAAGTACAAAAAAAGGGGGAATAGGCATTAAATGTAACGCCCGCTACTTTCCACAACAAAAATGGACTTCGTCACACCATCTGAATACTTTTTTTAAACAAAAATTGAACGCATGGGATATGACATCCTTATGCTTTAATCTAGAAAAAAATGGGTTAAAAAGATGAGTTGTTGACTTAATTCTTGTAGCATTTATTGTCTTATTTTAGAAAGAACAAATATCAGTTTTTTTAGCCTCAGACCCAAGAATATCCCTTGTGCCTTCTTTTCGGGCTATAATTTGGGAAGAATAGGGCATAAAAAAAGCCGTTCATGAAAATGAACGGCTTTAATTTTAGAGAGCGAGAGACGGGATTCGAACCCGCGACCCCAACCTTGGCAAGGTTGTGCTCTACCAACTGAGCTACTCTCGCAAATGAGTACCCGGAGCGGGACTTGAACCCGCACGACCGCAATGGTCATTGGATTTTAAGTCCAACGTGTCTACCAATTCCACCATCCGGGCATCCTATTTACTAAACTAGGAGCGAGAGACGGGATTCGAACCCGCGACCCCAACCTTGGCAAGGTTGTGCTCTACCAACTGAGCTACTCTCGCAATTTTACAATGAACGTTGCTTAGATTATTCCTCTTAAGCGATGCAAATATAGGGGATTTATTTAATCGTGCAAAAAATGCAACGAAAAAAGTGCGTTTTTTTTCAAAATTAAATCCAAAAGCAGGGCGAAATCGGGCTACAATATTAGAGCTGTACGCATAGGTGAAGGTTCCAATGTGCAGTTTCCCAGTTTTCTAGGCCATAGTTTACCGATAAATTAAAAATGGCATTGCCTATGCCATAGCCAAACTCCAGATAGTGGTGTGTGCTTTCGCTGCTGAAATAGTGTAGCTGCACCGATTCTTGCCATAGCGTGCTATTGAGCAGTGGCAACCGTTTGAGCAGAAGCTTGCTGCATTGCAGTTGGCTGTGCAACGCTACAAAATTTCGTTTGCTGAACAGCAAATAGTAGGGAGCTGTGTTGAATTGCTGCCATGAAGAACCAAAATCGATGTATTCCGCATTCGATTTGGTGTAATAAAAATCGGGTGTTGCTTGATTCTGCCCGTGGAATGCACCGGCAATTAGGTTGTAGTTTAATGTTGAGTTTGGGCTCAACTTTAAACGTTGGCGAGCGCCCAACTGCATGAAGGCATAAGAAGAATCGCTCGATTTGCCCATGGGTATTGCTTGCCGATAGTCGAGCCAAAAGGTGGGGTAGGTGCTCGGTTCGTTGTATTTATACCCTTTGTAAATGCGGTAATATTGCAGAGGGGTATAGTCTAGTTTTATCCGAAATTGCCAGTTTCTATTGTGGGTAAATTGTTCCGCAGTACCTTCGGGTAAATTGAGCGTGTTGGCGGTTAGCTCTCGATTGTGCCAATCGATAAGCGACCATGTGTTGTGGTTTTCAACAGCCTGTCGGTTGGAGTAGCGCGATGAAACGTGCAGGTTTAATCCATCGATTAAATCGCTGAAAAAGCTCAGTTCAGCAAAATGTTGGTCGTAAAGTTTTTGACTGTTATTTTCAAACACCAGCATGTAGAGCGAATTCAGCTCGGAACGATAAGCATTTTCGCCTTTAAAATCGGAAGTTTTGCGCCCCAAACTAGCGGTCACGCCTTGTCGTTTTTTACCATTCCAAATGTATTTCGAATGAAGTGTGCCGTAGAATTGTTTGCTCGATATGCCATATTCGGTTACTAATGTTGCTGAAACTCTGCTGCCGGTGCTGTCGCGTTTGCTGTAGTTGAATTTCAGTCCGGGTTTGTAGCCATCAATGGTGTTGAAATTCAGCAATAGGGGAATGGTGTGAAAGTGGCTAGGTATTGCATTTGTGTTGTCGCTTCTTAGTCGAGGTTTGTAGTTTTCGGCGGCTTTATCTCTAGTGTTGAAACTTTCTTGCTCGGTGCTCGTAAGTGGCACTGGACGAAGCTCATTCCAAAAGGCAGAGTCATTGTTTGCCTTGGCTTCAACTAACACATAGGGGTCTTTAATTTCAAGCGATTTGGGCGCTGCTTGCCGATGAACTTCGCGGTCTAATTTTCGGTGAGCTTGGCGCATTTCTCGATTGCTTTCAACCGTGTTTTCAGAGGTTTTCGTTTTGTTGCCAGGAATACTGTTGGAGGTTGCATTATTTTGTTGTTCAAGAAGTTGGTGTCTGAGTTGGGCATTGAGTTTCACCCGATAGTTCGATGCCGAAGCCACATAATTGGCCTTGCCCGCAAAGCCCATCAGTCCGCCGTCGATGTTATAAATCTGACTGGTTGGCATCCAAACCTTGTTGTCAATTAAGCTGTAAATTTGCTTCATTTCAATTTGGGCAAATGGAACCGAAAACTTCAAGTCGGTGGAATGTAAGCACCAGCTACCATCAACAATACAAATGCTACCTTCAAACTTATTTTTCCCTTTCACCTTGGGGGTAACCTCAATTTTGTTCACCCATTGCCCTTGGTCGGAAAACGAGCCAACGAGTTTGAAACGATAGGTAGAAAAAGCGTGTTTATCGAGCGGCGACACAATGCTCACGCGATAATCTTCCACCTTCATTTCCCAATTTTCATACAGGCTCAAATTCACCAAAGGCATGGTAATATTGTTGAACGATTCATCGAGCACCGAGGTGCGCACGGCTTCCACTTTCTGTGTGATTTTGTCGGGCTGTTCGAAATGAATTTGGCTAACAGATTCCGAAGAGTAGGTGCGATTCAACTCAATGCCTTCGTTCTTCATTTTCTTCCGAAAGAACAATGGAATTTTGTACATATGTCCCGAGCCTTTCAAATAAACACGGCAGCTATATTCGCCCACCTGCTTTCTGAAATAAGGAGACATGGCAATGGCTTGTCGCATGATGTAGTAGGCGGGGTCTTCGCCCGAAGCCAGTATCGTTACTTCGGGCAATTGCATGGTTTGCGCCCGAAGATTAATATTTACCTGCGAAAAGTCTTGATTAATTTGAATGCGTTGTTTCTGCGTTTCATACCCCATATATCGGAACATTACGTCCCAATTTCCAGTGGGTAGTTTCAGTTCATAATTTCCTTCGGCATTCGATGTAGTACCTTTGTTTAACTCGGGCACAAAAATATTGGCATAAGGAATGGGCTTCCTATTGCTATCGAGAATTTTCCCCCTGATGCCTTGCGCCCAGCTACCCATGCTAAACAGAAGAAGAAAGCCGAGAAGTAGATGACTTTTATTCATTTAAGGCGGAAATTAAATATGGTGCAAATGTATTTAAAAAAGCGGACTAAGCCCGATGTAAGAATTACAAACGAGAATGGTTGATAAACAAAACGAACTATTATATTTGCACAATAGATATATTCTATCGATTTGTTTCAAATTAAATCTAAAATAAACGACATGAAAAAACTGTTTTTATTGGTGCTGAGTTTAAGTGTCACGCTCTCCTTGTGGGCGCAGCAAAAGAAAGACGACGACAAGCTTACCCCATACGACCTGATGAGTACCTATTATCAGGATGATTTTAACCCCTATAAGAAGGGAAATGTTTACACTGGTTTCGCTTTTTCGCTCACTACGCGCGACTTAGAAAATACCGACCGACTTATTTATAACGTCAATGAAGGAGAGCAAAAACAATATGACCTAATTTTTAAAGGAGGCTATTTCATTAGCAATTACAATATGTTGGGAGCAGAATTAACCTATGCCCGAACACAGTTTGAGGGGCAAGTGCTGCAAGATAGCGAAAATGTGCTTAAACAACGAGTGAGCAGCTTGGGAACGGTTCGCCCTGTTTTATCGACCTATTTCCCACTCACCAAAGACAACCGATTGGCATTTTACAACAAAATGGGCTTGGGCTTGTCTTTTGGAAATGCCTTGGTGCGCAACACGTTTCAAGATGGAAATATTACGAAAAGCTACGAACAAAACTTTGGATTCTCCATGGGGTTGAGTCCGGGCATTACCTTCTTCCTTATGGAAAACTTCGCGCTAGAAATTGAATTGGAAAACCTAGTGGGATACAGCTATGAGCGAACCGAAACCACACAGAATGGTACCGAGGTTTCGCGCCAACATTCCAATAATGTTACATTCGATGTCAATTTGCTTCAAATGCGACTCGGAATTGCCTACTATATTAATCGCTCAAAAAAATAAAAACTAAGCATGAAAAAGATATTATACATCATATTGTCGAGCTTGGTTATTAGCTCGTGCGTGAAAGAAGATTATTTCGGACTATCAAGCACGGCCAATGTGTTGAACTTACAAGTTGCCAACCAAGCAGACCAAGCAGAGATTGACAATGAAACACACCATATTAGTTTGACGATGACCCCGGGGGGAGATATTTCGGAGTCTATTGTGCAAATATTAGAACTGTCGTCTTTTACCACTGCCGATAAGCAAGTGGGCGACACCCTAAATCTCAATCAGCAAAACACCATGGTGCTAACTGCCGAAGATGGCACGGTAGTAAATTGGACTATCGAAGCCAAGTACGCATCGGAAGAACCTCAGTTGGCAAATAGTGATTTCAACCTTTGGTATCAAACCGCAGGCAGTTACTATGAGCCGGGATCTGATGCCGAAAACACCATTTGGTGCACCGGAAATGCAGGCTCAGCTTTGCTCGGAAAGTATGCCTCTACACCCTATGAAAAAGAGGTGGGCGATTATGCCGTACGCTTGGAAACGCTAGACAATGGCCCCTTGTCGACCATGTTTGGAGCGCCTATCTCTGCGGGTTCAATCATAACAGGGGAGTTCAATACCGAAGATATCGACACCTCAAACCCTCGTGCAGCTATCGACTTTGGGACACTCTTCACAGGGCGACCAAAATCGTTGAACATTACTTACAGCTATGTGCCCGGAGAGGTGAATAAAAACAAAGCTGGCAGTGTGTTAGATTATGGCGATTCTTGTGATATATATGCTATTTTAGAGGTTCGTTCGGGCGATGAAGTGAAGCGTTTAGCAACGGCTTGGTTCCGTTCGGGCGATGTGCAAGCAGAAGCCAAAGATATTGAACTAACATTCACCTATGGTGAACTAGATGAGTCGTTCCCCGACTACATGAAACCAACGAATGGACTCTATGTTGATGCCGATTTAGTGGACTATGCCTTGCCTACACATATTATCTTTGTGGCATCATCAAGTTACAATGGCGACAATTTTGCCGGAGCAGTGGGCAGTTTGCTTTTTGTTGATGATCTTAAGCTAAATTACTAAAACAGCGTGCTTCAAATTTTTAACTATACACACTCTAAATAGAAGAGGGTATCCAAAAAGTTTTGGATGCCCTCCTTTGGGTGAAGTATGTTTCGAGCGAAATTTAATAAAATCCATTCGAAACCCCGATTATTATAAATTAGTTTGTTACTTCGTTGGCTATTGCTTGCATATCTTTGCCAGAGAAGTTGCCTGAACTCATGAGAAGCAAGTTTTGATGCTGCCAGTTTTTGTTGAAAAGTTCTGCAAACAGGGCATCAGAATCGGTAAAAACTTTCAAGTTCTTGCTGGCGAAAGCTTCCGCCACTTGTTGCTCGGTAATAGGGGCGAGTTGTTTGTGGGCAATGGTGTGCGGGTTGAAATACACATAGGCTTCATCGGCTGCCGCCATACTGCCGTCATACTGAGGTAAAAATTTTTTTTTCAGCGAGCTGAATGTATGTAGTTCCATTACTGCTACTAGCTTACGATCGGCAAACTGAGCTTTCACTGCTGAGGTTGTTGCTTTCAGCTTCGAGGGCGAGTGGGCGAAATCGTAATACACCGTACAGCTTTCGTTTTCAGCTAGCGTTTGCAATCGTCGGGCTGCCCCCTTGAATGTGCCAATAGCGGCATAGAATTCAGTATCAGAAATATTCAATTGGTTGCACACGAGTTTTGCTCCGGCAATATTTTGCAGGTTGTGATTGCCAAACACTTCAATCGCCACTTCATCTCCGTTGTTCTGCAAGAATGTTTTGCCACCTCGCACCGCTGATGGGTGTTCGGCATAGGCTTCAGCGTGAATGTCGGCGCGCAACTCTTGAGCAATCTTTTGCAGTTCTACATCGCCACTATAGTAGAACAGCTTGCCGTTAGGCTCAATTAGGTGCGTGAAAATACGGAATTGTTCTACGTAATTATCGAAGGTGGGGAAAACATTGATATGATCCCATGCCACGCCACTAAGCAAGGCAATATGCGGATGATAAAGATGGAACTTTGGTCGGCGGTCGATGGGTGAAGATAGATATTCATCGCCTTCGAATATAGCTACTTCTGCATCATGCGAAAGCGATACCATGGTTTCAAAACCTTCGAGGTTTGCCCCTACCATGTAGTCGAATTTCTTGCCATTTTCACGCAATACGTGCATGATGATCGATGTGATCGATGTTTTGCCATGCGAACCGCCAATCGCCACGCGAAGCTTGTCTTTGGTTTGCTCATAGAGATTTTCCGGATAGGAATAAATCTTCAAGCCTAACTCCTTCGCTCGGAGCAGTTCGGGGTTGTCGTCACGAGCGTGCATACCCAAAATTACGGCATCAATGGTTTCGTTGAGCAATTCAGGTTGCCAGCCGTCTATTTTGGGCAGTAGTCCGTAGTTGTTTAGTCGAGTTTTAGAGGGTTCGAACACTTCGTCATCGGAACCGCTCACCTCAAAACCTTTTTTATGGAGTGCAATTGCCAAGTTGTGCATGGCACTTCCGCCTATAGCTATAAAGTGTATTTTCATATTTGAAGATAATAGAAGTTGGACTGTTAGATTTTAGACGCTTGATAATAAATTTTGTCTTACATCAGGAACAAAGATAAGAGAAGAAAATGGGAATGCGAGGGGCAAAATGTAATTTCTAGTTTGATGAACATTTCAGTATGTTGAATTTTGTAGTGGGGTAAAAAGCGATGATGAGTTTGATTGAGGAAATCTCCTTGTTCGTTGAAATTATTTTGTGAGAACTAAAATAGCATTTATTATTGTGATTGAGTTTTTGTAACCCATTAATAACAAATTTAATAATCGTCCATCGATGGAATTAATTTCGTCAATGGACTAATAATCTGATGAAAGATGAAGAAGTTTCCCTTAATTTTAATAGTCTTGTTTTGTGCAAGTCTGATGCTTGTTGCTCCTTCGTGCTCGAAAGCCGACGACCCGATAACACAAGAGGACGACAATGACAACACCAACAATCCCGAAGATGAAACCGATTATGTTGTGCCTGAGGATGACGAAGAACTCGACAACAATACCCAAGAGGTGGACTACGACAACATGGTGAGCATCGCCTTTGCGGAATCTGGAGTGGAAATCACCAACCCTTATGATGGAAATGGGGTGACTGTGACTAACGATAACGGACACGTCAGTATTACTTCCACCATCGCTGATACGGAATTAGTTTATGTGCTTTCGGGCACTACCGCCAATGGTTCGGTGAAAATATATGGTGAATATAAATTCAACCTTGTGCTCAATGGCGTGGGTATTACCAATCCTACGGGAGCAGCTATTAACATTCAATGTGGTAAGAAAATTTCGGTGTATGTGGAAAATGAAACCAACAATCGATTGGTTGATGGCACCGAATACACGCTCATTGATGACGAAGACATGAAAGGAACGCTTTTTAGCGAGGGACAGCTTAATTTCTATGGCGAAGGTTCGCTGGAAGTGCGCGGAAAATACAAACACGCTATTTGCTCGGATGATTATATTCGCATTCACACGGGAAATATCAATGTTATTGAAGCGGCAAGCGATGCTTTCCATTCGAAGGATTATACGAGAATTGATGGCGGAACCATTACCACTTACTCTATTGGTGAAGCATTCGATACTGATGGCTATGTCTTAGTTGAAGGTGGCACGCTCACCTTGCGCACATCGGGCATGAAAGGTCACGGTATGAAAGCGGTGGAATACATTACGGTGGATAGCACGGGGGAACTAAACATCATTACTACTGGCACGGCATCCAAATGTTTAAGCTCTGATGGCGACCTAACCATTTCAAAAGGAACGCTCAACCTCAAAACCACAGGCGGAGGCTATTTCGATAGCGAAGAAATGGATGTTTCATCATCAGCAAGTATTAAGTGTGATGGCAACATGGAGATTGATGGCGGAACAATCATAATTAACAGTACTGGTGCCGGAGGTAAGGGCATCAGTGTTGATGGCGCGCTCACTATTAATGATGGTACGCTGACCGTAACGACCACAGGGGGGAAATATGTTTACAGTAGTAGCTACGACACTGCTGCAAAAGCGATGAAAAGCGATGGTAATTTAACCGTGAATGGCGGAACCATTACACTCAGCACCTCGGGCAGCGAAGCCGAAGGGTTGGAAAGTAAGGATACGGTTACTATCACAGGCGGAAATCTCGACATTCAAACCAACGATGACGCGATAAATGCAACCAACCACATTCAAATTGACGGTGGAACAATCTATTGCTGTGCTACTAATAACGACGGTATTGATTCCAACGGAACAATTACTGTGACAGGTGGAACAGTCATTTCTGTTGGTACTACGCAACCCGAGGAAGGTTTCGACTGCGATAGCAATCGTTTCACCATTACAGGAGGTGTTTTGGTGGGAACAGGAGGTGCAACGAGCAATCCAACCGCAAGCCATTGCACTCAATATTCATTGGTCTATAGCACGTCGTCAGTTTCATTGATACACATTCAAAGCACTTCGAATGCAAGTGAAGTTATCACGTTCAAACTGCCACGCACCTACACTTCTACTACCGTGTTGATTAGCACACCAACAATTGCAAAAGGTACAGGCTATACCATATACACTGGTGGCTCGGTGAGCGGAGGTTCGGAATTTCACGGACTGTACACTGGCGCAACATACAGCGGAGGTACGGCAGCAACAACTTTCACCCCAAGTTCGATGGTGACCACCGTAGGTGCCACAAGTGGAGGTGGAGAAAACCCCGGCGGAAGACCTTAGGGAAGTGTGAAGTGCAGGGGTTAAAACAGCATCCCTGCACTTTGCCTCTTCTTATTAAAAAGGTAACTTTGCATTCCGCACTTTACTCACTTCGCACCCAAAAAACATGGAAAAGAAACGACAATACCTATTAGAGAATTTTATTTACGGACTGATTTGGCTCATCATTTTTGCCGCGCCTCTTTGGCGAATGTCGAATGATGAAGTGTTTGACTGGAGTGAGGTATATGACTATTGGAAAGCAGCTTTACCTTTTATTTTCCTCTTTGTGGTGAATAATTACCTTTTAATTCCACGTTTTTTGCTGCGCAAGAAGCCGTGGATTTATTGTTTGCTTACCTCAGGTTTTGTTGTGCTGCTTTTTGCTAATGAAATTGGCAAAGATTTGCCTAATGATTTGCCGCCAAAGCCTCCGCATCATTCGTTTCAACCTATCGAACACTTCGAGGAGCCAATGGGTGAGCGTCTTGGTGAACCAACACACAAGCCTCCAATGCTCAAGGCTAAGCCTTTTCGATTGCACGTGTTTGGCGATTGCCTTTTGCTTTCGCTTTTCCTTGTAGGATTCAATATTGCTATTCAAATGTTGTTTAAATCGCTTCGCGACGAGCAGCAAATAAAAGAGCTTCAACGACACACGTTGCAAGCCGAGCTTGATTATCTGAAAGCGCAAATCAACCCACACTTCTTCATGAATACCCTCAATAACATTCATGCGCTGATTGATATTGACACCGAGCGAGCTAAGGAAGCGGTCATTGAGCTCTCGAAAATTATGCGCTATGTGCTTTATGATGCCAATCAATCGCGCGTGGAATTGAGTAAAGAAATTCCTTTCTTAGAGAATTACATCGAGTTGATGCGTATTCGCTTTAGCGACAACTTAGACATTCAAACGGAGTATCCGGAGCAGGTTGCCGACATCTTTATTCCCCCGCTATTGCTCGTCACGCTGATTGAAAATGCCTTTAAGCACGGGGTGGGAATTGGCAAAGATGCGTTTATTCATGCGTGGCTGTCGGTAGATGAAGAACGGTTAGTTTATCGGGTGGAAAATAGCATTTCATATTTAAAGCAAGAACCTTCGGGCGTGGGATTAGATAATCTCTACAAACGATTATCTTTGCTTTTCGGAAAAGACTATGTGTTGGAAACCACATCGACACCTGAAAAATATAGTATGAAATTGGTGATCCCTGTGGGGAAAAGCAATTAACTACAAACGGTTGGCAAAGCAAGATAATTTATATCTTTGTTGGCATGAAGAGTATATCGGAATCAACAAAGATGTTATGCAACAGATATCCCACAAATCATAACCATGCGTTGTTTAGCTATTGATGATGAGCCATTGGCGCTTACCCAAATTGCGAGCTACATTAAGAAAACACCTTTCTTAGAGTTGAAAGCGGCTTGCCCTAATGCCTTGGAGGCGTTGGAATTTTTAGCCCATCAGGAGGTAGATGTGCTCTTTGTTGACATAAATATGCCTGAGCTGAATGGCTTAGACTTTGTTCGCTCATTAGCGAAAAAGCCACTTGTGGTTTTCACTACAGCATATTCGGAATACGCCATCGATGGTTTTCGTGTAGATGCGGCTGATTATCTGCTGAAGCCCATTAGCTATGCCGATTTTCTTCGTTCGGCAGAGAAAATAAGAAAGCATTTTCTAGCGCAACAACCCACTGAAAACAATCAAACAGTCCGGAGTGAGTATATTTTTGTAAAGTCGGAATACAAAACGGTGCAAGTGAAGATTGACGACATCTTATACATAGAAAGTCGCAGTGAATATTTGCGTATTTATAGAATTGGCGATACTCCTATCATGACACTCGGCAACATGAAAATGATGGAAGATCATTTGCCTGCTAATCAGTTCATGCGTATTCATCGTTCGTTTATTGTCAATTTGCAAAAAATCTCGACCGTCGAGCGGAATCATATTCTTATGGAAGAGCAGCATATTCCTATTGGCGAAATGTATAAAGTAGCACTTCAAAAATATATTGGCAAATGGTTGTTAACTCGCTGATGCAATTAAATGGAGTGGCTGAATACTGGAAGTATCGACAAACTCCATGCGCTCAATTTCATGATTTTTATTTTTTTGGCTAAAATCAGTCCCCTTAAGATGACAAGGGGTACGTGGATATAGGAGTAAAGTAGAGCATAGCAAGCAGAAAAAGAATCTAAATATGCTTTAAAACACATCTTCAATGCCCTTTAGCTTTACTAAATATTAATAATTGAAAAACCAGCGTTTTTTTTGGTCTTATTGGTGGGGAATCCCTAATTTTGTATCTGATTTTCATAACAGTTACATTATGTCGGAAAATAATAACAAACTTTTTCAAGAGTTCCCATCGGTGAGCACTGAAGATTGGAAAGCAAAAATTACTGCTGACCTTAAGGGTGCTGACTTTGACCGTAAGCTCGTTTGGCGTACAAACGAAGGCTTTGCGGTACAACCATTCTACCGTCTAGAAGACGTGGAGAAATTGGATTACCTTAACACTTTGCCTGGGCAATTCCCCTTCGTGCGTGGTGTAAAAACAAATGACAACGATTGGTATGTTCGTCAAAACATCACAGTGCAAGGCACTGATTATGCAGCGGCAAACAAAAAAGCGTTGGAAGTGCTTAACAAAGGTGTTACTTCGCTAGGTTTTGTGTTCGACTCTCCATGTGGAGAAAGTGGTTTTAACGTGAGCGACCTTGATGTTCTTTTCAAAGACATTTGCTTAGAGGCCATTGAAGTGAACTTTGTGCCTGTGTGTTGTGGTAAAGGTCATGCCGAAGCTTTGGCTGCCTATGTAGAAAAATGCAGTTGCGACAATGCAAAAGTAAACGCTTCGGTAACTATGGATCCGTTGGGTAAATATCTTTTGCGTGGTGCATTGAAAGGTGGTTTAGCAGAACACATCGCTCGTGTGAAATATGCGATTGAAAAATCGGCTTCAGTTGCAAACCTTCGAGTAATTGGCATCAATGCTAAAAACTTTGGTAATTCGGGTGCTTCGGTAGCACAAGAACTAGGTTTTGCTTTGGCTCAAGGTGCTGAATATCTTGATTTGCTTACCGATGCTGGCGTGAAAGCTTGCGATGTAGCGAAAAACATGAAGTTCAACTTCAGCGTGTCAGCAAACTACTTCATGGAGATTGCAAAACTCCGTGCAGGTCGTATGCTTTGGGCACAAATTGTGAAAGCTTACACTGGCGAAGAATGTACTTGTGCAGCTATGAATGCTCATGCTGAAACAGGTTCATACAATAAATCAGTTTACGATCCTTATGTGAATATGCTTCGCACACAAACAGAAGCAATGAGTGCTGCCCTTGGTGGTGCCGACTCAATTACTGTTTCTCCATTCAACAGTATTTATGAAGCTCCAACAGCTTTGGCTGAACGTGTGGCTCGTAACCAGCAATTGTTGTTGAAAGAAGAATCACATTTCGATAAAATTGTTGACCCATCGGCAGGTTCATATTATATTGAAGAACTTACAGCCTCAATTGTAGAAGAAGCTTGGAAGCTATTCCTTGCTATTCAAGAAAAAGGTGGTTTCGAGGCTGCTGCAAAAGAAGGTTTCATTCAAGCAGAAGTGAAAGCTATGGCAGCAAAACGCGATATGAATATTGCTACTCGTCGTGAAAACGTGTTGGGAACAAACCAATTCCCTAACTTCAACGAGAAAGTGAACGCTACATTGCCTGATGCTGTGTTTACTCCTCAAGATTTCACTGCGGAAGGTGCTGAAATTGAAACATTGAAACCTTATCGTGGTGCAATGGCATTCGAAAACCTTCGTCGCGCAACTGATAAAGCTGCAAAACGTCCGTTGGCGTTCATGCTTACTATCGGTAACTTGAATATGCGTAAAGCTCGTGCACAATTTGCTATGAACTTCTTCGCTGTGGCAGGTTATGAAGTGAAAGAAGGCAAAGGATATAATGCTGTGGCTGAAGGTATTGTCGATGCAAAGGCGGCTGGTGCAGAAATCATTGTGATTTGTTCTTCTGATGATGAATATGCTACATTCGCTCCTGAAGCTTTCGCAGCTAAAGACAACGCAATCTTTGTGGTGGCTGGAGCTCCTGCTTGCACTGAAGAATTGAAAGCCGCTGGCATCAACAACTTCATTCATGTGAAAAGCAACTTGCTAGGTGAATTGACAGCTTATAACAAAGAATTAGGAATAGATTGTTAGATTATTAGACATTAGATTATTGGACTTTCAATCATGCACAACTACAAGGAGTTGAAAATATGGAAAGAAGCTAGATATTTGGTTAAGGATATCTATATTCTATCTGCTCTATTCCCTAATAGTGAAACCTACGGTATAACTTCACAAATAAGAAGAGCTTCTGTTTCTGTCCCTTCAAACATTGCAGAAGGTGCAAGCAGAGATGGATATAAAGAGTTTCTTTGTTTTTTAGATATTGCTCTAGGTTCATTGTTCGAGGTGGAAACACAGCTGATTTTGGCAAATGACTTGCAATATTTAGATGATACTTTATTTAGTAAGGTAAACGAAAAGGTTAATGCGCTAATAAAAATGATTGTGAGCTTCAAGAAAGTAATCAAAGTCTAAAAATCTAATATCCAACAATCCAATAGTCTTAAAATCAAGAAATATGAAAGTAGATTTTAAATCAATCGACATCAAAAAAGCTGCCGCTCAAGCCAATGCTAAAGACTGGGCGAAAGCAAATAATATAGAAAAAGACTGGATGACACCAGAGCAAATTCCGGTGAAGCCAGTTTACACAAAAGACGACCTAGAGTGTATGGAACACTTGAACTATGCTTCAGGTTTGGCACCATTCCTTCGTGGACCATATTCTGCTATGTATCCTTTGCGCCCTTGGACTATCCGTCAATATGCGGGTTTCTCTACAGCCGAAGAATCAAATGCATTTTACCGTCGTAACCTTGCAGCAGGTCAGAAAGGTCTTTCTGTGGCATTCGACTTGGCTACTCACCGAGGTTACGATTCAGACCACCCTCGTGTAGTTGGTGACGTAGGTAAAGCAGGTGTGGCTATTGACTCTATCCTCGATATGAAGATTTTGTTCGATCAAATTCCTCTAGATCAAATGTCAGTATCGATGACCATGAACGGTGCGGTGCTTCCTGTGTTGGCATTCTATGTAGTGACAGCTTTGGAGCAAGGTGCTACTATGGATCAATTAGCAGGTACTATTCAAAATGATATTTTGAAAGAATTCATGGTGCGTAATACCTACATCTACCCACCCGAATTTTCAATGAAAATCATCGCTGATATTTTCGAATTCACTTCGAAATATATGCCTAAATTCAACTCGATTTCAATTTCAGGATACCACATGCAAGAAGCAGGTGCTACTGCCGATATCGAGATGGCATATACTCTTGCTGATGGTCTGGACTACATCCGCACAGGTTTGGCTGCTGGCATCGACATCGATGCATTCGCTCCTCGCTTGTCGTTCTTCTGGGCTATTGGCATGAACCACTTCATGGAGATTGCAAAAATGCGTGCTGCACGTATGATTTGGGCAAAATTGGTGAAACAATTCAATCCGAAGAACCCAAAATCAATGGCATTGCGTACCCACTCGCAAACTTCAGGATGGTCGCTTACCGAGCAAGATCCTTTCAACAACGTGGGGCGTACTGCAATCGAGGCGATGGCTTCCACTTTGGGTCACACACAATCATTGCACACCAACGCGCTTGATGAGGCAATTGCTTTGCCAACTGACTTCTCAGCACGTATTGCTCGTAACACGCAGCTTTACATCCAACAAGAAACTGAAACTTGTCGTTCAATCGACCCATGGGCTGGTTCATACTACGTAGAATCGTTGACTAAAGACCTTTACAATAAAGCTTGGACATTGATTGAAGAGGTAGAGAAATTGGGTGGTATGGCGAAAGCTATCGAAACAGGTGTGCCTAAAATGCGTATCGAAGAAGCGGCGGCTCGTACTCAAGGTCGTATCGACTCTGGCGTTCAAACTATTGTGGGTGTGAACAAATATCGCCTAGAGAAAGAAGACCCAATCGATATCTTGGAAATCGACAACACTGCGGTTCGCCAAGCACAAATTGCACGTTTGGAAAAATTGCGAGCTGAGCGTAACAACGACGAAGTGCAGGCAGCTTTGGAAGCTATCACGAAATGTGCAGAAGGTGGCGAAGGCAACCTGTTGGAATTGGCAATTGAAGCAGCTAAGAAACGTGCCTCATTGGGCGAGATTTCAGATGCTTGTGAAAAAGTGAGCGGTAGATATAAAGCAGTAATCAGAACTATTTCAGGCGTGTATTCATCAGAAAGTAAAGGAGACAAAGAATTCGCTGAAGCAGTGGAATTGGCAAAAAAATTCGCAGAGAAGGAAGGTCGTCAACCTCGTATTATGGTAGCAAAAATGGGTCAAGACGGTCACGACCGTGGCGCGAAAGTAGTAGCTACTGGTTATGCTGACATGGGCTTCGACGTGGATATGGGGCCATTGTTCCAAACACCTGAAGAGTCGGCTAAACAAGCGGTGGAAAACGATGTGCACGTATTGGGTGTATCTTCATTGGCTGCAGGGCATAAAACCTTAGTTCCTGCTGTTATCGCAGAGTTGAAAAAACTTGGACGTGAAGATATCATGGTAATTGCCGGAGGTGTTATTCCTGCGCAAGACTACCAATATCTATATGATGCGGGTGTGGTAGCTATCTTTGGTCCTGGTACTAGTGTAGCTGCAGCAGGTAAGAAAATCTTGGAAGTTCTTATCGCAGGTCAAGAATAATCAGGAAATACTTTCCGAGTAAATATAAAACCTCACTTCGATATCGGAGTGAGGTTTTTTTGTTTGCGGAGATTGTTTTGTTTGGGAGAAAATGGAGGATACCCGAAGGTGATTCCTTTTGGACACTTTTTAGCAATGTATTTGAGCCATTGCAAGTATAACGGTTACTTTTTACCGGGTATTTGAGCCATTGCGGGTTTTCAATAGCCTATTTCTGCAAAAAATGAAAACTATAAGTACCATTTTAGAAAATAAAATATGTAGGTCACAGCTGCTACCTAAATAATTGCCTAGCCTTATGCTGACTAGGAAAGTGAATCGGAGAGAGTGAAAGTTGGGTTTAGTATTGGCAGCGTGTCATTCTGATATTTCCTACTATTGTTGTAAAAGCTGGTTTTACTCTTGGAATCGTTCTTCGGATGAGTTCTACGAGCCAGTAGCTAATTAGATCTGATATTTTACTGCATTTTCGCTTGTTCTAACAAAAGTCTTGATTTGAAGGTTTTGTTTTATTGCTTTAAAAAATAGTTCTATTTCCCATTATAGCTGTCCGAAAATTAGGGCAACAAATAGATCATACGTTTTATTATTTACTACAACCCTTATCTGACCTATGTTTGGAAACACAGCCGGGAAAAAGCCATGCAGGAATTAGGCCTAAAATTAGCTTGATTACTGGTTTGTATTTTTGTTGCGTCTGAAGAGTCCCATCGTTTTTGATTTTCTCGTTAAAATAAAAATAGGAATTCTTTAGGCTTTTTTATTGAAAAACGGAAAAATATCTAATGAAAGCGATTATAACTAAAAATATGCATATAGTTGCTATTGTAATCTATTGCATTAGATGAATATTTATTCGAATGTTATTTAATAATAGTAATATTTTGTCTCGATATGGTTTAAATGCTAGATTATTGTAAGGATATCGTGCTGTTGTATGGTTAATTTGTTAAAAAAGAAAATTGTTAAATAATCTATGCGTATGAAAAACGTTTATCTAAAATTTAAGTCTGGCAAGAAGGCAAGATGCTTTTTTAGGCAACTGCATCTCAAAGCCGGGTTATTACTCCTGTTAGTAATAGCGATAGGCATTCCGAATGCTATGGCTGTGAGTAGTGTGGAATTTGCTCGCGAAAAGCAAGAGCAAGCAGAGAAAAGAGTCATAACCGGACAAGTGGTAGACGAAAAAGGAAATCCGCTGCCAGGAGTAACTGTTGTGATTCAAGGAACTCAAATCGGTACTGTTACCGATGTCGATGGAAAATACGTTATTAAGGCAAGCGATAAAGACGCATTGAATTACTCGTTCATCGGTATGAAGTCGAAGGTGATATTGGTGGAAAATAAGAATAAAATTGATGTGTCGCTTCTTTCGAATACGGAAAATATTGAAGAAGTGGCGGTAGTTGCTTTCGGTCAGCAAAAAAAGGAAAGTATTGTTTCGGCAATTACTTCGGTGAAGCCAGGCGATTTGAAATCATCAAACAGTGATCTTACCTCATCGTTTGCTGGAAAAGTTGCCGGTTTGATCGGTTGGGATAATTCCGGAGCACCTGCAGCACTGACAGAAGATGAAATGAACACAGAGTTTTATATTCGTGGTATTACTTCATTTGCTACCGGAGCTAATGTGGATCCGCTTATCCTTTTAGATGGTATTGAGGTGTCTAAGCTAGATTTGGCTCGTATCGATCCCGATGATATTGAAACCTTTAACGTGATGAAAGATGCTTCGGAAACAGCTATGTATGGTGCTCGAGGTGCCAACGGAGTTATCTACGTAACCACTAAAAAAGGAGAGGCCGGGAATATGAGAGCCTCAGTGAGATACGAGCATATTTGGTCGATGCCAACCCGTGAAATTGATGTGGTGGGAGGACAGGAATATATGCAGCTTTATAACGAGGCAATCATGGCGCGAGACCCCAACGGAACGCCTGCCTACTCGCAACAAGATATTTTGAATAGAGATAACGATGCTTATCCGAGCTGGGTATATCCGACGATTGGTATCAGAAACTATTCAAAAGTTACACCATGAATGACCATTTTGCCATAAACGTGAGAGGTGGAGGCGAGAAAGTGCAATACTACGTATCGGTAAATCACAACCGAGATAATGGAATGATTAAAACCGACAAGATTAATCAATTCGATGCAAACATTCAAAATCAGCAAACCACCTTTAGATCTAATATCAATGCCAATCTGACTAAAACGGCAAAGTTAGTACTCAATTCTTTCTCTACTTACGATAAATATCACGGAACAGTAGCTTCAACAAACTCATTATACGCTTTTGCTGCCAATCCCGTTGATTTTGCTCCTACTTATCCGGTGGAAGGCACAAGCTACAATTGGCCACACATTGCATTTGGAGGAAGCAACTCCAGTGGAAACCCCTATGCAGAGGTGCAAAAAGGATATCAAGATCGAATTAGATATTCTACTATTAACAACTTTGAGTTCATACAAAACCTGAATGATTTCATAAAAGGGCTTGAATTTAGAGCAACTCTAGGTGTAACAAATACCGGATATTTCGCTAATGCTTATGAATATGCACCGGCTTATTACTCGTTATCTTGGTATAATCCAATCAATCAAGAGCATGAACTCACACCAACTAATGAATCATCGGCAGATGAAACACTGAGAAAAACAAGTGGTGGCGATGCCAAAAATTCGCAAACGATTATGGACTATCAGGCAAGATTATTTCATACCGCAGCTTGGAATGACCACCAGACCAGTTTAACGGGTGTATTTACTGACCGCCAAAAAGATGATCGTAGTCCTTCAAATATTATTTATAGCTTCCCGGCTCGAAACATCAGCTTTGCTGCTCGTGGAACGTATGGATATAAAGATACTTATTTTGTAGAAGCAAGTTTAGGAATAAACGGTTCAGAAAGGTTTGCCAAAGGCAATAGAATTGGCTATTTCCCTGCCTTCGGAGCTGCATGGGTAGTTACACAAGAAGACTTTATGCGTTCAACCAGCCGCTGGTTGAGTTTCCTAAAATTTAGAGGATCTTACGGTAAAACCGGTAACGATGGCGTTATTTCTTCGCCACGATTTTTGTATCTTGATGAATTCAATAGTGACTATACCATTGGATCAGGAGAAGGGTTAAATTCGTCTTCAAACTATTATAGAATAACCAATTACGGTAATGACCAAACGGAATGGGAAATTGCAGAACAAGTAAACTTTGGTATTGATCTTCGATTATTTGGCGGAATGGTAGATATTACAACCGATATTTATCAAGAAACAAGACATAACATCTATTCATTGAGAACAACAATTCCGGCAACGATGGGGCTATATACAGATCCGTTGGACAATGTGGGTAAAGTGCGTGGTAGAGGTATTGATTTCTCGGGAAAAATACAGCATGCATTTTCTAATGACTTTTGGTTTATAGCCAACGGAACATTTACTTACAGTAAATCGACGATCCTTAAGATTGAAGAAGCTGTGGGGAAACCCGAATGGCAGCTGTGATCGGGTAGAGATATTTCGCAAAGATTGGCGTTTGTTGCCGACGGATTGTTTCAAGACCAGGCAGAGATAGATAATAGCCCCACTCAAGCCGGAGATTACGGTGTGGGTGATATTAAATATAAAGATATTGACGGCAACGGAGTCATTGACGGTAGTGATGCCGTAAGAGCCGGATATCCGGAAACTCCCCGATTGATATATGGTTTAAGCACTTTCATTCACTATAAAAATTGGGAGTTTTCTATGAGTTTCCAAGGTGCCGGAAATAGATCTTTCTTCATCGATGCTGAAGCTATTTCTCCGTTCTATGGTAACAGATCCGTATTGCGAGAGATTGCCGATAGCCATTGGACAAGTGAAAATCAAGCTGCAAATCCTTTCTGGCCTAAACTTTCAACATCTAATATTTCAACACATAACGTGCAAGAAGATTCTGATTTATACAGCGACGAAACAAGAGAAAGCACCTACTTCATGCGAAGTGGTAGATTTCTGAGATGTAAATCAATTGAAATTGCCTATTACTTGAATGAACAATGGTTGGAGCGATTTAAGATTAAAAACTTTAGGATTTATGCCCGAACAAATAATCCTTTCTTGATTAGCAACTTCGATCTTTGGGATATCGAGCTTGCCGAAAACGGATTTAACTATCCGATTCAGCAGACATATTCCATTGGGTTTACCTTCAGCTTTTAAAGAAAATTGTTTGATACAAATTAATTAAAAACAAGAACAATGAGAAATATAAGATATAAAACACTTGCTTTAATGCTGGCTGTTGCATATACTCTTACTGGGTGCAGCAACTATCTGGATGTTGTTCCGGAAGAGGATTTGACATCTATCGAAAACATTTTTGAGAAACGTTCGACCGCCATACAATCTTTCTACGGATGCTATCAATTCTATAACAGGGGTGGAAATATTTCATCAGATCCGAGCATTGCAGCTTCCGATGAAATAACAACTAGCGAATACCTGCGTAATTCATCGCTCTCGGGATATAGCTATAGAGTAGGATTCAGAATAGCTCAAGGCTTACAAAGTACACCTGGTCCGATTTTACCCACATGGGGTGGAGGTTCAGAGCAAAACTATTACATAGCCATTCGGAATTGCAACACTTTTCTAGACAATATTGATAATGTGAATAACATGGAAGATGATGAAATTTCACAATACAAGGCTAGTGCTAAGGCAATTAAGGCATTCTATTACTTTGAGCTGATGAAAAGATACGGACCAATCTGCCTCGTTCCTGAGAATATTGGCATTGAAGAAAGTATTGAGGCCATGCAAATAGCACGAGCGCCTATTGATGAATGTGTAGATGCTATTGTGCGTTTGTTTGATGAAGCATTGGATGGCGATGAATACGGCGATGGTATTGTATCGTTTGCCGAACAATCGCAGACAGAATACGGATTTCTTACCAGAGAAGCAGTAATGGGATATAAGGCAAAAGTGTTGCTCTATGCTGCAAGTCCGTTGTTTAACGGAAACTATGACTTTTATAGTGATTTTAAAAATCGACTAGGCGTGCAACTGTTTAATTTGGATGAAGACGCTGAAAAATGGAAAAAAGCAGCTGATGCAGCCAAAGAAGCAATTGAGTTTTGCGAAGGTACTGGTTTAGTTATGTATAGCGGTTATTCCAACGAATCGTCACCATTGTTAAACAAAATACGAGATTTGCAATATGCCGTATTGCCTGAAACTTTCGATACTCCGGGACTTATTCATGGCACTTTCATAGGTAATCCATCGAGTAATATGCTAGATATCTATGCAAGGCTTCCACGATATAACAGTCAAGATGCCAATTTCTCCAGCTCGGTTTTAGGTAATATAAACCCGACTTTACGCATGGTTGAAATGTATTATACCGAAAATGGATTGCCTTTTGATGATGATAAAACAAGAGTGAGTTTGAGTGAAGCAGAAAGAGCTTTCGGTATCGAAAGAAGTAATACATACAACAACGTGGTTGCGCTAAATGAAAATGTATTAGAGTTGCACTTGCGAAGAGAACCCCGTTTCTATGCCAACATTGCTTTTGATAAAGGAATATGGAAAAGGCTAAACGATTATGTAGAGATGGAACCTTACCGAAACGGAAGGCACGGGGTAGAAACCTTGAACATTAAAAATAATACGTATTACAACATTACCGGATATTGGCAGAAGAAACTCATATCAGAAAAAACAGAGGTACGGCAAGCTATAACTTTAGCGTTGTTGGTCCATTCCTACGATTGAGATTGGCTGATTTATACTTGATGTATGCCGAGGCATTAAATGAATATTACGGACCTACGGAAGAAGCATACGAGGCAATCAATAAGGTAAGAGAAAGAGCCGGTATTCCAACGGTTCAAGACTCTTGGAATAATTATTCAAACAATCCTTCTAAAATTACAACAAAGAAGGGAATGAGAGATATTATACAACGAGAGCGAATGATTGAATTCGCTTTTGAAGGGCAACGTTTTTGGGATTTGAGAAGATGGAAAATTGCTGAAGAATACTTAGATAAACCGTCACGAGGATGGAACATATTGGGCGACGATAGCAACACGTTTTATAATATGCAAAGAGGACCTATTGAGGTTTGGAAAGACAATGAATTCCGTTCGCCGAGAGATTATTTCTGGCCAATAAAAGATGAAGAAATATTTAAATCATTGGTAGTGCAAAACCCGGGTTGGTAAACAACGTGAAATCAGCATTTAATTTAAAAACGAAGATTATGACATATAATTACATATACCTGTTAGCACTATTGTTATTGTGCTCATGCAATAAGGATGATAATGAGGTGTTTAATGTAGATATGAGCAACCTTACAGTAAGCTTTGAACCTTATCCGGGGGGGGCAGTAATGCACTACACACTTCCAAATGATCCGAATATTGTATGCTATACAAGCAAGATATACCGATGCTTACGGAAATGAGATTACGCGGGAAGGAACATATACCGGAAAAGAAGTTGACTTATTTGGTTTCGATGAAGCAACGGAAAATATTCCGGTAGAAATCGGACTGCTAAATTTCGATAATGTATTGTCAGATATACAAATGACCAGCTTCTCTACGGAGAAAAGTGCCGCAGCAGCCGTTTTCGACAATTTAGAAATAAAATCGGGTTGGGATGGTTTTCGGGTTCAATATCCGGAGCTCGATGAATATGCTGAAGGAATTATATCAATATTCTATGTAGGACACAATCAATTTACCAACACTGAGAATGATACCATGTTATTGGGATCTTACCCAATTACTCCATATGCTTTCTCTGTAGATTTCATAGTGGAAGATACAATAAGCAGTTCAACGGTTGTGGTTACTACCGAAGATGTGAGGGGAAATATCGTTAATAAAAGAATTGAACGAGATATACCTGTTGCAAGATCTGAACAATACAACAGTGCCAACTTGGCTTTACTGGATGGACCTTCAATGGAAAACACAGACAAAAAAACCGGTATAAAATACTTATTCGATGGCGATAGAATCGGGTATCAGTGTTTAGGAGCTGATGGCGGTGGCAAACTTTATAGTTTTTACTCCGGCACAGGTGTGCTTACAGAAGAGATAGACACAAGCAACAGTACTTGGACTTTTGATTTGGGCACGGAACAAGAGGTAGCTCAAGTTCGTGTGTATAGCCACCTTAATGCCAGTACTACCGGAGTTAGAGGCGATGTTCAAGAACCAATGAAAGACACGCTAAATACTACTATCCGAACGCGATGGAGGTTTACGGTATACCTTTAGATAAATCACCCGACACACCTATTGAGGAGTGCGTGCTCTTAGGAGAGTATTCCGAGTCGCAAGCGTTGAGTAAATCTAATAAATGGACATGGTCGGTATTTGATTCATACTATAGAAAATATACCACTTCAAAGGTGGAAGAATTCAAAGAACTGAATGATACGGAAGAAAACTATCAAGCGATTGTGGCTGATGTTACCGGTAATAAGTATCGCTATTTAAAGTTTAGGGTAACTCGAGCTTTCGATAGTTATTCTACAACAACCGGACTATTGTTGCCATATAATGGTGCTGTAGCTATGGAAGAGTTAGAAGTATATATAAAATCAGAGGAGTAGAGGCTCAAGGGTTTTATTTTAAGAAATAGAATATAAAATAAGAGGTATGAAATATTTTAGATTATTTATAATATTGCTATCAGCAGCTGCTTCGTTTGCAGCTTGTGAAACAATGGAAGATACCTATGCAGAATACGATAAAAATCAGCGTTTTGTGGGGCAGTGCGATAGTGTGGAAGTATATGTGGGTTGGAAGCGATTTAAACTTACGTGGGTAAATAGTTCAGATCCTACAATTGACCATATTGTGATAGAGTGGGAGCAAGATACTGTTGTGGGTTCTGTAGAGCTACTGGTAGGAACTACAGAATTTGAAACAGACACCGTTTTTAAACAAAGTTCGAAAAGCTGTGAATTTGTGGTGTATGCTGTCGATTCTGAAGGAAACAAGTCGAATTCTGATCCAATATACGCTAAGCCGATTAGTAGTGATGATGAGCTGGTTATGTTAATGGGGACTGTAAATAGAAATCACTATTATATCGGAAATGAATTGGTTATCTTGCTACAAACCGGAAGATACAAAGGGGAATATGATGAAGCCGGGATAGTGGAATCTTATGTTACCTATACTAAAGTCAGAGGAGAAACCGTAAAACAAGAAATTACAGCAGATGACTATGATTTCGGAATGTTGGAAATTAATGATATTGCTGAAGATTCGAGAGCTTTGGTGCAATGTAAGATGTTGTTGGAAGATTGTTACGACACGATAAAGTATGAACCATATACTTTGTATCGGATAGGAGATACTTATACCGATGATGAAGGAAGAGAGAGCACTGTTAAGGCTAATTATGATGCTGATTTTGTAAATACACAAGTTATTCGATTCGATTTACCTGACAATGTTATTCGAGAGTCAGTTCTTGATACATTGACCGAATTGCACATCAGCACTGATGTGTCGGCACTGACTAATGTGCTATATATGCCAAATCTAAAACGAATTGTTTTGGGAGGAGAAAGATATATGAATAGGCAATTCTCTAATAATGACGATTACGTGAGTAAGTTGGATGACATTAACTCCAGTGTATTTGCTTTGGAAACTTTATATAAGGTGAATGGTGTGGAAATTCAGATTTATGGAAATCATTATCAAATTAAAGATAGCCTAAACATTCGCTACCTTTCAACAAACCCAAGATCGTATCCGATCGCTGCTGAAAAACTGAATATGTCGGATTGGACAATCACATCAAATTATGATCAAGATATATCTTCGAGTCTAGATAATTTAATTGATGCAAATTTCCAAACAGCATGGAAATCACTTGAAGTGTATGATGAAGTGCGTACGCATGAAATTATATACGATATGAAAGAAGAAATAGAATTGAAGGGTTTTTACTTTTCTCAATATCTAGATCAAACTGCCCTGAGAAATCCAACCTTAATGGCAAAATACCTTTCAGTATTTCCTCAATTTGCAGAAATAGAAATTTCATCAGATGGTGTAAATTGGTCAGATCCATTTGAAAATTTCCAAACCTTTAACTTGGGAATTACCATGGCAGAAAATACGGTATTTAAAATTCCACAAGATGGGAGGGCTTTGGTGAAAGCAAGATATGTGAAACTGATTGTTAATGATCGGGTTACTAGTACGAATAACTATGTCGTGTTGGGTGATTTCTTTCCATTCTAAAATAAATAATAAAATAGGGGTGCATCATTGCTCCCCTATCTTATAATTGGACCTTGAATGCTAATTTAAATCAGCCAAATGAAAGAAAACAAGATTATTTAATGTTGTGATCGGTATTAAATTAAGTCTTATAGCTATGAAATTTATCAAACAAAATACAAAACTAAAAGGTTTAACACTAATTGCACTTCTAGTCATTGTTTCAATGGCTAACGCGCAAACCGGAAAGGTGTATCCAAAAACCGGTATCGTGAAGGGAGTGCTCGACAATGGGTTTACCTATTACTTGATGCAAAATCCGGTATCGCCGGGTAAGGTGAATTATTATCTCATGCAAGATGTTGGTGCCATATTGGAAGAAGACTCCCAAAACGGCTTAGCTCATTTCTTAGAACATATGGCATTTAACGGGACAAAGAATTTTCCTGATGATGCTATTCTTAAATCATTTGAAAAACGAGGACTTAAAAGCAGTATAAATGCACACACCGGGGTTGATCAAACAGTTTACCATTTTACGAATATACCGACCAAAGACCATGCATTTAATGATCAATGTTTGCTAATGCTTTATGATTGGTGTGATAACCTTACTCTAGATCAGGACAAGATAGATTCGGAAAGGTTGGTGATTTTAGAAGAAAAGAGAACTCGAAACAATTTGGATTTTCGAGTGAAGATGGCAAGTTATGAAGCAATGTTTAATGATTCGAAATATGCACATCGCAATATAATAGGTATAGATGAAATTCTCAAAAATTTCAAACGAGAGGAACTCGTTAATTTTTATCATAAGTGGTATCGCTCAGATTTACAAGCCATAGTTGTGGTGGGTGATTTTAATCTGTATGAAACAGAGAAAAAGATTAAAACTCTCTTTTCTCAACTTCCCAAGGTAGAAAATCCGGCGGAACGCTACCACATTATCATCCCCGATAATAAAGAAATATTATATAAACAGGTTCGAGATAAAGAGTGTAAAGATGCAAGCGTAAATATAAATGTAAGACATGATTTTCATAACACTCAAGATGAGAATAATCTGGCATTGTTGATAAATCAAATGATGAGTGCTCGAACTCGAGCATTATTGAAAAAAGATACGACTGATTTAAAAGCAGTGAATATTGCTTTTGCTCCGATAGCATATGGATATGGTCAATATGCTATGAGTGTTGTATATAAAAAAGGAAGAGCTAATGAGGGATTAAAAGCCGTTTTGGATATGCAAAAAGATATCTTGGAAAATGGATTTACGGAAGAAGAATTTGATGCTGCTAAAGATAGGTTTTTGAAGTATTTGAGAAGAAATGTGAAGGCAGGTGGTAGAATGACGAATGCGCAGTATTTTGAAAGCATAAAGAAAAACTATATTAATAAAATAGATATACTGGATGCGGCTTCGGATCTTAAAGAGTTTCAAGCGGTGATGAAAAATCTTACCCTTGAAAATATTCAGGATAAAATGAATGAGCTATACAACGGGAAAAATAAATCTATCATTGCAATCGGAGGACTCCAAGATAAATTAATGACCAAGGAAGAGGTGTTGGAGATAGATAAAAATAGTGTTCCCGTAAAAATACTTCCGGATAAAAACAACAAAGAAAAAGAACCTGCAACAGAAGCAGAAACAGCAATCAGTAATGTGAAGCTAATAGAAAACGATGCTGATCTTATTACTTCTCCGATTGACAAAATAAAAAAACTAGGCGATTTTCAAGCTGAGATATGGACGTTGGAGAATGGAGCAACGGTTGTTTATAAGGAATGTAATTTGAATAAAAATTTAGTAAATGTTTATGCTGCAAGTTACGGGGGAACTTCTCAGCTAGGGGGAGATGCTTTGCTTAATGGCATGTTATTCTCTCAATTCACATCTGCTTTTGGCGTAGAGGGCATGTCGAGTGAAGAATTGAAATCGGCACTAAAAACAGCAAATACCAACAGCTCATTAAAGCTCAGCAATATTAGTGAAGAGCTCTTCTTTGCCAGTGATTATGCCAATGTGGAAACAATGTTTCAATTATTGTATTGTCGATTTGAGAAACCCGCATTTTATGAAGATAAATTCAATGAAATATATAAGAAATTCAGCGAGGGGCTAAAAAATAAACCTAAAACTTATCAAAAGAGCTTGGGCGATTCTATAAAGTATCTGAAGTATGGAAAAGAGAGGTATATTCCGGTGAGTGAATCTTCATTAGAGAATGTGAGCCTGCAAAAGCTAGAGAAAGTTTACCGCGACAGATATAAAGACGCAAGTAATTTTACATTTTACATTGTGGGCGGAATTAGTAAAGCAAGGGCAAAGAAATTGGCAGAGAAGTATATTGGCTCTATAAGTTCTATACATAGCAATGAAAGTTTTAAGAATTATGAAAGCGGACTTGCATCCGGACGAGTGGATAAAACTTTCAAATTTGAAATGGCAGAAAAGAAAGCCGGAATAATTTACACCATGAGTTCTAAAGAAGAATATTCTTCTAAGGTTTCGCTCACCGTAAATATACTCACCTCGTACCTCTCCGATAAATTGCAGAAGGTAATTCGAGATATGGAAAAGGGAACGTATGGTGTCTTTGTTAAACCTATTTCTAAACCAATAGCTGAATCGTCCAATGAAATGGGATTTGAGATTAGCTTTGACTGCAATCCGGAGCGAGCTGTCGATTTAAATAATACACTCAATGAAACTATGGATATTATTGTGGATATGGGAGTGCTCCCTGCTGATTTCGAGCTTATCAAGAAAAAACTGCGTCAACAAGGAAATACGCGAAGAGACAATATGTATTATATCAGTGCCATTAAGCATTATCTGAATTACAAAGAAAATATTGAC
>JBKEBD010000022.1:0-57764 GCA_047972995.1 Mangrovibacterium sp.
ATGATACATATGAAAACATTTTGTCTTACGGAAAATTAACAGAAACTATAAATTATATTAACTCAAAAAAAACTAAGGCTAACAATGGCTATAAGTAAGAGCTTCTTATCGTCTACTCTGAAAATTCCGCAGGAATTTACAGCCATTGCGTACTTGCGAAATTTATTGCTAAATTTACGCAACTACTAATAGCCTAAACCGTTAGCCCACATTATAAAGAAACCGACAAAACAATATATGGCATTATTCCGAATTGAAAATAACGAACGACTTGAAAACATAAAGGAACAGCCCTTTAAACTTGAAAAGGAAATTCAATCGCTGACAGAAAAAAATCTAAAGTCAATTTTCGGGCTTGAATTTGTAAAATCTGAATTTAGTTTAAACAATTTCAGAATTGACACATTGGCTTTCGACAGCGAAACGAGAACTTTTGTAATTATCGAATACAAACGAGACAAAAATTTTAGCGTAATAGACCAAGGTTATGCCTATTTATCTTTAATGCTCAACAATAAAGCCGATTTTATTTTAGAGTTTAATGAAAGTTCAAAAGAAACTTTAAAAAGAAATGATGTTGACTGGTCGCAATCCCGTGTGATTTTTATTTCGCCATCTTTTACAACTTACCAAAAAGAAGCAATAAACTTTAAAGACTTGCCGATTGAACTTTGGGAAATAAAAAGATATAACAATCAAACCGTCAACTATAATCAAATCAAAACTTCCGGAGCACAAGAAAGCGTAAAAACCATTAGCAGACAAGATGAAACTATTGAAAGAGTAACGGAAGAAATCAAAGTTTTTACAGAAAGTGACCATATAAAAAGAGGCGAAACCGAAACTCAAGAATTATACGAAAAGCTAAAAGACGGAATAATAAATTTAGACGATAACATTTCATACCAAGCTAAAAAACAAACAATCGGATTCAAGATTGAAAACAACATTTTTTGCGATGTTGTAATTTTAGCCAAAAGTTTAAAAATTTATCTAAACCTAAAAAGCGGAGATTTAAAAGACGAGAAAAATTTAGCACGAGATGTTTCCAACGTTGGACACTGGGGAAATGGTTCGTATGAGATTAAAATGAAAGACACCGAAGATTTGGAATATATTTTAAGTCTAATAAAACAATCATTGAAACTGAATAAAAATAAATAACACGTGGGCTAACAATGGCTATAAACAATTGGGGCGAAAGCGATAAAACCAAAGTATAAACATAAAACAAAGGTCGGTATCATACCGAAAAGTTAGGGCATAAAATCCCCAACTGTTCATAGCCGAGACCGTTGGCAGCAACCTTAAACAGACAATCAAAATAAACAAATAAAATATGGGACTATTTAAACGGATTTTTGGTAAAGGCGACTCTGAATCTGATAAAAGAGTGGAAAGCGATATTGAAAAAATTGAAACAGGACAAGTAAACAAAGTTTATCCAATTTTAAAACCAGGAGATTGGGTTGGAATTAAAGCAGGAGCATTGAAACAGACTTTGTTTGGGACACAAGAGCAACCTGAACTCGTAGTAGCTTTTGGTTATGACGCACCAAATAATTTTGTATTTTTAATGCCAAAAGATTTAGAAGGAAAAGACCTAAACCAAATGCTAAAAAACGCTTATCAAAACTTGGAAGAAATTGAATCTGAATTTGTAGTATCAGAAACCCTAAACAGACAAGTTTTAACAGCATCAGGACAAGACTTCTCAAGTGAAAAAATATTGTGCAAAGGCCATATGCTCAAAGCACACCAGCTTTTGAATGCGAAAGAATTATTAGTTTCAATACCAAGGCGAAGATGTATGATGGTGACTTCACGTCAAGTAGACAAGGAGCTTTTGAATACTTTTGTTAATTTACATAACCATGCATGGGAAGACGACTCATATGGTAATGCACCAATTATGAATTCTCTTTTTGTAGTTATTGATGGCCTGATTGATGGAATTATACCACTAAATAAAGAATAAAGGCAGCTGCCAACATCGTATTGGCAATAGTGGGGCTGACAGTTGTAAATTCAACATTTGTGCTTCTATCGGGCATTTGTACAAATGTTTGGCTGATGTTTTTCAAATGCCCCACCATCGCCAATACGTAGACCGTTGGCGGTAATATAAAATGAACCGAATGAAAATATTGATAATAACAGGAATAATAGCTTTAATTATGATTTCGGTTTGGTACGCAAAAAAGAAAGGCGTAACAGCAGAATTTAAAGCCGAAACAATAAAAATTGAAACTGAAAAAGATAGTCCAATTGATTTTGGCTACAAAACTGTTTGGATTGCTGTAAAAACTGACAACAAACAACGAGTTGCCGAAATATTAAAACTTAAAAATATTCAGCCATCAAACTGGAAAAGCGGAATTGAAACTGCCTATAATAACGGAGTTTTTATTACACCACAAATTGGACAATGGACTTTGGCTGTTGGAATGAAATTAGTAAATGACGGAAACCTTGAAAACATCAACCAACTTGAAAAAACTTTAAATAAATTGAGTTCTGAATTTGGAGAAGCTCAATCTTTTGGAACTCTCCGAGTAGTTGAATATCATCATTGGATGAAATCTGTAGATGGAGAAACAAAGAGAATTTATTCTTACATTGGAGAAAGTGGCGAAAACATTAAAGTTTATGGAGATTTGACCGAACCAGAAAATGGGCTAAACTTATTCAATTCACTTTCCAGAGAAGCAGAATCTGATGAATATTGGGAACGTGAAGATTTAGATTATGCGGACGAGGAACTTGTAATGAAAATAGCTGAGAATTGGAGCGTAAATCCAACAAAATTAACTGAAAGAAAAGACATTAAAAACGAATTAGGATTAACTGGAAATTAAAAAATACTACCGCCAACAATGGCTATATGTAATGCGGGGTTAAACGCTAAATCGAAGTTTTGGGCTTCTTTGTCGCAAAACCATTTTTTATTCGCTCAAAAAGTGTAAATTAGCAAAAAAAAAATGGTTTCGCTTACGTCAGTGCAAATTGAAAGTTCACAGCTTCGAAATCCCGCGCTACTCATAGCCGAGACCGTTACAGGCAAGCGTAAAACCAACACCCCTAAAATAGACGATTTGATAAAATGGCAGAAAACCAAATAAAGACTTTAAGTATAACAGAACTTTTGGGAATGAGTTTTTACATTCCAGAATATCAACGAGGTTATAGATGGACAAAAACAAATGTTTTACAACTACTGAATGACATTTGGGAATATCGTCAAAAATTAGAAGATGGGAAAGCGAAAAATATAAACACGTTTTATTGCTTACAACCCGTAGTAGTTAGACAAGCTGAATGGCAAGACATAAACGGAACAGCTATAAAAGGCTATGAGCTAATAGATGGACAACAGCGGCTAACAACACTTCATCGTATTCTTACTTATCTGACCTTAGAATATCTGCAAAGCGACTTGAAATCTGAAGGCTATTCTGACAACCTTTATTCCATTTATTACAAAACAAGACTAGAATCTAAAGCTTTTTTAGAAACCAATAATTCTGACAACACAAAACCTGACTTGCATTATATGAGTGAGGCATATAAGACTATTAAAGAATGGTTTGAAGATGGAAAAAGAGGAATACCAAGACAAATAAAAGACGAAATGATGAAAATTATTTTGCCAAGCATTCTTACAAATGATAAAGGAGAAAAGCAACTTCCTGAATGGAGTGTTCAAGTAATTTGGTATGAAATAAAAGATACTACACAAAAAAGTGAAGAACTCTTTACACGCTTAAACAGAGGAAAGATTCCACTTACAAGTGCTGAACTGATAAAAGCAAAATTTGTGAACTCTGACAGTTTCAACGGAATGGCAGTGGATGATAAAATCAAACGAAGAACCCAATTAGTTCAAATTTGGGATGAAATAGAAAATCAGCTTAACACCCCAAAATTTTGGGCATTTATTTCAAATGAAAGCTTGAGCAAATACAGTAATAAAATAGAGTATTTATTCGACATTATAGCCAATAAGAAGCCGAATGAAAAAGACCCTTTGTATAGTTTCATACATTTCTTTGATGACAAAGAAACAGCAGAAACACTTTGGTCAAAGTGGATAAAAGTTGAAGAGATATATCGTTCATTGGCTTATTGGTATTCTAACAAAAATCTTTATCACAAAATTGGTTTTCTTATTGCCACAGGCACGCCAATCGGAACGCTCATCAACATTAAAAACAACAACACAAAAGAGAATTTTGAAAAGGAAATAAACGAGTTAATAGCAGACGCTATTGATGAAGATTGGGAAGATTTGAGTTACGATAAACCAAATGAACACGGAAAAATCATAAACGTGTTGCTACTAACCAATATAGAAATTACACGAACTAACAATAATAACAATGAGTTTTTTCCTTTTGAAATGTACAAAGGCATTACAAAGAGTTTAGAACACATTCACGCCCAAAACATAGAGGGAATAAACGAAAACAGAAGAGATGAATGGTTCAAATGGTTACATTCTCATACAAACATATTACTGAATGTTACTAACGAAAAAGATAAAGCACAAAAATTAATTGATGAAGTCAATTCTATTGATAAGAAAACATACAGATATGAGGACTTCAAAAGACTAAGCGAAAAAATACTAATTCTTATTCCTAACGACAACACAAACGAAAACGAGTATTTGCACAAAATTCAAAATATGGCATTGCTTGGACTTGAAGAAAATATTTCATTGAGCAATTCGGTATTTGAAGTTAAACGAAGAAAAATAATTGAAATGGATAAAATAGGTGCGTTCATTCCATTAGCGACAAAACGGGTTTTCTTAAAATATTATTCATCTGAAAACAATCAGCGGTATTCTGTTTGGACAGAAGAAGAACGAGATGAGTATTTGAAAGAAATACGTAATCGTGTAGAACTATATAAACCATTAATTATCGACACAAATGCGTAGTAATTATATTGAAGTTTTAAGCAACAAAATTGAAATTCCAATTATTCAACGTGATTATGCTCAAGGAAGAACAGATAGCAAAACCAATAAAATCCGAAAAGATTTCTTGGACGCATTGTTTGAATTTATTTCCAAAAAGCAAGTAAATTCAAACGAAGAAATAGAGCTTGATTTTATTTACGGTTATAGTGAACAAGAGTCCGACAACAAAACTACGTTTATTCCAATTGACGGACAACAAAGATTAACAACACTTTGGCTCTTGTATTGGTTTGTTGCCGTTAAAGAAAATGTTTCAGAAACCGAAACAAAATTCCTTTCTAACTTTTTATACGAAACACGACATAGCACAACGCAATTTTGCAATGAGTTGATTAAATTCAAACCTAAATTTTCCCACGAAAAAATTAGCCAGGAAATAAAAAACCAATCTTGGTATTTTGATACTTGGGACTACGACCCAAGTATTCAAGCAATGCTAATTGTTCTTGACGATATTGAGTTGAGATATAAAAACTTCAACACAAAAGATATTTGGAGTGCTATTGGTAATTCTTCTTGCCCTTTTTATTTCTACAAATTGGATATGGACAAAGTTGGTCTCACAGACGACTTATATATCAAAATGAACTCACGAGGTAAACCTCTTACCGAATTTGAATATTTCAAAGCAAGTTTTGCAGAAATTATTTCAAATGCCAAACAAAGAAGAAGATTTGAAGAATCCATTGATGGAAAATGGATTGATACCGTTTGGCATATTATACTCAACTCTCAGTCATTAACGGACGAAGACGACATTGCTTTAACGGTTGACAATTCTTTCCTCAATTTATTTAATTTCATCACTTGGATTATTGCTTTCAAAAAAGAGTTGAAAGACCAAAACGATAGCCGCTACAAGAATACCGTTGTTTCCACTGAATTATTAAAAACCATATATAGCGACACGAAAAACCAAAACTTTTTATTTGACACATTAGATGCTATTTGTAAGCAAGAACAAGAGAATCCAACATTTTGGAACGACTTGTTTTATTATAACAAAGATGAATTTACTACAAGTAAAACAAGATTATTTTTCAATCATACTAATAAAGATGTCAACCTTTTAAAACTTTGCTTATTCCGCTTTGCAGATTTTAGAGGGTTTACTTTTCCAGAACAAATATTGCTTTTGGCTTGTTTAACGCATCTAAAAACACCGAGTGAAACGTTTGATAGCCAAATCAGAGTAGTAAGAAACTTGGTAGTAAATTCAGAAAACGAATTGCGTGAATCTGTTTTAGGAAATGGCTTTTCAGAGGTTGAGGAATTTATCTGCAAAAACGATTTACAAATTTTCAAAACATTTAAAACCGACCAAATTGAAGAAGAAATAGAAAAAAACAACTATATAAAACAAACACTTGAGGACGCGGAAACACTTCGAAAACTTGAAGATAGTGACATATTAAGAGGAAGTATTTCTTTATTGCCATTAGACAATAACTTAAAAAATCGTGCAGATAAGTTTTTAGAAATTTTTGATGAAACTGATTTTATTCAAAATTTTCAGACAAAAATTAATTTATTATTGAGTTTTGGAGATTATACTCAAGATGACGGTTCATTGACTAATTTAATGACATCAAAACACAGGAATATAAGAAGTTTTCTTACAACACCGGGTTACAATAAATCTCAATTCAAATCTAAAACACAGCCGACAGTATTGGCTTGTTTGGATTATTTTATCACGAGCAACGGTGTTGCAATTTCGCAACCAATTGACAACGTTCTTGCAGCATATACAACCAATCCGAAAGATTGGAAATATTATTTTTTAAAGTATTCTTCATTTAGAGAAAATTGCAATCAAGGTAATTTCAATTGGCATAGTAATAGTGATTATTGCGTATGGAAAATGAAAGAAAGACAATTTAACGGCTATCATTGGGACACGTTTTTATACGAACTCTCTAAATCAAGCAAGAAATTAGAATTTGAAAACAACTACGGCTCTAAACTTATTTTTTCGCTTAACAGAAAAAAGATTTTAATTTCTTCCATTCCAAACGGCTTTTTATTTGAAAATGGAATGACAGACCGAACATTAAATACTTTGTTGGACGACTTGCAAAACGATGGACTAATTGACAATGATGGAAAATTTATCATTACTCAAAACACAGACGGCTTAGACACAGAAGATAGAATTGAAAAACTTAAACAGACATTGAACGAAATAGTGAATAAATAAAACGCCAGCCTGTAACATCGTGTATATGCAATAGCGGTTAAGTGCTTAATTTAAACATTTGTCCTTTTTGTCGCTACTTGCAAATTTATTTGCTTTTCGTAAATTTATCAAATAAATTTGCAAGTAGCTTACGGTAGTGTCAGACCTAACATTTCGGCTTCGCTTCCCCGCTACTGACATATACACGTAAACCGTTGTGGGTAATTCCCCCTTAAAACCAAGGTAATCAACACTTTTAAAGTTTATGAATTTCTTATGCTAACGTAAAATGTGGATATCAAAGCATATGAAAATTGGAAAAATGCACAAAAGTGTAAATCTCTGAAATACTCACGTTTATTCTTACGTTAGTTAGAATTCCCCCTCTAAACCTAGAGGATTGATTTTAAAACAGGTTAATCAATCTCTTAAAAGTTTACTGATTTCTGAAGCGAACGTAAAAGTGTTTAGCTAAAATTGACAGGAAAATGACAAAACTGACCAAATTATAAACAACTGAATATCGATGACTAACTCTTACTATAGTCAGAATAAACATAAATGACCAAATAGAAATTATCAGCTTAATTAATAGATACTAAAATGAGTGAAAAGAAAAAATTTGATAGACTTAAGTATCAAAAAATGCTTGAAGAAAAAGGAGCCTTAAAAGATTGTCACCGTTGCGGAAGTAAAACATTTTCACTATTGGATGGATATTCATTTATGCCAGTAAATGAAACGACTGGAAATATATTAGGAGGGCCTAGTATTCCATCTATTCTTGTTGTATGCACTAATTGTGGAGCAATAACACCACATGCATTAGGAGCTTTTGAAAAAATTGAAAATGATGAAAACAATGGATGATAAAGCTAAGTTTCAAGAACAAGAGAATCGTTTTGTTGATAAGAAACGCTCCAATATCAAATCAGATTTAATCGAGATTACACATGATAAACTTGAGAATATTTTGCTGAAGCATTTAGGTAATATTTCTCTCATGAAGTCTTGGCTCACACCTCTTTCATTATTTGTAACTCTCTTAATTGCAAGGTTAACAGCGACATTTAACAAATTTATTGGTATCGACGCTGCAGTGTGGGATGCATTGTTTCTAATAGGAATGATTGCATCAATTATTTGGCTAATTATTGTTCTAATAAAAATGTTTCATTGCAGACATAAAGCTACATTGGATTATTTAATGAGTAAGATTAAAAATGCTACAGAAGAAAAATAATTACTACCCACAACATTTTGTATAAGTAATGGCAGGCGATATTGTAAATATTAAGGTTTGTAGCCCGCTCAAACTGCGTAACGGTTTGACAGGCAACTACCACGCATTCTGCCACTACTCATACAATTTACCGTTGTGCACAAGCAAAAAACAACACTCACGAAACAAAAGAAAATTATCGAAAAATAAATGGACGCTTCAAAAAAGACAATCAACGACATTTTTAATGGAAATCGAGTATTAGAAATTCCTTTTTTTCAAAGAGCCTACGTTTGGGGCGAATCACAATGGGAAAGATTATTAGAGGATATGGAGTTGGTAACAACTGCAAACAAGCCGTATTTTTTAGGTTCCGTAATCCTAAAACAAAAACCAACTTCGACTTCGAGCGGAGTTGGAGATATGAGAACTTTGATTGACGGACAACAAAGGCTGACAACACTAAACATATTCTTCAAAGTTTTGTGCTTAAAAACAGACAACAAATCTTCCTTTGACAGACGCTTTAAACTCGAAAATGATGATTTGGCTTTATGGCACAATCATAACGATATTGATGCTTTTGAAAGAATTTTGAACCTTGACGATTTAGACGAACTACCTCAAAAAGACAATATTACAAAGGCTTACAACTTCTTCAAAAACAAAATTGACCCAGAAAAAGTTGACAGACAAACCATATTAAACAACATTATGTTTGTTGGTATTGATTTGGGTGTTGAAGAAGATGAACAGCAAATTTTCGACACCATAAATTCACTCGGAATTCGACTCACTACGGCTGAACTTCTAAAAAACTATTTTTTCAACCGAAACGAACCTTCCGATTACGAAGAATATTGGAAAGGCGTTTTTGAAAAAGATGATGAAACAAAAGGCTATTGGGACAGAGAAATCACAACAGGTAGATTGAAAAGAACGTTTATCGACTTGTTTTTCTATTCCTATCTACAAATCAAAATTCAAGAGCCACAATTAAAAGTCAAAACAGAGGACAAAATAGAGTTTTCAAAAGTTGAACAGCTATTTGAATCCTACAAAAGGTTTATAAAAGAGTATTTGAACAACGACAAAAAATCTGTACTCAACGAAATCAAAGAATACGCAGAAGTTTTCAGTACAAACTTCAATTATGATATTATCGAAAGTGAATTAACCGAAGATTTTGGAATAGAAAGAATAAGCGCCATAATTTTTGGATTAGACACTTCTACCCTAATTCCTTACACACTTTTCGTACTCAAAAATGTAACGGAAGAACAGAAACGCAATGAATTATTTGAGTTAATCGAATCTTACATAATGCGGAGAATGGTTGTACACGCAAGTACAAAAAATTACAACCAACTTTTTACCGACAGACTAATATCAAACGAAATATTGAGCAAAGAAGAGTTTGTCGAATATTTGAACAGAAGTTCCGACAGAACGAACTTTTTCCCAACCAATCAAGACCTAAAACAAGGATTTGAAACGGCTTATTTGGTCAATAAACAATCGGCAGGAATTATATATTTGATTGAATCCAAAATCAGAAATCGAAGCCGACAAGCAACCTCACTTCTCGGAATAAACAAATACAGTTTAGAGCATTTGATGCCAAAAAAATGGGAAAATAATTGGGGCAGAGTCTCCAACAAAGAAGAAAGAGAGTTTAGAAATAAAAAATTATATACGCTTGGAAATCTTGCAATTATTACACAATCTTTAAACGCTTCTATCCGAGATTCAAATTGGAAAACAAAGAAGAAAGGAAAAGGAAATAAAGATGGACTAATAAAATATTCAGCAGGAATTGAAACACTTGCACCTTATTTAGAACTTGATGAATGGAACGAAGTAGAAATCGAGAAAAGAGCAAAATTCCTTTACAAAAAAGCTCTTGAAATATGGAAAACAGAAGAAGCAATGACGGAAAAATTGCCTGTGCACAACATGGGCTATATGTAATGCGGGGTTAAACGCTAAATCGAAGTTTTGGGCTTCTTTGTCGCAAAACTTTTTTTATTCGCTCAAAAAGTGTAAATTAGCAAAAAAATGGTTTTGCTTACGTCAGTGCAAATTGAAAGTTCACAGCTCTGAAATCCCGCACTGCTCATACACGAAACCGTTGTGTGCAAGTAAAGAAGTACATTCTGGAAACAAAATCTGAACTTAAATTTTTATCTTTGCAATATGGACAAATTGACCAAAGAGCAGAGACGAAAGAATATGCAAGCGAACAGATCAACAGGTACGAAACCTGAACTTTTGTTGGCTAAAACGCTTTTTGCACGAGGTCATCGTTACCGAAAAAACAACAAAATTGTGTTTGGAAAACCTGATTTAACTTTTAAGAAAATCAAACTTGCCATTTTCGTTGACGGAGAGTTTTGGCACGGAAAAGATTGGTTTGAGCGAAAAAATGACCACAAAACCAATCAAGAACTTTGGAACAAAAAGATTACAAGAAATATAGAACGGGATAAAGAAGTAAATCAAGAATTGCAAAATCAAGGTTGGACGGTTTTACGATTTTGGACGAAAGACATCGAAAAAAATTATTAAATTGCGTGTTGAAAATTGAAAGTGAGATTAACGATTTGAAAATGGATTTAAAAGAAAAAAATTCTTTGGAAACGTTTGGGAACAAACAGTTTAGAATAAAATTGGTAGAACCCGAAAACAATCAAGAAGCGGTTCTAACTCACTATTTACACAACTCAAAAAACGGAGTTTCGCAGTTTTATAAAAAAGATGCGGTTGCATTTACCAAAGAAATTTTAGAATACAAATATCCGGAAGAAAAAATTACAAACAAAGTTGCAGAAGAAGCCTTACGATATGGTGTTTTTGATACTTTCCAAGTTTCATTTCCACCAAATAAAAATCCGAAATTTAAATTTATCGATTTATTTGCCGGAATTGGCGGTTTTCGTTTGGCTCTGCAGAATTTGGGCGGAAAATGTGTTTTTACAAGCGAATGGGATAAAGAAGCCAAACGAACATACAAAGCAAACTTTGGAGAAACTCCGTTTGGCGACATCACAAAAGAAGAAACCAAGCAATATATTCCTGACGGTTTTGAGGTGCTTTGTGCAGGTTTTCCTTGTCAGGCATTTTCAATTGCAGGAAGACGTGGCGGATTTGAAGATACACGAGGAACATTATTTTTTGACGTGGCGGAAATTATCAAGAGAAAGCAACCCAAAGCAATTTTTCTTGAAAATGTAAAAGGTTTAAGAAACCACGATAAAGGAAAAACCTTATCAACAATTTTAAATGTGTTGCGAGAAGATTTAGGATATTTTGTTCCCGAACCACAAATAATAAACGCTAAAGATTTTGGAGTTCCGCAAAACAGGGAAAGGATTTTCATTGTTGGTTTTCATCCGAGTACGGGAATAAACGAATTCAACTATCCAAAACCAACCAATAAAAAAGTAACATTTTCAGACGTAAAAGAGGAAAATGTAGTGCCTACAAAATATTATTTATCTACACAATATTTATCTACTTTAGAAAAACACAAAGCGAGGCACGAAAGCAAAGGAAACGGTTTTGGCTATCAAATTATTCAAGATAATGAAACTGCAAATGCTGTTGTTTGTGGTGGAATGGGTAGGGAAAGAAATTTAGTTTTTGACGACAGAATTACTGATTTTACGCCAACAACAAGAATAAAAGGGAAAGTAAATCGGGAAGGAATCCGAAAAATGACACCACGAGAATGGGCAAGATTACAAGGTTTTCCTGACGATTTTGTAATTTCCGTAGCTGACGCTTCGGCTTACAAACAATTCGGCAACTCCGTTGCCGTACCTGCAATCCAAGCCACAGCAAAAGAAATACTAAAACTAATTGGAGTGAAAAATAAATGATTACAGGCAACAAAGGAGAATGGAGCGAAATTTATGCTCTTTTCAAGCTCTTAGGCGATAAAGAATTACATCTTGGGAACAAAGACCTTGAAAAAATTCAAGGAATAGTTTATCCTATCCTTAAAATTTTACGTTCAGAAACGAACGGAGATTTTGAATATTCTATTCAAGATGAAATTGTATTTATAACAGGAAATGCTGAAACTTTAAGAATACCAATTGTAAACTTCAAAGAAAAGGCATTATTTCTTCTAAACAAGATAAAAGAAAGTACCGAAAGAACTTTTTCTGTTCCCGAAATAGAAGAATTTATGCGTTCGATAAACTGTATTTCCTTAAAAGCAAGTTCTTCCGCTAAGACCGATATTACAATAGTTGTTCACGACCAACGAACAAACCAACAGCCAACTCTTGGATTTAGCATAAAATCGCAACTTGGAAGTCCTTCCACTTTACTTAATGCAGGGAAAACAACAAATTTTATTTTTAAAATAGATGGCTCAATACAACCAATTGAAAAAGAACGCATAAATTCCTTAGTTGTCAAAAGAGGAAGTAAAGAATCGGCAGACTTGAAAGGACGAGTAAAAGCAATAATTGATAATAATTGTACTCTTGAATTCTATAAAACGGAGAAATCAATATTTTCTAACAATTTAGTATTGATAGATAGTCTACTCCCAGAAATATTATCGCAAATTGTTCTTGATTTTTACACAAGTGAATTTTCTCTTCTAACAGATTTGGTTGAAAAAAGTTCAGATATAAATCCACTAAATTTTGATGCTGAACACGAACACAAATTTTATGAATATAAAATTAAACGGTTTTTAACTGATGTTGCTCTTGGAATGATGCCGTCAAAAGTTTGGACAGGGAAATATGATGCAACAGGCGGTTATTTAATTGTAAAAGAAAATGGAGATGTTTTATGTTATCACATTTATAATCGAAATGAGTTTGAGGATTATTTATTTTCAAATACAAAGTTAGATACTGCAAGTAGTACAAGACACGAATTCGGAAAAATTTATGAGGAAAATGGAAAACTGTATTTCAAACTGAACTTACAGATTAGATTTCTATAAAAATACCTGCACACAACATTGTATAAGCGTAATGCGGGCTGAAGTTATAAATTTCAAAGTAAATGAATATTAACAAACATATCGGTAAAGTTGAAAGTGTTGGCTTTTTAAACCCGCACTACGCTTATACTTTACCGTTGGCAGTAATGGAAAAGCCGACCGTCAAAAATACAAAAAGGACGAAAGATTGAATTTTACAGGAGTAGAATTGAGACAGTAAACTCAACTCTGTCTAAACTTGAATTTTTTTAATTTTGCAGTAATGACAGAAAATAAGAATGAAAGTGTCGAGTATATTGCTTTATGAGATTTAGCGCTATCGCAATTAAAGAACGGTCAAAGTTTAACGAGTGAAGGAGGCGTTTTTGCCCCTATTATTAAAGAGTTTTTAGAGAGTGCTTTATCAGCCGAGATGGAATCACATTTAAGTATGGAAGAACGCAGTTTAGGCAATAAGCGTAATGGTAAAGGAGTAAAGACTCTAAAGAGCAGTTCAGGCGAAGTCACCATTGAAACCCCTCAAGATAGACACTGTAGCTTTGAACCCCAGATTGTCAAGAAACGGGAAACAGTTCTTGCAGACAATTTAGCACCTCAAATCATCGGTCTTTATGGTCGAGGAATGAGCTTGCGAGATATCAGCAAGCATATCCAAGAAATGTATGATGTCGAGGTATCAGCTAGCACTTTGAGCGACATCACCGACCGTGTCATTCTTCAGGTAAAAGAGTGGCAAAATCGCTTACTTGACGATGTTTAACCTATCGTTTGGCTTGATGCTATGCACTACAAAGTTCGAGATAATGGACGAGTTGTTTCTCGTGCCGTATACAACATCCTAGCTTTAGACAAGCTAGGAAGAAAAGTGCAGATAGGTATCTATATATTCGAAAGCGAGGGCGCTAATTTTTGGCTATCGGCATTGACAGATCTCAAAAGTAGAGGTGTTCGAGATATCTTAATTGCTTGTACAGATAATCTCACTGGATTCTCAGAAGCAATACACAGTGTTTTCCCTGATACCTCTATTCAAAATGTGTTATACATCAGATTCGAAACTCTCTTAAGTATGTGGCATCCAGGGATCAAAAGGTATTTATGAAAGACTTAAAGCGAATCTATCAATCCCCTAATAAAAGCCAAGCAGAGATTGAATTACTGAAATTGGAAGAAGCCTGTGGTAAAAAATACCCAATTGTTATCCGTTCGTGGCATAATAATTGGAAGGAACTCAGTTTGTACTTTGACTATGATGAGCACATTCGGAAAATCATCTATACCACTAATGCAGTAGAAGGATTCCATCGTCAGGTTCGTAAGGTTACAAAAACAAAAGGCGCTTTTCCTAGCGACATGGCTTTACTAAAACTCATTTATCTAACCGTTGAGAACATCTCAAAGACATGGACGCAACCGGTACGAAATTGGGGATTAGCTGCTCAGCAGTTGGCTATAAAGTTTGAAGGTAGATTTGAGTTAGAAATTGGTTCCAAAAAAAGATGTATATTTGAAAAATAAAAAAAACTAGACAGAGTTTAGATTACACTCTCAATCTAAAAATATATGAAACATTATTTATTTCTTGCTGCTGCAATTATTTGTGAAACCATAGGGACTACATTTTTGAAAAAGACGGAACAATTTAGCAAGCCAATACCAACATTAATTTTTATTGTAGCAATGGCTGCATCTTTTTATCTATTGACTTTTTCATTAAGAGGATTGTCTATTGGTATTGCCTATGCGATATGGTCAGCTGTAGGAATTGTGCTGATTTCATTAATAGGATATTTTGTCTTCAAACAAACTTTGGACTTCCCAGCTATCTTGGGAATGGTATTTATAGTGATTGGAGTTGTTATTATTAATCTTTTTTCAAAGTCAAGTGTACACTGACAAAAACAAGAAAGCTGAAAATAACCGACACTAAAAAATATTGAAGAAAAAGGTCTATTAGGAAAAAAGAATAAAAAGCACTACTGCTAACAATGGCTATAAGTAATGTGTGGTTAAATGCTAAATCGAAGTTTCGGGCATCTATTCCAACAAAGCTACGCTTTGACGTTTTCGGAAAAAGAAAGGTAAAAGCAAAGCGTAGCTTTGGCTACCGTTAGTGCCAAACCGAAAGTTTTCGGCTTCGAAATCCCGTACGACGCTTATACTTCACCGTTGCTCATCATGAGTTTGGGTGAATAAGCAATAAGTAAGATTGGCAGCTTGCTGACGAAGAAATTGAACGAGTGATTTATGCGATTATAGAAGAGGCGAATGAATCGGATTTCCATCGACAAGGGAAAAAATATCTACATCAGCCATTGGGGGCGCATGGTCCGCCTAACGATAAATTCATTCACCAATAGAATTATCACGGTAGATGTGTTGAAGTGATTGCTATGATGTGTATATTTGCTTTATGACTACACGTTGCTACTATATAAATACGCTCGATCCTTATTTTAATCTGGCTACAGAAGAATATTTGCTGAAAAATTGCACTGATGATATCTTTATGCTTTGGCGTGGGGAAAGCTCTATCGTGGTGGGAAAGCATCAGAATGCTTTGGCAGAAATCAATCACGAATATGTAAAGGCACAGGGGCTGAAAGTGGCTCGTCGGCTATCGGGTGGAGGCACTGTGTTTCACGATCCCGGTAATATCAATTTCACCTTCATTCGCCATGTAGAGCACGTTGATAAGATGAACTATGCCATGTTTCTGGGAGATGTGAAATCGGTATTAGGAGAATTGGGATTAGCCATCTATAATAGTAGTCGCGACGACCTCATGCTCGATGGTTTCAAAATTTCGGGCAATGCGCAGCACGTGCACAAAAACAGAGTGCTTCATCATGGTACCTTGCTTTTCGACAGCGAATTGAGCAGGCTCAAAAACGCATTGAAAGTAGATTTGAGCCGATTTGAGCACAAGGCGGTGCAGTCGAATCGTTCGGTGGTGGCAAATATTCGTCCTTATTTGAAGAAGGATTTGTTCATTTCCGATTTCTTTGATTTTCTATTCACCGCATTAGCCAATAAAATGCTTAATCCGCAGATTTGCACACTGAATCAAGATGATGAAGCCCAGATTACAAAAATCAGAACAGAGAAATACACCCAATGGGATTGGATTTATGGTTATTCTCCTAAATATATTTATCGGAATGCGCTGAAAGATGTGCGAGTGCGGTTTCAAGTGCAAAAGGGAAGACTAACTACCATGTACTTCGAGGGTGTGTCCGATAATTTACAAGAACGGGTGCAATGTGCGCTTTTGGGCGTGCGCCATGAGTTGAAGAGTTTTGAGTCTGCCTTGCTTCCGCTGAAAGAAAGTTTGCGCGAAGAGGGAATAGACTTGGCGGTATTGTTGAAAATTATGTTTTAACACTTTCGCAAGAAACGCTGTGTTTTGGCTGAAATATGACGATTTATATGTGTGCAGACCTTTAATAAATGAACTATTTTGTTTGAAACTCGCAAAAATCTTGGTAAAAAAGCGTTGAATTTCTTTTCTTTGCGAAAAATTTCAGGATAATAAGCGGTAAGGTATGCAAGAAAACTTAGTAATAGTCGAGTCACCAGCAAAGGCAAAAACCATTGAGAAATTCTTAGGAAAAAATTTCTTAGTCACATCAAGTATGGGTCATATTCGTGACCTTGAAAAGAAAGATGGTATTGATGTGGAAAATGGATTTGCACCGAAGTATGAGGTGTCTCCCGATAAGAAAAAAATTGTTACCGAGCTATGCAAGCAAGCTAAAACCGCTAAGTTGGTTTGGATCGCATCCGATGAGGACCGAGAGGGAGAGGCTATTGCTTGGCACCTAAAAGAAGTGCTGAAATTGAAGCCCGAGCAAACACGTCGTATTGTGTTTCATGAGATTACCAAAGACGCTATCCTGAAAGCAGTGGAAAACCCACGCGATATTGATGAAAATTTGGTGAACGCTCAACAAGCACGCCGCATTCTCGACCGTTTAGTAGGTTTTGAAGTGTCGCCGGTGCTTTGGCGCAAAGTGAAGCCGTCGTTATCTGCAGGTCGGGTGCAGTCGGTAGCTGTGCGTTTAATTGTAGAGCGTGAGCGCGAAATTATAGCCTTTGAAAGTACATCGGCCTACCGAGTGGTGGCTAACTTCTTAGTGCCCGATGCCTCGGGAAATACGGTGGAGTTGAAAGCTGAACTGAACAAAAGATTCGACACCAAAGCTAAGGCGCAAGCATTCCTGGAAAAATGCGTAGGCGCAGATTTCAACATTGAAAGCATTCAGAAAAAACCAGCTAAACGTACGCCAGCAGCACCTTTTACCACTTCTACACTGCAACAAGAAGCGAGTAGAAAATTGGGCTTCTCGGTATCGCGCACCATGTCGGTGGCACAGCGTTTGTATGAGTCGGGTCAGATTACCTATATGCGTACCGACTCGGTGAATCTTTCAGACTTGGCAATCAATGCAGCCAAAAAAACAATCATCGCCAATCATGGTGAGAAATACTATAAGTATAGACAATATAAAACGAAGGCTAAAGGGGCGCAAGAAGCCCACGAGGCTATTCGTCCTACCTATTTGGAGAACGATAGCATCGACGGTTCACCCGAAGAAAAACGCCTTTACGATTTGATTTGGAAACGTACCATTGCTTCGCAAATGTCCGATGCTCAATTAGAGCGCACCACCATTTCGGTAACATCGCCCGATGCTTCGGCAAAATTCCAAGCCACTGGCGAACAAATCAAATTCGATGGTTTCTTGCACGTATATTTAGAATCGACCGACGATGAGGATAGCGAAGAAACAAAAGATTTATTGCCAGCAGTGAGCGAGGGGCAAGCTTTGCGAGTGCAGCAGATTGATGCTACCGAACGCTTCACGCAGAAACCTCCACGATACACAGAAGCAAGTTTGGTGAAAAAGCTAGAAGAACAAGGCATTGGTCGTCCTTCTACCTACGCACCAACCATTACGACCATTCAAAACAGAGGGTATGTAGTGAAGGAAGATCGCGATGGTACTCCTCGTAATTTTACAAAGTTGCTATTGATAGATACTGCCATTGAAGAACAAAACTTGGTGGAAAACACAGGTGTAGAACGCGCTAAGCTATTCCCCACAGACATTGGTATGGTGGTTAATGATTTCTTGATTAAACATTTCACGCAAATCATGGACTATGGTTTTACCGCAAATGTGGAAGAGGAATTTGATGAGATTGCAGAAGGAAAACAAGTGTGGAATGATGTGTTGGCAAGATTCTATAAGCCTTTTCATGCCCACGTAGAGGATGCCATGGAAAACTCAGAACGCGAAACTGGTGAACGTCAGCTAGGAGATGATCCGAGTACCGGTAAACCTGTGTCGGTGCGTATTGGTCGCTATGGTCCGTTTGCTCAGTTGGGTAAAACTCCTGAAAACGACGAAGATGAAAAACCACAGTTTGCAAGTTTGCGAACAGGTCAGATACTAGAAACAATCACCCTAGAAGAGGCACTTGATTTATTTAAGCTACCTCGCGATTTGGGTGAATATGAAGATAAGAAGGTGGTAGTGGCAATTGGTCGATTCGGACCCTATGTGCGTCACGATGGTAAATTTGTGTCTTTAAAGAAAGATGTAGATGATCCGATGGAGATTCAACTACCTAGAGCTGTTGAGTTGATTGAAGAAAAACGCGAGAAGGATCGCAAGGCCTTGTTGAAAACCTTTGAGGAAGATGCCGACTTGCGCATCATCGAAGGGAGATGGGGACCATATATCTCTTATCAGAAGAATAACTATAAGATTGTGAAGGGAACAGATCTAGACACTTTAGGCTATGCTGAGTGTATGAAAATCATAAACAGTACTCCCACAAAAGCCACTGCAAAAGGAAAAACCACACGAACTAAAAAGAAATAAGTTTAGTTCAGTTCTTTATGGAGATAAATGATTTTTTAATTCCGATAGATTTTCAGTCGGAACCTTGGGCTTCTTTGGCTACAGTGTCGACTAGTTTTGGCGAGCTCGTTATGCTCAATCAACAGCGTTTGTCAATTGACGATGCAGATGTGGCTTTGGTTTCGATTGATGGCGATGTGAATGGTGATCAAGTGCGCCAACAGCTATATCGTTTAAATCGAATAAGTTCTACATCGCGAGTTTTCGATTTGGGGCACTTGAAGCGGGGCAATGGCGAGGGCGATTTGCAGGTAGCACTGCAAGAAATTTCAACCTACTGCATGAATCAGCGCCTCTTGCTTTTGGTGTTGAGTGCAGAACGTCGTTTAGAACAAGCCGTACTTCGCTCTTATGGTAAGTACGATTTTAACCTGCTGCGAGTAGATAGTCGTTTTCGATTGAATTCTTCCTCGGAAAATGCTTTTGGGGAAAATGATTTGTCCGTTTTATTACAAGAATTCAGCAATATCTTCTCCTTTTCGTCTGTAGCATTCCAAAACTACTTCATTGATAATGATCAATTAACATACCTAGAGTCTTTGGGGAGCGATTTGTTGCGCTTAGGGCAGCTTCGCGACGACCTAAGACAAGCAGAGCCATTGTTTCGTGGCGCACATTGTGTTAGTTTCGACGTGTCGTCTATTCGTTCAACAGACTTCCCCGCACAGGCAGAAGCTAACGCCAACGGCTTGCGAGCCGAAGAATTATGTGCTTTGGCAAGATATGCAGGTGTAGGAACAGAGCTGAAAACGCTCGCTTTATATGGCATGGATACCATGCTTGATTGGCGGAATCAATCGGCAGGTTTGGCAGCTCAACTGTTTTGGCACGTGGTTGAGTCATATTTAAATGGAACACTAGAAAGTCCAGCTATTCAGCGAACTAGCTTTGAAGAATACTTGGTTCGTTTCCCCGATTCAGACGAGCTATTGGCATTTTATAAGAGTGCACTTACAGGCAGATGGTGGTTCAAAATAAACGATAGGCGGATTGATGAAGATTTGTATGTGCCTTGTTTAGAATCGGACTATAAAAGTGCATTGCAGTTAGATTTGCCTGAAATTTGGTTAAAATACATTAGGAAATTTAAAGAAAAGTCATGATTTTTGAACCCTTGTAATATTATATGATTGTATGTTATTTGTGATTTCGATGAAATTAGAAAATTAATTCCATATATTTGCTTCGTTTTTTCGAAGTGATATACGAGAAAAGTGTTGCTGTTTTATGGGTAGGAAATTGTTTTTAGCGATAATTTTGTGTGTATGCTGCTTGGTAGCCAAAGCACAACAAGATCCTCAGTTTACCTTTTATAGGCAAGCTGATTTGCTATACAACCCCGCAACGGCAGGAGGAGATGGCGAGGTTTCGGCCGTATTTCTAAATAGGAATCAATGGTCGAGCATTGAAGGAGCTCCGGCATCGATGCTTTTTTCTGTTGATTTGCCAATTTCCAATTTGGTTGAAAATATGGGCGTTGGTCTTAACTTTTTGCAAGATGAGTTAGGTTTTGAAAATACAACATTGGTCAATTTGAATTTTTCATATGAACTAATGAAAACATGGGGAAGGATGGGTTTCGGTTTGTCCCTAGGAATGTTTAATAAAGAAATAAGTGGGGAATGGAGTGTCCCCGATGGTAGCGACCATAGCGCAAGCGATGATTTACTGCCTGAAGGCGATGTGAGTGAAGTGGCATTTGATATGGGGATAGGCTTTTGGTTGAAGACAAAGGAAGCGCAGCTTTCAGTTGGAATCACCCACTTGAACCAAGCAGAGATTGAAGTGAATGATGCAAGCTATACGTTCTACAAACGGCATTTTTATTTGTCAGGATCATATAGTTTAAGACCGAACGACGAAATGTTTGTGCTAGAGCCTTCGTTCATGTTTAAAAGCGACTTCTCTGGTAGTCAGTTAGATTTAAATGCCGACGTGCATTATAAAGATAAATTCGTGGCGGGTTTGGGTTACCGCCTAAATGATGGCTTGATATTCAGGTTGTCAACCCAATTGAAAAATGGTTTTAGTGTAGGCTATGCCTACGACCTTACCACCTCAGCCTTGGCGGCATACAGTGGTGGGTCGCATGAGTTCTTTGTGGCTTATTCTTTTGCTATTCAAAAGCCAAAGACGAAAGCTTACAAGAGTGTGAGATATTTGTAAAGAAAAAAGTAAATAAAGATATATTCATCATATTATGAAGAGACTTTTAGTTGTTGCCTTAATTGCGATATCTGCTTTCGCTTCGATTAGTTGCGGAAAAGGTGGAAATGCTGGCGAGCTTGTCGGTGTTCGTAAAAGTGGCAGATGGACAGAGCCTGCTCCGTATGGTATGGCGTTCATACCGCGTGGAAGCATTAATGTTGGTCCGAGTGACCAAGAGGTGAATTGGACTGGAACACCCACAAAAACCGTTTCGGTTGATGCATTCTGGATGGATGATACTGAGATCACAAACAATGAATATCGTCAGTTCATCAACTACGTTCGCGATTCGATTGCTAGAACTTTGCTATCAGAGCAATTCCCCGAGTTTTTAATTGAAGAAGACAAAAAAGGAAACCCAATAGAACCTCCTATTTTGAACTGGAGCGAGAAAATCGATTGGGCAGATCCCGAAGTGCAAGAAGCTATTGCTGATTTATACTATGCTGAAGAAGACCGAATTTTTGGAAAGAAAGAAATAGATAGCCGCAAGATAAACTACACTTACTATATTGTAGATTATCAACAAGCAGCTAAACGTAGCAATATGTATAACTACGAAACACAAAGCTACAACGGTGTGGTTTACGATGAAACAGGAGAAACAAAGCCTATCACAAACCGTTCTTCTTTTGTGTTTAGCTATGAAACGAACATCTACCCAGATACTTTGTGTTGGACTCGCGATTACACTTACTCTTATAACGAACCTTGGGCAACCCGTTATTCTTGGCACCCCGGATTCGATGAATATCCAGTAGTAGGAGTAAACTGGGTGCAAGCGAAAGCATTCTGTCATTGGAGAACTGCAACCCAAACCACTTACCTTATTTCGAAAGGACAAGATCCTTTGCAAGATTATCGCCTACCAACCGAAGTAGAGTGGGAATATGCTGCTCGTGGTTCTCGTATGGCTGCTATGTATCCTTGGGGGGGCTATTACACCCGAAATCAAGAAGGCGAATTCTTAGCCAACTTTAAACCACTTCGAGGTAACTACATAGAAGATGGTGGTTTGGCAACGATGAAAGTGGCAAGTTACGATCCTAACGATTTTGGTTTGTATGATATGGCAGGTAACGTGGCAGAGTGGACAATCACCGCTTACGATGAGTCTGCATATATGTATGTATATGACTTGAACCCTAACTTTGAGTACAACGCAAAACCAAACGATCCACCAGTTATGAAACGTAAAGTTATTCGTGGTGGTTCTTGGAAAGATATTGCACAATATATCCAAACATCAACACGTAACTTCGAATATCAAGACACCGTAAAATCTTACGTAGGTTTCCGATGCGTGAGATCATCTTTTGGAAACGAATTCTAAAAAAATAAACCACACCTATATGAGCTTTGGAGATTTATTACATAGCAAGCGATGGAAAGTATTCATGAATTATGTGTACAACTTCGCTGGAGCCCTTGTTATCGTTGGGGCACTTTTTAAACTGATGCACTGGCCAGGAGCGGGTGTCGCCCTTACATTAGGTATGTGTACGGAGGCCCTAATCTTCTTGATTTCATCGTTGGAGCCATTGCATGAGCAACCAGATTGGACTCGTGTGTTCCCTGAACTACATTCAGACTATATGCCTGGCGATGAAGAAAAAGGCATTCACCATGGTGGTCATGGTGGCAGTAAGGTTCGTTTGAGTGGGGGCGCTAATCTTTCAGCCGAAAATGTGAGCTTCAACATGGGTGGTATCTTCGAAAGTGCAGATATTGCACCAGAAGTGCTAGAAAAAGTATCTAAGGGTTTAACAGACCTTGGAAACACGGCATCTTCTATTAGTGATATTTCATCGGCAACTTTGGCAACCAACATCTATGTTGAGAACCTAAACGCAGCAGCGGAATCAATGGACCAACTTTCAAAAGTAGGACAAGAAGCAAATCTAAACATCAACCAATCATTGGTAGCTTTGTCTGATTCTTGTGTACGCATTACAGAAGTGGTGGCTAAAGAGATTGATGACATGAGCAGCAATTCAAGTGCGTACAACGAGAAAATGACAGCTTTACGTACGAACTTAGATTCGTTGAATGAAAACTATGCTCAGCAAGTAGCTTCATTGAAAGGACAGTTTGAAACTTCTCAAAAATACAATCAACACATGGTAGAGCTGACATCAATCTTGAGTTCTTCGTTAGAAGACATGAAGAGATACCAAGCTTTGTCGCGTGAATTGAATGGAAACTTAGAAGCATTAAATTCAGTTTATGGTACGATGTTGAGTGCTATGAACTACAAAAAATAATAATAATAGACTATGGGAGCAACTAATTGCCCGGAGACCCCGAGGCAGAAGATGATTAGTATGATGTACCTCGTGCTGATGGCCATGATGGCTATGAACGTATCGGTGGAGGTATTGATTGCCTTTCGTGTGGTTAACTCTAGTCTTGTTCAAACTTATTCGGCCGTTGATAAAAAGGTTAATCAACAATATGATCAGCTTTTAGAGGCATATGAAATGAACAAAGATAAGGTTGGCCCTTGGTTAAAGCAGGCTGATGATATAAGAACTGAAATGAAGGAACTTCAAAAGTTCGTGGTTGATACCAAAGAGGAGATGGTTATGAAGGGTGGAGGTGTCAATATTTCGCAGATTGATGGTTTTGTAGTCAGTGCTGAGCGTTCATATATTACAAACTATGCGGGTGATTCTCTTCAATTAGGTAAAGATGATGACTTGAACGTGCCTTCAGACGTAATGCTTCGACTTGGAAGAGCAACCGAATTGAAAGAAAAAATTGCAGCGCTAAAAGAAAGCCTCTTGGCGAGAGTTCCAGAGGGTTCGGTTATTGCGCATAACATTAAGGTTTCACTTGACACACCAGAACCTGTAGGAGGTGCTGGGCATGGCGATGGAGCTGCCACTTGGGAGACTGCAAACTTTGCACACCAACCGCTAATTGCTGCAGTAACTATCTTGAGTAAGATACAGATTGATATTGCCAATACCGAAGCCAGTATGTTGGCTTGGTTGTACGGACAAATCGATGCGGGTTCTTATAAGTTCAACAAATTGAATCCTGTGGTAATTCCTCGTTCTACATCGGTATTGCAAGGCGGAACCTATTATGCTGAGGTTTTCTTGGCAGCAGAAGATACCACGCAACAACCTCAAGTTATTGTAGGAACTGAAGCGTTGCCAATTAAAGCGGGTAAAGGTATTTACGAAGTGCCGGCTAATCGCCCGGGTTCTTACACTTGGAGTGGTAAGATTGACTTTAAAACCTCTGATGGTGAAGTGTTATCTTTCCCATTTGAGCAAGAATATCAAGTAGTGCAACCATCGGCAACAATTTCGCCAACTAAGATGAACGTGTTCTACATGAATATTGCTAACCCAATCAGTGTTTCTGTGCCCGGAGTAACATCGAAAGACGTGAAAATTTCGATGAGTAACGGTAAAATTGTAGAACAAAATGGTGAATTGATGGTTTTCCCAACAGATGAAGATTTGACTGGTAAGAAAACAGAAATATTTGTTGATGCAATCATGAGTGGTAAAACTACTCGCGTGGCAACAATGTCTTTCCGTGTGAAAAAAGTACCCGATCCTGTAGCTCAAGTAGCCGGACAAAGTGGTGGTGTTATTCGCAAAGAGAGCATGGTGGCAGAGCAAGGGGTGTTTGCTGAGTTGTTGGACTTCGATTTCGACTTGAAATTTAAGATTGTTGGTTTCGATATTACCATGGTAGGTAATGGGGGATACAACGTGACATATAAATCAAATAGTGCACGATTTACTCCTGAAATGAAAACTGCAATTTCACAACAACAACCTAATAGTGTTATCTATTTTGATAACATTGTGGCTAAAGGAGACGATAATTCAACGCGTACCTTAAGACCAGTGAGTTTTAAAATTCAGTAATAAACTTTCTATAATAGGAGGCTTAATAATGATGAATATGAAAAAAATGATTTTAGCGGCAGGCTTGCTCGTTTCGGCAGGTTTGTTCCATACAAATTCGGCACAAGCACAAATTGTTGATGGCGCATTTCAGCGTACGGATATGATTGAAAGAAAGCCTATGGAATTACCATATGTGCGAGAAGCCGATGTAATGTGGTCAAAGCGTATTTGGCGAATTATTGATCTCCGCGAGAAAATGAATCAAAAACTGTATTACCCAACCACAGAAATGGAAGGTAATAATAACTTGATTAATACTTTGCTTAAGGGAATTAAGGAAGAGAAAATCACAGCTTATGATGCGAGTACTGACGATGAGTTCAAAGTGCCAATGACTTTTGAGCAAGTGAAAGAGGCTTTTGGTGCTGTATCAAGCACACAAACCACACGTGACATTGACACTGGTGAAACTATTGAGGTGAAAGTAGAAGGTCAAATTCGCCCTCAAGAAATTAAGCAAGTGATGGTGAAAGAAGAGTGGTTTTTCGACCGCCAAACGTCAAGTATGAATGTGCGTATTATTGGTTTGTGCCCTATTCGCGAATATTATCGTGCAGAGGACATCAATCAAGAGAACGTACAACGTAGCCAAGTATTTTGGGTGTATTTCCCTGAAATTCGCAGTTCACTAGCTGTAAATGCTGTGAAAACAGAGAGTGGATCATTAGCTATGTCATACGATGACTTATTCATCAAACGCAGATTTAGCAGTTACATTGTACAAGAAAGCAACACCTACAATAACCGTAGAATTGATCAATACTTGTCGGGTATTGAAATGATGTTAGAGTCTCAGCGAATCGAGGATGAAATTTTCGACTATGAGCAAGATTTGTGGGAATATTAGTTGTTTCTGGAAGCTTATATCAAAGCCCTTTGTTAATACAAAGGGCTTTTCTCGTTTATACGGTGTGAATGTGCAATTTCTTTCTTTAATTTGTATCTGCATCTGCGCTATCACTTTATGAATCGAACACAATTTCTATATTATTTACTGATTCTTTTTGCCTGTACATCTTGTGTGGGTAAGAATAGTAATTTGGTTGATTACATTCGCGAAGGTGCAAAACCACCCTATTATGAGCAGATTCCATTTGGGATGTCGTATGTGCCTCGAGGGGCTTTCACCATTGGTGCAGCCGATGAAATTTCTGATGAGCACACACCACAAAAGAAGGTGTCGATAGAAGCTTTTTGGATGGATGAAACAGAAATCACCAATGAAGAGTATCGCCAATATGTTTATTGGGTGCGAGATTCAATTTTCCGCAAAGCCCTTGGGGAACAGATTCCGGGATACCTTGTTACGGAACGAAAAAGGACAAAAGAACCTATTGAAGATCCATATATCGACTGGACGGTTAGTATAAACTGGAAAGACGATGATGTTAAGATGATTCTTGAACAATTCTATTTAGATGATGATTCTCGAGTGGGATTCTTGAGATCGATTGATACGCATAGGTTGGTTTATACTTATGAATGGGTAGATTATAATCAGGCTGCAAAGAAAAGAAATAGCTATGATTTCGAACAGCAAGCTTATGTGGGGGAACTAATAACTCCCGACGGCGAGGTGCGTCAAATAAAAACTCGTTCAGACTTTGTCTTTAGAGGGGCTTCTCCTGTATATCCCGACACCTTGGTTTGGGTGCGAGATTTTACGTATTCCTATAATGAACCGATGACCAAGAAATATTTTTGGCATCGTGCATTCAATAATTATCCGGTAGTTGGGGTTACTTGGGAGCAAGCAACAGCATTTTGTCACTGGCGAACAAAGTACTTCAACGATTATCAACGCTCTCAAAAGCTACACGAAAATCATGATTATCGTTTACCCACGGAGGCGGAATGGGAATATGCTGCTCGAGGAGGCAAATCAAGAACCTTATATCCTTGGGGAAGTTATTATGTAGGCACTGAGATAGGCTGTTATTTGGCGAATTTTAAGCCCAGACGAGGAAACTATGTGGCTGACTCTAGAATTGGAGCAACCACAGTGCCTGTAGCCACTTACAGCCCCAATGATTATTATCTTTTCGATATGGCGGGTAACGTGGCAGAGTGGACAAGTACAGCTTTCGACGAATCCACTTATGAGTTTATGAGTGATTTTAACCCACAATATGTTTATAACGCGACATCTAATGATGCACCCGTGTTGAAGCGAAAGGTAATTCGAGGGGGATCATGGAAGGATGTATCTTATTTCTTGCGCAATGGTACGCGCACATTTGAATATCAAGATACGGCCACCTCGGCAATTGGTTTTCGCTGTGTGAAAACCTCATTTATGAATGAATTTAATGAGGAACTCATAAAAAAGAACTAGCACAGATTCTAGATAAGTAGCTAATAACCTGAGTTTGGGATAAGATCTTGCCTCAGGTTGTTCTGTTCTTGAGCAGAGCATCGTTTCGAGTAGAAAAGGCGGAGTTCATGCAAAAAACAGAACAAAGGGCTTCTAAGTGCAGCTATTTTTGAAATAAATCCTGTGGCGAAATCTTATCCGAAACTCAGGTTAATATCCTATGCGTTTTATCACCCGAAGGTTGTGGGTGTATCTTCGGGTTTCGTTATTGTAAATTCCATATTGATCGATACCATCAATGCGAACTTTTCCCGATACGTGGATAACTTTATTCTTCTCCCAGATAAAGCCTGCATGATTAATATTCCCATTTGCATCATGAAAAAATGCCACATCGCCATTTTCACACTCTTCCATAAAGGTGAGCGCTTCACCATAAGCAACTTGATACTCAATTGTTCGAGGGAATTGAATCTTGGCCATCTTAAAGATGATTTGAATCAGCCCGCTAGCATCAATGCCAAAGGGAGAACGCCCCCCCGATTGATGAGGTACACTGAAATACATGAGTGCTTGTTGAATGATAAACTGAGGAAGATCTTTTATGCGTTTGGCGTTGCACCCCCCGTTGGTAGTGTAGTAATCTTTTCCCAACGAAAATTCTTTTTTATTGGGTTTCCACAGGGGTAATGAGCTGCCTGCCACAAGCATAAGTTGTTCATCGTTATTCGGTATTAAATCAAATATGCTAGTGCAAACGGCCGATGCTTTAGAGTTAATACGATGGAATGTTCGGGAAGAGATTAAAGTCACCATACGAAGATCAACCCATCCTTCAGCTTGGTCAAATTCTAGCTTAACGAGGTACCATCCCATAAATTCTTGAATGATGGTGAAGTGTTCACCAAAAAGAATTTGGGTAACCATCTCACTTTTTTCAGATGGTTCAAATCTGACCGGGATAGAACTGAGCGAGCAAATGCCAAACTGCATATCTTAGTTTTCTACTGGTGTTTTGAATCGGTAAACGATAAGCGAGAGAGAGTTCATAGAAATCATCTCACTTGCTAGAGCTTGATAAAAATAAACCGATTCATCGAGTAACAAATGTATAATTATAACCCGATAAATAAAAAAATCACGCTTGTCATTTTTTTATTTCATATATTTAAGCCTTAAAGATACGAATTCCATTAGTTTTGTGAAGTATTAATCAACAAAAAACGATGAAAAGATTTTTAGCGCGTCTTAGAAGATACTATCATATCTCTTATGTTTTCTCTGTGTTGGTGGCTTCGGTGGTTGTTTTATATTTCATTATTCCAGGCGATGGGCGCTTTCAATATGATTTCCAAAAGAACACACCATGGCAGCATGAGAACCTTGTAGCTCCTTTTGATTTTGCCATTTATAAGGATGAAGCAGCAGTAAAGAATCAGCAAGATTCTGTACGTATGGATTTTGCACCTTATTACCGTAAAGATACGTTGGTTCAAGACGTGCAATGTGCGAATTTTAAGAGTGCACTGCAAGAGCAGATGGTTAATGCAGACCAGTTAAATGATCAGGTGTTGAATGAGCTTGTTACGCAATTATATGGACTTTATAAGGCGGGAATTATTGCACAGTCTTTTGAAAACAATCCGAACTTGAAAGGGAGGAAAAATCTACAGGTCATCTTAAATAAATCGGTAGAGCTAACACCCATTGATTCTATCTTGTCGTTGAAAACAGCATTTTCATGTCTTGATAGCATTATGCAAAATCGATTGGGAGATTCTTACTATACCCTAACTCAAACGCTGAGTGTGGCTAGTTTTCTTCAAGAGAACTTAACCTATGAAGCAGATTATAGCGAGCAAGAATTGAAAAAGGAGTTGGCTGAGATTTCAGAAACACAAGGGATGATACAAGCAGGAGAACGTATCATCTTGAAGGGAGATATTGTAACGCCTTATCTTTATCGAGTGCTTTCTTCATTGAAAAAAACTTATGAAAGCAGGCAAACGCTCGATGTTGATAGGTATTTGTTGATTATTGGCAAATTGTTGGTCATCCTCATTTGCTTTCTCATGCTTATTCTTTACTTCACTTATTTCCGGCCGCAGATTTTCAAAGAAAAGCGACATTTGTCATTCATTTTGCTTGTCATTGTTTTGATGGTGTTTGCTTATAGCTTCACTTTGCGACTCGATTATGTTAATATTTATATTATCCCGATAGTTATTTTGCCCATTCTTATTCGAATCTTTTTTGATTCGAGAACGGCTATCTTCACGCACATGATTAGTACGCTGTTTATCGGCTATTTTGCGCCGAATAACTACGAGTTTATATTTATGAGTTTTGTAGCAGGAGTGGTAGCCGTGTTTAGCCTCGATAAGCTACACCGACGTTCAGATATTGTGTTTGCTGCTTTGTGGGTATTACTTTCATATTGCGTGATGTATGTGGCATTTTCTATGATTCATGAAGGGAATTACCAGAATATTCAATGGGATCATTTGCAATGGTTCGTAGCTAATGCAGTGCTAGTTTTATTGGTTTATCCACTTGTTTATGTTTTTGAGAAGTTGTTTGGTTTTGTGTCTGATGTCACTCTAATCGAGCTTTCGAACACCAACCACCCTTTGCTTCGTAAGTTGGCAGAGGAAGCACCCGGCACATTTCAACATTCTTTGCAATTGGCGAATTTGTCGGAAATTTTGGCTAGAGAAATTGGTGCGAATCCGTTTTTAGCTTATACAGGTGCACTTTATCATGATATTGGTAAAACGTGTAATCCATTGTATTTTGTGGAAAATCAGTCTGGAGGAGTGAGTCCACACCAAGAACTAGGCTATAAAGAGAGTGCAGAACTTATTATATCTCACGTGGAAGATGGTTTGAAGCTAGCAAAAAAATATGGGCTTCCAGATGTATTGCGCAGCTTCATAGCTTCTCATCATGGTACAACACAAGCGAAGTATTTCTATACGATGTACAAAAATGAACATCCTAATGAAGAAGTCAATATGAGTTGGTTTACTTATCCGGGACCTCGTCCGAAGAGTAAAGAAACGGCCATATTGATGATTGTTGATGGGATTGAAGCAGCCACGCGTGCTCTGAAAGAGAAAACACACGACAATATTATGGCGCTTATTGAAAATATGGTTGATGCTAAAGTGAAGGATAAACAATTAGATTTAACCCCACTAACATTCCGAGATTTGACCGTTATTAAGGAAACACTCACAGAAAAGATGCTTAACATTTATCATGTGCGCATTGCGTATCCAGAGGAGAAAAAATAAAGATGTGTTATTGTGCATTAAGTGCATACTCGATAATGCGTTTCTGAGCATCAAATTTCTCGTGATAGTCAAGTGAAAGGTGTTCGCTGGCGAGCGATATAAGCTCATTGTCGGTCGAGCACTTTTTATTTGCTAACGAGGCGTAATACCTACCTGCATCGGTGATTGCTTTCAATGGAATTAGACCAATTAATTCAGAGCCTACAAACTCACAATCGAAAAGCTTGGCTAGTCCCTTGATTTCTTCAATCACTTCGTGTAGCCCAGTCGTGTTGAAATCGATGAGATTCATGGAAACCTGAGCGGCATTGTACTCTGGCATATGCCAACCAATAGCTTTAAGAGCTTTGAATTTGCCTGTAATGGTTTGTTTTTGGCTGTTAGTATATCCGCTAGTTCGGACTTTTTGAGCGATGGATTTGGCAATAGCGATGTCATTGGTATTTAGGGTAGCGTTGTAGGCAATGAGGAATTGTCGGGCTCCAATTACACTAATTCCGCTTCTCTTATTCCAATAAGCCGATCCATAGTCTGGCTGCCATAGCGGATTACAGAGCTTATTTTCTATTCCTTCATATTCACCCTTTCTGCAATCGGCAAGATTGCGTTTATGGGGCTCAAATGCAGCTTCTTCATAGCAATACACAGGGATGCTTAGCTCAGAACCCACTCGGCTAGCGAGTTCTTGCGATAGCTTTACTACCTCCTTCATCTCAATGTTGGCAACAGGCACTAGAGGGCATACATCGACGGCTCCTATTCTGGGGTGTGCTCCTTGGTGTTGAGTCATATCAATAAGTTCACTAGCGCGTTTGATTGCTTTAAATGCGGCTTCTAATACAGCTTGTGGCTCTCCTGCAAAAGTCATAACAGTGCGGTTAGCATCGTAGCCTACATCGATGTGTAGAAGTTTGACTTGTGGGGTTTTCTTAATAGTTTCTGCAATTTGTTCGATGATATAGTTATCTCTTCCCTCGCTGAAGTTGGGGACACATTCAATAATTGGATTCATGGTGAGATTGTTTATTTGATGTACTATATTACTACAGGCTTGCGTCTATGTTGTTAGTTGTAATGCTATTGGTTTCTCGTAGTTATTACACATGAAGGCAATAAAAATTCGATGGAACGAAAAAAGGCTACCCGAAGGTAGCCTTTTATATTTTAAATGTCGCAACGACTGCAAGTCATTATCTCAAATAAGTCAAATTATTTGATGATGAATGAAGCTCTACGAGCCAATTGACGAGCGTTAGCTGAGTTGATATCAACGCTTGAATCAACACCCATACCAACAGTAGAAATACGAGATTCTGAAATACCTGCTTCGATCAACAATTTAGCAGCTGATTCAGCACGTTTTTCTGAAAGTTCTTGGTTGTAGTTAGCAGCACCTTTTTCATCAGCATAACCACGAACTTCAACAGTTGCGTTAGGGTTGTTCTCTAGGTAAGTTTTCAAGAAGTTGATGTTGCTAATTGAGCTAGCAGCAACTGTTGAGCTGTCGTAAGAGAAAAATGCAGAAACGAATCCTTGCTCAGTAAGAGCTTTGATGAACTCATCGTAGTCAGCAGCAGCTTTTGCATTTTTCAAGTCTTCTACATCGCTTGCTACTTTGTTGATGTTTTCTTGAGCTGCAGCTACGGCAGAAGCTTTAGCTGCTTCGTTACGGTAGTTTTCTACTTTTTCAGATAGTGCTTCGTATTTTTCTAGCATTTCAGCCATTGCGTTTTGTTCTTCCAAGTACCAGTCAGAGTGAGCTTCGTGTTTACCTAGGTAAACAGAAAGACCCAAAGTACCGTTGAACATTACACCAACTTCAGGGCTAGCACCGTGTCCATCCCAAGAGCGGTCGATTTTGTCGAATGGAAGAACTGCAGAACCGTCAAGGTTAAGGGCAACTCTTTTGCTCAAACGGAATTGAAGAGTAGCACCACTTACTAGGTTAATTTGAGCATCTGAACCATCGAAGGCATCGCTATGAAGGAAGCCTACGCCAGGACCAGCGTGAACTAACAAACCGATAGTTTTTGTCCATTCTTCGAAACGTAAGATACGACCCATGTTTGCTACCGCTTGAATGTTGATTCTTTGGTAGTCAGCATCGAAATCTTTGCTACCATCACCAGGAGTGATGTTGTTGAAACCATAGTCTAATTTCATACCGAAACGTTGGCTCCACATATAGCGGACACCTACATCACCAGTAATCCAGCTAGGTGTGTTTGTGTAATAACCTGGAGTGTAATCTCTCCATGCTTTATTGAAGCCGATACCGCCTTCAATAGACCACTTGTTGTAGTCTCTTTGTGCAAAAGCAGTTGTGCCCATTAGCGCAACCATTGCTAGTAAAAATAATCTTTTCATAATTACTGAGATATTTAAAAAATAATAAATAATTGAATCAAGCAAATAATATAATGTCACGATCTAAATGGTGACATTATATTATTATGTCTTGCGGTGATTACTCGGCGCTTTCTTCTGGAGCTTCCTCAGTTGCTGCTTCTTCTGAAGATGTTTCTTCAACTTGTGCAACAGCTGCCGCTGCTTCAGCTTCTGCTTTCTTTTGAGCTAAAGCTTCAACACGACCTGCGTTTACTTTTGCTTCAGCTTCAAGAGAAGCTTGCTTTTTATCACTTGCATCTTTAGAGATGCCTTCTTTTTGGGCTTGAATTTTACCTTCTTTTTCGTTTACCCAAGCTTCAAAACGTTTCTTAGCTTCTTCTTCAGTGAAAGCACCTTTTGCTACACCACCTAGAAGGTGTTTCATGTAAAGTACTCCTTTGTAAGAAAGAATTGCTCTTACTGTGTCTGTTGGTTGTGCACCATTTTGAAGCCATGTTAAGGCTTTGTCAAAATCAAGATCGATCGTAGCAGGATTTGTGTTAGGGTTGTATGACCCAATCCTTTCAATGAAACGACCATCTCGAGGTGCCCTGCTATCAGCTATCACGATGTGATAGTAAGCATACCTTTTGCGTCCGTGACGCTGCAATCTGATTTTTGCTGGCATTGAACTAAAAATTAAATTTAAAAATATGTTTTCGAGTTACAAATGTATTTATTCTTTTCAGAACGACTGTAACTCATGTCTTTTTTTTGCTATCTATTCTTAATTTGCGTGATTATTTAACAAACACAACGGTTAATTGTTTGAAATTTGATTACAACTTGCCATATCTTTTTTCATCGACACTTCTCATCATATTGTAAACCTCTTCCACAATCATTGAAACATTGGGTTTTGTGAAGAATTCACCATCGATTCCATAGGCTGGACGATGTTCGGCAGCATGGATGCAAATGGGTTGGCAGTCGAGGTAATCGAATGCTTTTTGTTCATGCATGATTTTGTGCATGATGTAGGCACTAGCTCCTCCGGGTACATCTTCGTCGAGCACAACCAATTTGTTTGTTTTCTTCACAGATTCTACAATGGTGTGATGCACATCGAACGGCAATAAGGTTTGAACGTCGATGACTTCCACGCTAATGTTTTTTCTTTCCTTTAATATCTTGGCGGATTTTACGGCGTGGTTCACATTCCATGCGTAGGTTACGAGGGTAACATCGGTTCCCTCTACCAGCACTTCAGGAGTTCCCATAGCTACACGATGTTTGCCTATGTTGCTTGGCATTTTTTCTTTCATGTTGTAGCCTTTCAGAGGCTCGATAACTATGGCGGCATCGTTTCCTGCCAATAGGGTGTTGTACATTCCTGCAGCTTGGGTCATGTTGCGAGGTACGCATAAAAACATTCCACGCATAGAACCTAGTAGCATTTGCATGGGAGATCCAGCGTGCCAAATTCCTTGTAATTGGTGCCCGCGGGTGCGCACAATGAGCGGACAGGCTTGCTTGCCCATGGTTCGATATTGCAGCGATGCCACATCGTCGCTTAATGAAGGAAGGGCGTAGTTAATGTAGTCGAGGTATTGAATTTCAGCAATAGGGCGGAATCCGCGCAATGCCAAGCCAATGCCTTGACCTATGATGGTTGTTTCTCTAATTCCGGTGTCGGACACGCGATTGGTGCCAAAAGCCTCTTGTAACCCTTTGGTTCCTTGGTTCACATCGCCCATGAATCCGGTGTCTTCGCCAAAAGTTACAGCGTTTGGATATTGTTTGAAGAGCTCGAGGAAGTTGCTGCTGATAATGCTTGAACCTGTTACCATTTCGGCATCATCGGCATAAGTAGGGGCAACGGCTTCTACTTTTAAGGTAGAGTCGGCTCCTTCGCGGTAAAGCTGTCCATTATATCGTTCGATGCAATCGTTTTCGTAGGTTTCCATCCATTTTTGAAGCTCTTGGCGTTCTTTGTCTAAATCGGCAATGAGGTGTGAATGTAGAAATAGCTCGCGGGCTAAACCAAAAATAGCACGACGTGTGGGAAATGTTTTTCCTTTTACGGCTAGAAGCTTTTCGCTGAAGTCGATAGGGTGCTTCGGGTTGTTTTTGAATGCATCAATCAGTTTTTCTAATGCATTTGTTGGTTGAATGTAGCTGTCGACATAGTGTTTCCAAGCGTTGTCTCTTGCGTCTTTTGCTCGTTTGACAGCCGATTTCTCAATTTTTTTCAGCAGTTCTTCGTCGGCTTCGCCACTTTCTAGAAGGTATTTGCGGAATTGAGACATACAATCATATTCTTTTTCCCATGCTAAACGTTCTTTACTTTTATATCTTTCGTGCGAGCCAGATGTAGAGTGACCGAATGGTTGGGTAAGTTCTTCCACATGGAAGAGCACAGGTTCTTGTTTGCTGCGGCATAGTTCGATACCTTCGCCGATAACTTTCAGCATTTGAGGATAATCCCATCCGTTGCATTTGAGAATGTGCCATCCATTGGAGTCTTCGCTTTTGGCGAATCCGGCTAGTGCTTCAGAAATACTAGCTTTAGTGGTTTGCAAGGCTTTGGGCACGCTAATTCCGTAACCATCGTCATACACACAAATAGCTAGGGGTACTTGCAGAACTCCCGCAGCGTTAATGGTTTCGAAGAACATACCTTCGGAGGTACTAGCATCACCGATGGCGCCAAATGCTACTTCATTTCCGTGTACATTATTATTTAATGACGCTTTCAACTCGGGTTGATTGCGCACAATTTTCGAGGCTTGAGCCAAACCGAGCAAACGAGGTATTTGTCCTGCTGTTGGAGAAATGTCGGATGCCGAGTTGTATTGTTCCATCAGGTCTTTAATTTCGCCCAACTCGTTCACGTTGCTTGTTGAAAAGTGGTTGTTGAAATTTCTACCTCCTGTCGATGGGTTATAGTTGCTGTCGGTTTCTCCATAAATCATGGCGAAGAATTCTTCTGGTTTTAGCAGTCCTAGAGCAAGCATGAATGTTTGGTCGCGGTAGTATCCTGAGCGCCAATCTCCTGCTTGGAAGAATTTAGCATAGGCAATTTGAACTAATTCTTTGCCTCCTCCAAATATGCCAAAGTGAGCACGACCGCTGTGCACTTCTCGTCGTCCGAGCATACAAAGCTGTCGGCTCAGTTGCGCTATATAGTAGTCGTTTAGTATTTCAGAGTCAGTATAGTTTAGTTTTTCGGTTTCTGGTAGCTTGTTTTTAATGCTCATTTTAGCTTATTTCTTTTTATTCTGCTGCAAAAGTGCCAAAAATATATGGATTAGCTTTAGTGGTTGGCAAGTTGTTTGTGCAACATAAGGTGCAAAAAACTATATGTATTAATACTCATCACTTGGTGTAAGTTGTTATCTGATAGTTTATTCTTTTGATTTGTTTGTTTGTGTTGCTCGGCGTTTCGTTGAGTTTGTAGTCTTATTTTAAGGTTAATTGGTAGAAATAAGAACATAGGAAAGAACTCAAAGTTCGGTGGAAGCCTTTTTATGTCTGAAGAGAAATTAGATGGAAAACTCGATCAAAGTCTTTTGTATTTGGAGTGAATTTCGTGAAACTGAACACAACGTTTTTTGTCAACGGCTAAACATCAAGCATATTTTCGAGGATATCGGAAGATGATAGATGCCGTGGCAGCCACGCCAATAAGCAGTGGATAATATAAAGTAGGAATGATTTTCATGGGATTCACCTTGGCAAGGCCAGCGGCAATGAGCAATTGTGCACCATAGGGAATAATGCCTTGAATGAAACAAGGAAACGTGTCCAGCAAACTTGCTACTTTACGGTTGTCAAGGTCGAACTTATCGCTGATGTTTTTGGCAATTGGTCCGCAAATGATGAGCGCAATGGTATTGTTGGCAGTACATAGGTTGGTGAAAGAACACAATCCTGCAATGGCAAATTCTGCCGATCGCTTAGAGTTAATATTTCGGGTGAGTTTTTCAATCAACCAGCTGATCCCTCCATTGTGGCGAATGAGTTCAAACATACCGCCTGCCATGAGCGATACAATAATAAGCTCACCCATGTCGCCCACAATGCCATTGCTCATGGCATTTGTCCAATCCCATATGCTGAAACCGCCTGTTGCCAAGCCAATGCCCCCCGAAAGCACAATACCAAGTGCCAAAATCGATATAACATTCATGCCGGCTAAAGCAGCCACAAGAACCGCCAAATAGGGTAGCACTTTCAGCCACTCTATTTTGCCCACTTCAATGGTAGCATCATGCAATTCAGTGCCTAAATAAACATAGTATACAAGTACTAAAATCACCACGGGTAGCACAATCTGAATGTTTACTTTGAATTTATCGTGCATATTACAGCCTTGTGTTCGTGTGGCAACAATAGTAGTATCGGAAATGAATGACAGATTATCGCCAAACATGGCACCACTCACCACAATGCCCACCAGAAGCGGAAGACTAGCGTCGAGCTGAGTAGATAATCCCACAGCAATAGGTGCAAGGGCAGCAATGGTTCCTGTGGAAGTGCCCATGGCCATTGAAATAAAACAAGCTGCAATGAATATACTTGCTAAAATAGTATTGTCGGGCAGCAGATAAAGCATCATGTTCACGGTAGCATCTACAGCGCCCATGGCTTTCGTAGTACCAGCAAAAGCCCCTGCCAGAATGAAAATCACCACCATAAATAGAATCGTTTCATTGGCAGCTCCTTTGCAGAATCTATTTATTCGTTCGCTCACCTTTTTTTCCTTCGATAGCAATACCGCCACCACCGATGCTACAAGAAAAGCAATCGACACGGGCATACGGTAAATATCGCCAGTAAAAAGGCAGGTGAATAAATAAAGTAAAAAGAAAACAGCCAAAGGCAAAAGCGACCAAGCGCCAGATTGATACCATTTATGGTTTGAGTTCATAGGGAGATTGGGGTTATTTGTTGTGTTTGTTTTGTTGATAATCTACAATCAATCCCTCGCAAAGCCAGTTTGCTAAAGCTTGGCGATTGTCTTTTAATACAATGCGCTGAATGTCGCGATAGTAATTAATATTTCCCAACTCAATGAAAGTAGCTACGGGCAGCGTGTTGCGCAACACATAGAGGCTTCGGGTAGATACCGTGCCGTGATATTCGCGCGGATTTGGACGATTCTTGTATTTACTATCAAGTGTATTGTAGAGGTTTTGTGCCATTTTTTTCCCGCCGGTGCTTCGCTCGTCGTAATAAAAGAAAGCGTCTATAGGTGTGTTCTTTCCTCGCGAGTCGATATGGGTAATAATGCAACGCTGATAACTTCCTTTATTCCGTTTGTACAATTCATTCACCGCGTCGGTGCGCTGCTTCAATCGACGCACCTGATTCAGTGGAATTCCATTATTGGGGAAACAACGTTCATTTTTGTCGGCAGGTAAATATACATCATCGCGAATGCCATCGCTCGCATCGTGAATAATCATATAAACCTTTGCACCATGCGATTCTAGTTCGCGAGCCAAGCGCAAGGTTACATCATAGGCATACTCATCTTCGTAAATTGATTTTCCATTATGGTAGCCATGTGCACCCGGGTCGGGACCACCATGTCCGCTAATCAGGTAGTAGATTGTGCCATCAAGCTTGTTGCTCACTTGGTCGAAATTCCGATACTCAGCACCATATAAAGAATTGTATAATTTTTTGCCTGTCGAGCTTTGCGATTTACTACTAGGCTTCGCGGTGCTTTCTTGTTCATCGGCAAAGGGAAGTTTATATGTTCGTCCGATAAACAATTCTTGATTTTTGCCGATGTTTTTTTCGTTCAGCGCAATGAACTCAGTTGTGTATTTACTAGGAGGCAGTCCATTTCTATTTAAAATGATGCTAATGCCATCGCCCGACTTAGCCACCACCGTGCGATATTCCCTTGGGGTACTGTTAGCAGGTTCAGCTTTCGACTCCGCTTGTTCGGTTTTTGTGGCATCTTGTTTTTTTTTTGTTGAGTTCTCCTCTTCTGCCAGCGGTATTTTATATTTCACCCCAATGAAAAGCCCATTGTTGGCGGTGAATTTTCCTTTGTTCAATTCCTTGAATATAGATACATATTTGCCTGGTGAAAGGTTGTTTTCGCGAAGAATGGAGTAAACCGTGTCGCCATTCTTAGCCACAAAAGTGGGGTGCTCTTGAGCTTGAAGATTCCATGCTAAGAGAAATGAAACTAGAAGAGTGAGGATCAAATTTTTCATTCGTACTTCAAAGTAATATGCAGATTTTAACTGAGCCGCTTTTTGTTGTGATTAAGAGACTAAACGCCGCAAATAGATTTAACTCAAGATTGAGATTTGATTAAATTCATACAAACATAAGTATTATGTTGCAGAATTGTGTCATCTTTGTTCTGAATTTAAAAATCGAATAATGAATAAAGTACACTTATTAATTGTGGGAATGGCTTTGCTTTCAGCTTGTAAGTCAAATCACGTAATGAGTAGTTTGCAAGGGGAGACATTGAACAACGATGCATATCATGCCTATGTTGATTCAAATTTAGTTCGCTTTGTTGAACCCTACAATGAGGAAATGGAAAAGGCAATGAGTGGCGTGGTTATCGTGGCTGATAAGGCTATGGTAGCCGATCATCCAGAGAGTGAACTGACCAATTGTCTTACCGATATGTTTTTGGAAAATATGCGCCAAATAGGGGCAAGGTTGCCAGAAAGTCCGTATCCTCAAGTGGGCTACATTAATTTCTATTCGCTGCGTTCGAGCTTCCCTGCTGGCGATATTAAGCTTCGAAATATCTATGAAATGCTTCCCTTCGAGAATCAAGTAGTTTATTTGCAGATTACAGGTGCCAATATGCTGAAGTTTGCTGAAATTACAGCTTTGCGAGGTGGCGATGCAGTGTCGGGAATGCGTTTAACCATTACGCCCGACAACAAAGTAGGCACTTTCGAAATAAATGGGCAAGCATTCGATAAAAATAAAAACTATTGGATTGTAACGAGCGATTATGTAGCAAACGGAGGCGATAATATGACCATGTTTTCAAATCCTTTGCAACGTGTTGAATCGGGATTGAAAATTCGCGATACTTTCATCGATTATATGCGTGCAGAACATGAAGCCGGCAGGAAATTGTCTGGAAAATTAGATGGAAGGATATTCTATGAGTAATAGAAGAACATTTTTAAAACAAGCAGCTACTGCTTCGGCAGGTTTAGCGCTCACTACATTGCCCCAAAAGATTTGGGCAAAAAAGGAAGCAGTACAAAAACTCACTATTTTGCACACCAACGATATTCACAGCCACATTAACCCCTTTGTTGGAGGCGATTTGAATGGGCAAGGAGGTTTGGCACGCTTGTCGGGCATGATAAACAAGGTGCGCAGCGAAGAGTCTAACGTAATGTTGCTCGATAGTGGCGATATGTTTCAGGGTACCCCTTTCTTCAATACCTTTAAAGGAGAGCTTATCTTTAAAGTCATGTCGAAAATGGGCTATCAAGCGAGCACCATTGGAAACCATGAGTTTGATAATGGATTAGAATCTTTGGTGAAAGCCATGCAATACGCCAAATTCCCAATGGTGAACAGTAATTATGACTTCTCTGAAACTCCTTTCATGGGCGAGTTTCAACCCTTCCATATTTTTTATCAGAAAGGTATTAAAGTGGGTGTTTATGGTTTGGGTGTAGAATTAGAAGGATTGGTTGACTCGAATAATTTCAAAGGTGTGAAATATAATGACCCGATTGAAGTGGCTCAGAAAATGGAGTTGCTATTGAAAGAAAAGAACAATTGCGATATTGTCATTTGCTTATCGCACATGGGCTTTGAAACACGCGAGGGCGCCAAAGGTAAAATGGACGATAAAACACTGGCACCACACACAAAATACACCGATATTATATTGGGCGGCCATTCGCATACCTATTTAGAAGAACCTTATTTTGCTACCAATGCCAACGGCGAAACTGTATTGATAAATCAAGCAGGTTGGGGCGGTCTGTACTTAGGCAAAGTCGATGTGTATTTTGATAGTGATACCAAAAAAGTAGCGTATGTTGAAACAGCATCGCTAGTCAATAAAGCTTAGTGGAAATTTAGAATAAAAAGACAAATTACAAACTTTAAATCAGTTAGACGAAACACACACAATTAGCGAGAACATTAATTGTTTATTGAAATCTATAATTAATGTAGTATTGTATTTAAACTTTGTTATATTTGTGCCCTGGTTTATAACATTATTTTGCAAAATGAGAGGAAGACATAGCTTAATATTATTCCTATTAGTATTTACCACAAGTTGTGGGATATTTGGTGGCAATGGCGGTAGAAACGACAAGGCATCAAGCACTACTGGATGGGAATATAACAATCCTGATAACGGCGGGTTTCAGAGCGATCCAAAAGTAGATCAATTGGCTGGTCCTGGGTTGAAATTTATCGAAGGTGGTACATTCACTATGGGACGAGTAGAACAAGACGTCATGTATCGATGGGACAATGCGCCTCGTCGTGTTACCGTGTCGTCATTCTATATGGATGAGTGCGAGGTAGCAAACATCGACTGGCGTGAGTATTTGCACTGGTTGCGTAGAGTATATCCAAACAATCCAGAGAAAGCAGAAGCTGCTCTTCCTGACACATTGGTTTGGCGTACAGAATTGGCTTACAATGAACCTTGGTTGAAAAATTATTTGCGTCACCCTGCATTCAGCGATTACCCTGTAGTTGGCGTAAGCTGGGAGCAAGCAACAGCATATTGCAAATGGCGTACCGACCGTGTGAACGAACAAATCTTGGTGGGGAAAGGCATTTTAGAATATGATGCTGCAAACCAACAAGGTCAAAAAGTATTTACCACAGAAACTTACTTAGCATCGGCTTACGATGGTACCGAGGGTAAAAAACCTATGGAGGATGCTGCAGGAAACACTCGCCGTGTGCGTTGGGAAGATGGTATTTTACTACCAGACTACCGTTTGCCAACAGAAGCAGAGTGGGAATATGCAGCCTATGGTTTGATTGGTAATGCCGAAGGCGAATTGCTTACCGATCGTAGAATCTATCCTTGGCAAGGAAGCTATTTGCGTAGCGATGAAAATAAAACAAGAGGCGAAATGAATGCCAACTACATTCGTGGACGAGGTGATATGATGGGTATGGCAGGAGCGCTGAATGATGGTGGTGAGATTACCGTGCCTGTAACTTCATATCGCCCTAACGATTACGGATTATTTTGTATGGCAGGTAACGTCAATGAGTGGGTAGCAGATGTATATCGTCCGCTTTCTCAAGAAGACTTCGAAGAGTTTCAACCTTATCGTGGTGCAGTGTATACTAACCCTCGAAAAGATGCCGATGGAAAAATCGTGGTTGATGAATTTGGTAATGCAGTGCTTGACACCGTGGCAGATTTCAGAAACTATAAAGATGGTGACTACCAATCGCAATTAATCGATGGTAGCGACTGGAATACAATTAAAGAAGATGCCACAACTTCAGGTGTGTATGTACAAAACGAGAATGGTGTACAATCTTTAGTTACCGACCAAACACGTGTTTATAAAGGTGGTTCTTGGTCTGATAGAGCTTACTGGTTATCACCAGGTTCTCGTCGATATAAAAATCAAAAAGAATCGGCAGTCGATTTAGGTTTCCGTTGTGCAATGAGTCAAGTGGGTAGCCCTCGCGGAAAATAATTGATGCTAAAAAATACGAAATATGAAAATCCTCATTTGTTATAAATGAGGATCTTTTATTTTTACAGCAATGGAAACGAAGCAACTCTATACTTATTTCTTGCAGTACCCCAAGGTGTGTACTGACACGCGAGCCATTGAAGATGGCTCTATCTTTTTTGCACTCAAAGGAGCAAACTTCGATGGCAATCAATATGCTCTCGATGCCCTCCACAAAGGGGCTGCCTATGCTGTGGTTGATGATCCCAAGGTGCTTGGCGATGAACGTCTGCTTTTAGTAGATGATGTGTTGAAAAGCCTGCAAGATTTAGCAAGATACCATAGAGAGCAGCTTGCCATACCAGTCTTAGCCATCACTGGAACCAACGGAAAAACAACAAGTAAAGAACTTATTGCTTCGGTGTTGAGCATTAAATTTAATTTGTGCTACACCCAAGGTAATTTAAATAACCACATTGGGGTACCCCTTACCTTGCTGCACATGAATGCAGCAACTCAGGTGGCTGTAATTGAAATGGGTGCCAATCATCCCGGCGAAATTGCAGCTCTTTGTGCCATAGCTGAACCTAATTTTGGTTTAATTACCAATGTAGGGAAAGCCCACCTTGAGGGATTCGGTTCATTTGAGGGAGTCATCCGAACTAAAAGTGAAATGTATGATTATCTGCGAGCACATGGTGGAAAATGCTTTGTGTGTGCAGACAATACCATATTGATGGAGAAATCGAGCGATTTAGATCGTCAAACCTATGGTTCTAGCCTAGCGCAAGTGCAAGGAGAAGCCGAAACTTCAGCTTACCATTTGGTGTTGAAAGCATTGTTCCCTAAAGGATGGCTCTACATTCGCACCAAACTTATAGGGGCTTATAACTTCGAGAATGTAATGGCTGCCGTAGCTATCGGTTTGCATTTCGATATTGATCCGATGCAGATTCAAACAGCTTTAGAAAGTTATCAACCATCGAATAACCGTTCGCAGCTAGAAGAAAGAGGAACAAACAAAATTATACTCGATGCTTATAATGCAAATCCCACGAGTATGCAAGGAGCAATTCGTAATTTAGAGCAGATTAACCATCAGCATAAATGTGTGATTCTGGGAGATATGCTAGAGCTTGGCGAGTATAGCGCGATGGAACACCAAACCATTGTTGATATTTTAGAGGAAACACCTTTAGATGCTGTATTCTTAGTGGGCAAACATTTTCTTGCCACTAAGCATTCCGAAAAAATGCTTAGCTTTATGACGTCTGCAGCATTGGCAGACTATTTAAAATGCAATGTGAAATTTCAGCAATCGCTGATTCTAGTGAAGGGTTCGAGAGGAACAAAGCTAGAAGCAGTGTTAGAGACAATCTAAGAATTCACCCTTGGGCAGACATGGAGGCATATAATAGATTGTTGTGTTTCGCAAGGTAGCACAAATTTAATAACACGGTTCTATCCCTCCCCCTAGGGGGAGTTGGAGGGGCTAAAGCTCAAAACATGAAAAAATATCTTACAGACCCTATATTTACAATCATTTCAGAGGAAGCCGATAAATGTAATCAGCCAAGTTTTGTTATCGGAGGCTTTGTGCGCGACCTGATTTTACAACGAGGGTCGAAAGATATTGATGTGGTGACATTAGGCTCGGGCATTGAATTGGCAAAGAATGTGGCAAAACGACTAGGATCTAAAACACCGGTGAGTGTGTTTAAGAACTTTGGCACAGCCATGGTGAAGAGTAGAGATTGGGGAGAAGTTGAATTTGTGGGTGCTCGAAAAGAATCGTATAACAGAGACTCAAGAAAGCCTATTGTGGAAGATGGAACCCTTGAAGATGACCAACAGCGTCGAGATTTTACAATTAACGCGTTAGCTATACAACTCAATGCAGCGAATTTTGGGCAATTGGTAGATCCGTTTGATGGAGTAGGAGATATTGAGCGAAAGATTATACGCACCCCGCTAGAACCCGGAATTACATTTTCCGACGATCCTCTTCGGATGATGCGCGCTATTCGATTTGCTACGCAATTGAATTTTGTTATCGAAGAAACAACGCTTCAAGCTATTGCCGACAATGCACAGCGAATAGAAATTATATCGAAGGAACGTATTGTTGATGAGCTAAATAAAATATTAATGTCGCCCAAGCCTTCAATTGGATTTATGCTGTTAGAGCAAACGGGGCTGTTGCAGCTCATTTTTCCAGAACTGCAGCAACTTAAAGGCATTGAAGAGAAGAACGGTGTTCGACATAAAGATAATTTCTATCATAGTTTGGAGGTGCTCGATCGCATTGTGCCAAACACCAATAACCTTTGGTTGCGTTGGGCAGCTTTGTTGCATGACATTGGCAAGCCTCGAACCAAACGATTTGTGCCTAAACAAGGGTGGACGTTTCATGCACATAACTTCGTAGGCGAGAAAATGATTCCTAATCTTTTCCGCAAGATGAAACTACCCATGAATGAGAAAATGAAGTACATTCAAAAGATGGTTTTACTGCATATGCGCCCCATTGTGCTTTCTGAAGAAGAGGTTACCGACTCGGCAGTTCGTCGATTGCTTTTTGAAGCTGGCGATGATGTTGATGATTTAATGACACTCTGCGAGGCTGATATAACCTCGAAGAATAATGCCAAGGTGAAACGCTATATGGCAAATTTCCAATTGGTGAGAGAAAAGCTGAGGGATTTGGAGGAGCGCGATCAGATACGTAATTTCCAACCTCCTGTATCGGGTGAGGAAATTATGGAAACTTTCGGATTGAAGCCCTGCCGTGAGATTGGTCTTGTTAAGAATGCGATTAAAGATGCCATTCTCGATGGTGAAATAGCAAACAATAGAGAGGAAGCTCGTCGATTTATGCTCGAAAAGGCTAAAGAACTAGGTTTAGCTGTGGTGTCGAAATCGTAGGTCTTACAGGTCTAAGATTAATTTCACAGGCAAGTGGTCGGAAAATCCACCTTCGTATTGAAAGCCATAGTAGGTGCGGAATAACTTTTCGCCACCCCATTTTTCATCGGCTTGGAGGAGAAAAGGAAGGTTCACAATTTCATGGCTGACAACTTTATCAACTAGTCCTTCCGATATGATAATTTGGTCGAAAATACTCCATATGCCTTGGTACTTTAAGGTACCTCTATTTTTATTCCAAAGGCTAGAGAGGTTCCGTAGCTGATGTTCTGACTGGCAAAGCCACTGCAAGCTAGCATCGTTGGGTTCATCGTTGAAGTCGCCCAAAACAATGTTGTGAACATGGGATTGCTGCTCTTTATTTTCACCGATGACTTGCCATAGGGTTTGCGCAGCTAACATTCGGTTGGGTGCCGATTTCTGTTCTCCTCCGTATCGTGATGGCCAGTGGTTGATAAAAACACGCAAGCTGTCGTTGCCAACTTTGAAGAGGCATTCTAAAATCTCACGAGTGGCAAGTGTGTCGCTCGATGCTATTAGTGGGTGATGTTTGTAGCTTAGCGGCTCTATGCGCTCGGGGCGATAGAGCATAGCCACGTCTATACCTCGTCCATCGGGCGATTCTCTATGAATATAACGATAGCCTACACTGCGTAGGGGTGTGGTGTAAAGCAATCGTTCCAAAAGTTGATAATTTTCTACTTCACACAGACCCACCACATCGGGATAATTAAACTCGGTAGCTGCTAAAATTACTTTGGCAATATGGTCAATCTTGCGCTGCAATTTGTATTCCGTCCATCCGCGCACTCCTCCAATTGCAAATTCATCATCGTTAGTAATCGAATCATTATGGGTGTCCATAAGATTTTCTACGTTATAAAATAAAAAGCTATGAGGTTGTGCTATTGCAGCGCCACAACCAAAGCATATTGAGAGTAGAAGTAGGCAGCGCATGGCATTAAACCCCAATTCCGGGTAAACTAATGCCTTGCAACTTTCGGTAGAGATCGAGTGCATACACATCGGTCATGCCCGATACAAAGTCCACCACCGACTGTATTTTCTCATAATCGCTCTGGTGTTTGGGGCGATATTGTTCGGGCATCATGCTGAGTTGCATTTTGGCTAGTTTGTTTGTGGGGTTGAATATGGCATGAATAAATTCTTCAAGCAATGTGCCGAGAATCTTGTAACCTGCCACTTCAATTTCCACCACTGTGCGATGATCATATATCTTTTGAAATGAAACGTTCTGAACTGCTTTCATGGCTTGCTTCGCATTGTCGCTCACCAATTCTATTAGCGGAGTGTTGAATATTCCATCAAGAATGGCATCGTGATTTTTGGTAAACACATCAAGACATTCGTTGGTGAGCTTATTAATTACAGATGCTCGAAGGTAAGCAATGCGCTCGTTGGGGTCGGTTACGATTTTAAAGTTCTCTTTAATGCGGTTTAGGTTTGAACTGTTGTCGGTTAAGAAGGGGAGTAGTAATGCTTCGGTTTCCTCGTAAGAGAGAATGTTGAGTTTGTAAGAATCTTCCACATCCATCACCTGATAGCAGATATCATCGGCAGCCTCCACCAAAAACACAAGTGGATGACGAGCGTGTTTGTTGGCGTCGTTAGGGCTTGGTATGATACCTAGTTCTTCTGCAATTTGGGCATAAGTGTCTTTCTCCGACTGAAAGAATCCAAATTTAGGTTTGGTAGCAAATTTCGATTCATAGGGATACTTCACAATAGCAGCCAGTGTGGTGTAGGTTAGTGCTAGTCCGCCTTCGCGACGTCCATCAAATTGGTGTGAAAGCAAGCGGAAGGCATTGGCATTTCCATCGAATTGAATAAAATCGCTTTGTTCCTCTGGCGTTAGTTTGTCTAGATATTCTTTCCCCTTACCATTGCTAAAGAAGTTAGAAATAGCCTCTTCTCCTGCATGACCAAAAGGAGGATTCCCCATGTCGTGCGCCAAGCAACCTGCCGAAACCACCGAGCCAAGTTCATGCAGCAAGGGGTTGTTTTCGCCTTGCTCAATGAGCTGTTGCCCGAGTAATGTGCCGAGTGTACGCCCCACGCAAGCCACCTCTAGTGAGTGGGTAAGTCGGTTGTGCACAAATATGTTTCCCGGCAAGGGGAATACCTGTGTTTTATTTTGCATTCGACGAAATGCCGAAGAGAAGATAAGCCGATCATAATCGCGTTGAAATTGCGTGCGATTGTATCGTTCGCCATCGCTAGCGGCACTGCTGCCTAAACGGCGGGTTGATATGAGTTGATTCCAGTTCATTAGTAAATTTCTGTGTGATATTGATTGAGCTCTTTGTCAAGTTTCTTAGCCCCGGGGCAGATATTTTCTAGTAAGTTCCAAAATTTATCGCCGTGATTCATCTCTACGGTGTGGGCTAGCTCGTGCAATACCACATAGTCGATGAGCCGATGAGGCAAACGCATGAGGTGCAAGTTAAAGTTCAGATTTCTTTTTGAAGAACAGCTTCCCCAACGTGTTTTGGCTTTTTTTATGCTTACTTGATTGAAGTGCAGTTGGTATTGGGTGGCAAATTTTGCCGCAATTTGGGGCAAAACCATCTTGGCTTCTTCGCGCATACTTTCTTCAATAACATGACGAATGAAATTCTGCACTTTGTCAGATGCTATTTTGCTATTTGGTGTTAGAATTACCCGAATTTCATGAGCTAATAAAGCTGCGGTTACTTTTTCGGCTCGTTGGTGTGTTATGATGCTTAGCTTGCGGTTGTAAGTGTGGAAGTTGGTTTCGGGAGTGAATATGGTTTGTTGACTGCTGAATTTAGCTTGCTGCTTCCGAATCCAATCGGCATTTTGATGTACGAAATTCTCAATGATAGTTTTACTAGCTATCCCCAGATTGGGAATTACCAGAAAAGCTGTGCCATTGCTTTTAACTCCTAGCTTCATGCGTTTGGCGCGTGCACTTGCTTGGAGTTCCACCATTCCAATATCTTTAAACTCGATGAGGTTACTCATTTTTTTCGATGCTATCTAGTAGTCGTTTCAATAATCTCTGCATACCTTTTTCCACTGTGGCATAATCGTTGTGTTCCTTGTTGGCATAAATGAACATTACGGAAAGCTGAGTGCCTTGATGGTGTAATTTTTCTTTAAGCTCGTGACAGTTTAAGCGATAGGCTTCTCGGAGTAGGCGTTTATAACGGTTTCGGTCTACAGCGTGTTTAAAGTTTCGCTTCGATACTGAAAAGGCAGCTTTAATGGGTTCGTTATCATCGAATTCACAGGCGGCGTAAACCATTTTTACGGGATATGAAAAAGAGGGAACTCCTTTTGTGAAGAGTTGTTCAATTGATTTGCGACTGTGCAAACGGCAAGATCTCGGAAGTCCAAATTTGCTCATGCGACAAAGATAGGTAAATTTATGGAGGGATAAGCTGTGTGTGGTATATTGATAGCGGAGACGTTAAAAATGAGCCACCTAAAAAAAGACCTAACAGATTCTGAAGTCTGCTAGGTCTAGTTGTTTATTCGTGCGCCTCTAAAAATAATTCGTTAGTAGAGCTTGTGGCAATCGACCTTGTGCTTTGTTATTTGTTGCACTTCTGAATGTACTGCTCTAATGCCATGGTAATGGAAGGAGCTTTGGGGTTTGGAGCTTGAATGTCGAGGCGCAATCCTGCATCGGTTACTGCCTGAGCAGTAGCTGGACCAAGACAAGCAATTTTAGTGTTTCCTTGTTCAAAATTAGGGAAGTTATCTTGCAATGAAGTAATTCCACTAGGACTAAAAAACACAATAAGTTCGTAGTCTTTAATGTTAATGCTAGAGAGATCGCTACTTACTGTGCGATATAAAATAGCTTTGGTGTAGTTGTATCCTCCTTTGTCGAGCAAATCAATGATATCTTGCTTATGTACGTGAGAAAGGGGCAAAAGAATTTGGTCTTTTTTGCTTTTCTTGAGAATCTCAATTAGGTTCGAAGTAGAACCGTTGGCAAAAAAGATCTTACGCTTTCTATACACAATATACTTCTGTAGGTAAACAGCGATAGCTTCAGAAGCACAATAGTATTTCATATCGTCAGAAACGGTAATTCGCAACAGCTCGCAAATGCGGAAGAAGTGATCGATTGATGCCTTACTGGTCATGATCACAGCTTGATGATCCTGAATTTGAATTCGTGTTTGGCGGAATTCCTTAGAACTAACACCTTCCACCTGAATAAAAGGCTGGAAGTCAAAGTCAACACCGTACTTTTTCGCCATATCTGCATAAGGTGATTTGTCGGTACTTGGCTTAGGTTGTGAAACTAGAACTTTATTTATCTTCAAAACATCTTAGTTTAGGCCCTCATTTTTTAGCTCTACATTAATAGAAGTTTGAGCATATAAAGGAAGGGGAGTATTTCAAGGGTGCAAAGGTACAAAATCAAATAAAAACTAGACACACCTGAGCCCATTAAAATTTGGCTTGTGCGTATTATTAATGCAATTAATGAGAAAATAATGATGCCGAAGCCGATAAAATCTAAAAAATAGCTGTTGCTTAGGTGGGGAAAAGACATGACAAACACCGTGGGAAGAAGAAATAATCCCAAAATTCGGCTGTAGGTTTGCATATTGAAAATATATTCGTCTGACAGTTCTTGAGTTTCTGATATCAAACCAATGAAATGATAAACGCCAATTCGAATGAAATGATAACAGGTTGTAACTAAGAAAATGACCGTAAACTGATAGAACGTGTTGTAGAGAAAGAAAAAAGGTGTGAGAACATGATAAAGGAATACACTCATGCTACCAAGGAAGATGAGATTTAGAATAAAAATCCCACGGTTTTTTTCACTCGTTCTATTTCTGAAAAGGCTACTCGCGTAGGCCGTATTGAAACCTGATTTAAATAGTTTGCCAATTTTCTTAGGGTAAAGGGTGCGTAATAAAGCAAGCAAAAACCACATGAAAAACACAACAATGAGCAAAAACTGGCTGCTTTCGGTGTTGCGTTTGTTCTCCTGAAAAAAATGATCTTGCGAAAGAGGCCACGTAATTTCGGCGTGCAGACTCGTCGTGTCGTTTGCCGAAATCATCAAGCTATCGTTCAGCACTATAGTGCTGTCGAGAGGCATTGAAACTTGTTGGGCAAGAAACGTTGAATCTGTGTTTCCCGTTGTGGGGAGGCTAGCAGAAATATTGTTCTGTTGAATTGCTGTTGTATCGATTGCCATAATTAAGAGGCAAAAATAATCAATCTATTTATTAATTACCCCTAAACGGACATTTACTAACAGATTTTATTAAATGAAAAACGTGTTGAAACTTTCACTAATAAGGGGTTTTCAACCAACTATAGGCATCGGCTTCCGATGAAAAGGGACGATTGATTGGCTTTTTTAATGTGTCATAAGCATTGTATGATATGGCGTGCATCTGTAAATTTTCAGTGCAAATAGCAATGCGTGCGTGGTTGAATATTTCAGGGAACTCCAAATATAACTCTTGAAGATCATTGACGTTGGTGGCGATTTTTCCACGATACATTCCTTTGTCGATAATAATGAGTCTGTGGCAGCTTTTGGGAAAGACTCCAGATTTAATGAGCTGGCTATAAAGTGCTTTTATTTCGCTAAAATCAAGCTTGCCTTCAAACTCTACCCGAAATACATCCTTGTCTGCCTCGTACTTTACAAATGTTGCAATCATTATTGTGTGTTGTTCGGTTGCGAATATATATATATATATATATAATTACTATCAACAAAATATATTCTTCTCTGAAATTTCAGGCGTAAAGTTAACCTATTGTTAACTTAGTCTAGCGCTGTTGATTTGTCTAATTTTGAAGAGAATAATGATGATTGAAATCCTGATTTGTGCTAGATATTGGAGTTTAAAGCACTTCAATGAAGTTGCCAAAGGGAAAAACATCAGAAGAAAGCGCGTCGTATTTTTATAAATGTGCTTTCCCTGTGGAATTAAGTCTGTTTATGTGTATATCGGATATTAATGTTTATCTTCGAATTTTGAAAAATACTTAGAACCTCAGAAAATGTCAAATTCCAAACTAAAACGCCTGTTTCTTATCGATGCTTATGCCTTGATTTATCGTTCTTATTTTGCATTCATTCGTGCGCCCCGATTTAACTCTAGTGGCTTGAACACATCAGCCATGTTGGGTTTTGTAAACACGCTCGAACAACTTTTGCAACGTGAGCAACCTTCTCATGTGGCGGTGGTGTTTGATGTTCATGCTCCAACCTTTCGCCATGAAATGTATGCGGAATATAAGGCTACTCGCGACGAAATGCCTGAAGATTTGAGAATATCTATCCCTTGGATACGCCGAATTATAGAAGCTTATAATATCCCGATCATCGAGAAAAAAGGTTTTGAAGCCGACGATGTTATCGGAACGCTTTCAGTAAGAGCAGAGCAAGAAGGATATGAGGTGTTCATGATGACTCCCGACAAGGATTACGCACAGCTTGTAACCGACAAGGTGAAAATGTATAAGCCCGGAAGAGGTGGAAAAGAAACTGAAGTGTGGGGAATTCAGCAAGTGCAAGAGGCTTTTCAAGTAGAATCTACCGATCAAGTGATTGATATTCTAGGTTTGATGGGCGATGCTTCCGACAATATACCAGGCTGCCCGGGCATAGGACCTAAAACAGCCCAAAAACTGATAACCACCTATGGGTCGATTGATGGTATATATCAAAACATTGGCGATCTGAAAGGGAAGCAAAAACAGAACTTAGAAGAGCATGAAGCACAAGTGCGCCTATCGCGCAAGTTGGCAGTAATTGTGAAAGATGTGCCCGTGAAGTGGGATGAAAGAGCTTTGGTCAAAGAGCCAGCTAATGCCACCGAACTATATAAAATATATAATGAACTAGAATTTAAAAACTGGGCAAGTAAGTATCAGGCACTAGCTCCTGAAGTAGTGGTGCAAGGCAATTTGTTTGCAGCTTTCGATGCACAAGAAGCTGAAAGTGAAGCAAAGGTAGCAGTGAAAAAACTCTCCGATGTAGAGCATACCTATATTCGCATTGAAAATGCCATGCAGCGAGCAAGCTTGCGTGCTGAATTGTCGGTGCATAAGGAGTTTGCTTTTGCAGTACAAACTATAAGCGTGCAAGCCATGACCACCGATTTGGTTAGTCTTTCTTTTGCTTTTAAAGCAGGAGAAGCCTACACGCTCATTTTGCCTCAAGATAGAGCAGAAGCTAAGTTGGTGTTGCAAGAATTCAACTTGCTGTTTGCCGATGTTAACATTTTGAAGATTGCTCATAATTCGAAGTTTGCTATCTTGGTGTTGGCACAACATGGATTGCTTGTTCAAGGAAATCTTTACGATACGCAAATTGCACACTATCTGATTAACCCCGATTTACGCCATGGCTTGGAATATTTGAGTGAAAGCTATTTGAACTACAAGAAAATAGAAATAGAATCGCTTTTGGGGAAGAAAGGCAAAAATCAGCTCACCATGCATGATGTGGAAGAAAATAAGCTGTTTGATTATGCTAGCGAATACGTAGATCAGGTTCTTCAAGTGAAGCAAAAACTAGATGAGGAGTTGAGCAGTAAAGCTGTGCGCAGCTTGTTTGATGATATTGAGATGCCTTTGGTAGAGGTGTTATCTGACATGGAGTCCACAGGCGTGTGTCTCAACACCGAAGGATTGGCCATCTATGCTAAGGAACTTCGTATGCAAGTTCGCAAGCTAGAGCATGAAATTATTAATATGGCCAATGAACAGTTTAACGTGTCGTCGCCTAAACAATTGGGAGTTGTTTTGTTTGAAAAACTCCAGATTGATAGCCCAGGGAAGAAAACCAAAACTCGACAATATTCAACCTCCGAAGAAGTGTTGAGCAAATTGGTAGATAAGCACCCTATTGTGTCTAAGGTGTTAGAATTCCGTGGACTAAAGAAACTGCTCACCACTTATGTAGAGGCGCTTCCTTTGCTGATTAATTCGCAAACAGGTCGTTTGCACAGTTCATTCAACCAAACGGTAACTGCCACGGGTCGATTGAGTTCTACAAATCCGAACTTACAAAACATTCCTATTCGCGATGATAGTGGTCGTGAAATTAGAAAAACCTTTGTGGCTTCCGATGATAAGCACTTGTTTTTATCGGCGGATTATTCACAAATTGAATTGCGCATTATGGCAGCGCTTAGTGGCGATGAACACATGATTGAAGCTTTCCGAAATGGACAAGATATTCACGCCGCTACCGCTGCGAAAATTTATAAAGTGTCGGTTGAGGAAGTTACATCAGATATGCGTCGAAAAGCGAAAACAGCAAACTTTGGTATCATTTATGGTATATCCTCGTTTGGCTTGGCACAACGATTAAATATTTCGCGTAAGGAGGCAAAAGAGCTTATTGATGGCTACTTCGAAAACTTCTCTCGCATTAAAGAATATATGGATGAATGTATTGAGAAAGCGCGTCAGCAAAGCTATGTTGAAACTATTAAGGGGCGTCGTCGTTATCTGAACGATATTAACTCGGCCAATGCTGTGGTGCGAGGTATTGCTGAACGAAACGCTATTAATGCGCCAATTCAAGGTTCGGCAGCCGATATCATTAAGATAGCTATGATTAACATTCATCGAGCAATGAAGGAAGCCGGTTTGCAGTCGAAGCTATTGCTGCAAGTGCATGATGAATTGAACTTCGATGTGCTAGAATCGGAATTAGAACAAATGAAGCAAATTGTGCGCGAAGGCATGGAGTCGGCAGCCGATTTGGGCGTGCCACTTTTGGTGGAAATGAATGCGGCAGCCAATTGGCTTGAAGCGCATTAATTTTAGCCTACTCCCCCCCCTTCAATTGAGTTGAACATCTAATACCTTACAAATTGAAACAATTTTTTCTGGTTACATTCTTTGTTCTGTCGGCTTTAGTGGTGAAAGCGCAGATTCAATATAGTCCTATCATGGAGCGAGAGCAAGGCATCTTTAAGAAAAAGATTTACACTCGCTGCGATGTGGACATGACTGCCGATCAGTTAATGATGCTGCTAGCTAAAGATTCCCCAATGGATAATCATGTAATGAGAATGGCAAAATCGCGCATTGTAGAGCGTATATTTTTTGCCACCGGCAGCGTGTTTTTGTCTTTGCCCTTGGTTGATGCCATACAAGGGCAAGATCCGAATTGGAAGTTAGCCTGTGTGGGAGCAGCAGCTTTGGCTGTATCTATCCCTTTTCGGGTGGCGTTCAATCGACGAGCACACCAAGCAGTGAACTATTATAATTCAGGCTATAACTCCAATGCCAACGCCATGAGTATGGAGTTGAGTTGTTCGCCTACAGGTTTCGGCTTAAAGTTTCGATTACCTTAGTGCTTGAATTAGGCTTTCTAAGCTGTTCTTTAATTGAAGCATCTCGTCGAAATTTAAATTGCTTTCCTTTAGGTGGCAAGTCAATTGCAATGGAATCTTCCGAGCTTCCTCTTTCATTTGCTCAGCCTTCCAGCTTAGTGTAATGATGGTTTTGCGCGAATCGGTTTCTGATTTCTGTTTGAACAGTAGTCCCTGTTTTTCCATGCGCTGCAAAATGGGGGTGAGTGTATTGGTGTTCAGCATAAGTTTCTTTCCCAACTCAGTTACAGGCAAGCCGTTTCTTTCCCAAAGAACAAGCAAAACCAGATATTGAGGATAAGAAATCCCTAGATTGTCGAGCAATGGCTGATAAGCACGAGTGACCAGTCGTGATGCCGCATAAATCGGAAAGCACAACTGGTTGTCGAGTTTTAATTCATCGTATGTCATGTTGCAAAATTAGACATTTTCACACATTAGCCGATAAGTTTGGCTAAGCACTTACCAATTTTATCGGGCTTTGCTGTTGGAGAAAATCGTTTGATTGGTGTGCCATTAGCCCCGATTAGAAATTTGGTGAAGTTCCATTTTATTTTGTTGCCCAAAGTTCCTTTTAGTTCCGATTTGAGGTATTGATAGAGCGGATGTGCATTTTCACCATTCACTTCAATTTTAGCAAACATGGGGAAACTCACACCATAGTTTATCATGCAAACGGCTTCAATATCAGATTTTTCTCCCGGCTCTTGATTGGCAAACTGATTGCATGGGAATCCCAAGATAACAAGACCTTTATTTTTGTATTGTTGATAAAGTTTTTCTAGACCTTCGAATTGGGGAGTCAATCCGCATTTGCTAGCGGTGTTTACAATTAATAATGTTTTGCCTTTAAAATCAGCAAGGCTGATTTCCTTTCCAGCGAGCGTTGTCGTTTTGAAATTGTAAATTTCTGCACTCATGTATATGTTCTTTTTTTGATTTATATCGCACACGATGCAAATATAGGCAAAAAATATCGCGTACGATATAAATGAGCCGTTTTTTGTTTGTTTGGACAAATTTGTTTTGAAGTTTATTGCAATTTTAAGATAGTCAGTAGGAGGAGATGTTTGTGCGATGTGTGTAAAAGGGGTCAGAGGGTATGTTTGGGTCTAGGTATAAATTTTGGTTAGTCTGAACAAAAAATATTTGAGGTTAACTACGCCTAACTTTCAATACTGTTGCTTATCTTCAGTGTGTTACAGTCAGCGTTGATGTCGGAAAGCAGCCATCTTTTTTGTTGAAAATATTTTGGGGAGTGACAGTTGGGTTATTCATGAAACAGAACGTTTGGGATTTTACCCAAAGACCAAAAATCATGAATTTGAACGCATGGGATATGACTTCCTCGTGCTCTGGTCTTGAAAAATTAGGTTAAGTCTGTAGCTGCTCAAATCCTAAGACTACACGATTAAAAAAGCTTTCGAGACAGCTTGCTGTAGCTTGTTAATTTAACATGGCAAGCTGAGCTTCGAATAATAGGAAAATCATCTACAAGAGTTTTTTCCAGTAAATGAGTTCGTCTTCCCAAGTTTTCCCTCGGCGGAGCCAATCCTTTTTTGCTCCTGAGAACTTGAAATCACACTGTTCAAAAAGAGCAATGCTAGCCGTGTTGCAGGCACCAATGTTAGCATAGATTTGATGCATACCCAAGACATCACGACAATAATCACACATCAATTGAATAGCATTGTTGGCATAGCCTTTGCGCCGATGTTCGTCGGCATAAATTAAAATGCCAATGCCAGCCCGTTGATGATTGGGGTCGAAATCAAACAAATCAATCGCCCCAATGGCTTGCTGATTCGTTGTTTCAATAACTAAACGTAATTGCTTTATGTCATAAATATCACGATGCGAATCGGCGAGATATTGCTTTAGTATATATTGCGAAAAAGGAACCACAGAGTTCCCCACGTGCCACAGGTTTGGGTCGTTTTCCCAAAGATAGAGCAATTCTAAATCTTCAGGTTCTAATGGACGAAGATTGATTTTGGAGGTACGTAGTTGCATGGCGTGAAGAGCTAAAAAGGCACTTGTTAATTGGTAATGGAATCGATTTGCTCTTTTGTTAATCCAGTGGCCGACATGATTAACTCAAGACTTGCTCCAGCATTTATAAAACTTCTTACCATAGCAATTTTTTCTTCCTCTCGTCCTTTCACTATTCCTTCCGCTAACCCTTTCTCTAATACTTCTGCCATACCCTTTTCTACAGCTTCTTTGGTTTTACCATTGATGAGGGTACGCTCTCGACTTACACCATCCCAATAGCGGTCGTAATATTCTAGCTCGTCTTCCGAAAATCTTGATTCTTGCAAGATATCTAAGGCTTCTTTTAATTCTTGAGTATCGCCGATGCCTGTTGGAATATGCTGCGTGCCGTGTTGTATTTCGGTGAGAAAACGAAGCCATAAAACAGCCAT
>JBKEBD010000040.1:0-27371 GCA_047972995.1 Mangrovibacterium sp.
GCTAACCCTTTCTCTAATACTTCTGCCATACCCTTTTCTACAGCTTCTTTGGTTTTACCATTGATGAGGGTACGCTCTCGACTTACACCATCCCAATAGCGGTCGTAATATTCTAGCTCGTCTTCCGAAAATCTTGATTCTTGCAAGATATCTAAGGCTTCTTTTAATTCTTGAGTATCGCCGATGCCTGTTGGAATATGCTGCGTGCCGTGTTGTATTTCGGTGAGAAAACGAAGCCATAAAACAGCCATACGTTTTTCCATCATCTTTTCAGCCTTGAATTTGGGCAGTTCCACAAACACAAACTCCAAGCCTTCTAGTCGTTGTTCTTCATCGTTTTCATAGGTGCTCACCATACGATAATGATGATAAAACTCCTCGCTATCTGGAATATAGATTTCATCTACCAAGTTCAGTGCATACACCGGCTGTAGGCTTTCATAGCCTTTCCCTCGTCCGAGCTGCTTTACATATGCCTTCGAGGCATTGAAAACCACACGAGCCATAAACGCTTGTGTCCATTGCATCTGCATTTCTACAATAAAATGCCTTCCTCGATTGTCTTTGCATCGAACATCTACAATAGAATCTTTTAACCTGGGTATCTCTGGGGCTAACTCTGGAGTTAAGTATTCTACCGATTCTATCTTTTGATCTTCTTCGAGGGGCAATAAGGCATTGAGCAAGCTCATCACTAGATTGGGATGATCGCCAAAAATGCGCTTAAACGTCAAGTCGTTTTTTGGGTCTAAATATCTCATGGTTTGCTGTGTTAGGTTTTATGCAAAGATATGATTTAATTGCGAATAGCTGAAACTTTACACAAAATAGGTCATGTTGTGGCTTCGAGCTATTTCTTATTTCATTTCAGTTTATAAGGAACTTTCGAAGTCTAGCCTGTTTTTAATTGATCGACCTAAGGTAAGCTCGTCGGCATATTCTAATTCATCGCCGATAGCAACACCACGAGCGAGGGTGGAAATCTTAATGTTGAAAACTTTAAGCTTTTTGTAAATATAGAAGTTGGTGGTGTCGCCCTCCATGGTGGTACTCAAAGCTAAAATAACCTCATTTACTTCGCCACTTTCTACGCGCGAAATTAAAGAAGCAATTTCCAAATCGGAAGGTCCCACGCCATCCATGGGCGAGATAATTCCACCGAGCACATGATAAAGCCCAATGAATTGATGTGTATTTTCAATCGCCATTACATCGCGAATGTTTTCTACCACACAAATAACCTCTTTGCTACGTTCGGGCTGGCTGCAAATTTCGCAGGTATCTTCGTCGGAAATATTGTGGCACACCCTGCAATGTTTAATTTCGGTGCGAGCCTGAATGATAGCTTCGCCGAAACTTTCTACTTCGTGCGTTTCTTGTTTCAGTAAATGAAGTACCAAGCGCAGCGCGGTTTTTCTGCCGATACCGGGAAGTTTAGCAAACTCATTAACCGCATTTTCGAGCAGCTTAGAAGGAAATTTATCAATAATCATGGGGCAAAGATAAGAAAAGAACATCATTAATGTGCCGATAAGCTGAGTTGCTATGTCTAGAGAGAATAGCAATAAAAATTATTATCTTTGTTCAATCAGAACGCAACGATAAAATATAGAGACGGTGGCTAAGAAAGAAAAGAAATATGTGGAAACTCCACTCATGAAGCAATATTACGATATAAAAGATAAACACCCCGAAGCGGTGTTGTTGTTTCGGGTGGGCGATTTCTATGAAACATTCGGCGATGACGCCATAAAGGCGGCAGAGATACTAGGTATTACGCTAACTAGACGAGCAAATGGTTCGGCTAGTTTTGTAGAGCTAGCAGGTTTTCCTTATCATTCGCTAGATACTTATTTGCCAAAGCTTGTGCGTGCTGGTCAGCGAGTAGCCATTTGCGAACAGCTTGAAGACCCTAAGCAAACCAAGAAGATTGTGAAACGAGGTATTACGGAACTGGTAACGCCGGGGGTTTCCATTAATGACAACATACTTGAAAACCGGGAAAATAATTTCTTAGCATCGGTGTTCATGCATAAGAATGAAGCGGGAGTGGCTTTTTTAGATATCTCTACAGGTGAATTTTTCACCGCGCAGGGCTCGCACGACTATATTGATAAGCTTTTAAGTTCATTCTCGCCCAAAGAAGTGCTTTATCAGAAAGGATATACCACCGAGTTTGAACAGTATTATGGAAAGAAATTCTACACCTTTGCACTCGACGAATGGATATATACCACCGAAGCGGCTACCGATCGATTGCTTCGTCATTTTCAAACAAAATCATTGAAAGGCTATGGCATTCAAGATTTGAGTATGGCCATTATTGCATCAGGGGCAGTGTTGCATTATCTCGATATTACACAACATAAACAAGTGGGGCACATTGCTGCCATTTCGCGCATTGAGGAAGATAAATACGTGTGGCTTGACCGATTCACGGTGCGAAACCTCGAACTTTTTGGCTCGCTCAACGAGGGGGCAAAAACCTTGGTTCAGGTGCTCGATAAGACTAACACTCCCATGGGAGCTCGCTTGCTTCGTCGGTGGATTGCCTTGCCACTAAAAGATGTATCCGCCATTAATGAGCGACTTGATGTGGTGGAATATATGGTATCAAATGCTGAGCTTCGCCTCGATTTGCAAACGCAGCTATGCCAAATAGGCGATTTAGAACGCTTGATTTCAAAAGTGGCGGTAGGGCGAATTAACCCGCGTGAACTGGTGCAGTTGGGCAGGGCATTGTCGGCCATTGAGCCCATTCAGCTCATGATGCAAAGTGTAGAAAATCCGGTGCTTAACCGATTGGCGGAGCAGCTCAATCCGTGCACAAAAATTAGAGAACGCATTGCCCATGAAATATTAGAAGATGCACCAAGCATCATGCATAAGGCACCCGTTATTAAGTCTGGAGTTTCAGCAGAACTCGATGAGCTGCGGACTTTGGCACACTCGGGCAAAACATTTTTGCAACAAATTCAAGACCGAGAATCGGAACGTACAGGCATTCCATCGTTGAAAATTGCATTCAACAATGTGTTTGGCTATTACATTGAAGTGCGAAATACACACAAAGGCAAAGTTCCTCCCGAGTGGATTAGAAAGCAAACTCTGGTGAGTGCAGAACGATATATCACAGAAGAACTCAAAGAATATGAAAGTAAGATTTTGGGTGCAGAAGAAAAAATCGCTGCACTTGAAGTTAGCTTGTTTCAAAACTTGGTAATGGCATTGTCCGATTATATTCAGCTCATTCAACTTGATGCGTTGGTTTTGGCAAAGCTCGACTGTATGTGGTCGTTTGCTGTGGGGGCATTGGAGAACAACTATGTGAAACCAGCGGTTAACACCACCACAACTATCGACATTAAAGAAGGAAGACACCCTGTAATTGAAAAGCAATTGCCGATTGGCGAAGACTATATTAGTAACGATGTGTTGCTCAATCAGGAAAATCAGCAGGTTATTATTATCACTGGTCCGAACATGGCGGGTAAGTCGGCTTTGCTTCGTCAAACGGCGCTTATTGTGCTCATGGCTCAGGTGGGAAGCTTTGTACCTGCTCAATCGGCTAGCATTGGCTATGTGGATAAGATTTTCACTCGGGTGGGTGCTTCCGACAATATTTCTTTGGGAGAGTCAACCTTCATGGTAGAAATGAATGAGGCTGCCAGCATTTTAAACAATATTTCTGATAGAAGCTTAATTCTTCTTGATGAACTTGGACGAGGAACTTCTACCTACGACGGTATATCTATCGCTTGGTCTATTGTAGAATATATTCATGAGCATCGACAAACGAAGGCAAAAACCCTGTTTGCCACACATTACCATGAACTTAATGAAATGGAGAAAAGCTTTTCTCGAGTGAAAAATTACAATGTAAGTGTGAAAGAGGTGGGCAATAAAATTGTTTTTTTGCGCAAATTGGTGAAGGGGGGAAGTAATCATAGTTTTGGTATTCATGTGGCTCGTTTGGCGGGAATGCCTCCTAGTGTGGTGAAGCGTGCCGATGAAATATTATTGCAGTTGGAGGGCGACAACCGAAAAGAGGGCTTAGCAAAACCACTAACTGATGTGGCGAAAACACAGGGTGCAGGTGCAGGAATGCAGCTGAGCTTTTTTCAACTCGACGACCCCGTTCTACTAGCCATTCGCGATGAAATAACTAGTCTTGATATTAATTCACTCACCCCCATTGAGGCTTTAAACAAGCTGAATGAAATTAAACGACTTATAGGTGCCAAATAAGCAGCCAACAAGCAAAGGAAGAAGTTTAAAAGAAACTTAATTAGCTGCAAATATCCCTAAAATACCGCTTAAATGAGTATTTTAGTTATCATATAAAAATACTATTTACTTATTTTGCAAGCTCATAAGTAGGAGAGCCTATCCGAAAAATTTAAATACAAGTTAATTGCTAGCACAATAAACCATAGTGGCTATATGGTTGTTAGTATCTTAAATTGTACTTTTCGCACCTTTTAGAGTGAAGGTGGAAGCAAAGATGTTTATAACAAGTTTAATTTAATAGTTTAACAATGAAAAAGTTATTACTTATTGCAGTGGCCTTGATTGGCTTTACTGCTGTGAATGCACAAGAAGTGGGTATTCGTTTTGGTGATTCTGCAGGAAACAATGTAGCTGTTGACGCCGTATTTGGTTTAGGTCAATTTAGCCGTATTCACGCTGATGTGAATTTTGGTTACGGTGTTGGTATCGACGCATTGTGGGATTGCTTGTATCGCCCAATCGGTGGTGCAGAAGGTTTGAACTGGTATGCTGGTTTTGGTCCTTCTTTACACTTTGGCGACAACTGGTTCGGGCTAGGTGTTTCTGGTGAAGTAGGTATGGAGTATCGCTTCAAATTCCCATTGGCAATTGGTCTTGACTACCGTCCAACATTCTGGATTTTAGAGGACACAGACTTCAATTGGGGTGGATTCGGTCTTAACCTTCGCTATGTATTCTAGAAGCGTACAGTTGAAAAGAAATAGAAGAGGATATGTCAAAAAGATATATCCTCTTTTTTTATGCCCAGATATCATTACCTTAGCGAACTCAAACAGAAATGTTGGAATAATCACATGATAAACACCACTTGTAAATACAAACACTTATTTTTTGATCTCGACCACACCTTGTGGGATTTCAAAACAAATTCGGAACTTGCCATGAAACAATGTTTGGCGCAATCGCAGTTGCTGTCAAACTTACCCTCTTTTGCTGATTTCTTTAGTTTTTATGAACAGGTAAACGATCGGTTGTGGGAAGAGTATCGACAAGGCACAACCACAAAAGCCGAACTTACTATGCGCCGGTTTGCCGAACCTTTTCAGCATTTCGGATTACAGCAAGACCCTGAGCAAGTCAATAGTCTATATCTTGATTTGATGGGGCAGCAAACTCAACTATTTTCAGGCTGTGTAGAAATGCTCGAACAACTAAAAGCAAAAGGTTTTATGTTGCACATTATCAGCAACGGATTCATTGAGGTGCAGAATAATAAGCTACAATCGGCAAATATTGCACATTATTTTCAGTCGGTTACCCTTTCAGAAATAGTGGGTTCGCCTAAGCCAAAGCCCGATGTGTTTGCCTACGCCTTGAAGAATTCGAATGCCCGTAAATCACAATCGATCATGATTGGCGATGATTGGCGAAATGATGTGCTAGGAGCTCTAAACTTTGGTATTGATGCAATTTTATTTCAAGAGCAAGATGCGAGCTATCCTGAAATTTCCTCTGTCTCCAATTGTGGTGGCTATGGGCAACTAGCGTTAACTCAGGCGAGAAAGCAAGCTTGTTTTCAGGTGAAAAACTTGCTTGATATCCCTACGCTATTGTGTCAATAAACATTTGTTTTTCTCATTTTAGAATGTTTATGTGCTATCAGTGTGTCTTAATAGCTGAAAAAGTGATAAATTTGATAAAAGTAACCTTTTAGGAAAAGTTGATGAGTCAGAAGCTAAGTTTACAACAAAAGATGCTCCAACGGCTGTCGCCACAGCAGATACAATTGATTCAATTGTTGGAAGTTCCCAGTATGGAGCTTGAGCAGCGCATCAAGAAAGAGCTGGAAGAGAACCCATTGCTCGAACTCGATGACTACTCGCCCGATGATACGAATCAGGATGACGATGTGAACAGTCAAGAAACCGATGAATACACCCTAGAGGATTTTGTAGATCCCGATGATATTCCCGAATATAAGCTATACACGAACAACCGCTCGGTGAATGATGAACAGCCCGACTATGTGGTGCGTGATGCTCAAAGTTTTCATGATCAGTTGGTAGAGCAACTGCATTTGCTCGATTTGAAAGAGGAAGACATGAATTTGGCAGAGTATTTGGTGGGGAATATGGATGAGGAAGGCTATTTGCGCAGAGATATTTATGCTATTGTTGATGATTTAGCTTTCAACTTAAATTTAGAGGTAGAGGAAAGTAAAATTGAAGATTTATTGAGCACCGTTCAACAGCTAGATCCTGCAGGTGTAGGCGCACGCGATTTGCAAGAGTGTTTAGGCCTGCAATTAGCTCGCAAAGAAAGCACTCCAGAGGTGCAGCTTGCAAGCAAGATTGTGTCAAAATATTTTGAATTGCTCACCCATCGATCGTACAATAAAATACAGAAGAACCTAAGCCTTTCGCAAGATGAGCTAAAAGGTGCTCTCGATGAAATACACAAGTTAAATCCGAAACCGGGAAGCACGGCTGCCGATGGACAAAAGAATTTCTTTTCCATTATCCCAGATTTTACACTAGAATACCAAGATGGTGAAATGATGTTAAGTGTGAACAATCACCACGTGCCTAGCTTGCGTGTGAATGAGCACTATTTGGAAATGATGCGTGAGCTTCAAGACAAAAAGAAAGATGCTGATGAGGCAGAAACTTGGCAATTCATGAAGCAAAATGCCGATAGTGCAACATGGTTTATTGAAGCTATTAAGGCACGACAGTTCACGTTATTGCAGTGTATGTCGGCAATCATTGAGTTTCAGAAAGAATATTTTGTTGAGGGAGATATTACGAAGTTGCGTCCCATGATTTTGAAAGATATTGCCGATATGACAAATCTTGACATATCAACCATATCGCGGATGCGCCAAGGGAAATACATTCAAACTCATTTTGGGCTGGTGTCGTTGAAGTCATTCTTTTCAGAAGGTGTAGAGAAAGACAACGGCGAGTTGAGCTCGAATAAGGTGGTTATGCAATTTATTCGAGATATTATTGATGCTGAAGATAAATCGAAACCACTTACCGATGAGAAGCTCACCGTGTTGGTGAATGCAAAAGACTATTCTATCACGCGAAGAACCGTTTCGAAGTATCGCGAGCAGATGGATATTCCGGTGGCTCGATTACGCCGCCAATTATAAAAACGATGTTTATGAAAAACCTTGCTAAAATAATATCGGTGATTTGTCACCCTATGCTATTGCCCAATTATGGTTACGCGATGTTGCTTTCTAGTGGCGCTTTCTTTGCTCACTTGTCGCCCATAGCAATTCGTGTTATCTTGCTTATCGTTCTTATCAGCACGTTAATTCTGCCTTTGCTGTCTATCCCTTTGTCGCAATTGATTTTGCGTAAGAAGATTGATTTAAACGAGCGAAAGGATCGGGTCTATCCATTTTTCTTTACCATATTGAGTTATTTCTTAGGGGCTTACTGGCTCCGGCACTTACTCATTAATGTAATTTACTCGCAAGTACTTATTATTTGTGCCCTTGTTATCTGTATTATTCAACTGATAAACTTGCGATGGAAGATTAGTGCACATATGGCAGCCATTGGAGGATTGTTGGGTATTTTCTTTGGAGTATCAGAACTAACTACATGGAATAGTTTTACTGTGGCAGTTTGTGGTGTGCTTGTGGCTGGCTTGGTAGGAAGCTCTCGTTTGTTGCTTGAAAAACATACACCCGCACAAGTTTATGCCGGATTTGCCTTGGGCTTCACATTTCCCTTGTGCTATTTGTTGTTCACCCTCTAAGGCTGGTGGTCATTTATTTTTAGTAGGGTTCGAGCAGTTCGATTGTAATCAGATATGGATCGACCAGAAGTATATAAATATGCTTTAGGACTATTTTGTAGAACTATTTTGGGGTGTAAGATTTAGCTTATAATTCTTTTTCTTTATTTTCTTAGAACTCTAAAGCTGAAAAAACAAAAGGTGAGGAAAATCCTCACCTTTTATTATGTGTTACAAAGCTATTCCCTAGCGTTTGTGTCTTGCTTCGTCAGAAACTGTTAATTTTTTTCTTCCTTTAGCACGACGGCTTTTCAATACCAAGCGTCCACCTGGAGTAGCCATTCTCTCGCGAAAACCATGTTTGTTTTTGCGTTTTCTGTTTGATGGTTGAAATGTTCTTTTCATCGATATACTATTTTATTTTTATTCTTAATACTTATTTCGGACTGCAAAGATATACGTTTCTATCTAGTTACCAAAGCGAAATGTGTTTTTTCCGCAGATATCTAATTATATTAGGCTTAAAACTACTAATTTTTATAGAATCAACATAGCGTCGCCGTAAGTTCCAAAGCGGTATCCTTCTTTCACCGCTTCGTTATATGCTTCCATTGTTAAATCAAATCCGCCAAATGAAGCCACCATCATTAATAGGGTAGAATAGGGCAGGTGGAAGTTTGAAATCATGCGGTTCGCCACTCTAAACTCATAAGGAGGGAAGATAAATTTATTTGTCCACCCTTCATAAGGTTTAAGCAAGTTCTGCGTAGAAACCGATGTTTCTAAGGTGCGCATTACGGTAGTTCCCACAGCGCACACGTTCTTTTTGTTGAGTTTAGCGTTGTTTATCATCTCACAAGTGCTTTCTGGAATCCAAATTTGTTCCGAGTCCATTTTGTGTTTTGTAAGATCTTCCACTTCTACATGGCGGAAGCTGCCCAGTCCCACATGCAAGGTAATATGACTAAAATCTACACCAATAATTTCCAAACGTTTCATTAACTCACGGCTGAAGTGCAAACCTGCAGTTGGAGCGGCCACGGCACCTTCGTGTTTAGCAAAGATTGTTTGGTATCTTTCTTCATCTTCGGGCACCACGTTGCGTTGTCTTTTTACCATGCTAGGAAGCGGAGTTTCACCTAAGCTGAACAATGTCTTCTTAAATTCATCGTAGCTACCATCGAATAGGAAACGCAGTGTTCGTCCACGAGAAGTGGTATTGTCGATAACTTCAGCTACTAACTCATCATTTTCACCGAAGTAAAGTTTATTTCCAATTCTTATTTTTCGTGCGGGTTCAACCAACACATCCCATAGGCGTTGTTCGCGGTTGAGTTCGCGAAGTAAGAAAACTTCAATTTCAGCACCTGTTTTTTCTTTGTTGCCATATAATCGAGCGGGAAAAACTTTGGTGTCGTTGAATACCATCACATCTTGATCATCGAAATATTCGATCACATCTTTAAAGAGCTTGTGCTCGAATCGATTGTTCTCACGGTCAACCACTAGCAAGCGCGATTCATCACGGTTTTGGGCTGGGTGAGCAGCAATGAGACTTTCGGGGAGTTCGAACTTGAATTTTGATAATTTCATGTTAGTATGTGCTTTCTTGTATTGTCAATATAGAATCGGCTGCGAATTTAACAGCTTTTTGTTGAAATTTATTCTTCCACAGCAGTAAACTGTGCGATATTAGCTAAAAAATAATCTAAATGAAGCGCATTTTTCACCTGATATTCGCCAATTTGCGTCCGGCGAAGTTGGGTGAGGTAGGCTCCTGAGCTTAAGGCTTCGCCAATATCGCGAGCAAGGGCTCTAATGTAAGTTCCTTTGCTGCAAACAACGCGCAGCTCCAAAAAGTTGTCTTCAAAAGATAAAACTTCCAAAGCACCAATGCGAATACTTTTGGCATTGAGCTTAATATCATCGCCTTTTCTTGCGTGTTCGTAAGCTCGTTTGCCATTTACGCGCACGGCACTAAAAAGAGGAGGTGTTTGCAGTTGCTCGCCCCTGAATTTTTCTAACACTTGTTCAATAAGTTCTCGATTAATGTGCTCGGTGGGATATTGTGCATCTTCTTCGCTTTCTAAATCGAATGATGGTGTGGTTGCCCCTAGTTTTAGGGTGGTAACATACTCCTTTATTCCAGCTTGCAGGCTTTCAATTTTCTTGGTAGCTTTTCCTGTACACAGAATCATCAGCCCTGTGGCTTTTGGGTCGAGGGTGCCTGCGTGTCCCACTTTCAGTTTCTTAATACCTAGAGCTCGGCACAGGTTATTACGTACTTTGCGTACCAAATCGAAAGATGTCCAGTCGAGTTCTTTATCGAACAATAGAATTTCGCCTTCTTGGAAGTTGTATTTTTGAGTTTGTTCTGTCATTAATATGATATTGTGCCTATGTTAGGCAAAAATAATAGTAATAAGTCCAACGATGAAGCAATAGACTGCAAAATAAATAAGTTTACCGTTGTTTACGATTTTAATCATGAGCTTACAAGCGAGTAATCCCGATACAAAAGCAGCAATGAACCCTACAATTAAAGGAAATGCATCGATAGATGATTGCGCTAAATCGCCGTTTAAAATGCTAAGGAGGTTTTCGCCAATAATAGGCATTAGCACCATGAGGAAAGAAAAACGCGATACTTCTGTCTTCTTATTGCCAAGCAACAAACCAGTGGCAATTGTAGAACCCGAACGAGAAATGCCGGGAAGCACAGCCACCACTTGGGCACAACCAATAATGAAGGCATCTTTAAAGCTAATTTGTTTATCTTTCGATTTGGCATAATAGGTGAAGCCTAGCAGTAGAGCAGTGAAGAGCAAGCTAAAGCCCACCAACATTAGCCCGTCGGAAAAAAATGCTTCTACATAGTCTTTAAAGAACAAGCCAACAATGGCAATGGGAATCATACTCAACGCAATTTTAGCAATGTATTGGGTTTCTTCGTTCCATGCAAATTTGAATAGCCCTTGGAGTAGTTTCCAAATTTCTTTCCAAAAAATGCAGATGGTACTTAATACTGTAGCGCCATGCACTACTACGGTAAACGCTACGTTGTCGTCAATATTGCCGATGTCTACCCCTAGAAGAGCTTTGGCTATTTCTAAATGTCCGCTAGAACTTACAGGAAGAAATTCGGTGAGTCCTTGAATTATCCCTAATATAAGTGCTTGTATTGTGCTCATTAGTTGTCTTTTTTAGGTTTTTTCATAATGGCGTAAATTTCAAAGATAAAACCAAACAGCACCACAATAGGAGCTAAGGTAATTCTTCTGAAACTAAAAATTTCGGGATTAAATTGCGAAGGGTCTTCGCTTTTTCCGCCAATCATTAGCAAAAAGCCAATAATAATAATGACGAATCCGATGGCCAGCAAAATGTAATTTTCTTTGTCCAACGCTAATGGGAAATTAGATTCCTCATTTTTAGTACTTTTTTTATTACTCATGGTAAATGATATTTAAAATAACTCCTCGTATTTCATGCGGAGGTATCTGTTTACTGAAAAATAAGTGGATGATACAGAAATAATAATTCCGAATAGCAACAAAATGCCAATGGTGGTGAGGGTGCTATCGATGGTGTTTATTTGGAAGGCAACATTCAAGTTGTTTTGATATGATAGCAGGGTAACCATAATAAACACAATGGCAATGAGTGCGCCAATAACTCCCGAAGCAAAGCTTTGGCGAATGAAAGGTTTGCGAATGAAAGCGTGTGTGGCACCAACTAGTTTCATGGTGTTAATGGTGAAACGCTGATTGTGCATACTAATGCGCACGGTGTTGTTAATGAGTGCCGTGAAGATGAACAGCAACAAGGCGGTGAAGCTGAGAAGAAAAATACTCACTTTACCCACATTGTCGTTGATAACTTTCACCAAGTCGCGCTGATAATAAACGTCTTTTACCTCGGGATACTCTAAAAATTCTTTTTCTAAAACGGGCAAGCGATCCGATTTCATGTATTCCGCATATAGCTTTAATTCTAGCGATGAAAAGAGCGGATTGAACCCTAAGAATTGTACGAAATTTTCTCCCAATTCAGCCGATAGCTTCTGGGCTGCTTCGTCCTTATCGACATACACGCTTTCTTTCACATAGGGGCCCGCACTTAACACTTTTTGCAAGCGCAACACATCGGCATCATTAACATTGTCGTGGAGCATGAGGGTGAAGCCCACGCGTTCCTGCACATAGTCAGATAAGCGACTAGCGTTCAACACAAGCAGCGACATCAATCCCACCAAAAACAGCACCAAAGAAATGCTGATGGTAGATGTGAAATATGACCGGAAAACTTGAAATCTAGAAGGTTTAGTCGTTTTCATATTCTTCGTTATCTTCTTTTTTCTTTGCCGAAATATAAATAGCTGCCAAGACGCCCATGATAATCAGAAGCGAGCAGATAAAAGAAATTCGATTGCCCACAGCATAACTTTGAGGTTCGAATTTAAATTCAATTTGATGTTTACCCTCGGGAATGGGCAGCGCACGAAGCACATAGTTTGCACGTAGATGGTCAACGATGTTACCGTCGATGTATGCATTCCAACCCGCGGGGTAGTATATTTCAGAGAACACCGCTAAGCTCGTGCCGCCGTGCACATCGGCAGTATATTGCAGATGGTTTGGGGCGTAGCTAGTAAGTGCAATGTCAGATGTGCGACCACTACTCGGGTTTACACCTTTCAGAAGAGAGGCAAATCGTTCATCAACGATGGCTTCCGATTCAGGGTCGAACGATTGAATAGCAGCTATTTCTCTATTGGCATCGGGCACGGTTTCAAAACTGCTCACAAACCAAGCATTGCCTAGTGCATGAGAGTTTATTATGGGCTCTGCCTGAGGACTGTATATTAAATAGCGTGTGTTCAGCATATTTAAAATAGATGCCGATTGAATAATACAGTCTAAAGAATCGGGTGTTTGAAATCCGCCAACAATACGTTGCATTTCCTGACTCATGCCATGAGAATATAACTCCTGATAGCGTTCCATTTTTGCACCATGATAACCACCAATAGATTTATGGAAATAAGAAGTAGATGAATCATTAAACGGACTCACCGTAAGATTGAGCACGCGGAAATCGGGATCGCTGTCTTGTAAAATGTACTTGTCGGCTGTGCTTGGAGTGTAAGGGTTTTCAGCACGATGAGCCGAAATAAAATCATCGTTGTTGAGATACTTTTTGTCGAAACTCCACAAGTCGATAAGTACCACAAGAGCCAGCCCCACAATGGTGTAAGAGGCTTTCAATTTCTTATTAATGAATAACCATGATATGCCTGCTGCTAAACTCACAAAAGCCAAAGAGCGGAAGGCATCGGCACGAAGCATACTTTGGCGGTCGCTCATGAAAGCATCAACTAATTGCTGAGGATAACGAGCATCCATCGGGCTACGGAAGTTTCCAGCCAATGAAGGCATCAAGATAAACAAAGCACAAAATCCACCGAGGATTCCCCAACTATAAATCAAACTTTGGTTTAGCTTGCTTTCACTTAGGCTACCTAACACAATTTCGCGCATGGCGAGAACACCCATGAAAACTATAGCAAAATGCTGAATAAATACCACGTTCTTTACATCGCGAAATTTATTGTAGCCCGGGAAATAATCAATCATAAAATCGTTGAGCAGCAAGAAGTTTTTTCCCAACGATAAGAGAAAAGTGAACGCCACGATGCCCAAAATCCACCATTTGTTTTTGCCCTTCACCACGAATAGCCCTAATACGAAGAAGAAAAATACCACTGCACCAAAATAAAAAGGCGCTGTTGAAATGGGCTGGCTTCCCCAATATAGTGGCAGTGCCTGAATGGCTTTGCGCGCTTGAGCCTTACCTTGCGATGCTGCTAATAGCTCGTAGCTTGCCGATTTTTCGCCCACAGGTTCAGCCATACCCCCACCTTTAAATCGAGGAATGAATGAGGTAATGGATTCTCCCAAGTCATAGCTATATTCAAGGATGTAATTTTTGTCGAGTCCTGAGGTTTGATTGTTTTGGTCAACTTGCAATTCCGATTTGCCACGGGTAGAATACTTGCCATATTCTAGCGTAGTGCTTAGTCGGGCATAGTTCGTGCCCACTGCAAGCAGTGCTGCCACCAAAAGTAAAGCCGCCGATTTGGCAAAGGCGGGGATTGTTTTTTGTTGAAAAGCATCGATACCATAGGCAACAACAATGAAAATAACCATCAACCCAGTGTAGTATGTCATTTGGGGGTGATTGGCGGTGAGCATAAGCGATAAGCCCAAGGCGGTAACCACAGCGCCTACAAAAGCTCGGCTTTTAAAGGCCGCAATCACACCACCCACCACAAGGGGAATGTACATTAAGGTGTGCACTTTGGTGTTGTGTCCGGCGTCGATTAATATGAAGAAATAACTTCCCATGGCCCACATTAAGCTGCCAATGATGGCTGTCCATCGGTTGATGCGCAGCAAAAGGCACATGATAAAGAAACAAATGAATCCTAATGCAATATATCCGGCAGGTGCTGGCACTACGGCAAAATAAGTGGCTTGCAATTTGCCAAGTAGTTCACCCGGATAGGTGATAGAGATAAGATAAGCTGGCATTCCGCCAAACATACTATTTGTCCAAAGGGTTTGTTCGCCTGTTTGTTCTTTAAAATGGCGTATTTCTTGCGACATTCCCATCCAGGTGGTATTGTCGGAAGCGTTGAGTTTTTGTTTTTGGAGTTGAGGGGCAAAGTACACTAGGGCAAGTGCGATGAAAAACACAATTATTGCCGCTATACTGAGTATCAGATGTTTTCTGGATGTAGTCATAATTATTGGGAACCTGATTTGGCAAACAAAAGTAAGCAAAAAAAACAAGCATAAAAAAACCGCATTAACCCAATTGTGCAAAATCCCTAAAATACAGGATTTGAGTGCCACAACGATCAGACTTCCACCGGTAGCTTAAAGCTACTCACCAGAGGGTAAACCCACCGACTACAAGGCCTGCCTTCACGCAAAAGAGCGTTCTCGTTTTAAAGTAAAATGTTGAATCTGCCAATTTTGAATTAATGCGGATATATTGTAATATCTTAATTATGTCTTAGAACGTTTTCTATGGTTCAAAACTAGAATAAAAAAATGAGCATAGCAAGTTTTTTAACGAAAAACGGAATTTTGGACGGAATTTTGGACGGGATTTTCAAGAATGCTACAAGGAGCTACGAGGCTAAAGAATAACTTTCAGAATATTGCCAATTATATGAAGTACAAGGCGAGTGCTGAATTGAGGGGTGCAATCCGTGAAGTGATTGAGCTCGTGAATTGACAACTCAAAAAGTTTGAGTAATGCATAGTAAAGGCAAACGTGTAGAAAAATTCCATTAGTAAATGCCCGTTTGGTTGGTGATTTTCTCTCTTTGCTTCGTTTCGTTACGCTCCACTTCGCAAAGAGAGAAAGCACAAATGCTTTCTCTCACAGAATTAAATGCTTTCTTTGTCTTCGACCAAAAAGATTAAAGGTGGGATATTTAAAACTAGAACAAAGATATGCTATCGCTGCATATTTAAAAAGCGGAAAGACAAAAGTTTTTATTGCAAAACAGTTGGGCTTTGATGAAAGCACAATAAGAAGAGAAATAAAACGTAATTCGACAAAGCGAGGTATGTACAATACGGACTTTGCGCAGGAACTTGCAAATGAACGAAAGGAGCGCTTTGCTATAAATAGGAAGTTTGATGTTAACATGAAGCAGTATATAGACCGAATGGTAACTTCTGAACAGTGGTCTCCCCAGCAGATTAAAGGGATATGTGATAAGGAGTCAAAACCTATGGTTTGTGTGGAAAGGATATATCAATACATAAGAGAAGGCTTTAGGAGGCTCTATTTATAAGAGCTTAAGGCATAAATTAAAGAATAGATCCAGACCTGTTTCCGGCAAGCATCAAGTCATCAAAGACAAAGTTTCTATTGATGACAGGCCGGATGGTATAAATAATAAAGAGCGATTTGGGGATTGGGAGATAGATTTAATTGTAGGCAAAGAAAATAAGGGTGCAATGGTAACAATAGTAGAAAGAACAACATCGATGCTACTGATAAGGAAGCTTGAATATGGAAAGAATGCTGACCAGCTTGCTAAGGTTGTTATAAATATGTTAAGACCTTATAAGAAGCACGTTCTATCGATAACAAGCGATAATGGAAGCGAATTTGCCAGACATAAGCTAATCTCTAAGAAACTTGATTGTAAGTTCTACTTTGCTCATCCCTATTCTTCATGGGAAAGAGGATTGAGTGAATATACAAACAAGCTTGTCAGGCAATATATACTTAAGAAATCAACTTTTAATCAATACGATAACGAGTTTGTAAAACAAGTTCAATATAAAATAAACAGAAGGCCTAGAAAGATTTTAAACTTTGAGACGCCTAAAGATTTATTCTTTAAATTTGTCGCTTAATCGAAAACGGGCATTTGGTTCTAGAATTTAAGCTAGAGTTTAAGGTATGTTGTTTTAAATTTAATATTTACGAAAGTTGTATTTTTGTGGCGTAAGCAAGACGTTGTGCGTCATACTAATCAACCGCACGGTTAAAACAAAATTGCAAAAATGAAAAAGACTAAAATTTTGACATTATTATTTGTAATTCTTATTGGACAGACCGTTTTTGCCCAAAAGAAGTTGCCAATCATTAAAGCAAATTCAACCAGTGTTGATATTAAGGAGGATGACAACCTAAGAAAAAATGCTTGGCAAATTGTACCAGAAGAAATATTGGACGTTTATACAGCTTCTGCCCAAAAGGTTACTTTTTAACGGACATAGATTCTATTTCTTTTAAAATTGACCTGAAAAAACAGTACGACTTTGTTATTTTACTTAACGGAGAAGATTCTGCCCGAACACAGATAAAGTATGGACCCTCACGATTAGATATTTTGAAAGGTGCAGGAAAATATAATTATTCCGACAATCGATTTATTCCAAAATTTACATATCAATCCCCAGATAATCCGAACTTACAAAAAGTAAGACAAGACCTGAAATTAGATTCCATTGCGGGAAAAGGAAACGAACTTTCTCAAATTTTCAATTTACTGCATTGGGTTCATAACCTGGTAAAACATGATGGCGGTTCCAATAATCCGACTTAAAAAAACGCAATAGATTTAATCGACATTTGTAAAATTGAAAACAGAGGTGTGAATTGTAGAATGTTAGCTACAATATTAAACGAATGCTACCTTTCAATGGGAATAAAATCAAGATTCATTACTTGTATGCCTAAAGAAACAGAATTTGACGACTGTCACGTTATCAATATGGTTTACAGCAAAGAATTAGAAAAATGGATTTGGATTGACCCAACTTTTGACGCTTATGTAATGGACGAAAAAGGAAATTTATTAGGAATACGAGAAGTTAGAGAAAGACTAGTAAACGGACAACCTTTGGTTCTCAATGCAGATGCAAATTGGAACAGAGAAATATTGCAGATAAAAGAGAAATACCTAGAAAACTATATGGCTAAAAATCTGTATCGCGTACAAACCCCACTTGTTAGTGAATATGACACTGGAACTTGGAAAAACGGGAAAGAAGTAACTTATGTGGAACTGTTGCCATTAGATGGCATTGAACAAACACCACAAAAGAAAGAACAGACAAGCAATACGACAGGAGTAAAATATACTTTTTACAAAACAAATAACCCAAATTTATTTTGGACAAAACCTGAATGAAAAAAGTACGAACGCACAACAAAGTATTGTAAAAAGCGGGGCTGAAGGGACTGTAAACTCAACTCTGTCTAAACTTGAAATTTTTTAATTTTGCAGTAATGACAGACAATAAGAAAGAAAGTGCCGAGTATATTGCTTTACGAGATTTAGCATTATCACAATTAAAGAGCGGACAAAGTTTAACGGGAGAAGGAGGTGTTTTTGCACCGATTATCAAAGAGTTTCTAGAGAGTGCTTTGTCAGCCGAGATGGAGTCTCATTTGGATGAAGAAGAACGCAGTTTAGGCAATAAGCGTAATGGTAAAGGAATAAAGACCCTAAAGACCAGTTCAGGTGAAGTCACTATTGAAACACCTCAAGATAGACATAGTAGCTTTGAGCCTCAGATTCTCAAGAAAAGAGAGACTGTTCTAGCTGATAATTTAGCACCTCAGATAATTGGGCTTTATGGAAGAGGGATGAGTTTACGAGATATTAGCAAGCATATACAAGATATGTATGATGTAGAAGTCTCTGCTAGCACTTTGAGTGAAATCACCGACCGTGTCATTCTTCAGGTAAAAGAGTGGCAAAATCGCTTACTTGACGATGTTTAACCTATCGTTTGGCTTGATGCTATGCACTACAAAGTTCGAGATAATGGACAAGTTGTTTCACGTGCCGTATACAACATCCTAGCTTTAGATAAGCGAGGAAAAAAAGAGCTGATAGGTATCTATATATCCGAGAGAGAGGGAGCTAATTCTTGGTTGTCAGCTTTGACGGATCTCAAAAGTAGAGGAGTTCGTGACATTTTAATTGCTTGTACGGATAATCTTACAGGGTTCTCCGAAGCAATACACAGTGTTTTCCCTGATACCTCTATTAAAAAATGTGTTATACATCAGATCCGAAACTCTCTCAAGTATGTGGCATCTAAGGATTAAAAGGTATTTATGAAGGACTTAAAGCGTGTTTATCAATCCCCTAATAAAAGTCAGGCAGAGATTGAATCTTTGAAATTAGAAGAAATTTGGGGTAAGAAATACCCAATTGTTATCCGTTCATGGCATAACAATTGGGAGGAATTAAGCCTGTATTTTGACTATGATGAGCATATTCGGAAAATCATCTACACCACTAATGCAGTCGAAGGATTCCATCGTCAAGTCCACCTAAATTATAATCTGACCCGTGATCCTTTTCTTATGTCTCTGATGGGAGATGATAGAAATAAAAAAGTCCTGTAAAACCTAAATTTTACAGGACTTGTCCGTTGATGGCTTGTTTTGATACTTGCCAATCTGTGGGCGGTGAGGGATTCGAACCCCCGACCCTCTGGGTGTAAACCAGATGCTCTGAACCAACTGAGCTAACCGCCCGATATTTGCATTGAACTACCATTTGTTCTCAAATGCGATGCAAATATAAGGGCTTTTTTTATATTTCAAAAAATATTATGCATTTTTTTTACAAAAAATAATCGCCTACCACAAACGTACTACCGCCCACGTAGATTAAATCTTCGCCTTTGGCTTTTGATATCGCATGATTTACAGCCTCTTTCACTTGAGGAATGATTTCGCCCGTTAACCCCACCGATGCCGCAATGGCTGCTAAATCTTTTGCCGACATGGCACGCTCCATGCTAGCTTGGGTGAAAATGTAGTGTGCATGACGAGGCAATAACTCAAGCACTTTCTTCTGATCTTTGTCGTTCACCATGCCGATAACAATCCACAACTCTCCCTTGCAAGTTTGTTTGAGTTGCCTAACCACTTGTTCTATTCCGCCCACATTGTGCCCAGTGTCGCACACCACCAACGGATTTTCTTGCACCACCTCCCAGCGCCCCCTAAGCTTGGTATTTAGGCGAACCGATGCCAGTCCTCGACGAATATGTTCTTCGGCAATTCTCCAATCGCCAGCTTGCAACAGTTCGATAGCTTTCAACACGCCTTGCACATTCTTTTGCTGATACCCCCCCTTTAAATCGAGCTCGTATTGTGCAAAGGGCAGCGCACAAGTGTCGGCAAAATAAATGGGCGACTGTTCCTTTTCGGCTTTCGAGTTAAAAACCGAGTTATAGTCGGCATTGCTTTCTGAAACTACCGTTGGAATGCCCGTTTTTATAATACCCGCTTTTTCATGAGCAATATCTTCCACGGTATTTCCTAGTAGATTGGTGTGGTCGAGGCTCACATTGGTAATAAGTGCCAACTCTGGTGTAATGATATTCGTAGAATCGAGTAGCCCGCCAAGCCCCACTTCCACGATAGCTACATCTACCTGCTGGTCTTTAAAATATTGAAATGCCATAGTAACCGTTAGTTCAAAGAAAGAAGGGCTCACTTGAACATCCTGATTTCTTTGCTGATATTCATGCACAAACTGCATTATCGCTTCGGGCGTAATCATTTCGCCATTCACACGAATGCGTTCGCGGAAATCAATAAGATGGGGAGAGGTGTATAGTCCCACCTTGTAGCCCGCCTCTTGCAGCACCGAAGCCAACATATGCGAGCTTGACCCTTTGCCATTGGTTCCGCCCACGTGTATGCTCCGGAAAGCTCGGTGGGGGTGTTTAAACATTTGGTCGAGGGCATAGGTATTATCTAAATTAGCTTTGTAGGCAGCGGCCCCTTTCCGTTGAAACATGGGAAGCTGATTGTATAAAAAACTTAAACAAGCATCGTAATCATTCATTTTATTCATTTAGCTGTTGACTGGTTATAAAAAATACGTTAACTTCAACGGACGGAAAACATAATAAATTAAGCCTATGAAAACTGTTAAACAAGCTAAGATTTTCGTGTTAGACACGAACGTCATTTTACACGACCATAACTGTATTTATCAGTTCCAAGACAACGATATCATTATTCCGATTACCGTTTTGGAAGAATTGGACAAATTTAAGAAAGGAAATGAACTGATAAACTATCAAGCGCGGGAGTTTACCAGAATGTTAGATAAATTAGCAGATGGCGATCTCTTCGGGGCTGGCGTTTGTTTGGGGGAAGGCATGGGGAAATTGAGCGTGTCGGTGGGAAAACCATTTTCAGAATTACTGAAAAATAGTTTCAATGACGATATTCCCGACCATCGTATTCTGGCAGTTGCCGATTACTATAAAACAGAGTTTGCCAATCGAACAATAGTGGTGGTGAGTAAAGATGTTAATCTCCGTATGAAAGCTCGTGCTTTGGGCATTTTGGCAGAAGATTACAAAACCGACAACCTAAAAGATGAGCAAATATTTGAACGTGCCATTTCTGAAATTGCAGCATTGCCCGACCACCTCATCGATGAACTTTATATGCATCAGGAGTTAGACTTTGCCCGTGTGGAGCACGATGTAGAACCTTATCCGAATGCCTATTTCTTGCTGAAAGGAGCGCAATCGACAGTGCTTGCGCGATATTTGGCAAGTTCGAAGAAGCTAGTTTTAGTGCATAAACACGCAGCTTATGGCATTAAACCAAGAAATGCAGAGCAAACTTTCTGTTTAGATGCCTTGCTAGATCCTGAAATTCAACTCGTATCCATATCGGGGAAAGCAGGAACCGGAAAGACACTTTTGGCGCTGGCAGCAGCATTGGCACAGCTCAACCAATACGATCAAATATTACTAGCTCGCCCTGTTGTTTCGTTGAGCAATAAAGATTTGGGGTTCTTGCCCGGCGATGCCAAAGACAAAATTGGACCTTATATGCAGCCGCTGTTCGACAATCTTACGGTAATTAAAAATAGTTTCAATCCGAGAAGTCATGAGGTGCGAATTATTGACGACCTCATTAAGGAAGAAAAATTGGTAATCACCCCATTGGCATATATCAGGGGGCGGAGTTTGAGCAACACTTTTTTTATAGTTGATGAGGCGCAGAACTTAACGCCACACGAGGTGAAAACAATTATTACACGCTCGGGCGAAGGCACAAAAATGGTGTTTACAGGCGATTTCGACCAAATTGACACTCCATACCTAGATAAAAAATCAAATGGACTGGCATACATGACAGAGCGAATGAAGAAACAAGAACTATTCGCTCATGTTAACCTAACTAAAGGAGAGCGGAGTTACCTTGCAGAATTAGCGAGTAACTTGCTATAAATGATGAATACCTAATGGACTTGAAAACCATTAGGTATTTTTCTTTCGTTAAGCTTGATTGTTGTTATTTATCAAAACTGTTGTGAAATTAAGATGTATATCTGTTGTTAAAATTCAATAATAGTGTTTTTTTTGACAAAAAAACGACAAAATGCTTTAGAAAGTTAATACATTTTAATTTTTAAAACTATCTTAGCAAGCTACAATGTAGTTGTATGAAGAAACAGTTTTTATTCTTTGGTATAATATTTCTAAGTATGTTCCCTGTTGGGGGAAATGCCCAGTCGGTCACAGGTTCTAATGTGGTGTCAACAGCGGTGCCCTTTCTTGCCATGTCTCCCGAATCTCGCGGAGCAGCAATGGGAGATGCCGGGGTGGCTAGTAGTCCTGATGTAAACTCGCAGCACTGGAATCCTGCCAAATATGCATTTGCAGAAGAAGAAGAAATGGCACTGAGTCTAACCTTCACCCCTTGGATGAGGTCGGTGATAGAAGACATGGCGCTATCGTATTTTTCATTCTTTGCTCACGTTAGCGACAACCAAACTCTGAGCACTTCCATGCGCTATTTTTCCTATGGTTCCTTGCTTTACTATGACACAGAGGGTATTTTGCAATCTTATCAGAATCCCAATGAATTTGCACTCGATGTGGCTTATGCCACAAAATTATCTCGCGAGTGGTCGGCTTCCGTAGCTTTGCGTTATATTCGATCGGACATGGCATCGACTGTGGTAGATGGTTTGGAAATGTCGGCAGCCAATTCATATGCAGCCGATGTAGCGTTTTTTTACCAGAAGTCGCGACGCTCAGGTTATCGTAGACACACCAAGCGTTTTGGCATGGTGGTGTCGAACATTGGAGCACCAATTTCTTACGACGATGGACGAACAAGGAATTTCCTACCTGCCAATCTTCGAGTTGGTGGCGGATATGAAATGATCGTGGATAGATATAACAAATGGAGCTTCGTGTTAGATTTCAATAAGCTATTGGCTCCTACCTCAAATTATATTCAAACAACCAATAGCGATGGTGTGATTATTTACACTGACTCAAGTGCTGATTTCAGCAGTATGGAAGCCATCTTTCGTTCATTTACCGATGCCCCCGGAGGATTTAAAGAAGAATTGCAAGAAATTACAACTTCGCTAGGGGTGGAATACCTGTATGATGATCGGTTCGCATTGAGGACTGGGTTCTTTAACGAAAATAAAAATAAAGGCGGTCGCCAATACGTAACTATGGGAGCTGGACTAAATTTAGATACCTTTACCTTCGATTTGAGTTATCTATATACATTATCAACCGTTAGTCCGCTTGAAAATACGATTCGTTTTACCTTGTCGCTCGATCTCGGAAGGTGGATTAAATAAAATAAATAGTTATGGTTAGAGTAGGTTTTGGTTTTGATGTGCATCGTTTGGCAGAAGGAGAAACTTTGTGGCTAGGAGGTGTGCAGTTAGAACATTATAAAGGCACAGTGGCGCATTCCGATGGCGATGTGGTGCTTCATGCTATTAGCGACGCGCTGCTTGGCGCTGCTAAACTTCGGGATATTGGCTATCATTTTCCAAATACCGACCCCAAATACAAAAATGCCGATAGTAAGATGCTACTTCAAGAGTGCATGAAGCTTGTGGAAGCTAAAGGCTACACATTAGGCAATATCGATGTAACCATTGCTGCCGAGCAACCTAAGTTGAAGCCTGCTATCCCCCAAATGGAAGTTTGCATTGCGCAGCTTTTGGGTGTTGATGAAGACTTGATTTCTATTAAGGCTACCACCACTGAACGTATGGGCTTTGAAGGACGAGAAGATGGTATATCCACTTATGCGGTAGTGTTGATTGAATCAACTAAGAATTAAAAAATCACGAATTGCGACGAAAATATCCGTCGCAATTCGTGATTTTAGCTGTTAGTCTATCTCAAACCCGTATTTCTTACTGTATTTAAGCATTTGCTCGGTGTAACTATCTGCAGAAACTACCTTCACATCGATAGGTTCGCCACTTTCATTGCAAATCAGTTCAAACTCATTGTTTACAAAGCCTGCGTAAGGAGCCACGTTCAATGCTTGAAAGCGAGTGAGTATTTCACGATGCAATTCACGATCAATTCGTACGCCATAGGTTTCCACAAGGTGCTTGGCTCCTTCGTAGTCGCCTTCCGATTTCACACGCTGAATCTCATGAAGTAATTCCCCAAACAATGCGCGCAATTGATTGTAGTCGTTAATTTGCACAAAGGTTTTTCCATCATGCTTAATAAGCTCGATCACTCCATGGGGGGTTCCGTGTTCGTAAGCCCATCGGGCAATGAGTTGACGATTTCTCATGTGCGACTCTTCCAAGTCTTTCCCCAACTCAATGCGAGTGAGCTGCGTTAATAGTCCGTTGCGCATATAAGAGTCATATTCAGCCTTACCTGTTTCCATCGAAGGCACTAAGCCGAGTTCGAGCAGCTTGGGGTCTGCAATGTAGTATAAGGCGAAAAGATCGGCGCGAGTTTCCTCTATTGTTGAGTAGTAGTTTTTCAAGTCTTCGGGTTTCACGCCCGGCATCATCTTGCCCGATCCATGACCAAGGCACTCGTGCAAATCGGTGTGTAGGTTGCTTGCTAGTTCTCCGAAGTTTTGAGCACGTTCAATTTCTGTAGTAGAAGCTGCAAACTCTTCGATCATGCCATTGCCTAGGGCATCGGCAAAGTAAGCCTGCGTGATGTTCTCAATAGTAACCGATTTTGAACCGTATTGCTCGCGAATCCATTCGGAGTTAGGTAAGTTGATTCCAATGGGAGTGGCAGGGTAGCAATCGCCTCCAAGCATAGCCACATGAATGACTTTTGCACTCACACCTTTCACCTCAGTTTTCTTAAATTTAGCATCGGTGGGTGAATGTTGTTCAAACCAGTTGGCATTTTCAGAAAGAATTTGCGCGCGTTTGGTGGCTACCACATCTTTATAGTTCACAATAGATTCCCAACTTCCTTTAATACCTAGAGGATCTCCATATACTTCAATGAAGCCATTCACAAAATCCACCATGCCCTCGTTTTCTTGAGACCAAGCTATGCTGTAATCGTCGAAGAGCTTTAAATCGCCAGTTTCGTAATATTGCACAAGGAGTTCAATGGTTTTTGCTTGCTGTTTGTTTTCGGTGAATTTCCTAGCCTCGTTAAGGTGTTCAATAATGGCTCGAATGGGGTTGGTGTATTTTCCGTTCGCCGACCAAGTTTCCTCTGTTAACTGCCCATTTTTGTGTGTTAGAGTAGAGTTTAGTCCGAATGAAGGGGCATTGTCGCCATAGCTTTCTCGTTGAGAAGTATAAAATTCTTCGGCATCCTGCTGCGAAACGCCCTGATAGTAGTTCATGGCAGAATCGTGAAGAAGGTCGCCAGAGCTATCTAAACTCACTCGCTTAGCTTGCACTTCTGGATTGAAAATGACTGATTTCAACAAATCTATTTGTTCATTCTCATAGCTTGACTTGCTCAATAAATCATCAAAATCTGCTTCCGAGAAATTCGGTTGGAATTTTTCCATAGAATAGTGGTGGTGAATACCGTTGGCAAACCACACATGCTTTAAATAAACCACGAAATTCTGGAAGACCGGAGTGTTTCTATCGCCGGTGTAGCTTTGGTAAATGCTTTCGAGCAGAGTTCTAATGCTTAAGTTGTGTGCATTGTTTTGGTCGAAGAGAATATCTCTACCGCACAAGGCAGCTTGACTTAGGTGGTAGATATATAGCTTTTGCTTCAAATCGAGTTGGTCGAATCCAGGTAGATTGTAGCGCAAGATTTTAATGTCGGCAAAACGTTCTAAGAAAACAGGCATATCAAATTTATTTTTGGTTTAATTTCTCGTAGTATTCTTGTTCGATGAGTGGCGATGATTTTATACATCGACGCATCCATTCTAATTTGATGGCTAATCGGTCATCTTCCGAAAGTTTCCAGTCGATGCTCGATTGGCGAAGCTTCAAGGTAAGATGGTGCAAGATTACCGATGCCGATACCGAAATATTAAAACTTTCGGTAAATCCGTGCATAGGGATTTTCAAAAATTCATCGGCCTCGTTCTTTACCGTATCGCTAATACCGGTAAGCTCTGTGCCAAAGAACAAAGCAACCTTGCCTTTGTTTAGGTCGAAGTCTTCTAGGTTTGTGTCACCTTCGTGTGGTGTAGTTGCCACAATACGATAGCCATTGGCACGAAGAGCGCTGATGGCTTGCATGGAGTTGTCTTCACCCTCGTTGTATCGATGCACATTGAGCCATTTGGTAGAACCCATTGCCACTTCTCGATCTATCTCAAAGGAATTGGAGTTTTCAATAACGTGCACATCTTGTAGTCCGAAGCAATCTACCGATCGCATGGCGGCGCTTGCATTTTGTGGCTGATATATGTTTTCGAGCGCTATGGTAATATATTTCGAGCGCTTGGCAAGTACTCGGTCAAATAAGTTATTTCGTTCTTCAGTAATAAAGCCACTGAAGTAGGCCAATAAATCTTTATCCATAAAAACACCGTTAAATATCGGGAATGATTGAAGAGCAGAAGCTCGATTTTTCATATCCACGATTTAAATGCAATAAAAAAAGGAGACTAATTTAGTCCCCTTTTAATAAGTTCTTTGAGTAATCGACTACAAAGCTCCTTCTAGTTCAGCACCAGCCTTGAATTTAACCACTTTTTTAGCAGCGATTGTAATTTCAGCACCAGTTCTTGGGTTGCGACCTGTTCTTGCAGCACGTTCTGAAGTTGAGAAAGTACCGAATCCGATCAATTGGATTTTGTCACCATCTTTAAGAGCTTCAGCAGTTGCTTCCATGAATGCCTCTAGAGCTTTTTTAGAATCAGCTTTTGTCAATTCAGCTTTTGCAGCAATTGCGTCGATTAATTGTGTTTTGTTCATGTCTTAAAATTTAATTTTATTAAAGTGTATTGTTTCTTCTCTTCGAGCAGTGATTAGTGCTTGAATGCCAACAAATATAAAGGCTTAGTCTCAACAAACAAGTTTTTAATCCATTTTTTTCAAAAAAAATCATGTGTAATGGGCAATAGCAGCCTTTTTGAAGTAGAGATCATTTGGTGTTCTAGTTTTTATAGGAATAATAGGGTATGAGTTTTACGTATTGTAACAAGCTTTAAAGTGGGTATTGGCGTAGTATTTAGATGCTGTAAGCGAAGATAAATATTTATGAAGATAAATATTTTACTTTTTCTGTGGCATTATCAAAATCAACGTTGCTTGTAGCAATAAATTGTTGTTTGATTTGCTAAAGAATTGGGTTGTAATGTTTTTCCTCACCTTTAAAGGTGTGTCTTCTCACTTTGGTTTAAGTTGGGTTAGAGTTCAAGAAGAGGTGGAGTGTGTTTTGTGTACAAGTTTTTTTGATATTTTTTTCATCAAATGCTTGCAGATATAAAAATAGTCTCTATATTTGCACCCGTAATCAACAAGCAACGTTGATGGAGAGATGGCAGAGTGGTCGAATGCGGCGGTCTTGAAAACCGTTGTACCGCGAGGTACCGGGGGTTCGAATCCCTCTCTCTCCGCA
>JBKEBD010000002.1:0-283073 GCA_047972995.1 Mangrovibacterium sp.
AACTCGCAAGCATATCGACTCTTTTTTTCGCAATTTCTGTGAAGTCTTTTTCAAGCAAACAGACCAAGAATATGTTTAGTCGTTGGTGGATAGCGATTTACAAATATTGCCACTCGATGACTTTTTTTGGAAGAAAATGTACAACTGGAAAAAAACTTGGAAAGAATGGTATGCTGGGATACCCAGGCAGAAGGAGGATTCTTTATTAACCTCTCTGGATAAGAATATTTTTCTAAAGCCTGAAAATCAAAAATGGATGTGTTTTAATTTCAGTATTGAGTATATCTTTGGGGCTTGTTTTATTGGGCGACTTCACTGCCTCAACTCTACGCCCTCTCCCAAAGCATGGACTGTTTCAGTGGTGACTAACTTCTGCGTTGACATACGTATCACAATTTCAGCCCAAGTCATCATATGGCAAAAAAAAAGATAGCGGAGCAATTTTTTAAGAAGTAAAAGTCTGATAAAGTACAAAAAAGGGGGGAAATAAACACTAAATGTAACGCCCGCTACTTTCTTCAACAAAAATGGACTTCGTCACACCGTCTGAATACATTTTTCAAACAAAAATGAACGCTTGACATATGACATCCTCATGCTCTAATCTAAAAAAAGTTGGGTTAAAGAGATGAGTTGTTGATTTAATTCTTGGGGCATTTATTGTCTTTTTTCTTCAAAGCAAAGATGTCATTTTTTAGGCGCATACCCCAAAAATATCCCCTGCTCCAAGTTTTTTTCACGTGAGGTGAAAAAAATCTCCTACTTCCATATTCTACTATATTATATGTATGATTAAAATCGATGCTTATATAATATAGTATGGATTAACCTGAATTACGCTTATCATGTATTCAAACGATGATCGCAAAAAATAAGGCGAACCAAAATGATTCGCCTTAATATATATTATACTATTAATGGTTCTTACACCACTCCTTGAGCCAACATGGCATCGGCCACTTTCACGAAGCCCCCAATGTTTGCACCTTTCACATAGTTTACTTTGCCGCCTTCCTTGCCATATTTCACGCAAGTATCGTGAATGTCTTTCATGATTTGGTGCAACTTAGCATCCACCTCTTCATTTGTCCAATTCAAGCGATAGCTGTTTTGAGTCATTTCTAAACCTGAAACCGCCACACCACCGGCATTTACTGCCTTACCTGGTGCATAGATGCAGTTTTCAGAAAGATATTCCATTGCCTCTGCCGTACAACCCATGTTCGACACCTCAGCAAGCATTAAGCAGCCATTAGCCACAATTTGCTTAGCATCTTCTAGGTTTACTTCATTTTGAGTAGCACATGGAAGCGCAATATCTACTTTTTGCACCCAAGGTTTTTGTTTTGGGAAGAATTGAGCACCGAACTCTTCAGCATAAGGAGCTACTACATCGTTGTTACTATCGCGAAGTTCAAGTAAGTAATTTACTTTATCGCCTGCAATACCTTCTGCATCGTAAATATAGCCATCAGGACCCGAAATAGTGACTACTTTACCGCCTAACTCGTTGATTTTAGTAATAGCACCCCAAGCCACGTTTCCGAAGCCAGACACAGAGAAAGTTTTACCTTTAATATCTTGACCAATTTCTTCCAGCATGTGATGCACGAAATAAACCGCACCAAAACCCGTAGCTTCTGGACGAAGGTTACTACCTCCCCACGACATCCCTTTGCCAGTAAGCACGCCCGTAAATTCATTGCGAATGCGTTTGTATTGCCCATATAAGTAGCCAATTTCACGACCACCCACACCAATATCGCCTGCTGGCACATCGGTATTTGGACCGATATGGCGTTGCAATTCAGTCATAAAGCTTTGGCAAAAACGCATGATTTCATTATTCGACTTACCCTTAGGGTCGAAATCTGAACCACCTTTACCGCCACCCATAGGAAGGGTAGTTAAGCTATTTTTAAAGGTTTGCTCAAAGCCCAAGAACTTCAAGATAGAAAGCGTAACAGTAGGATGAAAACGAAGTCCCCCCTTATAAGGTCCGATAGCGGAGTTAAACTCTACGCGGTAGCCACGGTTTACTTGCACCTCGCCGTTATCATCTAGCCAAGGCACTCTAAAGATGATGGTACGTTCAGGTTCGCACATACGTTCCAAGATTTTGGCTTTCTGATAGCGTGGATTTTTTTGATATAAATCCCAGATTGTACCTACAACCTCTTCCACTGCTTGGTGAAATTCTGCTTCACCAGGCGTACGAGCTTTTAAGCTCTGAATAAATTCGTTCATGTTTGTATGCATAGCATCCTCTTAATCGTTTGAACACTGGTTTAATTGTTTGCAGGGGCAAGTTCGGAAAGCTAAATGTAAAAACAAAGCAAAAATCAATTTATTCTTTTACTTTTGTTTCAAACGAAAAATTTATAAAGTTTCAAAAAATGAGAAAAGCAGAGATTTATACTGAAAAAGGTTTAATGAAAGTGGAGTTTTACGAAAAAGATGCTCCCGGAACTGTGGATAACTTTTGCAAATTGGCAAATGAAAATTTTTACGATGGTTTGACTTTTCATCGTGTAATTCCTGATTTTGTAATTCAAGGAGGATGTCCTGATGGCACCGGAGCGGGTGGTCCCGGCTACAAAATTAAATGCGAACTAGATGGCGACAACCAATATCACGATCGTGGAGTGCTTTCTATGGCTCATGCCGGAAGAAACACCGGAGGTTCGCAATTCTTCATTTGCCACAGCCGCAACAACACATCGCACCTAGATCGCAACCACACTTGTTTTGGTAAAGTTTACGAAGGTCTTGACGTGATTGACGATATTCGCCAAGGCGATAAAATTGAAAAGATTGTAATTATTGAGGAATAATCTACACCTTGAGAAATAAAAAATCCGCTAAGCGAAAATCTTAGCGGATTTTTTATTTTTGAAATGCACTATTTTAGAATGCTTCACCAATACGGAAATAAACACTCCAGTCTTCTTTACCTACTGCAGCATCGATACCAATATTCATTTTGGTTTTCTTGAATGCTTTATAACGCACACCCACACCTGCTCCGAGATATGCTTTCCAGTTATAGTCGTCAATGTTTGAGCCACAAAGCGTGGCAATACCTGCAAATCCAACAAAACCTACTCTATCGAAAGAATTGTAGCGGTATTCTGCCTGAAGGTCGACAACCCCATCACTACGATATTTACCCGAGCTATACCCACGGAGGTCTTTTCCTCCGATAGTTAGTTGTTGTTGGAACAATACATCGCCCATTATGCGGTTGTAGCTAATGTAAGGCATGAGTGAAATCAACAAAAAGCTGACAGCAAATTGCTGACAGCTTTTTATTTTAATTCCGATTATTCGTAATTACCTACTGACGGCTAATATAGAATGCTCGTTTTGCATCTACCATTTTGGTGTAAGCCAAAATCAAGGTTTTAGTTTCTGTAAGTGTATTGAAGAATAGCACGGAGTTACGTGTGTTAACCGCTTTCGATTTAATGCGCTTGATTTGGCATTTTTCTAATTCGGCAATTTTCTCAATACAAGTATTCTTATCGGCATTCAACAATTCCATTTGCGTGAAATCGTCGGTTGTGATAATCTTTTGAGCAACCCCTGCAAATTTCATTACAAAAGCTAACAAGCCTGAAAGTTCAGCACCTTGTTCTGTTGTAAATGGCTTATGGTTGTTTTCGAAGTGCTCATAAAGAGGTTGTACAATATGAGTAAGTGCCAATGAGCTTTCTCGCATATAGCTGATAAGGTGTACATAGTTATGTCCAATTTCTTGGAAGTTACTTTGCTGAATGATATCGACCACATTTGAAATGTTCGATTTACGTTTTTTCGTTTTCTTACCAAACTCTGTTGTACTATCCATTGCTTTTTGTAGCGCGCCACGTTTTTGAAGTACGAATCCGCTAATGGCATTATTATAAGTATCTGAAATAACAGATGCTGTGCTTGCCATTTGCTTTTTAGTTTTGTCGAAAACTTTCTCTGTCATTTTATCTTCCACCGAAAGTTCTTCGTCTTCTGTAACTATGCCTGCATCTTTTTTGCGCAATGAAAGTTGTGTTCTAAACACGGTGAACAATGCAATAGCAATGAAGATGAACACCACATAATCGTGAGTTATTGAAATTAACGACGCTACAATTAATGATGCAGTGAATGCTACTAAAGCGGTAAGGAACCATCCGCCAACCACGGTAAACACACCCGATATGCGATAAACGGCGCTATCTCTACCCCAAGCCCTATCGGCAAGCGAGGTACCCATGGCAACCATGAATGTTACATAGGTTGTTGACAATGGAAGTTTTAATGATGTGCCGATTGAAATCAAGATACCAGCTACGATGAGGTTAACTGCTGCACGAATTTTATCGAATGCTGCTCCTTCTTCTAACGTTAAGATCGGCTCATCTTTAGGTTGTTCAAATCGAGAGTCGAGGAATGTTTTCACTCTTTCGGGAAGCATTCGATCGAAGGCTTCGCTAGTTTTTACGGCACTCTTCACAATTAATCGCGAAAGAGGATTTGAGCCAAAGCGCTCATCGCCTTCTCCTTGGCGAGCCAAATCGACAGAAGTGGCTACTACATTTTTTGCTTTTTTCGATGTAATGAGTGTGATAATCATTACTAGCCCCGCAATTAATAGAAACAGGGTAGGCGCTTGTTGTTTTCCGCCTAACATTTCCATGCTGAATTGATCGGGTGCCATGCCACCGCTAGCCATCCATTCTTTAAACGATTGGAATCCTGCCAAAGGCACACCAATGAAGTTCACCAAGTCATTGCCGGCAAATGCCATGGCAAGACCGAATGTTCCTACAATAACAACCATACCCGGAATGTCTATTTTAAACAGCCAAGTCAAAATTTGCAGCACAACGGTCCAACCAATGAAGCTATACAATAATATTTCTGTAATGTTGTTTTCTAGCAAATCGTGCACTTCGGGCGTAATGAAGGTTGCACCTTTTGCCCCTTTTATAATCATGAAATAGGTCATGGAAGCAATAGCGAAACCACCAAACAACGAACCGAACATTTTAAGCGTTCTTTTTTGGCGGAACGAAAAGATAAGTCGCGCAACAAATTGCACCAAAGCACCTACTGAGAATGAAATAACTACCGAGACTAGGATACCCGAAATAATGGCTAATGCCTTTTCATTGTTAATGAACAATCCTAGTCGGGGAACAACTTCGGTGCCATCGGCTAGTGTAATTAAGTTATTACCAATGGCGTTTAACTTCACCAACGACACGGCTACTGCGGCCCCAAGCAACTCAAACACAATGGAAACTGTGGTTGATGTGGGCATACCAAAGGTGTTGAACATATCTAACAGTATGACATCGGTTATCATTACCGCCAAGAAAATAATCATGATTTCATTAAACATGAACATTTCTGGATGGAAGATCCCCTTCCTTGCCACTTCCATCATTCCACTAGAAAAGACAGAACCGACTAAAACCCCCAAACTAGCAACGCCAAAAATTACCCATTTAGGAGCTGCTTTCGACCCAATAGCTGAGTTCAAAAAATTTACCGCATCATTACTCACACCCACCACCAAATCAGATATGGCTAGGGCAAATAACACGATTACGAGAATTAAATAAAAGTTTTCCATGTTTTGTAAGCAGAGTATTTTAATTTTGTATTGTTGCTGATGATTCTTAATTTCGGCTGCAATAACGATATTTATTATTACAAAAATATTACATTTTATAAAAAATACAATTTTGATTAAGCTATGGAACACAGAGTTAAGAATATGAAAATATATTCTATCCCCGTATTAGCGGGTGGGTTCACCTTATTGGTAGCCGTTTTTTGGGTAATTGGGGTATACATTATGAGCTTCCACAAATTGAGTATGCTTGCTGAAGTTATTTTATTTGCAGCTATGCTTATTGGGGTTTTCTTTTTTGCGCAATATATTATTCGCGAACACATCAATGCTAAAATCGAGCCTATTTATAAGGTTATTCGATCGAAACATTATCGTGCAAAAGATTATGGTAAAAGTGGCGAACCTTCAAACGACATTGCCGATGTGCAACGAGAAGTTGAGCAGTGGGCAAAGGATAAAACAACCGAGATTACTCGTTTGAAAGACTTGGAACGATACCGCAAAGAGTTTGTGGGAAACGTGTCGCACGAGTTGAAAACGCCTATCTTTAATATTCAAGGCTATATTCTAACTTTGCTTGAAGGAGGGATTGATGACCCCAGAATCAATATTCCTTATTTAAAAAGAACCGAACAGAGTATCGACCGCATGATTACGATTGTGGAAGACTTGGAAACGATTAATAAATTTGAGTCGGGTGTGCTTCGCTTGCGCTACCAAGATTTCGACATGGCACAATTGGTGAAAGAAACCTTTGAAATGGAACAAATGATTGCCGATGATCGAAATATTAAGCTCATTTTTAAACGCCCCGATAAGCAAGTAATGGTGAATGCAGACCGCCACCGGATGTCGCAAGTGCTTACCAATTTGATTTCTAATGCTATTAAATATGGTAGAGAAAACGGGTTTGTGCAGGTTACATTCTACGATATGAAAGAATATTGGATGGTGGAAGTGGTCGATAATGGACTAGGTATATCGCATGAAGATGTGCCTCGCGTGTTTGAACGATTCTTCCGTGCCGACAAGTCGCGAAGCCGAAAACAAGGAGGAACAGGACTCGGGTTATCTATTGTAAAACATATTATGGAGGCACACAATCAAACCATAAATGTAAAATCGGAGCTAAACGTTGGCACAACTTTTACCTTTACAGTGGAGAAATCAAAATAAATTACTAGATTTACAACGAGTAAAGAAAGATTGGTAACTAGAAAAAAATAAAAAAACACAAAATGGCAGAAGAAAGTTATCGAGTGTTGTTAGTTGATGACGAAGTTGACATTTTAGAATTCATTAGCTACAACCTAGAAAAAGAAGGACTAACAGTCTATACCGCTAGTAATGGCGTGGAAGCTATTAAAATTGCGCAAGAAAAAGTACCTCATCTTATCATCTTAGATGTAATGATGCCTGAGATGGACGGAATTACAACTTGTGAGGAACTGCGCAAAATTCCAGAATTAGAAGGATGTATCATAGCATTCCTTACAGCTCGTGGAGAGGACTACTCTCAGATTGCGGGCTTTGAGGCTGGTGCTGATGATTATATCACGAAGCCTATTCGACCAAAAGTGCTTGTAAGCCGTGTGCACGCTTTGCTGAAAAGATTTGGTGTGCGCATTGGTGCTACCGAAGAACCTGCATCGGCTAATGCCAACATGATTAGCGTGAGCAACATTGTTATCGACAAAGAGCGATATTTAATTGTGGTTGATGATGAAGAAATGGTGCTTCCTCGTAAGGAGTTTGAATTGCTTTCATTGCTTGTGTCGAAACCGGGAAAAGTATTCACTCGTGAAGAAATTTACGGTACGGTGTGGGGTGAAAACGTGGTAGTAGGCGACCGTACCATCGATGTGCACATTCGCAAGCTGCGCGAAAAAATTGGTAATCACCACATTAAAACCCTCAAAGGGGTGGGCTACAAGTTTGTAGAATAGAAAAGTGTAGCAATACACATTAGATATTAAACGCTAGATACTAGAAGCAATTCTGATATCTAGCGTTTTTTTGTGCACCAAGCGCTTTAGCGGAACGCTGGGTAACACAAAGGCGGAAGAGTGCAGGTTCAATTTACCTTTTGCATTCTCCCGCCTTTGCGGTTTTATGTTCCTTTCGAGAATTGTGGTCTATCTCTTTCCATTTTGTCCTTTGAACTTATCTTTTTCAAGCTCATCTTCATCAATAAGTTCTTTTTCTTTGTTGATGTCGGTAGGTAAAGCCCACGTTTCTTTCACCTCGAAGTTACTACGTAGTTTTAGAATTTTCGGATGATACACCACCCGCTCGGGTTGCAAGCCAGTGTCGATATCTCCACAGTCCCACTTGCCATTTTCATTGCTATCGAACACCGCTTTAATGATGAACTTATCGGGTGAAAGTAGTGGAAATTCAATTTCGCCATCGGCAGTAACGGTTTTGCTACTAATGGGGGACTCCTTCTTATCGCCACTTTTAATTATCTGGAAAAGTGTGGGAGAAGTAACGTTGCTTACATCGAGTACAATTTTAGCGTAGTAGTCTTCGGCTCTAATGCTTAGTTGTTGTTTGAGAGCATTCGAAGGCATTTCGCTAATGCTTACCGCTGCGGCAGAGTCGATATAGAAATTATATTTCTCTTCAAATTTCCACGGATAATTTACATAGTATCGGCACAAATTGAGCGAATCGGCGGTAAATTCAAAATCTAATGGTGTTTCAATGGTGTCATTCTCTACCTTGCACAAGTGAATCATGCTGTAATCGAGAGCCTTTACGGGTTCTGCCGATACCACAGTTAGTTTTTTGAATATATCGAAATCTTTTCCTGCATTCGAATTGAATGAGAAGTGGGGAACTTCCTCTACCTCTTCTTCTTCGTCCTTGGCCTTTACCTTCTTCTTTTTCTTGTTAGCATCAGGGTCGGTGTAAGTTAGGTTGATTGTATCGGTTTGCATATAGGGGATTCTTAAGCTATCGTCGAGCATGGTGTAGGTTAATGCAAAGCCTAGCGTATCCATATTTGCCAAAGCGGTGTCGGTAATCCACACGAAAAGCGAATCGCGATTTAGCGAATATTCCACCAAACTCCAATCCTTAACAGAGTCTATTTTCGGCTTCACCAATTCAATGCGGAAAGAATCGCTCAAACTATCTTCAAAATAAAACGAACATAGATTTTTGCGTTTTCGCTCTTCGGTGTTGAGATACTGATCGAATTCTTCCTCGGCATAAAGCATAAGGAAGTAAGGCTGCATTAAATGATGCTTGTGCTCATGCTGATGTTCTATTTCTCTTTGGGTAATTAGTTTTGCCACCGTGTCGGGAAGGGTTTCAAATAGGGCTGCTTCTTGGACCGAATCGGCAATTCCTGCCAAGAGCGAATCGATGTCGATTGAATCGGGAAGAAGTGCTTTGATTGATTCATCGAATAATTCGTGTTTGTCGTGGTGTGCATCGTCCATTACGGTGGGGGCAATGAGCGTGTCGATAAAGCCGATGAGTTCTTCGGTTGAGTTGTAGGTCAAGCTGTTATCGAGGTCTTGCACGGCATACAGTCTATATTTTCCTTCTTTAATGTTTGAAATCATGAAGAAACCCTCTTCATTAGACATTCCCACATAATTGGGGATACTATCTCTGAAATAATGCAAGCTGTCGATAGCATAAAGACTAATGAGCACGTCTTCCATTGGCTCCATGGTTTGAGCCATTCGCACATATCCGCCCACCATGAGGCTATCGAGTTCATTGCCTGTGCTGAATGCCACTCGGAAATCTTCCATCGGGTTGCCTTCGTTATTGTCTTTAATCGAGTTTCTAAAGTCGATAGCATAGGTCATATTTTCTTGAAGCTGCTCTTTAAAATCGATTGTGATTGTTTTAGCACGCATTTTCACATCGGCCTTTTTCTTAATGGGTGGCGAAACGAGCATTTTAGTTGGCACGTCGGAAGAAACCACAAATTCGTCGAAAGTCATGGTTACCACTTGCTTGTCGAAATTTGTTTGGTTGGGCGATGGGTCGATGCGAAGCACTACGGGTGGAATACTATCTTTATCGCCACCTGTGGGCATACCAATATTGGCACATGAGGTTTGAAAAATCATGTAGCCAAAACAGGCTGCCATCAGGATATATATGAACTTCTTCATGGGTAGTCTTGAAAATATAAATTCGAATTTGGTTCTGTTGTTTTCCTTTTGTTTTAGAAAATGTCAATCGATGACACAAAAATAATAAAAACAGACGGTTGGACAATATAAACGCAAACGAACCGCAGAAATGCGAAACAAGGTCGTTTTGTTGATATGTTAGGCAAACTAAGCTCGGGGACAAAAAACTTTGTGTTCAGTTTCATGAAATTCAATCCAAGTACAAATTACCGCTGTGTCAGCTTCCATTAAAACCCGAAATATCTACATCAAGAAGCGTAATAATGGCACTGAATTGGAAGAAACCGAACAAGTGGAACTGGGTGCGTAAAGGAAGGGAAATAATTAAATCAATAGCTGTGGGCTAACGCTCGGCAAAAAGCGAGCAGCCAGCCCACGGCTTATTTTGTTTTACTCCACTGTCACCGATTTGGCTAGGTTACGAGGCTGATCAACATCGCAACCACGCAGTAAAGCAATATAATAAGAGAACAACTGAAGCGGAATGACCGTAAGCAATGCTGCCACTGCAGGGTGCGATTCTGGCACTTCAAATAAATCATCGGCTAATCCACGCAGCGTATTGTCGCCTTCTGCCACCACCGCAATGATGTTTCCTTTGCGTGCTTTCACCTCTTGAATGTTGCTGATTACCTTCTCATAATAATCATCTTTTGCCGAAACTACCACCACAGGCAGGTTGTCATCTACCAAAGCAATTGGTCCGTGCTTCATTTCGCCAGCAGCATATCCTTCGGCATGAATGTACGAGATTTCTTTCAGTTTCAATGCGCCTTCAAGTGCTACGGGGAACAAGTAACCTCTGCCTAAATAGAGCGCATCTTGTGCATCTTTATATTTCTCTGCTACCTCTTTAATGTGAGGGTGCTTCAACAACACGTTTTCAATTTTTTCTGGAATGGCAAGCATTTCCTCTATGAACATTTCATATGTAGCTTGGTCGATTGTGCCCCGTTCTTTCGCCAATTTAAAGGCAAACAAGGTGAGCACGGTTACCTGTGCTGTAAATGCTTTGGTTGATGCTACTCCAATTTCGGTGCCCGCATGGGTATAAACTCCGGCATCAGTAATACGCGCAATGCTTGAACCTACCACGTTGCACACTCCCAAGATAAGCGCACCGTTTTCTTTTGCCATTTTAAGTGCCGCTAGCGTATCGGCAGTTTCGCCACTTTGGCTGATTGCCATCACCACATCGCCCGGATTAATTACAGGCTTACGATAACGGAATTCTGAAGCATATTCTACTTCCACCGGTATGCGTGCATATTCCTCAATAAGGTATTCTGCCACCAATGCTGCGTGCCAACTTGTGCCGCAACCAATGATGATGATGCGGTTAGCCTTAATGATTTGTGGCATCACATCGATTAATCCGCCTAAAATAATATCGTTCTGACGCTCGCGAATGCGTCCACGGTAAGTATCTCGAATCGTTTTGGGTTGTTCAAAGATTTCTTTGAGCATATAATAGTCGAAGTCACCTTTCTCTAGGTCGCCAATCTGCAAATCAACAGCCGTTACTTTAGCATCGACGGGGGCATTATCTACCGTTTTCAAGGTAAGACTGTTGTGCTCAATTACCGCCACATCGCCATCATTCATGTAAATTACATTCTTGGTGTATTCTACAATCGGACTAGCATCGGATGCCATGAAATATTCGCCTTGCCCCACACCAATTACAAGCGGACTGCCCATGCGTGCAGCAATGGCTCGCCCTGTTTCGTGTTTGCTCAACACCACAATGCCATAAGCTCCCACCACTTTTTTCAATGCTAGTCGCACAGCTTCTTCCATGCTGCCCACTTGCTTTTCGCGGTAAATATATTCAATGAGATTCACCAGCACCTCGGTGTCGGTTTCACTTTGGAAGGTATAGCCCAACTTCATTAAGTCGGCTTTAATTTCAGCATAGTTTTCAATGATGCCATTGTGCACCATCACAAAATCGCCATGCATTGATGTGTGTGGGTGAGCATTTTCATCGTTAGGCTCACCATGCGTAGCCCATCGGGTGTGCCCAATACCAATTGAACCTGTAATATCTTGTTCGGCGCAGAAATCTTCCAACTCCTTCACCTTACCTTTCTTCTTATATTGTTTAATTTCGGCACTCTCTGTTTGCAAGGCAATACCTGCCGAGTCGTAGCCCCTATATTCTAAACGTTGAAGACCTTTGATAAGTATCTGATAGGCATTCTTGTTACCTAAGTATCCTACAATTCCGCACATAGTTAATTTTAAAATAAAGATTATCAGACAAAAGTAATAAAATCGTAGAAATTAAAGACTTTTTAGAGGCTACCTCTACATCTTTTCATATGTCATGATGTATCCGCTCACCTTTCCAAAAGTCATTTCCAGCTCAATAATTACCGGAATTCGATCGGCATCGGCTGTAATGTATAGTTTTAGTGCATCACTCCCCGTTACGAGCTTACTATCGTCGATAACTGGAGCAATTACAAAACATTCTTTCGTTCCAATCTTGGTGTTAATTGTTTTTCGCCCCTCAAAGGTAGATACCATTTGAAAGTGTTTATCGGCATGATAAATGGCGTGGGTGAATTGCTCGCCCACTTGCAGGGTGTCGAAGAAATCTTGATGGCGTATCATGGCATAAAGCGACAGCGCATCAATCAATCCAGAAGGCACAGCTCGGCAGCCCGATTTTGTGCTACAAATAGAATCACCTGCAGAATAAAACGTTGTTTCATTGTAGAACCGATAGCGGTTTTCGCTCGCATTTCGAGTGTGAAAATAAGGCGTAATATTTTCGCCATCCAAAATGCTTTCATAAATATCGTTCACATTATAAATAAGCTTGGTCATGCCTGTGGAATAGCCTCGCACATAGTAATGCGTAAGCTCTTTCCCTTGATAAAGCGTGTCGCTAACAATAAGCTCTGCTTCTCCGCCCTTCACAAAGGCAAACTTTGCGCCATAGGTTATCTTCTCGCGCACCTGAGCCGTTGCAAGCTGACTACATAGCATTAACGTGATTAGTAAGGAGTATCGCATGGCGTGAAAGTTTAGTTTACAATCGCTCAAGCACCGATTTCTTAGGAGTGCCTGCAATGAAATCTTTCAAATAGAAAGGCTCAAAATAGGCTACATCTGCAAATTGTGCTTTCCGATAGGCATCAAATGCTAATCTGCACATATCGTTGGCATGACAATGTACATCGGCAACGTAGCGCACCTTAGGGTGTTTTAGAACGTCTACACATTTGGCTGCTCCATTGCCAAAAATAACAATCTCTCGATCGGGATATTCAGCCCCAAAGCTATCTTCATCAATAACCTTTGCTTCCACTTCTCCAATAGCTTCACATTTGCTGTTGAAACTTGCCGTGTAAACTTCCATTCTTCGGGCATCCATTAAGGCTATGAAAACTGCGGTTTCTTTATCTTCAATCGTTTCGCAATTGCGCTGCAAGGCTTGTTCGCAAAGGGTTTGCAAAGGGTTAATAACTAATAATGGAATTTGTTGTGCATAGCACATTCCCTTGGCGTGAGAAGTGCCAATGCGAAGCCCTGTGTATGAACCAGGTCCCTCACTTACAGCCACAGCTGCCAATTGCGAGGCACTAATGTCGTTGTCTTGAAATAGCTGATCGATGAACACACCAATGAGTTTTGCATGATTTTGACCATTGAAATTAGCTTTGCTGTCCACCAATTTCCCTTCTTTTGCTAACGAAACACTGCAAACCGAAGTGGAACTTTCTATGTGTAAAATATAAGTCATGATGTATGTTCTAAGTTCTATGCGGTAAAAGTAGTAAAATTATTTTATCTGCGGTTAGCTGAAAAAACGGCGTAAAAAGACTGAAAATAAAAAAGGCACACTGCAAGCAGCATACCCTTTCAAAAATTAGAATTATGTAGGATGGTTATCCACATTTTGAAGACCCACAGCTCTTGCAGGTCAAGCAACCTTCTTGATATATAAGGTCTGCCGACCCACATTCTTCGCAAGTTGCACCAGCAGCAGAAGTGCCATCTGGAATGTATTTTTTCAGCGCACGAGCTACACCCGATTTCCAACTGTTAATAGTTTCATTATCGAGTTGCATGGAGCTCACCACATCTACTACCTTTTCAATCGACATACCATAACGCAAAATGCCCGAAATGAGTTTTGCATAGTTCCAATAGGCAGGGTTAAACTTATGCGACAAACCTTCAATAGTGGTTTTATAGCCTCGCTTGTTGGTAAACTGGAAATCATAGCGCGAATGACCATGCTCATCAATGGTGTTAATGATTTTACCCTCGGTGATCGTGCGTGGCAACATGATTCCTTCATCTTCATCTTGCAAACCAGTGAAGATTTCGTAAGGACGACCATCAATCAGCCCAATGAACGCCACCCATTTTTCTTTGTTGTTTTGAAACCTTACCACATCGGCAAGCAACTCTTTGGGTCGAGTAGTTGGGAAAACCGTTACTGCTTTTTCCTCTGGTTTTTCTTCTTTCTTATTTGAAATGAGTACTCCCGAGCGAGAACCATCGCGGTAAACTGTTACCCCTTTACAGCCCGATTTCCAAGCTTCAAAGTAAAGCTTATCCACCAACTCTTCATCTACATTGGCAGGCAAGTTAATGGTTACCGAAATAGAATGGTCAACCCATTTCTGAATACGCCCTTGCATACGCACTTTGTTCAACCAATCTACATCGTTTGAAGTAGCCCCATGATAAGGCGAGCGTGCCACTAGCTCATCGAGTTCCTCTTGCGAGCAATTACGCGTAGTGTCGATGCCATTCACTTGCATCCAAGTCAGAAATTTATGGTGGAATACGGTGTATTCTTCCCAGCTATCGCCCACTTCATCTATAAAATCTACACGCACATCTTTATCGTTAGGATTCACCTTACGACGACGTTTATACACTGGCATAAACACCGGCTCAATGCCCGAAGTCGTTTGAGTCATCAAGCTAGTTGTGCCCGTAGGTGCAATGGTAAGCAAGGCTATATTTCGTCGTCCATATTGACACATATCTTTCACCAATTGCTCATCCTCAGCTTTCAATCGCTGAATCATCGGGTTGTTGACCTCTCGCTGACTGTCGTATATCGTAAAGGCACCGCGTTCTTTCGCCATTTCCACCGATGAACGGTAGGCTGCAAGTGCCAATGTTTTATGTATTTTCACACTAAAATCGGTAGCTTCCTCTTGTCCATAGCAGAAACCTAAGGCAGCAAGCATATCGCCCTCAGCAGTAATACCCACCCCTGTTCGGCGACCTTCTTTCGCTTTAGTGCGAATATTCACCCAAAGGCTTCTTTCGGTAAGTTTCACCTCTGCATTTTCGGGGTCTTCATCAATCTTAGCAATGATTGCATCAATCTTTTCAAGCTCTAAATCGATGATATCGTCCATAATGCGCTGTGCATATCCCACGTGCTCTATAAATAGTTCGAAGTTGAATTTAGCTTTCGCAGTAAACGGATTATCTACATACGAATAAAGGTTGATAGCTAGCAATCGGCAGCTATCATAAGGACAAAGAGGAATTTCACCGCAAGGGTTAGTTGAAACCGTTTGATAGCCTAAGTCGGCATAACAATCGGGCAATGATTCTTTTATAATTGTATCCCAAAACAAGATGCCCGGTTCAGCCGATTTCCATGCATTGTGCACAATTTTCTTCCAAATGGCATTGGCATTTGTCTCTTGCATGAACAAAGGATTGGCTGCATTAATAGGATATTGCTGCATATAAGGAGTCTGACTCGCTACAGCTTGCATGAAGTCGTCATGAATTTTCACCGACACGTTGGCACCTGTTACCTTGCCACTTTCCATTTTAGCATCGATGAATTGTTCCGAATCGGGATGCTTAATAGACACCGAAAGCATTAGAGCTCCACGGCGACCATCTTGCGCCACCTCACGAGTAGAATTAGAATATCTCTCCATGAATGGCACAATGCCCGTAGAAGTAAGTGCCGAGTTTTTCACTGGCGATCCTTTAGGGCGAATGTGCGAAAGGTCATGCCCCACACCTCCACGGCGTTTCATGAGCTGCACTTGTTCTTGGTCGATCTTCATGATACCACCGTAAGAATCCGATGCGCCATTATTTCCTACCACGAAGCAATTCGAAAGAGATGCTATCTGATATTCATTACCAATACCTGTCATTGGTCCACCTTGAGGAACAATATACTTAAAATCTTGAAGCAATCGATAAATTTTCTCCTCGCTCATGGGATTAACATAAGCCTGCTCTATACGAGAAATTTCTTTTGCCAATCGATGATGCATTTGATCGGGATTGCTTTCAAAGATATTCCCAAACGAGTCTTTCAAGGCATATTTATTAACCCAAACCCGAGCTGCGAGGTCATCGCCATGGAAAAATTTTAGAGATTCTTGGAAGGCCTCTTCTTGCGAATAGCCAACTGTGTGGGACACTTGCTCACCTTCAGATTTTAGTTCATTGGTAGAAGACATATCTAGCTTGTTGAATGTGTGTAATTAATCTGTTTTTTTAGCTATAACAGATTAATTACATACTTAGTTTTTGTGTGCACAAAACTACAACTAAATAATATTCCGAGGAATAGTTTTTATGTTATTTTTCGACAAAAGTTTTCAACATAAAGCCACAACTCACTATAAGTCAATATGTATTTAATATAAAACTTAAGAAAAGTTTCCCGTTTTGTGTGTTAATATATCTATATGACGTCTTAAAACTTACTGAACCCTTAGTGTTTTCAAGGGGTTTGCTCGTTTAGTTTTCGGAGGCTTGGCTGTTGATAACTTTTTGGACAATTTTTCCGGTTGCTCCAATGTTTTCATTCATAAAGATTTGACACCTTTTGCCGATTTCAACTCTTTTCGCCTGGTCAGAAAACAACTCCATTAAAACCAGTGTGACTTCTTCTGCATCTTGAACCGGATAGGCAATTCCTCGCTCATGAAGTTCAACAGCCTCATTAAATCTTTTATAGTTTAATCCAAACAAAACTGGGATATTAAAAATGGCTGCTTCCAAGGTATTGTGTATGCCCACACCAAAACCACCACCAATATAAGCCACATCGGCATATTTATAAATGCTCGATAAAAGCCCCATGCAATCTACAATAAGCACTTGGGCTTCGCTTAATTCAGCATCTTGATGCTTGGTGTATCTCACCGCTTTACTGCCATACTGCATTAAACGGTTGATGTTATTCTCCTTCAGCTCGTGTGGTGCAAATATCACCTTAACTTGAGGATTCTGCTCGATAAATGCACGCAAAAGCTCTTCGTCGGCTTGCCACGAGCTTCCCACTACAAGCAGAGGTTGCTCGTTTTTAAATTGTTCAACAATAGGCAACTGCTTTCCTTGCTGAGCGATGGCAAAAACACGATCGAAACGAGTGTCACCCGTTACCGTGTAATTATGCAGCCCAATGCTATCGAGCAATTCACCCGATTGCTGATGCTGCACAAAAAAATGACTCACTGCACTTAGCGTATTCCGATACCACCGAGCAATTACATTGTTTTTAAAGAATAGCTGCTCTTCTCTGAAAATGCACGACACCATATAAAGTGGTATTTTTCTTGCCCGAAGTGCTCGGAAGAAATTATTCCAGAATTCATATTTCACAAAGAATGCCATGGAAGGCTGCACGAGGTCTAGAAATAACTTCACTTCTCGCCTACTATCAATTGGAAGATAGCAAATATAATCGGCACCTTCGTAGTTTTTGCACACCTCATAGCCCGATGGCGAATAAAATGTGAGCAACACCCGATAATGAGGATACGCTGCTTTAATATGCTCAATAAGAGGTCGCCCCTGTTCGAACTCTCCCAAAGAGGCAGCGTGCACCCAAACGATGGGTTTATCGCGATGAATGTGCTGTGCCAGATAAAGCAACGCACCCTTTTGTCCTTGGCGCAAGAGTTTAGCTTTATGATGAAAAGGAACTACTAAAGCGAGTAGTACTCCATAAATTATAATGCCAAGTTGATAAAGAGCGTTGAGCATGGTTTATAGGTTTAGGGTGTTGCTTGTGTTTGCTTGAATATAGCCAGTGTCTTCCTGCAGGTTAGCACCGGTGGCTGCCTCCACAGCAAGCTGATCGCAACGTTCGTTGCCGGGGATATTAGCATGACCTTTCACCCACACCAATTTAAGTTCATGTTTAGGATAGATTTGCAAGAAACGTTTCCACAAATCAGGATTCTTTTTGTCTTTAAATCCTTTCTTTTGCCAGCCAAACACCCATTTCTTTTCAATGGCATCTACCACATATTTTGAATCGGAATAAAGGGTAACCTGACAAGGATATTTCAGCGTTTCGAGTGCCACAATTACAGCCAATAACTCCATACGATTGTTGGTGGTAAGTTTAAATCCCTCAGCAAGTTCTTTCCTTTTTCCTCCTGCTTGCAGCACTACACCATACCCGCCAGGTCCGGGATTTCCTTTCGCTGCACCATCGGTGTATATTATCACTTGTGTTTTACTCATGAGAGTTTATTGCTACGTGGCTTTTCTGTTTATCGTTTTATACTATACAACAAAGGGAGAACCGTGGCTCTCCCTTTGTTTGCTTTCTTTTTAAGCTGTGCTTGTTTGGCATTTCCCCTCAACAAGCATACTCAAAACGTAGGTCTATTTTTTTACCAACAACCAACAATCAGCATGCTCAGGGAATTCAGAACGAATTTGGCTGATGCGCACACGAGCCGATTCTTCCGATGAATATGAGTTTACACACACACGGTAGTAACCGGTATCGCTGTGAAGCACAATAGCACTGAAACCTTTAGGCGACAACTCCGCTTTATAACGGTTAGCATTAGCCAAAGAACTGAAGCTACCCACAATGACAAAATAAGAATTGCCAGAGTTCAAGCCTGCATCGTTTGCTGAATCGAAAGCAAATTCTTCCGATTGCTTGCGCACATTAGTACTAGGAGTATATGTGCTTGTGCTCGTATCGCTGCTAGGCGTGTATGTTGATGTGGTAGTTGCGCTTGTGGCAGCAGTTGTTGCACTAGAACTTGTGGCTGGAGCTGCAGGTTCTGTTATTTCGAATGTTGCTGTTTCCTCAGCTGCTGGAGTTTCAGCTGCAACGGTAGTAGCATTAGTTAGTTCTTTGTTTGACTTACAACTTGCCAACAAGGCGATAGCTGCAAAAGAGGCCAAAATTAATCTTTTCATTATGTGCTTAAATTAATTAGTTTCAAAAATTGTTTTACTTGTCTTTGGGGTACAAATTTATAAAAAATCTTTGCAGTTCACTACCTTTAACGATAATTAATGCGAAGATTTACTCTTATTCGAGCATTCTGCTAATCGGCAATCGTTATATCTTCCAACAATAGTTGGGCAATGTGCTGTGCTTGTGGTTCTTCTTCCAACTCCAACTCATGCAAAAATGCAATGCACGCAGCTTTCATTTCCTCATTCCTACTACTTAAAGCAAGCATCATATTATAAAACACCTGATGCAAACGGGCATCTTTCGCTAGCGCGAAAAGCTTACTAAAAAACACCTCAAACATTTCATTAATGGCTTTATCATCAATGCGAGCCAAACGCGTAATGAGTTGCAATCCGGCATAGTTCACCAAGAATTTCTTTCCACAGCAATATTCCATAGCCTTCACAAATGCAAATTTGGTGTAAGCATATAAATTGAAAATAGCTTGATCTATAAGCTCTGTGGTTTCAATGCTTTTAATCCAATAATCCATTTGGCGTTCCTCAATTTGTTTCGGATCTTCTAGCATGGTGGCCAAAATGTGCGTTTCACGCCACCCTTTATTCCACAGCTTAAGAGCTAGCAGATGATCTTTTTCGTATTGCTTGCTGAGCTGACGAAGCTGAATAATCGAAACACCCCAATTCATTTTGTAGGTTAATCCTTTATCACTCATAGCATCGGCAGCTACGCCATTTTTCATGCGCTTAATTTGCTTGAGGATATCTTGAAATGTTGCTTCGGTTTGGGGGTTGTCTAAAATAAATTCCATATTGAATTGCTATACTTGAAATACAAAAATACATTATTTCTGCGAAATGTTGATTTTTGCTATTGTAGATTCTAGAACCAAACGCCCGTTATTGTTTATCCGACAAATTTAAAGACTAAATTCTTAGGATTCTCAAAATTTAAAATCTTTCTTGGTCTTCTATTTATTTTACTAATGGATCTGTCTGTTAAATGAGGTCTTACTTGTTCATTACGAACCTACTAGTTTGGTGTTAGATTCGTCGTAATCGCTTCAACTGATTGCGAGCGGCAGCGGCAACAGATTTTTCATCGTAGGTGGCGAGCAAATCGAACTCTGGTTCAAATTCGGCTTTTAATTCAGGATAGCGACAAACAATATTTCCAATGATATTCATGGCATTCACCCGCACAGCTTTGGCATACTTTTGTTTTTTGTAGATTTGGGCGCAAGCGTCGAGCAGTTCGCCGCATAAGTCTTCAGAATATTCCACCGCTGCGATGATGCGAAGTAGCCCCCGAAGCAGCCCATCGGAACATTGGGGGTATTTCGAGATAAAGAAACTAATCAGTCGAGGCGCATAGGCTTGCAGTAAAATCGGGTTTTCGTCTGCCACCTTATACATCAGCCATGCCGAACGCCAATTTCCCTCCGAGTCCTCCACATTGGTACACACGTCCAGCAAATCAGAAATAAAAAAAGGAGTTTCTAAGACAATAGCCGACAGCCGCTCCATTGAAAGCGACGTCCGGCTCCTTTGCCATAGAAACTCCTTGATATCTTCGTGCATGAAAGCAGTGGTTAATTAATAGTTAGTTTTGAGATTACGTATTCCTTTTTGTTTTCCACCAAGAAGCGACAAAGTTTTACCACCCTTACTGCAAAATCAAAACTTTTACCCCTAGTTGCTCCCAGAACTAACCATTAATAACTAACAACTAGTTTCTTTTTTTCTCAAATCAATCTGCAATTCATCTAATTGTGCTTGTGCCACTCGCGATGGTGCTTCTACCATCACATCGCGACCTGAATTGTTTTTGGGGAAAGCAATGGTGTCGCGGATACTGTCGAGTCCTGCAAACATTGACACGAGGCGGTCGAAACCGAAGGCGATACCGGCATGAGGAGGAGCTCCGAATTTGAAGGCACTCATGAGGAAGCCAAACTGAGCTTCGGCTTCTTCTTTGCTGAAACCAAGCAAGCTGAACACTTTCGCTTGAAGAGCTGAATCGAAGATCCGCACCGAGCCACCGCCGATTTCCACACCGTTAATCACCATGTCGTAGGCATTGGCACGAACTTCTCCGGGAGCAGTTTCAAGCAATGAAATATCTTCGGTTTTGGGTGAAGTAAATGGGTGGTGCATAGCGTGCCATCTGCCAGATTCTTCGTCCCATTCGAGCATAGGGAAATCTACCACCCAAAGAGGTGCAAATGTGTTTTTGTCCATCAAGCCAAGTTGACGAGCCATTTCTAAACGAAGCTCACCCAACTGCTTGTGCGTAGCTTCTGAATTGCCCGAAATCACCAAGATTAAGTCGCCCGCTTCGGCTCCTGTAGCTGCAGCCCATTTTGCCAATTCCTCTTCGCTGTAGAATTTATCTACCGATGATTTAAACGTGCCATCGGCATTACATTTCACATACACCAATCCTTTGGCGCCGATTTGTGGGCGTTTCACCCAGTTGGTTAAAGCATCGAGTTGCTTGCGGGTGTATTCGGCACAACCTTTAGCGGCAATAGCACCGATGTATTCAGCATCGTCGAAGATGGCGAAGTTTTGCCCTTTTACCACGTTTGAAATGTCGTTCATGAACATTTCGAAGCGAATGTCTGGCTTGTCGGAACCGTATTTTTCCATAGCTTCCGAGTAAGGCATACGAATGAAATCGGGAATTTCTACACCTTTAGTTGAGCGGAAAAGTTCTTTAGTCATGCCTTCGAAGAGTTCCAAGATATCTTCTTGATCCACAAATGCCATTTCGCAGTCAATTTGGGTAAATTCAGGCTGACGGTCGGCACGGAGGTCTTCATCGCGGAAACATTTCACGATTTGATAGTAGCGGTCGAAGCCAGCCACCATAAGCAATTGTTTGAATGTTTGAGGCGATTGAGGCAAAGCGTAAAACTCGCCGGGGTTCATGCGCGAAGGCACGATGAAATCGCGCGCGCCCTCAGGAGTTGACTTCATCAACACGGGAGTTTCGGTTTCAATGAAGTTTTTATCGTTGAGATAGTTCCGCACAGCCAATGCCATTTTCGAACGCAAAATAAGAGTTTCGCGCACCGGATTACGACGCAAATCGAGGTAGCGATATTTCATGCGGATATCATCGCCGCCGTCGCTTTCATCTTCAATAGTGAAAGGAGGCACTTCAGAAGTACTTAGCACCTTGATGTTTTTTACGTCAAGTTCCACCTCACCTGTAGGAATGTTTTTGTTTTTGCTACTGCGCTCGCGCACCTCACCAACAACTTGAATCACAAATTCGCGACCCAGTTTTTTTACTTGTTGCTTCATCTCTTCGGCGGCATTCTCGTCAATCACCAATTGGGTGATACCGTATCGGTCGCGAAGGTCGATGAAAGTCATTGCTCCCAATTCACGTTTGCGTTGGATCCAGCCAGCAAGAGTTACCTCTTGCGCATTGTTTGCTAAGCGAAGCTCGCCACAGGTATGCGTTCTATACATGGTATTGTATTCTTTAAATTTTTAATGAGTGCAAAAATAGGATATTAATTGCAATGCTAAAGAATTCAGCACCAATAAATGACTGCATTTCAAATTTGTTTACTCTTAGCCTGTTGTGCTGCAAAATGATAACGGGGGGGATTTTCAGGATATTTTGATAAGTTTGTAGCTGAACGATAATCAAAACTTGGAAATAAAATATGGATGCAGGAAAAAGAACCATTAATGATATTTTCAATGGTAATAGAATCTTAGAAATCCCCTGCAAAAGAAAAACAAAAGAGCTGCAGAAACTCTGCAACTCTTTTATTATCAAGGTGGAGAATATCGGAATCGAACCGATGACCTTTTGACTGCCAGTCAAACGCTCTAGCCAACTGAGCTAATCCCCCTTAATTCGGAGGCAAATATATAAATTTCTGGCAAAAGAATAGCTCTTTATGCAAAAAACTGCGGTGCTTATTCTACCTTTGAGCCATGAATGATTCGAAAGATATGAGCTTCATTGAGCATTTAGAGGTGCTCCGATGGCATTTGGTGCGCTCAGCATTGGTCGTTGCTCTCTTCATGATTTTAGCTTTCACCCACAAAAGCTTCATCTTCAACACCCTTATTTTATCGCCTAAATCGCCCGATTTTTTCACTAATATGGTGTTGGCTCGCTTGGCTGAAGTAACCGGGATGCCCTTTCTCCAAATAAACAATATACCCTTTGAGCTTATCAACATCACCATGTCGGGACAGTTTTTATCGCACATTTGGATTTCGCTAGCCGTGGGACTCATTGCCGCTACCCCTTATGTGCTGTGGGAAATTTGGCGATTCATCAAACCGGCACTGCATCACGACGAACAACGCGTAGCTCAAGGCTCCGTGTTCTTCATCAGCCTATTGTTTTTTGTAGGTGTACTGTTTGGCTATTACATCATTGTGCCTTTGTCTATCAATTTCTTATCGAGCTACACCCTCAGCGTCGAGGTGGTAAATCAAATCAAGCTATCATCTTATGTTAGCCTCATTAGCTCTATTGTTTTAGCTTCGGGCTTAGTGTTTGAATTGCCCATGTTTGTTTATTTCTTTAGCCGAATGTCGATACTTACTCCGCAAGGGATGCGCAAATATCGCAAACACGCCTATGTGGTACTGCTCATCCTGTCGGCAATTATCACCCCACCCGATGTGTTCAGCCAAGTACTCATCTGCATTCCACTCGTTTTTTTATATGAGTTTAGCATACTTCTTGCTAAAAGAGTGCAGAAAAAGCAGCTAAATCCATAGATTGTGTGTATTTTTGCTTTTCGAGAAAGTTTAAAAGACGATTGAAAATAGTGGCGCAGCAACTTCGCACTTTGCTACTTCGCACTTAAATAAATGACCACATGAAGCTACGAGCTGATAATGTTGTGAAAAAATATGGGAAACGAACTGTTGTAAAAGGCGTTTCTTTTGAAGTGAACCAAGGAGAAATTGTGGGTTTGCTAGGTCCTAATGGAGCTGGGAAAACCACTTCATTCTATATGTGTGTTGGCTTGGTGAACCCTTATAGCGGAAAGATTTTCCTCGACGATTTAGACATCACCGATATGCCAGTGTACAAACGAGCCCAACATGGCGTGGGGTATTTGGCACAAGAAGCATCGGTTTTCCGAAAACTCAGCATTGAGGATAACTTGCGCGCCGTGCTTGAAATGACTAATCTCAGCAAAGCCGAACAACACGACAAAGTAGATTCTCTAATCGATGAGTTCCGTCTCAACCACATTCGCAAGAGTAAAGGTTATCAGCTTTCAGGGGGAGAGCGTCGCCGTTGTGAAATTGCACGTTGCTTGGCAATCAATCCTAATTTTGTACTCCTCGATGAGCCTTTTGCAGGTGTTGACCCCATTGCGGTGGAAGACATTCAAGAGATTGTAATACACCTTATTGAAAAGAACATCGGGGTACTCATTACCGACCACAACGTGCATGAAACATTATCTATCACCGACCGTTCTTATCTTCTTTTCGAAGGCTCTATCCTCAAAGCTGGCTCTGCAGAAGACCTCGCCAATGATGAAACCGTACGCAAGGTTTATTTGGGCAAAGACTTCGAGTTGAAGAAGAAAAGATAAATTGAAAATACATTATCGAAATAACAAAAGGCACAGGTTTAGATCTGTGCTTTTTTCGTTTACTCACCTATCCTATTTTCCCCGCAATGCTGCAACTTCGGGTATAATCTATCGAACTTCATATCCTTCTAACCTTTCTACATATCAGTTTTAACCTTTCAGATTGCTACTTTTCGTTGGTTTAATGATATATTTGCGACAAACGAAGATTTATGAAACGATTTACCCCAATCTTTGCGAGTCTATTAAGCTTAGTTTTCCTTTCGACTCCAGTCCTTAGCTTAGCACAAAATTCAACAGACACCGAGCTCACTAAGGAAGAGAAAAAAGAAGTACGCACAGAAAAAAAACAAGCAAAGCTTGATAGCGGAAAACTCATGTTCAGTCCGCTAGCGGGTCCGGGTTATACCCCCGAATTGGGCTTCCTCATTGGTGGTGGCGCTTTGTTCTCTTGGCGCACCGACAAAAACGACCTTAGCCTCACTCGTTCGAATATGCCTGTGATGCTTTCTTTCACCTCCACAGGGGCTATCACGCTAAATATGCGTCCTACCACTTTCTGGAAAGGCGACAACTTACGTATTAATGCCAATTTTTGGATTAAAAATATGCCCGACAACTATTGGGGCGTAGGTTTTGCCACTAATAATGCCACCGATGAAAACGAAAATGTCACCGCTTACGAACGCTTATGGGTTGACCTTACTTCGGAGGTGCTCTTCAAGGTGCAAAAAGATTTATACATTGGTCCAAACTTCAACGTCAACTACACCGAGGGGAGTCAACTGTCTGATTGGGTAGCTGCCGATGAATATTTTTCTTACTACAACGAGCGCCCGTTTAATATGGGACTAGGTGCTACCATTCGCTACGATAGTAGAGACCTTCCCGCCAATGCTTGGGAAGGAATGTATCTCGATTTAGAATTCACTCAATATGGCAAGTACATTGGTGGCAACAACAACTATAACATACTCATGTTTGATTATCGCCAGTATATGCGTTTGGGCGGAAAAGACGGACATATTCTCGCTTGGCAGGTGTGCACACGCAACGCCTTTGGCGATGTGCCTTATAATGAGCTTTCGCAGTTGGGCAATCCGTTCGATTTACGCGGCTATCCTTGGGGGAAATATCGCAACAAAGGGAAAGCATATGCTGTAGCAGAATATCGTCATACGTTTAAGAAATCGTCGGGCGATCTCAGCAAAATTGGAGCTGTGGCATGGGTAGGCGGTGGTATGATATATAACACCGGCAATGACCCTCTCATCGCCGATACCAAAAATGGGTTCCTTCCCAATGCAGGCATCGGATTCCGCTATGAGCTACAACCCCGCATGAACCTCCGCCTCGACTATGGCTTCGGTCGCGATGGACTGAAAGGTTTCTACTTCAACATTAATGAAACCTTTTAACAACTACACCTTCAAACGTGGCACAAGCAAAAAGCTTGGAATGGTGCAAATCATCACCCAAACGAAGAAACCTTGATAACCAAGAAGCGATTGCATCCAGCCGCTTACCATGCCCGGAAGCATCATGCCGAGTGCCATAAATCCGGTGCATAGCGCATAATGTGCCGTTTTAAATTCGCCTTCGGCAATCTGAATCATATAAAGCATATAGGCGGTAAAACCGAAGCCATAACCAAATTGCTCAAGCACCACACATGAGGTGATGAGCGGAAGATTATCTAACTGCAAAAAGGAAAGCAACACATAAACCAAGTTTGGCACATTCATGGCAACAACCATAGGCCAAAGCCAACGTTTCAGCCCGTGACGCGACACCAACACTCCACCCAAAATTCCACCTACTACCAATGCCAACACGCCTGCAGTGCCATACACAAAACCCACATCGGCAGTATCTAGCCCTAATCCGCCATGAGCAGGCAAATCAAGCAGAAACGGACTGGCAATCTTCACCAATTGCGCTTCTCCCAAACGAAAAACCAAAAGGAAAAGTAAGGAAACACCAATGCCCGGCTTAGCAAAGAAGGTGCGCAAACTTTCGCCCATCGTTTGCCAGATTTCTTTCAGGCTCGATGAGGCTCGAGGCGCATCGGCAGCAGCTTTAGGAATGGCAAACCAATGATAGAAAAACAGCAAAATGAAAAGGGCTGCAATAGCATAAAAAACCATACTCCACGCCTGCGCAATCGAGCTAGACTGTTTTTCCAAATAACCTGCAAAAATAATGATAGGTCCTTGCCCAAAGAGCATAGCCAAACGATAAGCCGTAGAGCGAATACCCACGAAATAGGCTTGCTGTGATTTATCTAGCGCCAACATATAAAATCCGTCGATGGCAATATCTTGCGAAGCTGAAGCAAATGCCATGAGCCACAAGAAAATAAGACTATATTGAAGTGCATGAGCTGAATTTACTGCTAGCGCAATGCCCAACAATGCAAGTGAAATGAGCAGCTGCATAGCTCGCATCCAAAAGCGTTTGGTGCGAAAACTATCTACAAGCGGACTCCAAAATGGCTTGATAACCCAAGGAAGATAGAGCAAACTGGTGTAAAGTGCATTCTCGGTGTTGGAAATGCCCAAACGCTGAAACATAATAACCGAAACGGTCATGACAAGCACATAAGGTAATCCTTCTACAAAATATAGCGTTGGCACCCATTGCCACGGTTTTTTAGCAGTGTTCAATTTACGGTCGTTTAAAAATGAGCCACTAAGGTAGAGAAATTAATGGAAGGCATTCGTTCTCTGCTGTTATTTAATTCCGCCTATGGGAATAGAAAAACTAGACATAGTTTAGATTACTCTCCCTGCAGAAACTGCCAACAGTTCCGATACTCCTCTTTCAAATAATCAACCAACGATTGAGGCTCCAACACCTTCACCTTTCTACCATACGACAACAAATGCATCATGAATGTAAGGCGATGATACGGAAAGCAAGTCAGTCATATCTAGTGCATCAAGCAGGTGAATCTGATTCGCATCATTCCCTGCCACATCTATCATATACTTATTCAAAACATTGTTATACTCAATCACGATGCCGCATATATCTATAATATCAATTCGATACCTGTCAAAGGTTTTCTTTTCTATCACATAGTTCGACTCAGCGGTTGATGCATCCCGAAAATACTCTTTTAGTTCCTTGAACGAAGAAGAAAAAGCCCTCTTTTGAGGTCAAAAATGTAGCGCGCACAACTGTGCAAGCTCAACTTTTGACATTTCACCCCGTGCACAACTGTGCAAGGCATCATTTTTGCTTTTGCGCTCGCTTTCCGACTTAGCGAATATACTAATAAGCTGATAAGGCAGTATATTCCTAAAAAGGAAAACTTCGATAGATTGGACAAACCAAACAATATGTCATGAACGTTCAATATAAAATAAATCGAATACCTAGAAAAGAATTAAAATTTAAAAACCCTAGAAATTTATTTTTTAAATTTGTGAGCTAAGACAAAACGGGAGTTTGGTTCTAGAATCTACGCTTCCTTTAAAAATTGCATTTAATACTTGAATTTAAGCAATTCTAATTACCTTTGCCTTCAGATTTGGTTTCGACGTTGAATGTTTCAACCCGATGAAAAGGGAACTCGGTGTGAATCCGAGGCTGTACCCGCAGCTGTAAGTCTCCATAAGTTTTTCTGAATCCACGCCACTGCTCGATTGAGTGGGAAGGCATCAGAAAAGAGACGAGCCAGAAGACCTGCCACAATCGTAATTGTTTAATCAAAGCTTCGGGGTTAAAGCTAGTGATGATGTCCTCTCGTTTCTGGATTTCACATTTTATATTTCTCCAAAGCTCATATTCTTTTTAAGAGGATGAGAAAATTAGTCGTTATTTTAGTTTTGCTGAGCACACAAACTTTTGCTCATGTTCCATTCTTGAAACCCAATCAGTTTTGGGTATTGCACAATCGTTTGCATATTGAATCGTCGTTTACCGAACTCCCGTTTCAGGCAGATTTTGCGATGAGTTCACCCTGTTTCTCGCTCATTGCTCCCGATGGAAAGCAAAGTGTGCTAACACCAACAGCCAAAACCTGTGCTGCCGAATATTTAGAACCTAACTTAACCACCGATGGCACATATAGAATACATGCCGGTATGCGTAAAGGCCCGAAGTATCGAGCGATAGAAACAGCCGATGGCAAACTCTATTTTGCCGATGATATCGCAAAGAAAAAAGGCACGATGACTAAAATGCAGTATTTCAGCAGTGCCGATACTTATATTAGCAAAGGGCATACTGATTATACCGCCAAAGCACTGGGCGAGGGGGTAGAAATTATTCCGCTATCATCGCCAAACGAAATTAAGCCAAACGAAAGCTACTCCTTTCAAGTGTATGAGAACGGAGAGCCAGTGCCTCATGCCCGAATAGTAGTGGTGTATGACAATGAGCATTACGAAGCGCATCGAGTAGAAGATTTGTACGATGTAGAGAATGTGCGCAAAAGCAATATATATGCCGATACTGACGGCATATTCAGCTTCACCCCCAAGCGTGCTGGATTGGTACTTTTGTTTACAACCATTCATCATAAAATAGACAATAGCTTGTGGGAGAGCTACAACACATCGGTTACGCTAGAGGTGAGCCTTACGGGTGAGCCTGCGCATGATCATCATCATTAAAATCTGCGCATATGATTTACGGGCATGGCGATGATACCTATCAGGGAGAAGTGCAGCTGAATTTCAGTTCGAATGTAAATCCATATGGACCAAGTTTCGAACTTAAAGCACATTTGCACCATTGCTTAAGCAATATACACAACTATCCAGAGCCATTGGCAACTCCGTTGGCGAATGCTCTGGCACAAAAGCATGAGTTGCAAACAAATTCTGTGCTTGTAACAAATGGTGCAACCGAGGCAATTTACCTGTTGGCAGAAGTGTTTAAGCGAAAGCGTTCGCTCATACTTACCCCCTCTTTTTCAGAATACGAAGATGCTTGCAGATGCTATAACCATGAGCTGATGTTTGCGCACCATAATGCACCATGGCAGCCGGTTAATACCGATGTGGTGTGGCTGTGCAATCCGAATAATCCCGATGGTAAAATTTACAGCAAAGAAAAACTGCAACAGCTCCTTGTTCAACACAAGCACTGCACATTTATTATAGACGAGGCATATACCGATTTTCTGCACAACGATATATCGTTAATAAACGAGGTGAAAACTTACGAAAATCTGATTATCATTCGCTCCTTAACCAAACGCTTTGCCATTCCAGCTCTGCGCTTGGGCTATTTGGTTTGCTCGCCCAAATTATTGAAATCATTGCAGGCAAAACTTCATCCTTGGCGGATAAATGAACTGGCTCTTCAAGCCGGATTATACTGCTTAGCACACAATGATTCTTGGCAAGAACAACGGGCAACATTGCTTACCGAATCGGAACGCTTTCAGCAGGAAATACAAACATTGAATGGCTTCGAGCTTACGCCCTCTGATACCACTTTCTTTTTAGTAAAATCGCCAATTCCAGCAGCTTTGTTGAAGAAAAAACTGCTAGAGAGATATCAAATACTTATTCGCAATGCATCGAATTTCAGAAGCTTATCAGATTTTCACTTACGACTAGCCACGCAAACTCCCGAAGCAAACGACGACCTACTAAATATACTACGCTCATGGAACTATTAAGCAATGAGCTGCTGGTGTTATGGGGTGCATTCTTGCTCGATAAGCTATTGGGCGACCCCGTGCAGCTTCCGCATCCTATTGTAGGGTTTGGAAAGCTAATAGCTTGGTTCAACAAGAAGTTCAACAAAGGAAACCGACGCTTAGCGAAAGGCGCAGCTGTGGTTGCCTTCCTCTTGTTAGCCACCTTTGGGAGCTTCAACTTTATCATTCAGCATGCTTATGCTTTAGGGAATAACGTTGGAGTAGCTGTTGAGGTGCTGTGTGTATTCTTCGGACTGGCAGGAACCACCCTAGCAAGAGAAGGGAAAGCTGTGTTCCGAGCATTGCACAAAAGCTTAGATGCGGGACGAGCGCAAGTATCAAGAATTGTGGGGCGAGATACCTCAAGCCTATCGGCACACGAGGTGAAAGCTGCCACACTAGAAACCCTAGCCGAAAATTTGAGCGATGGCGTTATTGCTCCGCTATTCTGGTTCACCATAGCAGGGGTGCCAGGCATAATGACCTATAAAATGATAAACACGCTCGATTCGATGATTGGCTACAAGAACGAAAAGTACCTGCTGTTTGGTAAGGTAGCTGCTCGTGTCGACGATTTCGCAAACTTCATTCCTGCAAGAATAACCGCTTTGCTTATGGCAATTTGCAGCGGCAAAAAGCGAAGCTTCCAATTCATTTGGAAATACGGAAGTGCGCATAGCAGCCCCAATGCAGGCTATCCGGAGGCTGCTCTGGCCGGAGCGTTGCATGCACAATTCGGCGGAACGCATAATTATTTTGGGAAACCCGTCTTTAAACCCTTTATAGGCGAAAAGAAGCGAAGCTTTACAGCCGATGACTTAACGCAAACACTCCGTATTATGCGCCTCACCGAGTTTCTCTTTATGCTCTTAATATCAATCTATTTTAAATACATCTACTTCTGAAAATGAAAGCACTCGAAAACTTGCCCATCGAAACTACCGTAAACAATGATTTGCAACAACTCTTGCAGTACAACATCGACCAAAAAACCAAACCGCTAGGTTCATTGGGGCAACTTGAAGAACTCGCCATGCAAATTGGGTTGATACAGCAAAGCACCACCCCAACACTAAGCAAACCTGTGATGCTCACCATAGCATCCGACCATGAAATCACCGCCGAGGGAATTAGTCCTGCTCCTGCCGAAATTACTTGGCAGCAATGCCTCAACTTCGTTAATGGCGGTGGAGGCATTGGCTTCTTGTGTCGCCAATTTGGTTTCGACTTGCATGTGGTGGATGCAGGGGTGAACTATGATTTCGAACCACACCCTAAGCTCATCGACAAGAAAGTGCGCAAAGCTAGCCGAAACTTTCTGCACGAGCCTGCCATGACACTCGAAGAATGCAATCAAGCATTGCAAAACGGACGAGATGTAGTGGCTTCTTTTGCCGAAAAGGGAACCAATGTCATCGGCTTTGGTGAAATGGGCATTGGCAACTCCTCCCCTGCTAGCGCTTTGCTCTCCATATACGCTGGCATACCGATTGAAAACTGCGTTGGTCCTGGTTGCGGGCTGCTCGCCGAAGGCGTGCAGCACAAAGCAGAGGTGCTGAAACAAGCCATTCAGCACTTAGGCATTGCCAACACAGCAGAGGAAAACCTCGCCCGATTTGGCGGACTAGAGATTGCCACCATTGCAGGCGGAATGCTCGAAGCTGCAAGCCGACGGATGCTCATCATTGTTGATGGCTTCATTACCACATCGGGCTTTTTGGCAGCACATGCCATCAACCCACTTGTGCGAGACTATGCCGTGTTTTCGCATTGCTCGCACGAACCAAGCCACAAGCAAATGCTCCATTTGGTGGATGGAAATCCAATCCTCGATTTACAGCTTCGCCTTGGCGAAGGCACCGGTGCCGCTTTGTGCTATCCGATTGTGCAAGCAAGCGTGGAGATGCTTCGCAGCATGACCTCTTTTTCAGAAACAAAAGTATATAATATTACCCACAAGCATGATTAAGCGAGAACTCAACATCCTCCTGTCGTCCTTTTTGTTTTTCACTCGATTGCATTTCCCTTTCAAGGTAGAATATCGACCGGAAAATCAATCCTTAATTCTCACTTGGTTCCCTCTGGTTGGACTAGTGGTAGGAGCTATCGGGGCTATGGGCTATACCCTATCGGCATATGCTTTTCCACACTTCGTGTCGATTATACTTAGTGTTGCGCTCATGATACTCAGTACTGGAGCACTGCATGAGGACGGTTGGGCTGATGTGTGCGATGCCTTTGGCGGAGGCTACAACAAGGAGCAAAAGCTCCGCATCATGAAAGACTCTTGTGTGGGAGCCTATGCGGTGATTGGTTTGATTATGCTCTTTGCGCTGAAGATTTTTACCCTAGCTTCTATCGAGCCAGCTCGATTGCCTTTAGTGCTAGTAGCAGCTCATGCGCTTAGTCGGTGGTCGGTGTTGCTTCTGCCGAAGTTCTGGCACAATGCCCGAAGTGAAAACTCCAAGTCGCTCGATTCTTCGAGCGCACTTTCTTGGAGACGAATCATTTTTGCCCTAGCCATCGCCTCGCTACCTCTTTTCTTTTTCTCGTGGACAAGCTTTTTGGCCATCCCCCTAATCGCAGCAAGCAGCCTATTGACAGGCATCTATTTTGCCCATCACATTGATGGCTACACGGGCGATTGCCTTGGCGTGGTGCAACAACTAAATGAAGTCCTATTGCTTCTACTCGCTTTGGGTGGTGCAAACTATTTGCCATAACCACGAAATGCACTCCATGAAAACCATCTATATCGTTCGACACCCAAAGACCACCACACCCGATGGTGTGTGCTACGGAAGAAGCAATGTAACACCAAATAAGCAGAGCCTAATCGAAGCCGAGCAGAAAGTCAAGGCGAAGCTCGAAGGTGCCTGCATTGACATATGCTACACTAGTCCGTTGCAGCGATGCACGCTGCTTGCCGCCCACTTAGCGGGCCATTCTAAAATCATCAGCGATGATTCTCTTCAAGAAATAGACTTCGGCAGTTGGGAGATGACTCCTTGGGATGAAATTCCCCCACAAGAGCAAGCTCTTTGGGGAAAAGATTTTATCCACTGCAAGGTGCATGGCGGCGAAAACTTCCTTGACTTACAGCAACGTGTGGTTGCATTTTGGTTGAAGCTTGTTAGCTCGACAGAGCAGACAGCATTAGTCATCACTCATGCTGGACTCATCAGAGCTTTATTAAATCATTTGCTTGATACCAATCCCGAAAAGATATTTGCTATTGAAGTGGACTATGCCGATGTCATCCGTATCACATGGAGCAACGAAAACTATTATAAAATTAAATTCCTATGAACCAGATACACCTCATTACTGGCGGGCAGCGGTCGGGCAAAAGCCGACACGCACAAGAACTCGCCCTAGCCCAAACCGATAATCCCATCTACCTTGCCACTTCGCGCATTTGGGATGACGATTTCAAGCAGCGAGTTGAACGCCACAGAAACGACCGTGGCGACAATTGGACAACAATCGAAATCCCCGTGCATATTGCTCAAGCAGAAGTGCAGCAGTCTGTGGTGGTGCTCGATTGCATCACCCTTTGGCTCACCAATCTATTTTTCGACCATCAAGATACCTGCATTGATGAAATATTTCATTTAGCCAAAACCGAATTGAACCAACTGTTTGCCAAAGATACGAATTGGCTCATCATCTCCAATGAAATTGGGATGGGTGGTCATGCCGAAAATGAAGTAGCTCGCCGATTCACCGACCTGCAAGGATGGGTGAATCAATACATCGCCTCCGTGGCAAACGAAGTTACGCTGATGGTTTCAGGAATAGCCGTAAAGGTGAAATAACTCCTCACACAATAGAATAGAAAAATAACGATAATGTATTTCAAAATTTGTTTCTTTTTTTCGTAATTTCTCCATTTCTAATTCACAATTCTGATTACCTTTGCCTTCAGATTTGGTTTCGGCGTTGAATGTTTCAACCCGATGAAAAGGGAACTCGGTGTAAATCCGGGGCTGTACCCGCAGCTGTAAATCTTTATTGTTTTTCTGAAACTACAGCCACTGCCCGTTGTTTGGGTGGGAAGGCATCAGAAAAGAGATGAGCCAGAAGACCTGCCAAAATCAATATTTTTTAATCAAAGCTTCGGGGTTAAAGCTGGTGATGATATTCTATTCATTTAGAATTCACATTTTTATTTCTCCTAAGCTCATATCTTTTAAATAAGGAATGAGGTATTTTTTTATCTGCGTATTTTTATTTGCATCTTTATGGAGTAAAAACGCTATCTCCCAAAATGTATCCCTATCGGATACTATTCAGGTAGAAGAAATACAATCTATTGCACCCTACAAGAAATATCAAGCAGGTGCTAAGATTGAAAGTATTTCCAAAGAACAGCTCGAAATCTCTCAATCAGAGGGTCTCGATAAGCTTCTTAGTCGATTCTCGCCCATCTATGTGAAGTCGGATGGCGGAGGCTTATCAAGCATCAGATTGCGGGGCACTGCGCCAGACCACACCACGGTCAACTTTGGCGGTATCAATGTGAACTCCCTCACCTTGGGATATACCAATGCATCTAATATCCCGATGTATCTTTTTGACGGTGTCGATTTGCAGTATGGTTCATCGGCAGCCGTAAACGGTTCAGGAGCTATCGGTGGAGCTATCCACCTCGGACTAAACAGCGGCTGGACGGAAGGCGCACGAGCCAATGTGCGCATATCGGAAGGATCGTTTGGCGAGCAGCTATACGGCACTAAAATCTTTGTCGGGAATGGTAAATTCGAGTCTGTTACACGCGCCTATTACTATTCATTGAAGAATAATTTTCCTTTTGAATATGAAAGCAAGGAATACAAACAACAAAATGCTCGGCTAGAGCATTACGGACTTTTGCAGGAGCTAAACTACAAGTTTAGCGAGCAGGCTTGGTGGAAAACTGCCGTGTGGTTGCAAAGCAACTACCACGAGAATAAAATCAAAATGGCTGCCAACACCTCCGACTATGAAGGTACCGACAATACGGATGATAAATCCATCCGCATTTGGTCGGAATATGAAAACCGAAGGGGTGAAATTGACTTCAAACTTGGAGCAGGCTATGTGAAAGACAAGCAAATACCGTCGGAGAATCTTGCGCAAATCATCAGCACCAACCGATGGATTGCCGAAGCCGAAGCGAGCCAGGACTTCAATACCAATTTTGGCTATAAAGTTGGTGTGAAATATAAATATATCAATCCCGATGTGTATTCTTATTCCGATGAGGTGATTGACTATGAGCAACGCGCCGACCTCTACGGGATGCTCTTCTATTCGGCTTGGAACAAGCTCAAACTCACGCTCAACATGAGGCAGCAGTTTGTCACTAACTTCAACGCACCATTCACCCCCACTCTCGGTGCTGAATACCGATTGCTGACCACCGATCATTCGCTGATTAAACTATTGGGAAATGTGGCGCACAGCTACCGTGTGCCGACTTTCAACGATAGGTTCTGGGGGAATCAGGGCAATCCGGATTTGAAGCCCGAAGAGGGCATGAACTACGAGCTTGGAGTGAACTATGCCTATTGCAGCAAGCGTTTCACTTCGGAAGTCAGCATCAATGCATTTTATATGGATGTGGATGGATGGATTGAGTGGCGACCGGGTTCTTCGGGCTTTTACGTGGCCGAAAATAGAACAAATGTGGTGAGCAAAGGATTAGAATTTCAACTCCGAAACACCCTCCAAGTGAGCAATTGGGATTTATCGCTCTTTGCCAACTATTCACTCAACCCCACCGAAGTGATAGACGATGAAATAGCTAGCCGCATTGGCAAACCGCTCCTCTATTCGCCCAAACACAATGGCAATGCCTACTTTTCGGCAAAACACCGCCAATGGCTTTTCTTCCTAAGTGGCACATACACCGGCGAACGATGGGTGGATTATAGCGGAAGTGCCCAAACTCCTGATGGCAACCGATTGGAAGCTTTCATGCTATTTGACACGGGTTTATCGCGCGACATCTCACTCCAAAAACAGCGTTTCAATTTAGCACTTGGGTGCAACAACCTGTTCAACAAAGATTACACCAATCAAGTGGGCTATGCCATGCCTGGACGAAGCTTTCGCTTGACTTTGGCTTTAGATATTTAGGCAAACCTCAAATTAGATATTAAATACATTTATAAACTTTGGTCCTCTCTCCCCTTTTGGGGAAGTTTGAAAGGGCTTAAATATTCAGTTATGAAAAGATTTTTTCAACTCACACCTGCCCTATTAGCAGCGGCATTAGTCTTCACCGCTTGTGAAGATGATTCAACAAACAATGAAAATAATAGCACCGATAATTCTGGTGCTTATGTGATTAACTACGGTGGCTATTCACAAGAAAATGCTTCGATAACGAGGTATGATGTGGAGGAAAGCAAAACAACGAATTTCTACTACGAAGAACAAAATGGGGAAAAAATTGGAGGACCTGTACAGTGGGCATACAACTATGATAGCAAAGTGTATCTGACAGGCAATAATCCAGACTATGTTTTGGTGACCGATGAGAGCTTCACAGCGATAGATACCATTAGTGAGAATGTGGCTAAACCACGCACTTGTATTGCCGATGGCAATTACCTCTACATTTCATGCTTAGGCGAAAGTCCTGATTGGGGTACGATGCCCGACACCTACATCTTGAAATACAACCTTGAAACTAAAACATCGGAAAAAATCGCTTGCCCGGGCGGTCCCGAAGGGTTGGAAATTGCCAATGGTAAACTCTATATTGCCTTGAACTATGCCACCCAAATTGCGGTGATGGATTTGAATAGCGAGGAAATATCTCACATCGAAGTTGGTGCTGCAAGCACCTATTTTGCTAAAGATGCAAGCAACAACCTCTATGTGACATTGTTGAGTACCTACTCGATGCCTGCCGTAACTGAAGGAATTGCCTATATCAACACCTCTACCAATGCATTAACTATCTATGAGCTTTCAGGGGTGAGCGGAAACTATGCCAAAACTATTGATATCAGCAAGGATGGTTCGGAGGTTTATGTATTGGCTGCTACCTATGATGATGAGTATAATCTGGTGGGTGGCGTAAGCGTGTTTGACACCACAAACAATGCATTTAAAGAAACACCAGTAGTGTCGAACATTACCGGGATTAATGGTTTGACTGTGAACCCCGACAATGGCGATTTATACATCTTTAAATCGAATGGTACTGTTGATAACGGAGAAATGTTCATCTATCGCAATGGCGAAAAGGTGGGTACCCAAAATGTGGGAGCTGCTCCGATAATGGCTATTTTTATTGATTAGATATTTCGGGTAAATATAAATATACTGTGTAATTGTTATGAAAGAAAGGCAGCTCAACCGATTTGGTGAGCTGCCTTTTATTTGTTTATTATTTTCAGAAATTACGCTAATCCGCGCACTTTCTTCTCCCAAGCCCATGCGCTAGCTAGGGTTTCTTCTAATCCTTTTTTTGCCACCCAACCCAATTCGTTGGTAGCATAAGAAGTATCTGCCCATATTTTTTCAATATCACCAGCACGACGACCTACTACCTCGTAGTTCAGCTTCACGCCTGTTGCTTTTTCGAAACCTTTCACCAATTCTAATACCGAATAGCCATTGCCGGTGCCAAGGTTGAAGATTTCATAATTCGATTTGTTTTTCTCCTCAAGCAAACGAGCAATTGCCACCACGTGTGCCTGCGCCAAGTCAACCACATTGATGTAATCGCGGATAGCCGAGCCATCGCGGGTGTCGTAATCATCGCCAAACACGCTGATTTTTTCTCGCAAGCCAGCAGCTGTTTGTGTAATGAAAGGCACTAGGTTTTGAGGTACTCCAATAGGCAATTCGCCAATCAAACCCGACGGATGCGCCCCGATAGGGTTGAAGTAGCGCAAAGCAATACCTTTTAATTCTGGATATGCTTTAATGATGTCGCTCAAAATATCTTCATTCACACGTTTGGTGTTGCCATAAGGCGATTCGGCATCTTTGCGAGGTGTTTGCTCGGTAACCGGAAGCACATCCGGCTGACCGTAAACCGTGCACGACGACGAAAATACAATGTTTGGAATGTGGAATTCTAATTGACACTGCAAGATGTTAATAAGCGATTGTAAGTTGTTACGATAGTAAAGCAGTGGTTTTTGCACCGATTCGCCCACAGCCTTTGAAGCTGCAAAATGGATAATCGCTTTAATGTCTTGGTTTCTTTGGAAGAAATCGTGCGTTTTTTCAGCTACTGAAAGGTCGAATTGCTCGAATGCAGGTTTTATGCCTGTAATTTTCTCGATGCTTGCCAGAACTGAAATGTCGGAATTCGACAAATCATCTACAATAATCACCTCATAGCCTGCTTGCTGAAGCTCCACCACGGTGTGCGAACCAATAAAACCGGTTCCACCTGTTACTAATACTTTCATTGAGTTATAATAATTAAGATACCGAACTACAGATATCAGATTTAAATTCTGCGCCCATGCGCTTATGTCACGGCTAAGTTACAAAAATACTTTTGCAATTGAATATATCTGTTTGGATTTTCGCGCCAAAAGTAACACCACGTTTTTGCCAGTGGGTTTAGTTCTGCCCATCTAGCATGAAGGTGGTTGAACTTTACATCCTAGTCATTGAAATATTTCCGAGAAATCCGGATTACTTCTTTGCTTTTTCGACAAGCATTTGTCAATAATCGAGTTTTATTGTAAGTTTGTATTTTAAAGAAATAATGGAAGCCGTGGAAATTTTAGCCTATATAGAAGAATTATTATTGCTGAATGATTGTGTGATTATCCCACAATTCGGGGGCTTTGTGTCTAATTATAAGCCTGCTACAATTGCGGGAAATAGTTTTGCACCTCCTAGTCATTCGGTGAGTTTCAATAGCAAATTGAATTTCAACGATGGCCTGCTTATTAACTACGTTTCTGCAGAAGAAAATATTTCTTATCATTCGGCTAAGCGCAAGGTAGAAACTCTTGTGGCTGAAATGAATTACCGACTTGGCGATGGCGAGCAGATTGTTATTTCTGCTATCGGCTCGCTGCAATATGATGCTCATCACCAAGTGGTGTTTACTCCGGCTGAAAATGCAAATCTGAATGTTGACACCTATGGTTTAAATGGCTTCAATTATCACAGCTTGCTGCATGAAAAGCTGAGCTCTACGGTATCTAAACACATCAATGCACAACCCATTCAGCGTGCTTCGAAATCGAAAAACTTTCGTCGAGCTCTGTGGGCAACTCCCGTGTTGATTGCTTTGCTAGCCATTCCATTTCACGATGAAATTCCAAATCTGCAAGAATCGAGCTTACTCCATTGGAACAAAACAGAAACTCCTGTAGTTGCTGAAACACCAACCGAAGAAACTCCTCAGGTAGTGGAAGAGGTGGAAGTAGAACCCATGCTAAACACTATCGCAGCAGAAGAACCTGCCCCAATTGTTGAACCAGCGGCTCCTGTTAATCGCTATCACCTTATTGTGGGAAGTTTCAGAGATGCTACCAACGCCAATGATTTGGTGGAAGAACTTCGAGCTCAAGGCTTAGATGCTAATAATTTGGGTGTAATTCGTGGATTGAACTATGTGGCTGCAGCCTCTTTCCCAAACCTAGAGGAAGCTAAAAAAGCACAGCTTTCCTTTGCCCAAAATCATCCGAGCATTGCAGGCGTATGGCTATATACCGATGCCCGCTAAATAATTTACATCGTCTAATTGGTTGATGCGTGGCATTTTACTTATACAGATTCAAAATAATATCCTAGCTGCTTTTATATACCACTTTCTTAAACTATCTTTGTGTGTTGTTTGAGCTATAATTTATTAGCTCTTGTTGCAAAATATAAAATGGGTAAAATTTGGAATATAAAAGACCGTGCTGATATTAATGTCATCAAACATTTGTCGGCTGCTTTGAATGTTAATATGGTTATTGCAAACCTATTGGCACAACGTGGCGTGACTAATTTTGAAGAAGCACGCACTTTCTTTCGTCCTAAATTAGACCACCTGCACGACCCATTCCTAATGAAGGACATGGACAAAGCCGTGCACCGGCTTGAGCAAGCCATTGAAAACAAAGAACGCATCTTGATTTATGGCGACTACGATGTGGATGGTACTACTTCAGTAGCCCTTATCTATCAATTCTTGCGCAATAGAGTAGAAAATTTAGACTACTACATTCCCGACCGATACTCTGAAGGCTACGGCATATCTAATCGAAGTATTGATTATGCCAAGGAGAACAATGTGTCGTTAATAATTGCCCTCGATTGCGGGATTAAAGCGGTGGAGAAAATTGAAAAAGCCAAACAATTAGGCATCGATTTCATTATTTGCGACCACCACACGCCCGATAAAGAAATTCCGAAAGCTGCGGCTGTGCTCGACCCGAAGCGCCAAGACTGCAATTACCCCTACAAAGAACTTTCAGGATGTGGAGTAGGCTTTAAGCTTATTCATGCTTATTCTCTGCGAAACAACATTCCTATTATTGAACTTTACGACCTGCTCGACTTGGTTGCGGTGAGCATTGCTGCTGATATTGTGCCTGTAACGGGCGAAAACAGAGTGCTAGCCTATTATGGGCTGAAAAAGCTGAATGAAAACCCGAGCGTGGGCTTAAAAACGATCATGCAGCTTTCGAATGCCGTAAACACGGAACTTACATTAAGCGATGTAGTGTTTAAAATTGGACCTCGACTGAATGCCTCTGGAAGAATTGAGCATGGCAAAAGCTCGGTTGATTTGCTTGTAATGAGCGATAGTGCTGAGTCTTCAAAATTGGGCGAAGAAATCGACTCATTCAATGAAATTAGGAAAAAGCTCGACCGTGATATCACGCAAGAGGCACTAGATATGATTAAGCACGACCCGATGCATTCCGACCGTGTATCAACCGTATTATACAACCGCGATTGGCACAAAGGAGTGGTGGGAATTGTGGCTTCTCGACTTACGGAACATTATTATCGCCCCACCATCATTTTAACCGAGTCGAATGGCATGGCAACAGGTTCGGCTCGCTCGGTGCATGGCTTCGACCTCTATGAGGCTATTGGGCAATGCTCTGATTTGCTGGAATCATACGGCGGGCATATGTATGCTGCAGGATTAACCATGAAGATTGATAAAATCCCAGAGTTCACACGTCGTTTTGAAGAAATTGTGGCTGCAAGCATTACCGATGAGCAGAAAGTAGAGGTATTTAATGCCGATTCAAGATTGCAATTGTCGGATATTAACGACAAATTCTACCGCATATTAAAACAGTTTGAGCCTTTCGGTCCGAGCAACCCTCGCCCGGTATTTATTAGCTCGAACATTGTTGATTCGGGCAGAGCTCGTTGTGTGGGTAAAGAAAATGAACATCTTAAGCTCGACATTACCGAACCGAACGACAGCATTAATTGTGTTCCTGCTATTGCTTTCAACCAAGCCAAAAAATATGAGGTGATTGAACAAGGTATTCCTTTCGATATTCTCTACACTGTAAATCAGAATGAATATCGCGGGCGAAGAAATCTGCAATTGCTAATTAAAGATATTGACGCACCGTTAATTTAACCCCTGCTTTTCTTCAAGAATAAAAAACACGGCTCTATACAACTAAAGCACTTCTTTTAATCTCTTGAAGCCACTTTTGCTCACTTTCACTTGTTTGCCACATTTCAGTAGCACTACTTGAGCATTGTTTTCGTCGTTTTCAATGCGCTCGATTTGAGAAATCTGCACCATATGCGACCGATGCACACGAACAAACAAACTAGCATCTAAAGACTCTTCCAACGATTTCATGGTACATTGCTTGACATATCGCATAGATTTAGTGTGCAGCAACACATAATCGTCCATGGCTTCTACATGGAAGATATCTTCCACCGGCACTACCACAATGCGTTGTTTATATTTCACTACAATACGCGACAAGCTATCTTCTTGAGCATGGTGGGCAAGCCCACCCTTGTCTGGCGCTTTTTCCTGCGCATTTACACGCACAACCACTCGATCTAGCGCCTCAAACAATCGTTGCTTGTTGAACGGTTTGAGCAGATAGTCTACCGCATTAAGCTCAAAAGCTTTCAAGGCATATTGGTCGTAAGCTGTGATAAAAACGATGTGAGACTGGTGTTCGAGCATTTCGAGCATTTCTAACCCTGTAAGTTTGGGCATCTGAATGTCGAGTAGCACCAAATCGGGCTTTAACTCGTTAATTTGAGCAATACCATCGAAGCCATTTTCACACTCCCCCACAATATCCACCTGATGATAGTCTTTCAAGAAGGCTTTGAGCAAATCGCGAGCCAAATATTCGTCGTCAATAATTAAAGTTCTAAGTTTCATGTTGATATTCTCGTTCCTTACTCTCCTAAAAGGCAAAGCAAAAGCCCTGGGATTGGTTATTTACTTGTATCTAGTTGTTTCATTGCCAATTCAGCCACAATGGGAAATAAAAACAGCACACTGAACAGCTTCCCATCGTCGTTGGTTTGCAGCAAATGAGGATTCTGATAGAGCAAACTCATGCGCTGTCTAATATTTTTTAATCCGATTCCTTCTCCTTTGTTTTTCATGGCGTGTGCATCGTATTCATTTTTCACACTCACTTGTAGGAATTGCCCTTTCAACTGTGCGCGAACAAAGATCGTAACAGGCGATGTGGATTCATAAACACCATATTTAATTGCATTCTCGAGCACTGGCTGCAAAATTAAATTGGGCAAGCGTGCTTGCAAACAGTTTTCATCAATTTGGAAATCAACGCGTAGCTTTTCGCCAAAACGCACTTTCTCGATGTCAAGATATAATTTCGCATTGTCTATTTCTTCGTGCAAAGTGGTTAAATCGTTGGGCTTTCGCTGCAAAGAGTAGCGCATGAACGTAGATAGATTCACCACCATTTCCTGCGCTTTTTCGGGGTTGCTCATGGTGAGCGAGGAAATGCTATTCAAACTATTAAACAAGAAATGCGGATTGATTTGCGATTTTAAAGCACTAAGCTCGGCTTCTCTAACGTGCATCTGCAATTCATGTTCGCGCTTTGTTTTCTCTCTCAAAACAGCATAATAGCTCTGCGTGTAGAAGAACAACACATGAATGCCATATAAGATATAACCCACCAATACTTTCTTTGCCGTTTCTTGCCAAAACTGTGCCTCGGCATTGAGCTGAAAAAGTTTATAAACACCCACACTCAAATAAAGCCAAATGATATTATATACTGTAGCAAGAAGCAGGTGATAAACCACGTGTTTCCCCCAATCTTGCTCGTCAATTTTATTGTAGCGAATGACAAACCAAATGCTTGTGCCCAACAAAGGATAGATTACAAAGCTAGAAAGCGAATCTGACAGTGCCTGATCGATAGGTTCTTGCTGTCCGAAATGCAGTAGCAAGAAATTGGCCACTGCCACCAGAAGCCAAAAACCTGCATAATACAACAGCAATAGTTTATTTCTAAAGAAAGGATGTCTCATATTTTTTAGTGCACAGTTGCCTAATTTGTAGTTGTTAATCCGCAATTCTTTAATATTTCACTTCAATTCCACCAAAGATACACACTCCTTTAAGTACCATGGTTTTCTCTTCCATCGGGCTGCCATTGTCGGGCAACTGCATACGATCGTCGGAAACGCCACCAAGCACCGTTTTTACTTCGTTACGCACCTTCCATCCCGCTGGCACACGAAATCCTATTCCACCAAAGATGCAAGCACATTCCACCACCACAATAGAAGAACCAAGAACTGAGGAGCGCATATCGTACTCAATACCTGCGAAAACAGAGGTACTTTGTCCGCCACTGAAATTTTGCGTGCTTACTACCACATCTTTCGAGCCCAGAGCTACGAAATCATCAATAGCATCATGCAAAGGTGGAGGAGGTGGGCTTGGCTCACCTTCATCATCAGAAGGTGTGGTGTAAGGTTCTTGTATTCTCTTTTTGTGTCGTAACAGCAAGAATACCCCGATAAACACAAGGAAGCTTGGCCAATAGACTGCGCGAAGCGTTGGCGATAGGTTGAACACTTCGGGAACTAGGAAGAACACCCCCATGCCCATCAGTACCAACGCCATGTTTTTCTTTTTACCACCACGATACAACAACGCCCCAACAATGATGAGTATCATTTGCCAAGAGAAGATAATATCTGCCACATTAATGCGCCAAGGAATGATGCCTAATCGTCCGATAATGAGGATGGCACCAAGGGCTATAAAGGCAATACCGATGCTGCGATATTTTTTATTAATGTCAGGATTATTCATGATGCTGAGTTTTTAATGCGTGAAACAATGGAAATAGCTTTTCAGCCATCCAATCGACAAGCGACACTAAGTATAGCGGAATTGCAAAACAAACGATTATGTAAGGATCTGCGAAGCTCATCAGCTTGATTAACCACCCTACACAAACCAAGGAGAAAAGCACCGTTGCAGCAGGCAACACAAACACCGTGATGATTTGCTGCCACCAAGAAGAAGCCGTTTTGGTGTAGCTATACATCATGATGGCAAGCCCTATGAGCAATAGCAACATGGGGAAAAGGAATTGCCCAATCAGTTCGCGCACTTGCATAGAAAAATAGCTGAGGGCAAGACCCACTTGGTCTAGCACGGGAACAAAACTCCACCCATTGAGTTCTACGAGCATCCAAACTACGCCTAAGAAAATGAGTAAAGCCCCATATAGCATCTGCTTACGCTGTCGCAAATGCAAACGCTTAGCACGAATGGCATCCATTTCCTCTCGATTGATATTTCCTGTTTTCATAGTCTATTTTTTCTACACAACAAACATAAACCTTTCCATTAAACCGACCTAACCATTATCGGCAAATGATTTTTTTATGTCGGTGAAAGGGGCAGCGAATGTTTCAACGCAAACAAGATTAACCCAACTTTAACTCCCCAAAATATCTCCTGTGCCAACAAGACAGCCCAAAGTTGTACAACAAAAAAGCGGGTACTCCATGGAGTACCCGCTTGTATTTTGAGTGAGGTTAATTTATAACCTATGGCGCTGTAAACGAGAACGAGAACGAACCGAATGAGCCTTGATCGACGGTAAGTGCAAAGGTTAGCGTATAGTCGCCCGAACAAGAATCATAGCTCCCACTAACAAGCTCATAAGCTAGGTTAGTGTAACTTGCCATTGATTCTGCAACTACAACTTTGCCCGATGTGCTTGTTACAGCATAGCTGTTAGGATCGATTGTAATTTTCATCAAATTATCGGTTCCTACAAGACCATCGCCTTCGGCTAGACCTGTTACATTGATGGAAGCACTATATGGATCTTCTTCATCAGCTATAATGTCAACCGACCCTGCAGTTTCCCAGCCCGACGATGAATAGGCATATTTTCCTGATGTAAGATTTTCATCGAATGCACAAGTAACTGCTGCATCAATAGCTGCTGTAGATTTGGTAGATACTCCATTAACTACGGTAATTACTTCCAAAGAAAAGATGTCGCCAATAGCAATGTCTTCATTTGTTTTTCCTACCGCTGCAATGGCATCTTCTGCCGAAACTTCTACTGCTGCTGGAAATGTGGTTAAGTCTTGCAATTTTACGGCATCACCTTTCACACCATCTGCTCCAGTATAGGCAATCTGCAAATAAGCATTATCAATCTTTGCTTGATCTTCTTCCGACATCACGACATCGAAAGCCACGAAGCTCGTTTCAAAATCCATTGTAAAGAATGCTGGAATAACATTCTCTAATGATGGGTTGGGATATGTCCCTCTATCTTGCACTGGGTTGTCCCAATCATTACATGACACCAACAAAGTGGTAGTGAAGATGACTGCTATTAAATATCTAAAATATCTCATGTTATTAAATTTTAAGGTTTAAAATTAGCGAGTTCCTCCTGCCCACCATACATTTTCGCTGTACACGTAGCTACCATCGCCATAGGCTTCGGAAATGTTTATGTTTGTGGTTACATCATCACCTCCGTAAGTGAAACGCAATGGGAATTTTCCTGACGCGTTTTTAGGATTGGCAAGTTCAATGTTATTTTCTCCCATAGCTTTCCAACGACGGATATCATTGTAGGCTTCAATACCTTCTTCTTCATAGCTTGCTATATATTTTTGCAAAGAAATAGCTTTAATAGCACCTGCTTGATCTGTCATTTGAGGTTCTACTTGCGCAGTATAATAAGCCTCGGCAGTTTCGGACTTGATAGCTACATTTGATTTTCCCATGGCTGCTACAATAGCTTCTTTTAGCGCAGATTTAGCTGTTGTTAAATCTCCATTTCTAGCTGCAGCTTCTGCCTTAACGAATAGCAATTCATGGTAGCTCATGATATAAATTGGATTTGTATCTCCCATAATATTAGAAATACTGTAAGCTCCTTGTTGTTGCAATGGTGCGCCATTAGCCGCAAAAGATAACTCATCGGAAGCGTTTCCTGAATAAGCAATCCAATACTTATCGGCTCTCGGATCGCTTAATGCTGTCAATTTGTCTTTTAGACTTTGGCTAGCTCCAAAATAATCTCTGTCTTCAAAGAATGTATAGATTGGATTGTGCGTTGATGTGCCATTAAATTTCAATGTACATTCTTCACTTGCATCGGTGAACGACTTATCTACATAAGCTAAAACAGCATCGTAATCGGGTGAAACATTCGACAAACGTAGTGTGTAACGAGCTAATAGTCCATTAGCTAGTCTTACCCAACTGTCGGCATCGCCTCCGTAGTAGAAATCTTGAATACCCAAAGATGGGAAACCAGAACCCGCCTCAATGTTAGCAATACCATCGGTTAGGTTTTGCATAATTTGGGGATACAGATCTTCTTGTTTATCTAATTTTGGAGTAAAAATAACACCGGGTTGCAAAGCTTCGCTATAAGGCACATCGCCAAATAAATCGGTTAACAGTGCCAAGTTGTAAGCGTTCATAATTTGAGCAATACCCAGCGTTACATTGTTCCCAGCTTCGTTTCCGCCTTCAGAACATTTCTCTATAATTACTTTCAAATTATATAAGTTTTTATATAACGACCCCCATTGGTTATTGTAGGTTGAACTACTTTGTGGCTCGGTAGTACGAATTTCGGCGTTATACATCTGATTGTACACCCCAACTTGAAGTTCGGTATATACCATAGAATAGAAGTTCAAATCGGCTCCTACTACGTTGAAACCCGTGCTCATCAACACATCAGGGATAATATACTCCGAAGACACATTGGTTGGGTGATTTGGATCGACGTTAATTTCATCTAGTCGATCTTCAGAACATGATGCCAACACACCCACTAAAACTGCCGCTGAGGCTAAATATTTTATATGTTTTTTCATAATAATTCTCTTTTTATCTGTTCTTAGAATTTTACATCAATACCAAAACCATAGCTCGATGCTTGAGGCATAGAGAAGCGCTCAAAACCACCAGCCATGTTGGTGTTACCTTGAGAACTTTCAGGGTCGAAGTTATCAAGGGCTGACCATAGCAGAATATTACGAGCAAAAGCCGACACGGCAATGTCTACCTTAGGAATCCAGCTTTTAGGCAATTGATATTGTAAGGTGATATCTCTCAATTTCAAATAGTCACTTGAACGAACGTAGTATTCATCGATGTTACCCAACACATCTGAATATAGTGTTTGATAAGCTAGTTGGTCACCACTTCCTCCACGTACGATATCATTTTTCGTTCCATCAGCTTTGTAGCCATCATACACAAATGTTGATGTACGATCGGCTGTATTCTCCGACACCCCATAGAGGTCGACCAAACCATTGGATCCTGAATACATTACGCCTCCCGATTTCCAATCGAATGTAGCGCTCAATGATACATTTTTATAGGTGAAGCCCATAGTACCACCTAATTGGAAGTCTGGCATTACTGAGCCTAGTTCTCCGGGTTCTCCCACCATTGGCATACCGTAAGTTGAAGAGTTCGGATCTTCGTCAACCAAAACTCTACCTTGTCCATCTTTAGCAAACTGATCACCATAGATTGTTGGGTAGTTAAAGCCTTTGCTTACACGAACCTGAGGTGTTACGAAACCACCAATCATGATCGATTCTACACCATCGGCTAGTTCATCAACCATGTTCACCATTTTAGAGAAGTTCAACTGAATATCCCAAGAGAAATCTTTGGTTTGAATAGGTGTAGCATAAATTACCAATTCGTTCGACACAGTGTGTAGCTTACCACCGTTCATTACTAAGCTTGAAGCTCCTGTTGATGCTGCCAATGGCACTTGGAAGATTTGATCTTTTACATTCTGACGAGAGAAAGTATAATCTACACCAAAACGATTGTTGAAAAATTTAGCTTCCACACCAAGTTCATATGATCTGGTGTTTTGTGGACGTAAATTTGGGTCGTACATAACACCATATGGAGTATATGCGTTTACACCATCGGTAGGATATTGAATAGGAGTACCAGCCCACATACCGCCTCCATATGTTGGCGTAGCATAATAGCTGTCGTAGTATGATCCTGCTTGACCAACCTCGGCATACGAACCACGAAGTTTCAAGAAACTTAACCACTCTGCCTCTTTTAGCGGTGTTAACTCGCTAGCTACCCAACCCAACGAAACCGAAGGATAGAAGAAACTGCGGTTGCCACGTGGCATAGTCGATGTGATATCATTACGACCTGTTACGTTTAAGAATAACATTTCTCTCCAAGAAAGAGCCACATTGCCGAAGAAACCCACAGTACGTTCATTTCTTTGCGATTCTGTAGCTGTTACGGTTTGCGTGTTGTCAATATGGTTCCACCCTCCGAAATTGAAGGTTTGACCGTACTGATCGTATTTCTTAATCGAGCTATTATTCAACTCATTACCCAATAAGGCATTGAAATGGAAATCATCGTTAATTTTCCAATCGAAGTTTGCTGTAAGCAATGAGTTGTAGGTCATGTTGGTTACCCCATAGTTTTCAATAGAACTATTGTTTGAGCCGAAACCGAATATGTCTTGATAGTGTGTTGTGTAGGTATCAGCACCTAATTGATACTTCACGTCTAAGGTCATATCTTCTTTGATTTTGGCATTGTAGTTCACAAATCCATTCCCAAAGAAACGTTTTGTTTGTTCGTTGAACGTGTTGTTATCTTCAATCCAGTAAGGGTTGTCGAATGAACCTCCACGATAATAAACTTGAGTATAAGGGTCTCCTTCAGCGTGAGATGGAATTCCTTTCAAATCATAAGAAGTAGGCGCTGCATAAACACCTGCCAAAGAGGCATCGTTACCACTCGATAATTTATCAATGTCGTTCATCGAGAAGTTGGCAGAGAAACCTGCTGTGAAGTTTTTGTTCAACTTCGATTCTGCTGCTGCTTTAGCATTCCAACGCTCCATGCCTGTGTTAGGAGCAATACCCTCTTGTCCGGTTCTACCTAAACCAATAGAGAAGTGTCCTTTATCGGTAGCCTGACTCAAATTAATGTTGGTCGTGCTGGTGAAACCGGTGTTGAAATAATCGCCGAAGTTATCATATGTGCCAGGATAAACCCAAGGATCAAGCCCTGCAGTTGCACGTTGTGGCACGTAATATTGGCCTTCTTGTCCACCTTCATATTTTCCACCGTATCCATAGGTTGGATCGTTGGCTAATTCTGATATCTCAGGACCCCAAGCCATTGATGAATTAGGCACGTACTGCCCGTTTGTTCCTTGTGCATACTTTGTTTGGTAGTCTGGCGATCTAGAAACGGTTTCGAAGCTAGTTACCTGAGAAAGAGTTACCTGAGGCACTCCTTTTTTAGCTCCTTTACCACTTTTTGTTGTAATGATTACCACACCATTCGATGCTCTCAAACCATAAAGGGCTGCTGCTGCTTGTCCTTTCAGCACGTTAATGCTTTCAATATCGTTGGGGTTGATATCTAAAGCACGGTTTGACACGTCGGCACCGGTTACTGAATTCCCTGTTGAAAAAGGTGATGTTGATGAAATTGGCATACCATCTACCACATAAAGTGGGGTGTTATCGCCAGTAAATGAACGTGCACCACGAATTACAATTTGAGAAGAAGCTCCGGGCATACCTGAAGACATCTTTACCTCTACACCAGCTAATTTTCCTTGAAGAGATTTTGCCAAGTCGCTGTTACCCGACTTATTCAATTCTTCATTATCAATTGCCTGCGTAGCATAACCTAAAGCCTTTGCATCTCGCTTGATACCCATGGCTGTTACCACAACCTCATCTACGGCTACCGCATCATTTTTCATCTGCGTGTTAATCACGGATCCGTTGATAAGCTCTTCGCGGCTTTCCATTCCGATGAAGCTATACATTAAAGCCGTTGCCGTTGCAGGAGCTTTAATGGTATACTTACCGTCAATATCGGTTAATGTTCCGATAGTAGTCCCTTTCACAACTACAGTAACTCCCGGCAAAGGCATTCCATCCTCGGCCGACGTTACCGTCCCTGTGATTGTTTTGTTTTGTGCCATTACCGCTTGTAATCCTATTACAAGAACGGTAAATAATAACGCAATTTTCTTCATAAACAATCTATTTTAATTAATATATACAATAACGTTTTAGTTGTGCTATCAAACTAATGATATTTTAATACAAAAAATGTATATTCTCAATCAAACACACATACAAAAGTATTGTTTTGTCGAAAATGTTCACCACAAAACATCTAAATTATAAGTTTTAATATCATTTTAAGTAGCTCGAAACGAAATTTAACACCTTTACATCGCTTTCAAAACTATATAAAAAGCTAAACTACACACTGTTACGATTATCACCACCTATTCCTTCACAACCTTTAATTTTCCGTTAAATAAAATTGGAAAGTTTTCAATAAGTAATCGAAAACTTCTATTTCATATCTATTTGAAACAACCACTGACTATTCCTTTACCTAAAGCTTAGAAAAAAAACCGATTAGCAAGCATGAGACAAACTCTGTTGAAACACTTCTCTGAAGGCTAGCAATTAAATATTGCTCCATGAAATTTGTGTTCAAATACAAAAGATTTTGCTGCTTAGATTCCATTAGAAAATCTCCCCGCTAAAATGGACACTTCCTAATGAAACCTAGAGTAATTATCTGTGGGAATAACTAATCAATCCCCTCAGGCAATTAATCATTACAAAAACTTCACCGCTTTAAACGTTGCCCGTTCGTTTTTCGGATTGCGAATCACAACCATGATTTACAAAAATCCGAAGCCCGTTTTTTCATTTTGAAGGACATTTGCAAAGTTTCACCAAAAAGCAAATTATAATTACCCGAACCACACAAATTTCATTTAAATACAGTTTGATTATTCCTTGCCAACGAGGAATCCTTTTTTTGTTTTTGCCGAAATTCCCCCATCCTCATCTCTCCCATGAATTCGATCAACGAGCCAACAAAAAGTCCTTCAACCTGCCCAACTGGCGTAAAAATTCGAGTCAAGAAGTCCTTTAAAGTCATTTTACCAACAAACTATAGCCATAACAGAAGGTGTTCTCGTTTTTTTCTATATTTTTGGTACCCTAAATAATAAATAATTAATTCTATTCGTATGAAGAAACTTCATCTTCTCGCTGTACTTCTGCTTTTTTTCAGTTCCGTGCAGTTCAGCCAAGCTCAAAACATCGAGTTTAAAGAATTCGATCTTAACAATGGGCTACACGTAATTTTATACACCGACAATTCTTCGCCTAACGTTACCGTGGGTGTACATTACAATGTAGGCTCTAAAAACGAAGACCCTCAGCTCACTGGATTTGCTCACTTTTTCGAACATCTCATGTTTGAAGGTACAGTGAACATTGGTCGTGGAGAATACATGAAAATGATTGAGAATGCCGGAGGAACACTGAACGCCTACACCATGGTTGATAAAACGTATTACCACGAAACAGTGCCTTCAAACCAATTGGAATTAGCACTCTGGATGGAAGCCGAACGAATGTTTCATGCCAAAGTTGATTCTACGGGTATTGCTACTCAAAAGCGAGTGGTAGCAGAAGAAAAAAAGCAACGCTACGACAGTCAGCCTTATGGCGATTGGAATATGCTCATCATGCAACTTGCGTTTAAACAACACCCTTACAGCTGGCCTACCATAGGCGATGTAGATAAACTCATGGAAGCTAAAGACTCCGATTTCGTTAACTTCTATGAAACTTACTATGTGCCAAACAATGCTTGCCTAATCATTGCCGGCGATATTGACGAAGCTCATGCAAAATCGCTCGTTGAGAAATATTTCAACGACATTCCACGAGGCACAAAACATATGCACCGCCCCACAGTTATTGAACCTCCTTTAACTCATGAAGTGTGCGACACCGTATATCGCGATGTTCAAATTCCAGCAGTCATTCAAGCCTATCGTGTGCCCGAAGATGCCAATGCTGACACCCCTGCGCTGAGTATGCTCAACCAATTGCTTTCATCGGGCAATAGTTCGCGCCTATATCGTAAGTTGGTAGATGAAGACCAAGTGGCATTGCAAATTTTATCAGGTAACTTTGGTTATCAAGACCCATCAGTGATGGTGGTGCTCGGATTACCCAATGCCAATGTCACTCCAGAAGCTCTAAATGCAGCTATCGATGCCCAGATTAAAGAGGTGAAAGAAAATCTAATTTCAGAACGCGAGTTTGAAAAACTACGCAACCAAATTGAAAGCAATACCGTAAACGGCTATCGCAAAGCTGCAACCATTGCCGACAAGCTAGGCGACTGCTACACCTACTACGGAAACACCAACCGAATTAACGAGGAAGAAAAGATGTTTTTGAGCGTTACCCGCGAAGATATTCAACGCGTAGCAAAAAAATATTTGAAAGAAAGCAACCGCGTAGTACTTTATTATTTGCCTAAGAAGAAATAAAAGTCCCAACAACGTTGGTGTCAACAAAACAAACTTATAAACTCGAAGCCTTTTCTACCTTTCCTTTTCGAGGAACTAAATAAGGCTAAATTAGAAAATACATGAGAAAATTAGTACATATCATAGCCCTAATGCTACTCGTTAGCTTTAGCGCACAAGCACAAATTGACCGCTCGATTGTGCCAGGTCCCGGTCCTGCCACAAAACTCGATTTCGGCAAATCAACAAAATTTGAATTAAAGAACGGACTGAAAGTCATTGTGGTAGAAAATCATAAATTCCCCACCGTGTCATACACCCTACTTTTCGATAGAGACCCTATTTTCGAAGGCGACAAAGCGGGATACACCCAACTAACTGGCGAGCTTATGAAAACAGGCACAACAACTCGAACAAAAGCCCAAATCGACGATGAAATTGACTTCATCGCAGGTGGGCTATCCACCGGCGCTTCAAGCATTGGGGGCAACGCACTGAAAAAACACAACGATGAATTGCTCGATTTAATTTGCGATGTAACCTTCAACCCCACCTTCCCAGAAGATGAGTTAGAAAAGGCTAGAAAGCAATTATTACAAGGTTTGAAAGCAAGCAAAACCGAAATGACAGCCCTGCAATCGAACATTTCAAACGCCTTGCTTTATGGCAAAAACACTGCTTGGGGCGAGTTGCTTACCGAAGAAACACTCCACAATATTACACGTGAAGACTTGGTTGAGTTTCACCACGACTACATTCGTCCGAACGGAACTTACCTTATTATCGTGGGCGATGTAACAGCAAAAGAAGCAAAAAAGCTAGCCAAAAAACGCTTTGGCAAATGGGAAGCAAAAGCCATCCCTACACACGAAATCCCTACACTCGCCAAAAGAGATGCTCCGGTGTTTGCTTTGGCCAACAAAGATGCTTCTACACAATCGGCAATTAGCGTGTCATACCCCATCAACCTTACCTATGGCGACGATGATGTAATGGCAGTTACCGTAATGAATCAAATATTAGGTGGCGGTTCTAGCGGTAAGCTTTTCATGAACCTACGTGAAGATAAAGCTTGGACTTACGGTGCTTACTCATCAACCGTCCCCGGCAGATACCACGGTAGCTTCAAAGCCTCGGCCAATGTACGCGTTACAGCTACCGACAGTGCTTTCGTTGAAATTCAAAAAGAAATGTTGAACATTGCCAATGACGATATTGATGCTACACAATTGCAATTGGTTAAAAACAAGTTAGCAGGTTCATTCGGTCGCGGACTAGAAAATTCGTCAACCATTGCCAATTATGCCTACAATATTGACAAATATAACTTGCCAGCCGACTACTACGAAACCTACATGAATCGTCTAGAGTCTATTACTGCTGAAGATGTGCAACGCGTGGCAAAGAAATATCTCACACCAAACAATGCACTTTATTTAGCCGTAGGAGATGTGTCGGTTACTCGTCCGCTCATTGAAAAGATGGCAAAAGGTAGCCCCGTAAATGAATATGATTTCTACGCCAACAAAGTAGAGCGCACTGCTCTTCCTGCCGATCTCACAGCACAAACCGTAATTAAAAAATACATCGATGCTATTGGTGGTGAAGCAAATTTGAAAGCCGTAAAATCGTTGGCTTATGTGGCTGAAGGCGAAATACAAGGCATGAACCTTATCATTGAAAATACTCAAACCAATGATAAATTTTGCCTAGATACCAAAGTAAATGGCAATAGCATGAGTAAGCAAATCTACGATGGCAAAGCAGCTATCATCTATGCTCAAGGTCAACGCCACGAATTGCCAGAGCAGATGGCTAGCGAAGTGAAGAAACAAACCGTAATCTTCCCCGAGCTTAGCTTGTTAAACAATACCGATGCGGTGCTTTCGGGTGTCGACAAACTTAATGGTGCCGATGTATATGTGGTGAAAGCAGGTTCAACAATCTACTACTTCGACCAAAAAACAGGCTTGAAACTTCAAACCATTTCATCAATCATGGGACAATCAAGCACCGTTACTTATGGCGATTACAAAAGCTATAACGGCATACTGATTCCAACAAGCATGGAGCAGAGCGCTGGTGCTCAAAGCATCGAGCTTACGATGAAATCCGTAGAAATCAATGGAACTATTGATGCTAGCCTATTCGAATAACTCCCATCCTGCCCTGCAGGACTAAGAATATCAATTTAAATCCAGAGGAAACATATCCTCTGGATTTTTTTGTTTAATAACCTGAGTTCCGTCAAATCTTCCATTGCAGTTGCATTTTCCAGTCACTTCGGCGGTTGCCTTTAATTTCAGTGGTGCCGCGTCCTATGGTTTCTTGGTTGAAATAGATCGTTTCGCCATATTTCAACTCGAATTGCCAACGACGCTTAACTCGATAACTCAGCGTGATGTAGCTTCGAATACCTTCGCCATAAAACGAAGGAATGTAGAACTGATAGCGTAAGTCGTTTTCATAAGCATACACTCGCGAATTGTAGTCGTTGGTGTGGAAATAGGCTAGGCGAAACCAGCTTTTCAGGTTCTCCGTGGTGGAAACAAAACCCACATCTTGCGCCACAAGATAGCCTAAACTTTTCGCTGTGAGGGTGTAGTCGTTTCGCTCTAATCGGGTGCAAAGCTTGAGATGTTGCGATAATTCTCCGCTCAATTGCATACGAACCGATTGGCGCGTGCGGTCGGCATTGTAGGCGAGTTTGGCATCGCTCATTTTCTGCGGTTTAATAGCGGGCATTAAGTTGCCATCGGTTATTGAGCTGATATTCAGCTTGCACATTAAATTCTCGACCACGGACAGGAGAAATGGTGGTGTATTTTATCCACGAGAAGTAGAAGTAATCGGCATAGGCAGCCAAGCTGAGCCGTGCGAGAGGCGAAAACTTCATGCCCACATAAAAACCGCGTTCATCGTTCACCCGACTACTTTCGGTTTGTGCCGAAGCATAGAGCGCATTGTAGTTTTTGCTAATGAAACGATGCTGAACCGAAAGACTGAACACACTAGTAGGCTGCATCTGCACGCCATGTAGGGTAGCTATGCCTTGCCTGTCGGTGGCAGTTTCGCCGAAAAGAAACAGGCGGTTGAAATTATACTGATAGCTCGCAGAAAGTATTTGCTGTCGGGTGCCGCTAAACAAGTATTTGTTGTAGAGCTGTTCGGCTGGAATGAGCGGCAGGCTGAGCAAAGTTTGATGAGCAGCGAAACCTACTTTCAGACTTCCAGCGCGAAAATTAAGCTTAGCACCTGTGCTAATGGTCTGCAAGCTGCGTTTGTCGGCAATTTCGGAAGCGGTGCGGTGCAGCCCCGAACTCTGCAAGGAAGTTACACGAATGCGCCAATCTACAGTATCGAGATTGGCATCCACCGAGCGATAGGAATAGAACGGCATCAACTCCCAATGCTTGCCGAAACGAAGTTGTGCAGCTACACCACGCATGAAATTGTTTTCATCGGTAGATGAATAAGGCTTTATGCCCTCGTTAAATCGCACAATTTGCGTGGCATCGCTTGATTTGCCCACCGAGAAGCCTTGCCACAAACTCAAGCCCTGCCCCCACTGCACAATATAGTCGCCAAGAATGATTCGCGAGTTATCCGATTTCAAGGTGTATTGAGCGAAAGCACTATTGTAGTCGAAACCTTTTGCAAACGACTCGCCGGGGTCTTTCTCGCCTGTGAATCCAAATTCCAATCGTTGCACATTCCCCCTATAGCGGAGGTAGAGCCGATGGGCATCGCCTGCAAATTTATCGCCGGTAAAGCCTGCTTGCTGCTGCACAAGACTCGATGAGCGGGCTAGCAGCTCATGACGATTGTATATTCGTTTAGACAAACCATTGTTGGGCGAGAAATCAAAAAACAATGCAGCCAACAAGACCGTGTTCATGTCGAAACCCTCAATGAGTGGCAGTTCATACATGGAGAGGATATCGCCATACTTTTCTCGATATGCTATTAATGCTCGTTGTTGAAGTGGTGAAAGAAAAAAGAGTGGTTCAAGCTCTGCTGCCGATGCAGTATTGATCGCAATTTTGCGGTCGAAAAGTGGCATGAGCTCATCGACAACCTGCTGCAAATCTTGATTTTCCTCATCGGAATACATTTCTTCGATGAGGAGTTGCAGCTGATTGAGCTCGCTTGACATCGATGGTTTTTGCGCAAGAGCTGAAAAACTATTCCCAAACAATAGCAAGGCACAAAGGATTATATGTGATTGAACACTCCTCATTGGCTGCTCGTATAAATGATGGCAAAGGATGGTGAAAAACCCAGATATTGATGTTGAGAGAACGCAAAATCGAACTTGAATTTATGTTTAATGTATGACATTCCAAAACTTAAGCTCTCTCCTTCTCCTTGATATCCTGATTGCAGGCTGATTACATTGCGAATGTTATAGCTTAGACCGATTGAAATATAAATCGCAGAAAAACTTACGTAATCTATCTGAGAACTAAGCCTGAACTGTTGAAAATTTTGGTGTGCTCCGAGTTTTACGCTCGACCGATAGTCCATGTCAACAAGTTGCTGATTAACACTTTGTCCGAATAGATTAAGAACAGACGCTCCAACACCCCAATTCGCAGTTTGATATTGTACTCCAAGATTAGGACTGAAAAAGGCAGGGTTCTCTTCCCATTGGCTTGATGCTAATTGATAGTAGCGAAAGTTCAATCCCATACTAAAGCTAGGACTGAAGCCACGAGCCAAACCAAACTCTGCTAAAGACTCCTGAAAAACATGGCTTCCAAATTGGCTGATATGCGCTAAAATTCGAGCTTTATGGAGAGGAACAACCGACCAAATGTTAGCTGTAGAAAGTTCGCCCAAAGAAAAACGATTATTGACACTCACTCCCACACAAAACTCGACATTTGCGCCCGCCGATGGGTTCGCCTGATGAAACTCGGCACCTCCTAAACTAACCACTGCACCCCCCATTGCAACCTCTGAAGCAGTTCGTGCATCGACATTTTGCGCTTGTGCTTGTAAAAAAAACGCAATACAGGCATAAAGGAAGAGAAACCGCCTAGCTAGTTGGTGCATATCTCCAGTTTAATGAGTGATTAAAATGGCAATATATAAACTTTACGTTACATTCGAGCTATTGATAAATTCATGGTAGCACACGCTACCCTCTATAAGCACCAAATCTTTTGCCAAACTAAAAGCGACTACCCTTGAAAGGATAATCGCTTTTTGAAGTTTTTTGTTCTCTTTTTATCGGTTAGCAACTGAAGTACCTGTTATTGGCTTTAGTCATTCGTTTATTTGCCTATCGGAACAATCACCGATAATTGAAGGGTGTTTATCTTTGGTAGGCTAATTTCATTATGCTCTCCCGCATAGAGATTGCTATCATATTTCTCTTGGTTTAAACCCAGATTGTATTTCATGACAATGTCAAACACCGGAAGCTTGTAGCCTAATTGAAAGATTGCCGAGTGGTTATTCTTATTTAGCCAAGCATTTTGACTTATGTTGTAGGCGTATTCATATCCTGTACCTAAATAAAAATTACAAATATTGTAATTTATAGACACCGGTATAGCCAAATAAGTATCTAATTGTTCTTGCCCAACAATTGTAGTGGCTCCACTTCTACTTCCCACTTGCGAAAACACTCCTGCAAGTCCGAAAGACCATTTGTCGTTTAAAGCCTTACTCCATTGGTAACCTATTTGTAATCCTACAGCTGACGCAAGCGTGGAATTATCCTTTGCATCATTATAGAAACTGATGTTTCCACCAGCAATTATTCCGCGTGTCATTTGCGCATAGCCAAAGTGAGCAGTGAAGAAAACTGCTAAAAGTAATGTAAGTTTTCTCCTGTTTTTTTATCTATTGAAATTTATATTGTTATCTGTATACACATCATCCTCATTACATCCTATAAAACTAATAGTTAAAAGCAATGAGAATAGAACCAAACTACGTTTGTTTGTCTTACATTTGTCATAATTCACTTTTTTAACAACAAAAAATTATTTTACTTTAAATTAAATACATATAAAAACCCGGCGTGCACTTTCCGAAATGTTCACACTGTAAATATACATGACCTATTGCTTTCTAAAACTATCTTAATGGGTAGTTTTAGAAAAGTATTTAAAAAACTACCCCTCGGGGTAGTTTGCTTTCAACAAACCAACACTATGAAAAATAAACATAATGGATGACAAAAATGGAAATCAACAATTTAAAACCACAGCCGACAAAAAACAGGATTTAGATCTCAATTCTTTTAAAGAAGGGTATTCGGCTGTTCTTTATGCACTCAATTCTCTTCAATTAGAGAGATGATACGTATTTGACCATAGCAAAAAAGAATTTGAATATATTTCTTTTCACTCCGGCTAAAAACAGTACAACCCACTAAGCTTAGTGCAATATTATCAGTTAGTTCACCCCGAAGATGTGACTTTTCTTGACGAAGCTATTCAGGTGGGTATGGCTTTTTTATATGATTTGCCTGTAGAAGAGTGCCAATTCTGTTTGTTTCGATGTCCGTATTAAAACAGGTATCAAGAAATACATAATGTTAAATCATAAATTTACACCTTTCTTGCTTACAACAAAAGGGGAAATTCTAAAAACGTTATGCGAGGTTTTACATATAGGCAAGAACAAGCAAAAGAAACTGACTATTTACAAGAAGGAATCAAACCTCTCCTGGAATTATCAGTTTAATCAGAAATCTTGGGAAAAGAAGGAAAAGCCGTTATTGAGCCAACGAGAACGCGAAATTATACTATTGTACATTCAAGGATTCGACACTGCAGAAGTAGCCGATATTTGCTGTGCATCTACCCATACGATAAAGTATCACCGAAAAAAAATGTATAACCGCTTTGGGTGTAGTAATCTGGCAAAGCTGATTAATTACGTGGTAAGTCAGCACGTACTTTAAAAATCGGAGTTATAAGATATTGCCCAACTTCAACCCGATGTAGAACATACGAGGTGTTAGTGGTCTGAAATGTATCCAGCCCTCACTACTACTTGCTCAAGTCCGATTTGGTCGACAGTCAGCGTGGCACAAATGGCATTTTGTTCGCCTATCTTGAAGTCTATTTTATATTCTCGGGCGGCATATCCCAAGAAATAGCCATGTAACAACACTGCTACTCATAAATTATTTTTCATTTTCCTATTTTACTGTTGTATGTCATGCTAAAGAAACACGAGGTTGTGCGCTCCTATGTGTCTTGCAAAGATAAGCAAGCACAGCAAGGTTAACAATCCCAACGTATGGGGATTTTACAATTACCAAACGATGGTGTGGAGCTTCAGTGGCTCTTGAGGTTAAACTAAAGTATCTTAATTTCAGAACAATAGCACGCATTGCCATACTGATCGCTGACATTTGTTAGCCTATTTTTCATTTAATTATGCAATCTTTTTCTTCATTTGAACAAACAAATTGTTTATTTTGTATGTTAAAATTATTATTAAACATTTTTAATTAAAAGGAATATGAGAAAAGTATTGTTAAGCCTAGCCGTTATATTCGGCATCAGCATGGCAATTGCGCCAGCAGCAAAAGCCGACAATGATTCAACTGTCAAAAGTGTAATTTCAAGCATCAATGATTTCGATGGTAGTTCATTTGGATTGAACAAGCAAGAAACAGAAGAAGTGAAAAACATCAACAGCAAATTGGTGGAAAGTGCTTTTGGAATAATTGATAGCGATAAATCGTGGTTTAAAAAGAGAGGTCCATTGAAGGAGCTTAAAAAGGATGCTAAAAAGAAGTATAAAAAAATCTTCAAGGGTAAAGGTCCTGTTAAGAAATTCAAGAAAGAAATGAAAAAGAAAATGAGGCCATTCAACCGTAAAATGAAATTGCTGAAACTCATTTTCTAATTTTCCCCTATTTTAGCGGAAACAAAAAAAGCCAATCTTTAAATTTAAAGGTTGGCTTTTTTGTGTTATATTGGTTTCGAATGTTTCAAACCAAAAAAACATTGGCGCAGGGGCTATTTTTTTTTTTTGGGGGGGGGGAGTTCAAATAAGCTTTACGCCTTGATTACCATAAACTTATCGTCTTTCTTTAAAAAAAGATTGCATTAAGTCGCCACAGTCTTCTGCCATGACACCTGAAACAACCTCGGTTTTCAGGTGGAGAGCATTGGGGGCTAATTTACTATAGCCTCGCTTATTGTCGGAGGCTCCATACACCAACTTCGATAGTTGCGCCCAAGCAAGAGCCCCGGCACACATTACACAGGGTTCGAGTGTAACATATAGCGTGCAATCTTTTAAATATTTTCCCCCGAGCTGATTGGCAGCGGCTGTTAAGGCTTGCATCTCGGCATGAGCCGTAACGTCGTTTAATGCCTCGGTTAGGTTGTGACCACGCGCAATAATACGATTGTTTGCTACTACCACTGCACCTACAGGTATTTCGCCTCGTTCATAAGCTTTTAGAGCCTCTGCAAAGGCTTGTTTCATAAAGTATTCGTCGTTTATAAAGGGCATGGGATAAGATTAGGGGTTAGGAGACAGGGTTCAGGGAACTCGTATGCTTTGTTCTTCTTTCGGCATTCTTAAATTAAACGGAAACTCATGCGATGATAGTTGCACGCTCCGTGTTTAACGATAGCTTCTCGGTGCTTCTTTGTGGGATAGCCCTTATTATTCTGCCAGTCATACATTGGAAATTCCACCGCCAGCTCATTCATTAAATCATCACGATGACACTTTGCCAAAACCGACGCTGCCGCAATAGACAGAAATTTACCATCGCCTTTCACCACGGTGGTGTGCTCAATATTAGGATAAGGATTAAAGCGATTGCCATCAATGAGCAAATGCTCGGGCGTAAGCTTCAAAGCATCAATAGCACGGTGCATGGCTAAAAATGACGCATTGAGGATATTAATTTCGTCAATCTCGGTGTGGCTCACCATCCCCACGGCATACGACAAGGCTTGAGCCTCTATTATCGGACGCAAAGCATAACGCTGTTTCTCGGTTAGCTTCTTCGAGTCGTTGAGCTGTTCATTATGGAAATCGGCGGGCAAAATAACTGCCGCAGCCACTACCGGACCCGACAGGCAGCCTCGCCCAGCTTCATCGCAGCCCGCTTCCAAGCGACCTTCTTCGAGGAAAAGTTGTAAGTTCGTTTTCATTGGCATATCGAGATATAAGACACCGTTTGGTTAATTAGTAGATCATGCCAATGATTGTGGCCGACATGAGCGATGCTAAAGTTCCCGCCAATAATGCCAATGGTCCGAACTTCGACAACTGACTGCGTTTATTTGGGGCAAGTGCGCCAATTCCACCAATCTGAATGCCAATTGATGCTATGTTGGCAAATCCGCACAAAATGTAGGTGGACATGATAACTGACTTATATTCGGCAAATGCGCCCAAAGCTTTCAAGTCGGAAAGGCTAATATAACCGATGAATTCGGTCAGAATGAGTTTCTCCCCCATCAATCGACCTACCAATGCCATGTCTTGCGGGCAAACTCCTATCAACCACATGATAGGCGCAAAAAGATAGCCCAAAATGAACTGCAATGAGAAGCTATCGAACTGCCCGTTAGTAACATTGGTAATCCAGTTGTTTAAGCCAATATGACCGCCAATAAATCCTAGTATATAATTCAGCATGGCAATAAGAGCGATAAAAGCTAAAAGCATTCCCCCCACGTTTACTGCCAACTTCACCCCCTCGCTCGTTCCATTTGAAATGGCATCAAGTTCATTTGTTCCAATTTTTTCTTTGCTCACCTCAACATCGGTGCTCACCTCTTCGGTGTTAGGCACCAAAATTTTGGCAAACACTACCGCCGCTGGCGCAGCCATTACTGAGGCTATAAGCAAGTGTTTAGCAAACTCCAAACGAAGCACAGGATCGCTTCCACCAAGCATATCGATGTAAGCCGCTAGCACACCACCTGCCAAGGTGGCCATACCTCCCGACATAACCAACATGATTTCTGAAGCGTTCATTTTAGGAATATAGGCCTTAATCATAAGTGGCGACTCGGTTTGTCCTAAGAAAATGTTTCCGGCTACCGAAAGCGATTCAGCTCCTGAAAGCTTCATCAAGCGCGTAAATACCCACGCCATGGCCCACACTACCTTCTGAATAATTCCCCAATAGAACAACAAACTTGTGAGTGCCGAAAAGAACACAATGGTGGGTAGCACTTGGAAAGCAAAGATGCTTCCGAAGGTTTCTGTATCGAGCAAAGAGCCAAAAAGGAAACCGCTTCCCGCTCGGGTGAAATCAAGAATTTTCACAAAAATCTTGCCGAAAAACTCGAAGCCACTACGCACGAAAGGCACATAGAGCACACTAACAGCAAGCACCATCTGAATGCCAATTCCCACGCCAACGGTTCGCCAGTTTATGCTTTTGCGGTCGCGCGAAAACAACCATGCAATACCTATGAGCACTGCCATGCCTAGCAAACCGCGAAGCAAGTTTACTATGCTGAAAGCGCTGGATTCATGGCTTAATAAAATGTTTGATGTAGCTTTTGCAGCCTCAGCAGCTTCTTGGGCAAGACCAAGCTGAGGAATAAGTATTACGGTCAACAGACCTAATGTTCTATATACTGTTTTCATGCAACAAATATACAAATACTTTAACGTATGTTTCAAGGTTGACCTGCTTTTTTCCTTTGTTTACGCAACAGATGGAAATAATAAAGTATTCACGTTCGAACTACAAACTAACGATAACTTGGCTATAAGCTTTAGGCTTATGGTTAATGTTTCTCCTGTGTACTGAAAAGCTGCCTATAGCCTGCTGCAAAACTGTTTTATCTTTCTTTGTCAGCATTAATTTTCTTCCTACCTTAGCAATTTACCCAAATAATGTAACTACTGTGCCCAATCTGAATCTTCAACTAACGAATTTTCTCGACTTGCTCATACCTCGAATGTGCGTTTGCTGCAAGCAAAAACTCTTGAGCTCTGAAAAGTTCATTTGTTTGAATTGTTTGATAAAGCTGCCGCTATCTAACGATTGGGAGTTCAAGCAAAACAGCTTGCATGAGCGACTGCTTGAGTTTATTCCTGTTGAACAAGCTGCTGCCCTCATGGCTTGCGAGACGGAAAGTAAATATCAGCAGCTTGTGTATGCGTTAAAATATGAAGATAGACCCCAATTGGGTAATTACTTTGGCGAAATGCTCGGGCGATTGATAGGCTCTAACGACGATTTAGCTCATGCCGACTATATTTGCCCCATTCCACTCCACCCCAAAAAGCAACAGAAAAGAGGATACAACCAAAGTGTGCACTTGGCGCAAGGCGTAGCTAAACAAACAGGCATCTGCTTTAATGACACCAACCTCGTTCGCACGGTGAACACACGCACCCAAACAAAGCTAGACATTCACGAGCGACAACAAAACATGAAGGGCGTCTTTCGCTGCATCGATCCCCAATTATTTCAAGATAAGCACATCATTCTCATCGACGATGTAGTAACCACCGGCGCGACTATCAGTTCGTGTGTTTACGCCATATTGCCCCAATGCAATGCGCGCATAAGTGTGCTTTGCTTAAGTAGAATTATTTAAACTATGAGTTAGCCGATTTACTTACACAGCAGCTTCGCACGGTGCCACTTCGCACTAAACTTTACTAACCTGAGTTTCAGATAAGATTTTGCCTCAGGTAGTTCTGCTTTTGAACAGAAATTTTGGATTTTTTACGAAGGAATATCGGGATATTTCGAGTAGAAAAGGCGGAATCTATGCCAAAAACAGAACAAAAGGCTTCTAAGTGCAGCTATTTTTGAAATAAATCCTGTGGCAAAATCTTATCTGAAACTCAGCTTACTAATTGCCAACAGTTTTTTAGTCATAATACCCCATGCGAATTTTTGTTTTTCTTCTTTCACATTGGCTGTAAATTCTTCCAATTTATTTTCATCGAAGAATCGTAAGATGCTATCGGCAATAGAACTCACATCCACAGGACACACATAGCCCACCTTGCCATCAGGACAAAGCTCTTTCAGCCCGCCAACATCGGTTACTACCATGGGCTTATTGAAATGATATGCCACCTGCATTACCCCACTTTGCGTGGCGCTCTTGTAAGGCTGTACCACCAAATCGGAAGCGCAGAAATAGTATTTCACCGCTTCGTCGGAAATAAAGAACGTATGTTCCAACACACGATCGGCAATATCTAATTTTTCTATCAATCGCTGATATTTATCTGGACTGGCATAGTACTCTCCTGCCACAATCAGCTTTATGTTTTTTCGGGTAAATCGCACATCGCTCATGGCCTGATAAAGCAAATCGAGCCCCTTATAGTCTCTAATCAGACCAAAAGAAAGAATATAGCGATAATTTGGGTCTAGTCTTAATTTAGCCAAAGCCTCTTCTCTGCTCACCGTTTCGCCATAGTTATCAAACAGCGGGTGAGGCGATACATCACGGGGCTTGCTTACATCAAACGATGCAATATCATCATCTACCGATTGGCTCATCGACATGAAGGCATCAACAGCCCCTACAAAATACTTCGAAAGAATCTTGTCGCCAATGCGCTTCTCATGCGGAATCATGTTATCCACCAAAGCTACAATCTTGGTGTGCTTGTTTCTTTTCACTCTTCGCAAGATCGTGCCAAAAGCTGGTGCCATGAGCGGCAACCAATAGCGCACAATAATAACATCGTAATTGGATTTCTGAAGCTGCCCTCCCACCTTCCACCAATTCAGTGGATTTACCGAATTAATCATGCGCTCAATTTTCAAACCATCGGGCGGCAATGAACTCGTAAATTGTGTTTCTCCGGGAAATAAAAAACTCGGATATTGGAGAGTAAACGTAACAAGCTCTACTTCATGCCCTTCAGCCTGAAACTCTTGTGCCAATCGTTCGTTATAGGTAGCAATTCCTCCGCGGTAAGGGTGTGCTGGACCAATTATAGCTATCTTCATTTTCCCATCTTAAAGTTTGGGCGAAGATACTTGTTTTAAGCAGAATCACACCAAATCAGATTTAAACGATAAGTTAAATTCAACAAGCCAACACCGTCTTTGGCGAAATGACTAAGGAAATTCGAAAATGTTTATCTTTGCTTTTCGTGAACTTCTAAAATCGTTTGGAAGAACCAATCGGCATTAAAACCATAAAAAATTATCCTTATAATTTTCCCAAAATTCGGAATCATTAAAACAAACCCTATGAAAGCATATATCGACTTACTTTGCCAACTGATTGAAACCCCTTCGTTGAGCCGAAGCGAAGCACAAGCAGCTCAGGTGTTGCGCCAATTCATCGAACGCAGGAATGTTGCTTTTGAAGCCATCAACCAAAACACACTAATTAGAAATAAGCATTGGGACGACAGCAAACCCACCATCATGCTCAATTCGCACATCGACACCGTAAAAGCTGCCGAAAACTGGAATTATCCTCCTTTTAAAGCCACCTTAGAGGGCAACAAACTCACCGGCTTAGGTAGCAACGATGCCGGGGCATCGGTAGTAACACTCTTGGCGGTATTCATGCACTTTTATGCCGGTGAAAACCTTCCTTTCAACTTGCTTTACGTGGCTTCTGCCGAAGAGGAAATGTCGGGAGCCAACGGCATGGAGAGCCTAATACCGAAGCTTGGGAAAATCGACCTTGCCGTGGTGGGCGAACCCACGCAAATGAATTTAGCAGTTGCCGAAAAAGGACTAATGGTACTCGACTGCAAAGCCGTGGGAAAGGCAGGTCATGCCGCACGAAATGAAGGCGAAAATGCGCTATACAAAGCACTCGACGACATTAACACCTTACGCAACTATCAGTTTGAGCAGGTATCTGAGTTCTTGGGCGAACTAAAGATGAGTGTCACCCAAATTGAAGCGGGTTATCAACACAATGTAGTGCCCGATGTGTGTAAATTTGTTGTTGATGTGCGCACCAATGAACATTATAGCAATCCTGAAGCATTGCAAATCATTCAAAGTTTGGTTCAAAGCGAAGTCAAGGCTCGCTCTACACGCCTCAACTCATCTCGCATTAACCACACCCACCCTATTGTGCAACGCGGATTGGCTTTAGCTCGAAAAACATTTGGTTCTCCCACCATGTCCGACCAAGCCCTAATGCCTTTCACCTCCATAAAGATTGGTCCCGGTGATAGCGCACGCTCACACACCGCCGATGAATATATTCTCCTAAGCGAAATGAAAGAAGCCTATCAAATTTATATCAATCTATTAGATGGGCTAGTACTGTAAGCCTGTTATTTTCTACCGAAATACAATAAATCAAAGAGGAAAAAACACCTATATTTTTCCTCTTTGGTCATTTCTTGACATATGTCATGTGTAAGCCATTTCATAATCCTTAGCTTTGCAATATAAAATATTGTGGTAGCCGAAAAGCATAAAGAGTAGGCAATGCAAAGAACTCTCTTTTTGCTGTTGGTCCAGAAGCTCGTTACTATTTCTGTTCTTCACACATCAGACTCTTCGTTAACGGAGGTTTAGCTTTCGGAAGCTACAAAGAAACTCTAGGCAACCAAGAGGCTAAAGCTGGTACTTTTGGTTGAACATTGGGTGCAGGTGCTTCTTATTTCGTAAATGTGCACGTTGCTATCGATCTTTCTCTTGATTATATCGCTACAACGCTTACTGCTGATAGCGATAGCAAATCAAAACAAAAAAATTCTAGCTTTGGTGCATCTATTGAAGTATCTATCTTCTTCTAGCAGATAAGCCTCAAGCTTTATAACAAGAAATCCCACGAACTTGCGTTCATGGGATTTTTTTCATTGTTCTAATTCGTTTGCCTAAGGGCTACAACTCTTCTTTTACATTCACCAAGCAGTTGTTTCCACCTTTTACAAATTGCTTATCATCAAGCTTAATATACTTTGGAGTAATCACACGAGGGAAAGCATTATTTAAAAACACGTTTTCCGAATCGCTCACCTCGATTACGCTCGATCCATCATGAGGTTCTTTCGTACGCACATCGTCGAGCACCACTGTTTTACAGTTTTTCACCACAAGCGATGGACCTATTTCAGTGGCTATATCCACATTGTGGAACTCAATATCTGTTCCTAGTTCGCAATGGAAACCCCTTTTGGCTTCCATCTGAATGTTTGAAAGCGACACGTTCGACACTGGCATCTCTTCAATTCCATGCAGATAACCCGCAACATTTACATCTACTCCAGTTACATTGCTTATGTGAATATTGCGGAAGCTAGGCGTGCGCACACTCAAACGTTCTGGAGTTTGGTCTTTGTCGTAATAGAGGTTGAAAATGAAAGCCTTCTTCTGAATATTGCGCATAATGATGTTGTCCACACGAATATTTTCGACCACGCCACCACGTCCGCGCGATGATTTTAGACGAATACCTGCATCGGTACCATCGAACACACAACCTGTGATGGTGACGTTTTTCACCCCACCCGACATTTCGCTACCAATAACCACACCACCATGACCCGCCAACATAATGCAATTGCTAATAGTGATGTTCTCGCACGCTTTACCATAGTCTCTACCATTGCCATCTCTACCCGATTTAATTGTCACACAGTCGTCGCCCACGCTAATTTTGCAGTTTGCAATGCGCACATTTTTACACGAAGAGGGGTTAATGCCATCAGTGTTCCAACCATCATCAGGATTATCAATCGTAATGCCGTCAATCAGTAGGTTTTCGCAGCCTACGGGGTTTATTGTCCAAAAAGGCGAATTGCGGAAAGTAACTCCTTTAATCTGAATATTTTCGCTCTCTAAGAACTGCAAAAATGGTGGACGGAAAAACAAATGCTCCATACTTTTGCCATAGTAAGCATCTACCTGCAAGCCTATATTTTGATCGCCCCACATCTTCTGATATTTATTCAATTCGCCTAGCGAGCCTTCTCTCCAAATCTTATATTGCTCTTGCTTCACAGCTTCCCACCAAGCTTCGCCATTACCTTCTAGCACTCCTTCGCCTTTAATAGCCACATTTTTTAAACTATCGCCATAAATTAACGGTTTGAAAGTGGACATGAAAATACCTTCCCAACGCACCTTTTTGAAAGGCAAATATTCGTCAAAATCGGTGGTGAATGAAAGGGTGGCACCCGCTTCTAGGTATAACGTAATGTTGTCTGCCATTTCAATAGCACCTGTGAGATAAGTTCCCGCAGGGAAATAAATTGTACCACCGCCTTTTTCTGAGGCTTTCTGAATGGTTTTGTTGATTAATGCCGTGCACGATTTCGTGCCTTTGTTGTTCGCCCCTAATCGTTTCATGTCGTAAGTTTTCGCATGAGCTGAAAACGTTAACACCACAAAAGCGAAAAACAGAACTAATGACTTAATACTTCTCATTTATTTTGATTTTTATGGTAATCGATATTTGGGGGGATACCCCCTTGTGTTTACAAAATCCTACAGCAACAATGAGCAAGACTTTCACACATATTCATGTGTAACTGCAAAATCTAATTAAATTTAAGCCTCAAAGATATTAGCAATTTCTTTAAACCTAAAATTTAATTTTCCGGAAGTCTCCTCTAAGCGTTTTTATTGATTTATTTTCCACAATTCTTTGGGTAATCTCGGAAGCTATTGAGTAAAGCCTTAAAGTCGCCTTTATACTCTTCGGTGTAAAGATGCAGACTTTGCTCAGCTTGCGTTACACCCGAATCTACTATTTTTCTTAATGGTTTCAAATATTCGCTTTCGTCGGTAGTGCAGCATAAATTTGCACGGCGAGTTAAACCATCATCGGCTAATTGCAGCATTTTCCGGGCAATATCTAAGGCATTAAGCGTTCCGCTAGTAGCTTTTAACGCTAGCTTTGGCACTTGACGACGCAACTCCTTCATATCTTCAACTTGCCATGAGCCAATAATTTCATAGGCTTCATTTCGGCTTTGTTTATCGTAGAGCAGGCCCACCCAAAAGGCAGAAAGTGCCGCAATATGCCCCACACAACTTGCATCGGCACCACGCATTTCAATATATTTCTTCAATCGTACATCGGGGAACACGGTTGTGCAGTGGGTTTCCCAATCGTCGATAGTGGGTTTCTCGGTGTGCTTGCCATTCATAAAATCGCGGAAAGTCATGCCCTCTGCCGACAGGTATTTTCCCCCACGATAAATGAAATACATCGGCACATCAAGAAGATAATCTACCCAACGTTCGAAGTTGAAATCATCATCGAAAACAAAATCGAGAAATCCACAGCGATCGGCATCGGTATCATTCCAAATTTCGGTGCGGTAGGTAAGGTATCCATTAGGCTTTCCTTGGGCGAAAGGCGAATTAGCAAAGATGGCAGAAGCAATGGGTTGTAAGGCTTGTGCAATGCGCATCTTCACAATCATATCTTGTTCATCGGCATAATCGAGGTTCACCTGAATGGTTGCTGTACGCGTCATCATGTGCAGACCTAGCGAACCCACTTTGGGCATATATTCACGCATTATACGATATCTTTCTTTGGGCATCCATGGCACATCTTCTACCATCCACAAGGGGTCGATGCCCATAGGGAGGGTGAAAAAATTCAGCTCATGACAAATGCGTGAAAGCGTGTCGAAGTGCTTTTGAGTTTCCACATAAGTTTGGTGCATCGTTTTGAAATTCTTGCCCGACAGCTCAAACTGTCCTCCGGGTTCGAGGGTAATTGATGCACCATCTTTCGACAATCCGATGAGGTTTTCACCTTCCATAATGCTATCCCACCCCTCTTGCTTAATGGCTTCAAGCACTCGTTTTATGCCCGGTTCTGTGCCGTAAGCCAAACGAGTGTAATCGGTAGCATTATAGAGGAATTTCTCGTGTTCAGTTCCGATACCCCAATCCTCAAACGGAGTATTCCCATCATGAAAATATTGAATGAGTTGAGATTTTTTTGTTATGATTGTGTTCATATTCTTCTGTAAATTTTCTATGATTTACGATAATCCTTCAGGGGTTTTACCCAATTTCTTTTCTTCAGATTTCACTCTGTGTTCCACCTTTTTAATATCTTCTTCCGCGGGAAGATTTTCAGGAACAATTTGTGTTTCCAATAATATTCTACGAACGGATTGATTATTGGTAATGTGTTCTTTCGAAATTTTACCTTCAGTATTCAGTCCTTTTTCTTTTGTATTGAAAATTGTAATCTCTGTTGCAAAGTCTTTTGCTTTTATAGTAACCTGGGTTCTGGATAAGCTTTCACCACAGGATTTATTTCAAAAATAGCCGCACTTAAGAGCCTTTTGTTCTGTTTTTGGCATAATCTTCAAAGTCTTAGTTAAAGACGATAATATCTCTGATTTCATAGTCTGTGTTTGTCGTTGATTTCTGTACGCTGTTCATTCTACTTTGATCTCAATATGACATCTAGTACATATTTTTCCACATTTCGGTTCTTGCCGATGTAGGGGTAGTCGTGCATGGAAAGCATGGCAGGAGCGTTGAGCTCTACCACAATGTAGTTTTTTTCGGATGGTTTGGCTTGTAAATCATCAATAATAATGTCGATGCCTGCAATATTTAACTCAGCGGCAGCGGCAGCTTGCCGTGCCACTTCTTTGTAGTAGTCGGGCATGGTGTCGGTCACATCGATGCTATCTCCACCTGTGCTAAGGTTAGAGTTTTGGCGGAGGTAGATTTTCTGCGCCTTGTTGAGCACCGTGTCTAAATGAAGGTGCTGATTGGCAAGATGTCGTTCCACTTCGTCATCTATCTTTATTTTCAAGAGTGGGTGACGATAGTCGTCGCCTCTGTTTGTATTCTTCTGATTGATGAGTTCCTGCACCGTTGACTTGCCATCGCCCACCACATTGGCTGGTTCGCGGTAAGCAATGGCGCGCACTTCCCCACCGATAACTAGGAATCGGTATTCTTGCCCCATAAAAAACTCCTCTACAATTACTCGCTTCGAGTGTTGAAAGGCAACAGCAATGGCTTGCTGTAGTTCTTCTGTTGAACAGATATTAGTGCTCACAGCAATGCCGTGGTCAGTGTCGGCAGGTTTCACCACCAAAGGAAAGGTGAGACGTTTCAGATCTGCAAAATCGAAGTTTTCTTTCCGTAGCAATATAGCGTTTGCTTGTCTCACGTTCTTTCGTTGCAGAAATTGGCGTGTCATCCATTTATCATTCGAAATCCAATAAGCTATCAAGCTATTGCCATCGGAAATTGTGCCTTCTAATATGGGATATTCTCTGCCCTCATGATGTACCACAATTAAGTTATTGTCGGCATCAATGATGTCAAAAGGCAAACCACGGCGGATTAATTCTCGAAGAATAATCTGCGTGGTAGCTTCAAAATTTTCATAGCCCGCAAGTGGGCTAAAATGATAGGTTGCTTGCATACCTATTTAATTCAGAATTGTTTAATCTATATTTTCACCAATAGTTATAACTTTCAGTGATTATATTCATCGAATTTAGCTCAATGGATAACTTTTTTGGAATGAACTCTCGAAAAGTCTGGACTTTTCGAGAGTTCATTGATTTGTTATTAAATCCAATGCTTTATGGCAGTTTTGTTTCGGTCGTTGGCGATGTTCTTCGCTTCCGATGTGTAGAGGAATTCCAACTCAGCGGCATAGGCATCCATGATTTTATTGCGCACCATTTTCATGGTAGAGTTGAGTTGCTGATTTTGCTCGCTGAATGCTTCGGTAAGCACTACTGTGGCACTAGGTAACCATCGTTCGGGGAATTGATTCTCGAACTTTCCGCCTCGCCTATATTGATTGATTTCGTCTTGCAAGAGTTTCAAGCCGGCTTCTGCGGCTTCTGGGCTGCTCAAGTCCATGCCGTCGGCTTTAAGCTTGCGGGCAATGGCTTCGCCATTTGGCACAAGGAATGCCGAAGTGTAGGGGTTCTGATTATTGTGCAACATACATTGGTCGATGAAAGGCGATTGGTCAACCATGGCTTCTTCAATACCTTCGGGGCTAAACTTTTCGCCATCTTCGCCGATGAGCAAACTTTTGAAGCGACCCAACACATAGAGAAAGCCATCGGGATCCATATAGCCCATGTCGCCTGTGTGCAACCAGCCATCCACCACCGTTTCGGCCGTGGCTTCGGGGTTCTGCCAATAGCCAAGCATCACGTTGTCGCCTTTGATGCAGATTTCACCTTTCACGCCCACAGGCAAGGCTTTGTTGTCAGCATCACGGATTTCCAAATCCATATAGTCCACCAACTTACCCGACGAACCAAACTTAATGGCATGAAGGGCATTCGATGAAATGACTGGCGAGGCCTCCGACAGTCCATATCCTTGGCACATTGGAATGCCAATAGCGTAGAAGAAGCGTTGCAACTCGGTGTCGAGCAGTGCGCCGCCGCCGATGAACATTTTGAGGTTTCCCCCGAAGTTCTCGCGAATTTTCGAAAACAAGATTTTATCGTATAGCTTCACCAAGGGTTTATAAATGGCTCGCGAGCCTTGACCGCAATTATATCCATCGCCTTGATATTTATAGGCGATGTTCAACGCATGTTTAAATAGCTTCTCGGTGGCTTTTCCTTTGGCACGAATGCCCGATTCAATTCCTTTGCGGAAGTTTTTCGCAATGGCAGGCACACTCATCAACATATCTGGCTTCAATTCCTTAATGTTTTTCGGAATGTTTTTGAGGGTCTCCATTGGTGTTTTGCCATTTTCGAGCGATGCCACACTTGCACCATAATACATGAAGCAATAGAGGCAAGCGGTGTGCGCAAAAGCGTGGTCCCAAGGCAAGAACGCAAGGGTTCTCCAAGTTGGGGTGATGCTCATGAGCGTGGCCGACTGGCGCACATTGCCCGCATAGTTCAGGTGCGAAAGCATAATCCCTTTGGGGTCGGCAGTAGTTCCTGAAGTATAGGAGATGTTTGCCACATCATCGGGCTGCACTGCTTTGTAGGTTTCCACAATTCGGGTAGGATTATCCAAAATGGCTTGCTTGCCACGTGTTACAAGGTCTTCATAGAGGTAGTCGTTGGCTTTCAGCTCCTGCGGAGCATCGAGGTGAATGACTCCTTCTAAATCGGCGAGTTGTTCGCGAATTTCTTCCACCTTGTTCATTTGCTCTGCCGAAGCGATGACAAATCGACTGCCCGAATGTTTTAGACGGAAAAGCAAGTCAGTGCCAGCATTGAGTTTCACCGATAGTGGTACGGTGATGGCTCCGGCATAAAGGACTGCCAATTCCGAGATTATCCATTGGTTGCGTCCTTCGGCAATCAAGCCCACACGGTCGCCCTTTTGCAAGCCCATGTCTTGTAGCCCTGCGGCAAGGTGAAGCACCTGCTTGCGGGTTTCTTCATAGGTAGTGGGTTGAAATTCTCCATCTACTTTCTCCCACAGATAGGAGTTGCTAGCGAATTTCGCCACGCTAGTTTCGAATAAGTCAATTATTGTTTTCATTGTTGGATTATTAGACTTTGGATTGTTAGATAAGTGAGTTCTTGTTTTTCAAAAATAGTATTTAAAACCCATGAAGCAAAAAAGCACATTCCTTTTTTCAAAGGATGTGCTTTTTATTATATTTCGCCTGCTGCTGCTTAGAACGGCAAATCGCCATCATCTTCGCCCGCTACAGGAGGAAGGTCAGCTTGTGTGAATTCGGGAGGAGTTGATGGTGCCGATGCTGCACCTGCCATTACTTGCTCTACTCTCCAAGCATTCACATTATGAAACCAACGACCTTGATATTCTCTACTTTCTACATCGAAAGACACTTTCACTTCATCGCCCGGGTTAATGCCTTGCAAAGACGACATTCTATCGCCAAACAAAGTGAAACACACTTTCTTAGGGTATTGAGGGTTTTCTGTTGTCTCTACTACAAATTCTTGTTTCTTCCATGCGTTACCCGATGCGCTTGTGCCACCTTGTTCTGGAAGGACTTGAAATACTTTTCCTTGGATTTCCATACTTAAATATTATTCTTTCAATTCTTTTCAACGCCAAATGTAATACAAAAAAAAGCCCCTGAAAAATTTCAGGGGCTTAATCTTTATCTATTATGTTCGATGTTTATTGCTTATTTTTTAATGTCTAGCAATTCTACTTCGAAAATCAAAGTGCAGTTAGCACCAATAGAACCACCTGCGCCACGTTCTCCATAAGCTAATTCTGAAGGGATAAATAGTTCATATTTTGAACCTACCGACATCAATTGCAAAGCTTCTGTCCATCCTGGAATAACGCCATTTACTGGGAATTCTGTTGGTTGACCACGCTCTACTGAACTATCGAACACGGTGCCATCAAGCAATTTACCTGTGTAGTGACAGCTTACAGTCGATTCTGCAGTTGGTTTTTCGCCTGTTCCTTCTTTAATTACTCGATATTGCAATCCGCTAGCTGTAGTTACAACGCCATCTTTTTTCGCATTTTCAGTTAAGAAAGCTTCACCTTCAGCTTTGTTTTTCTCGCCCGCTTGATTTTGTTGTACTGTGAAATATGCTTGGATTACTTGTTGTGCTTCTTCTTCTGTAATTTTTGTTTCGCCTTCGTTTACTGCATTAGCAAAAGCCGAAACCATTACTTCCTTGTTTAGGTCTTTACCGCCCGGAGCTTGTTTAATACCCTCAGCTTGTTGCTTACCAATAAACATACCAATTGCATAACTTACTGAATCGACTTGAGAAGTCAATTTTACATCGCTACTACATCCTCCAGGTTGGCAAGCCACCATTGATGCTGAAAGCGCAGCGATTACTGCTGCACCAGATAATACTCTTTTAATCATTGTTTCTGTAATTATAAAATTTCTAATAATTCTACTTCGAAAATCAAAGTGCAGTTAGCACCAATAGCACCACCTGCGCCGCGCTCGCCATAGGCTAAGTTTGAAGGCACATATAAACGCCATTTTGAACCCACTGGCATCATTTGCAAAGCTTCTACCCAACCTTGAATTACACCATTTACAGGGAATACAGCTGGTTCACCACGATGCACAGAGCTATCAAATACAGTACCATCGATAAGTGTTCCGTGGTAGTGACATTTTACTTGATCGTCGGCCGTTGGCACTTCGCCTTCACCTTCCACCAAGATTTCATATTGCAAACCACTTGTTGTTTCTTGCACGCCTTCTTTCATGCTGTTTTCAGCCATGAAGATAGTACCTTCTTCTATGTTTTTAGAACCTTCGGCATCTTGCTGTTCCATCATGAAATCTTGCAAAACTTGGTTTGCTTTCTCTGGCGTCAATTTGGGTTCTTTTCCAGAAAAAATATCGGTTACCGCAGCCATAAAATTAACTGGGTCGATAGTTTTAATACCCGATTGGATAAAATTGCTACACACACTCATTCCAAGAGCATAGCTAAAGTCTTCCATTTTTTTTGTTTGATCTGACATAAATCTATTTTCTCTAATTTCAGCGTACGAAGATAAAATTTTTTTTTGTTCTTTGCTCATTCATTTCAGCAAAAGCCTATAAATAAAAGTCTTTTAACCTTAGTAACCTAATTTTAGTAGCCCTGCTATCTTAAAACGACGTAACCATTGGCTTTTTTCATATCTTTGAACACATGATTACACATCCTTCGCATATCATAATTCAGAATCGGCAACACCAAGTGTACGACTTGCTTGCTGCGCGTGAAAGCCGGCTTGAAGAACCCTGGCAGTCGGCGTTTTTCGATTTCCTAGCTGCTTGGTATGATGATAAATCTTACATCGAAGTACACACTTCGGGAAGCACTGGTGCGCCAAAGCTCATTCGGCTAGCCAAAGATTTTGTAGCGCACAGCGCACAGCGCACCATCAACTTTTTTGGATTAAAGCCCGGCGACAAGGTGCTACACTGCTTACCTTCTAATTTCATTGCGGGAAAACTCATGCTTGTGCGGGCTTTGATTGGCAAGTTAAATCTGCACTTGGTGAACCCATCGACTTCTTTTGATTTCTTGGCGCATGAACACTATGTTTTTGCTGCTTTGGTGGTGAACCAGATGCAAAAACTATTGCATGGGGCACCACACATTCCTATCGACTATATTCTTTTGGGAGGTTCTGCCATTCCGCAAGCACTAGAAACGCAATTGATGGACATTAGCTCGATGTGCTATTCGAGCTATGCCATGACCGAAACGGCCACACACATTGCGCTACGCAAGCTTAATCGGCAAGCTGCCAACAATTACTATCGTGCTTTTCCCGATGTGCGGCTAAGTCTTGATGCGCGCAACTGCCTGCAGATTAAAATGCCCGGATTGGAATCGAAACTTATTACCAACGATGTGGCAGAACTAATGGATTCGCACACGTTCCGCATTGTGGGACGCGCCGATAACTGCATTATTTGCGGAGGGAAAAAGTTTTTCCCCGAAGAGATTGAGCAGAAGCTTTCCGCAGCCATTCATCAACCTTTTTTCATCGGCTCTAGCCCAGATGATGTGCTTGGCGAAGTGCTCACCTTGGTTGTTGAAGCCCCTTTCAGCGAAGAGATATCTGCCCACGTAAAGCAATGCTGCCACACACTGCTACCCAAACACGAGCAACCCCGTCAATTTATTTTTACAGAAGAATTCCCACGCACCAAAAACGGAAAATTGAAACGTTTTAAGCTATAAAATAGCAGCTATCATTATCAACATGGTTAACTACCGAAACTACCGATTGTTCTCTACCCATAAGGCCGCCATTAACTGGCTATCAGGTTTCGATCTAAAATAAGCGATACTTCATGTACAGCGATACGTTTCATTAGTAACCTGAGTTTCGGATAAGCTTTCACCACAGGATTTATTTCAAAAATAGCTGCACTTAGAAGCCTTTTGTTCTGTTTTTGGCATAAATTCTACCTTTTCTACTCGAAACGAGGCTCTGCTCAAAAGCAGAACAACCTGAGGCAAAATCTTATCCGAAACTCAGGTTAGTACAAAAAATACTTGAGGTTAACTACGCCTTTTATACTACCTTTCAAAGCTATTGCTTATTCTCAGTGTGTTATAGCCAGCGTTGACATCGGGAAACTGTCTTTCTTTAAAAATATATGGGGGAGTGAAAGTTGGGGCATTCATGAAACCGAACTTTGGAATTTTACCCAAAGACCAAAAAACGTGAAATTGAACGCATGGGATATGACTTCCTCATGCTCTAATCTTAAAAAAGTTGCGTTAAGGAGAGGAGTTGTTGATTAAATTCTTGGAGCATTCGTTATCTTTTTTAGACAGTACGAATATCATATTTTCTAGGGTCTGCGCCTAAAAAATATGATATTTGTACTTTTTTGTTGTAAAAAACCGATCGAATAAACTTACAAACTAAAGCCTCCAAAGATAGCCTCTGCCTCTTTTTTGATTATACCGTTTTGGCTAGAATAATCAGCTGATTGTTTTTAGCCTCAATAACACCTCCAACCAATTCGATGAATACTTCTTTGCCAAGCGTATCGACCACACGCACTTTGCCTTCATCAAGTGTGGAAATAATGGGTGCGTGGTTCTCTAATATTTCAAAAGAACCTCTTATGCCGGGCACATTCACCGACTTCACTTCACCCTTAAAAATTGTTTTATCTGGTGTAATAATTTCTAAATACATAGCTTTTTCAGATTAAGCACCTGCTTCAGCAAGTAATTTTTCACCTTTCTCAATGGCTTCTTCAATCGAGCCTACCAAGTTGAACGCCGATTCCGGGTACTTATCTACCTCGCCATCCATAATCATGTTGAAACCTCGAATGGTATCTTCAATAGAAACCAGCTTACCTTCCAAGCCTGTGAAGTTAGATGCCACAAAGAATGGTTGCGACAAGAAGCGTTGCACGCGGCGGGCACGGTGCACCACCAGTTTATCGTCTTCTGAAAGCTCATCCATACCCAAAATGGCAATAATATCTTGCAATTCTTTATAGCGTTGGAGGATATTAATCACGCACTGAGCACAATTGTAGTGATCTTCTCCCACCACATCGGGCGACAAAATACGCGAGCTCGATTCTAGCGGATCAACTGCAGGGTAAATACCTAGTTCCGAAATTTTACGACTCAACACCGTAGTAGCATCAAGGTGCGCAAAGGTAGTAGCTGGCGCAGGGTCGGTCAAGTCATCGGCAGGCACATACACCGCTTGCACCGAGGTAATCGATCCGTGTTTTGTTGATGTAATACGCTCTTGCATAAGCCCCATTTCCGAAGCCAAAGTAGGTTGATATCCTACGGCTGAAGGCATACGTCCTAGCAATGCCGAAACTTCAGAACCTGCTTGAGTGAAACGGAATACGTTATCTACAAAGAACAAAATGTCTTTGCCCGATCCGGCGCTTCCGTCGCCATCGCGAAGCGATTCGGCAATTGTAAGCCCCGAAAGAGCCACACGAGCACGTGCACCCGGAGGTTCGTTCATTTGTCCGAACACCAACGCCAATTTCGATTTGTCGAGGTCTTCTTTCTTCACCTTACTCAAATCCCAATTTCCTTCTTCCATCGATTTTTTGAAGTCTTCACCATAGTTGATAATGTCGGCTTCAATCATTTCGCGAAGCAAATCGTTTCCTTCACGAGTGCGCTCTCCCACTCCAGCAAATACCGATAGTCCAGAGTGCGCCAAGGCAATATTATTAATCAATTCTTGAATTAACACGGTTTTGCCCACACCGGCACCACCGAATAGCCCAATTTTCCCTCCTTTAGCATAAGGTTCAATCAGGTCAATCACTTTAATACCGGTGAAAAGCACTTCGGTTTCGGTAGTTAAGTCTTCATATTTTGGAGGGTCATTGTGAATGGGCAGTCCTTCTTTAGGAATTTCTGGCAAACCATCTACGCCATCACCTATAACATTCAATAGTCTGCCCAAAGCAGCCTCACCTTTGGGCATGGTAATAGGTGCACCGCTTGCGATAACATCCATGCCACGCTTCAAGCCATCGGTTGAATCCATGGCGATGGTGCGCACGGCGCTTTCTCCAATGTGCTGCTGACATTCAACCACAAGGTTTGTTTGTCCGGGACGCACAATAGCTAAGGCATCATTGATTTTAGGAAGCTCTGCTCCTTCTTGGTCGAAGCTTACATCGACCACAGGTCCAATCACCTGAATAATTTTACCAATATTCTGACTCATTTCTTTATATGTTTTTTACATGGGGAATTGCCCAGTGGGGTTAATATCTGTTTTACACACACTCGGCTTTTCCGACCACCAAACTAGATAAAGCCGAACTATATCACAAGCTTAAGGTCATTTTTTTATGCTATTGGTGTATTTTGATAATGCAATGTTTATATTTCTCGGCACAAAATCGCACAAAGAACATAAAAACAAGTTAATTAATGAGTAATTATTGTGAAAAAACAACAACAAAAACCTAAAAACAAACCACAGATATCTTTTTAGTAACTGTATCTACTCATTTTCAGAGCTTTTGCGAGAACACACAATAAGATTTTGGGAACACATTTTCTAAGTTTGGCTCTTCTAAAAACAATCCAAACACCGCCGAACCACTTCCAGACATTAACGCAAAATGGGCTCCTGCACGATACAATTGTTCCTTTATGCTTGCCACCTCAGGATGGGCTTGAAACACATAGTCTTCAAACTGATTGCACACTTTCCCTTGCCACTCTTGCACTGGAAGTTGCATTAGGTTAGCTAACGATTCTTCGGGTTCTTGGGGCTGCATAAATCCATAGGCTTTGCCTGTCGATACATGAATGGGAGGTTTCACAACCACCAAATGATAGGCCGTCAAATCTACCTCAACCGATTGCAACAATTCGCCACGCCCTTTGGCTAAAGCAGGTGTGGGCTCGATGAAGAAAGGACAATCGCTACCTAACTGCAAGGCATAGCCCTTCAATTTTTCAACGCTTATACCCAACTTGTAATGTTCGTTTAATGCCGAAAGTAAGAATGCGGCATCGGCAGACCCCCCACCTAAACCGGCACCAGACGGAATGTTCTTATGCAAGTGAATGTGCAAGGTGGGCAGCTTGTAGTCGGCTTCCAACAAGCGATAAGCTTTCACTACCAAGTTGTCTTCGGCATTGCCATCGAGTTTCATGCCCGAAAGACTAAATTGAAATTCCTCGGCTTCTACAAATTCTAAAATATCTTGCATTGCCACCGGATAAAAAACGGTTTCTATATCATGATAACCATCGGGCCGCTTGGCTGTGACCAAAAGCCCTAAATTAATCTTTGCGTGTGGGAAATAAATCATAGTTTGAGTTTTAAGTCCGAAAGATAGTAAATATTACGTGTTGCTGTATAAATTCCATGTTCGTTTCGAGCACTCTCGAAACGGCAATTCTTTCACGGAAACCCACCAAGTGCACCAAAAGAGGAAAAAGGAAAAGCCCAAGATTAAAAAGATAATCTCAGGCCTAACCAAATTGTATATATTAACCAAATTATGAAGACAAACTAGCGTATTGAGCTATTTAATGACTTTAGTTTTTTTAATCGTTCGTCTGTGTGCCGATAAACTTAAAGCATTTACTTTAATATACGAATGAAATATGCTCTTGTTTCAATTTCAGTTCAAATTTAAACTGAAGAACAGTTTCCAACAAGCTTTTATCGGTTAATGACCAGAAAATCTAGGTGAACACAATATCACAGAAAGTAAGCCATCGGCTAACAAAAAAAAGCAGCCCGAACAATTCGAGCTGCTTTATCATATTCTGAGAAACATACTTCTCTACATATAAGTTTCTAAAGGTGCACAAGTGCAGATCAAATTTCTGTCGCCATAGGCATCGTCGATTTTACCCACAGGAATCCAGAATTTATTTTCTTGCACCCAAGGCAAAGGGAACACCGCTTGCTGACGGGTGTAGCTATGATTCCACTCGCCATTTATTACCACATCGGCAGTGTGAGGCGCATTTTTCAGCGGATTGTCTTCCTTATCCGATGTGCCGTCAACAATAGCTTGAATTTCGGCATAAATGGTATTCAATGCCTCTACAAATCGGTCGAGCTCTTGTTTCGATTCACTCTCTGTAGGTTCAATCATGAGCGTGCCATGCACAGGGAATGAAAGCGTAGGAGCGTGGAAACCAAAATCCATCAATCGTTTGGCAATATCGGCTTCTGAAATACCACTTTGCGCTTTCAACGGACGGCACTCCATAATCATTTCGTGTGCCACACGCCCGTTTTCGCCCGTGTAAAGAATACCGAAAGTGTCTTTCAAAGCTGCTGCAAGATAGTTTGCATTCAGAATTGCCATCTTGGTTGACTCGGTTAAACCATCGGCACCAAGCATTTTAATGTAACCATAGGTGATGGGCAACACCGAAGCACTACCCCAAGGAGCAGCCGACACCGCATTGTTTCCCACATGACCATTGTTCATTACTGGGTGAGAAGGCAAAAATTCTACCAAATGTTCAGCCACACCAATAGGACCTACACCGGGACCACCGCCACCATGAGGAATAGCAAAGGTTTTGTGCAAATTCAGGTGACACACATCGGCACCAATGCGTTTTGGATTGGTTAATCCCACCTGTGCATTCATATTAGCACCATCCATATAAACCTGTCCACCATTTTGGTGAATAATTTCACACATCTCAATAATGGCCGATTCAAACACCCCATGTGTCGATGGATAAGTTACCATGAACGCCGACAGCGTGTCTTTATATTGTTCTGCTTTGGCTCGCAAAGCTTCCAAATCGATATTTCCTCGCTCATCGCAAGGAGTAATTACAATCTCCATGCCTGCCATGGCAGCACTAGCTGGGTTTGTACCGTGAGCCGACGAAGGAATAATCACTACGTTACGTTGTGCATCGCCTCGGCTAAGATGATAATCGCGAATGACCATCAAACCGGCATACTCACCAGCTGCTCCCGAGTTAGGTTGCAAGCTAACATCGGCAAAACCTGTAATTTCTGAAAGGTCGCGCCGCAACTCTTCCATTAACTCCTGATAGCCGCGCGCTTGGTTTTTAGGCACAAAAGGGTGAATGCCGCCAAACTCAATCCAACTCAATGGGAACATTTCAGTAGCTGCATTCAGCTTCATGGTGCATGAACCCAATGGAATCATAGAGTAGGTAAGCGAAATATCTTTGCTTTCTAGACGCTTAATGTAGCGAAGCATTTCTGTTTCCGAACGATAACGCTTAAATACGTCCTGCTGCATGAAAGCCGATGAACGCACAAATGGCGTAGCAATTTTGCTTTCTGAAGCATAGGCTGAAATCGTAGGATAATTTGCCTTGTTGGCTGCTTTAGCAAACACCTCGATAATCCAGTTAATATCATCAAGGTTGGTTGTTTCATCAATGCTTAAGCCCACTTCGCCATTGTCGAAATAGCGGAAGTTCATTTCCAATTCCAACGACAACCACTCAATATCTTCCACTTTCACGTGCTTAGGCAAGCTAAAGCGAATGGTATCGAAATAATTCTCATTCAACTGAGTATATCCTAAAGCTGTAATTTCTTTCGCTAAAAGCACAGCAATATGGTGAATGCGGTAAGCTATTCGCTGAATGCCATCTGCCCCATGATACACGCCATAGAATCCGGCCATCGTGGCAAGCAATGCTTGAGCGGTACAGATGTTTGAAGTGGCTTTTTCACGCTTAATATGCTGCTCGCGCGTTTGCAATGCCATACGCAATGCCTGATTGCCATGCACATCTTTCGATATACCAATAATACGGCCTGGCATGGTGCGCTTGTATTTGTCGGAAGTGGCAAAGTAAGCCGCATGAGGACCTCCATAGCCCATTGGAACACCAAAGCGTTGCGATGTACCAAAAACAATATCGGCATTCCACTCGCTCGGAGGGGTTAAAATAGATAAGCTTAGCAAGTCGGCAGCTACTGAAACCATAGCTTCGACAGCTTGCGCTTGCGCTGTAAGTGCTGCGTAATCGGTAATTTCACCATTAGAGTTTGGATATTGCACCAACACCCCTACGGTGTTTTCATCGAACGAAAATTCCGACACAGGCACTACGCGTAAATCAATATTCAAAGGAACAGCACGAGTTTTCAACACATCAATGGTTTGCGCCCACATCAATTCGTCGGCATACACCACATTAGCACCCGCTTTTGCTTTTGCACGACTGCGCGAATTCATCATCATAATCATAGCCTCGGCAGCGGCTGTAGCTTCATCAAGCAACGATGCGTTAGCCAATTCCATGCCTGTAAGCTCGCAAATCATGGTTTGAAAGTTTAACAAAGCCTCTAACCTACCTTGCGAAATTTCTGCTTGATATGGCGTGTATGATGTGTACCACACTGGGTTTTCCAACACATTGCGCAGAATAACCGATGGCGTAATAGCATCATAATAGCCCATGCCAATGTACGTATTAAACACTTTGTTCTTTGCTGCAATAGCTTTGATTTTACGGAAATACTGGCGTTCAGTTAGTCCGTCATTCAATTTTAGCGGTTGCGCTAGTCGAATGTTACTAGGCACAGTTTGGTCGATGAGTTCATCGAGCGAAGAAACGCCCACGGCTTGAAGCATCTCGCTGATTTCATACTCACGAGGTCCAATGTGGCGGGCAACAAATTTATCGTTTGCCATATTTTATTGATTTAATTAAATACACGTGTTTCTGTATTTTAAATTTCTCAAGTACACCTGTACGTTGGAACTTGTGTACTCGGTTCAAACTTCCGCTTACGTTAAAAACGGATTGTTCTTTTTTTCTGCACCGATGGTGGTTTCGGCACCGTGTCCACAATACACCTTCACATCGTCGGGTAAAGTTAGCAGCTTTGATTTAATTCCATCAAGCAATTGCTCAAAATTTCCTTGCGGCAAGTCTGTTCGTCCAATACTTCCTTGAAACAACACATCGCCCGCAATTAAAAATCGCTGCTCCTCGCAATAAACAACTAGGCTGCCGGGGCTGTGTCCCGGCACATGAAGCAACTGCAATTTCGATCTATCATTCTCTAGCACATCGCCATCTTTCAAGTAGATGTCGGGATATGCCACTGGCTCTACGCCATCTACTCCACGCATGGCACACCAATCAGGATACAAGTCGATAATGGCGTTCTCCTTTTCGTGAGCCATGAAAGGCACCTGATATTTTTGGCGAATGTAATTCACCCCAAAAAGGTGGTCGAAATGACAATGCGTGTTCACAATTTGCTTCACGATAAGCCCTTCGGCTGCAATAAATTCATCGAGCTGTTCATGTTCATAGTCGAACATATTGCCTGGATCAACCAGCACACACGTTTTACTATCATCATAAAGCACATAGGTGTTTTCTTGCACTGGATTAAAAACAAACTTCTTAATATGTATCATAGCTTTGTTGTTTGGGATTTCTTATTCATTTACGCCTTCCAACATGGGCACAAAGGCACAATCTCCCTTGCTGCGCTGCTCGAATTTCGTTTCACTTAAGCGGGTAATTACTTGCATCTTTTGTTTATCGCCTTCACCCAAAGGAATAACCATTTTACCTCCCACCTTCAACTGTTTTAACAATACCTTCGGCATGGTGGACGATGCAGCTGTTATAATAATACCATCAAAAGGTGCATATTCAGGCAATCCTTCATAGCCATCTCCATAGAAAAAATACGGACGATAGCCCAACTCCGGCAGTAAATGCTGCGCTTTCTCAAAAAGCTCTCGCTGCCGTTCCATGCTATACACTTTCACGCCCATAGCCGAAAGCACCGCCGCTTGATAGCCCGAACCAGTACCCACTTCCAACACTTTATCACCTGAACTAACGGCCAACAATTCACTTTGTTTTGCTACCGTGAAAGGCTGAGAAATTGTTTGTCCCGCAGCAATAGGGAAAGCCTGATCTTTATAGGCATGATGAGAAAATCCGCTATCGAGAAGCAGATGCCGAGGCACCTTTTCGATAGCTGCCAAAACGCGTTCATCGACAATGCCCTTTTCTCGCAACTGCTGAACTAGTCGGGAGCGCAAAAACTGATATTGTGGATTGTCTTCTGTTTGTATCATGCACTTTATTCTTTTAACACAAATGTAAGAGAAAAAAGAATAGCTTCTATCTTTTCGAATATCTGATTAGCACATTAGCCTTTTTTTATAACTAAATTTTTTCTAATATTGTGCGTGATGAGCAAAATTGGAATTATTTCAACAGTAGAAGAACCTAAACATCTACTCCGCCTATTAACAGAGCTTGGCGTGGAAAACCCCATTGTGCACATTGATGAACCCGAGTTGAAAAACCATTTCCTCGTAACGGTGTGCGAGTGGTTGATTATCGATCAACCATCTATTTCATTCGATTTCTTAAAACTTGCCATTCGAAATAGTTGTCAAATATTATTTCTCAAATTCCCACGATGGACTACTGATGAGCTCATTGAGATACACAGACTATGCGATGAAGCCAAGGTGCAAATTTTCTTTCACGACGAACTAATTTGCAAGGAACAAAACCTTGAACGCATTAAACAAACAACACGAACTACACTCATCGATTGCAATTTGCTGTTAGCCGAAAATGCCAATGCTGAACTCGTACTTTTCCGCACACTACTACTGCTAGTCATGCTCGACAATAGCGACTTCAAACGACTAGGAATTACACTCATTCCTCCGTATCTTATCGACCTACGTTTTAATTTACACTCTAGCAGTGTGCTTCGTGCACTCTTGCAAACAAGCTCACAGTCCAAAACCTCAGGATTTATTACCCTATATCGCGCACAAGAAGCGCCACATTTCTTTTCACTTGAGCAATCGACAGAAACGCTAAAGAACACACTTGAAAGCATAATTAATAGCAATCCGTTAGACAAGCCCTATTTGCCCAACCTCAACCACTACATTCAAGTAGATCTAATTATTAACACTGCTCGCAAGAAAGCCGACTATGCCGACTTCTTCACAGAAAAGCGATAATCTTTTCTTCACACTACTTTATCTTCTTTTTCTCAAAAAAAGGGGAGTTGAAGTATTTTAAAGCACTTCAACTCCCCTATTCTAATTCACTAATACACAAGAATTAATCTACATTAACTGCTGCACAAATTGCTGTACCGATTCTTTTTTAACACCATTCACCCCTACGTGCTTCACAAAAGCACTTCCAATGATAGCCCCTTGAGCATAGCTACACGCGTTGTTGAAAGTTTCTCGATTTGAAATGCCGAAACCAATCATGCGCGGATTCTTCAACGGCATTTGTTGCACTCGCTCAAAATAATCAACAGAAAAGTCTTGCGCCGATTTCTTTGCTCCTGTGGTCGATGCACTCGACACCATATAAATAAAACCATCGGTCACAGCATCAATCTGCTGAATGCGCTCGGGGGCTGTTTGCGGCGTAATGAGCAAAACATTGATCAATCCACACTGCTCAAACAATTCCTTGTAATTGTCTTCATATTCTTGCAACGGCAAATCGGGAATAATTACCCCATCAATGCCCACTTCTTGGCATTTCCTGCAGAATGCCTCCATGCCATATTGCAACACGGGGTTGATGTATCCCATAAGCACAAACGGCATACTCACCTTTGCTCTAATGTTGGCTAGCTGCTCAAAAAGCAACTTCACAGTCATGCCATTTTGCAGCGCTTGTAAGCTCGATTGCTGAATAACGGGTCCATCTGCCACAGGATCGGAAAACGGCATTCCAATCTCCACAAAATCAACACCTGCCGATTCTAGATTCTCTAAAACCACCGTGGTATCATTCAATTGCGGATATCCTGCCGTGAAATATATGGAAAGAATACGTTCCTCCTTTGCTTGAAATAAGTTATTTAATCTATTCATGAGATGAGTTTTAACCGTTATATCCGAAGCGTTCCAAATAAGTTTCCATGTCCTTATCGCCACGCCCCGAAAGCGTAACCACATTAATATCATTGGGTTTCAAATCAAGCTTTTTCAAAGCTGCCAGAGCATGAGCCGATTCCAATGCGGGAATAATCCCCTCGGTTTGCGTTAGCTCTAAAGCGGCATCGAGTGCTTCTTGATCGGTAACTGCTAAATATTTTGCTCGCTCTACGTCTTTCAGATGAGCATGAAGCGGACCAATGCCAGGATAATCTAAACCTGCCGAAATAGAATATGGCTCAATAACTTGTCCGTCTTCAGTCTGCATTAAATACGACTTCGAAGCATGAAGCACACCGGGTTTACCCAAAGCGAGCGTAGCAGCGGTTTCGCTCGTGTCGATGCCCAAACCTGCTGCTTCCACACCAATAAGTTCTACATCTGTCTGATCGAGAAAATGATAAAAACTACCGGCTGCATTGCTACCTCCGCCCACACAGGCAATAACTCTTGTAGGATTTTCGCGCCCCATTTGCTCATCGAGCTGCCATTTTATTTCTTCGGAAATTACCGATTGGAAACGCGCTACCATGTCGGGATAAGGATGCGGACCCACCACCGAGCCGATTATGTAGTGCGTATCTTCGGGATTGCTAATCCAATCGCGCATGGCTTCATTAGTAGCATCTTTAAGGGTCTTGTTGCCCGACTCTGCCGGACGAACCTCTGCGCCAAGCATCCGCATTTTACGCACATTAGGTGCTTGTCGCTTCACATCGAGCGCCCCCATATACACTACGCATTGCAGATTCATCAGTGCACACACCGTAGCAGTTGCCACACCATGCTGACCAGCACCTGTTTCGGCAATGATACGCTTTTTACCCAATGCCTTCGCCAACAAAATTTGTCCGATGGTATTATTAATTTTGTGCGAACCTGTGTGGTTCAAATCCTCTCGTTTCAAGAAGATGCTACTCCCATATTTCTCGCTCATGCGTTTCGCTAGATACAAAGGAGAAGGTCGCCCCACATAATGTTTCAGTAATTGGATGAAATCCATGCGGAAGTTATAGGAGTTTGTAATCTCCAAGTATTTCTTTTGCAACTCCTCAATATTGGGGTGCATCATTTCGGGAATAAACGCTCCACCGAAATTACCATAATAGCCTTTTTGATTAGGTTGAAAACTCATGAATGCTGTATTTAAGCCCTCTGCTTCTCTCCAAAAAGAGAACAGATGAGGCGCAAAGTTTATAATTATTCTTGACTCTCCCGCTTGGGGGAATTAGAGGGGATTAATTCAACATTTGTTTGAACATAGCCACGCGGCGGTTGTCTTTCACTCCGGGTTCTATTTCAAATCCACTGTTGATATCTACCCCGATGAACTGCTCATGCTGCAAGCTCTTCAAGCGGGGTGCATCATATAGGGTGATTCCGCCACTCAGCAGGAAGTTTTTATCCAGCTTGTAGCTATCGAGCACTTCCCAGTTGAATTGTTTCCCCGACCCGCCAAAGGATTCCGTCGCGGTGTCGAAGAGGAACAAATCAGCCACATCGGCATAGGCTTCCGTTTGGGTGAAATCGAAGTCGTCGCCCACTGAGAACGCCTTGATGACCTTCAGCCCTTCGGCTTGCAATGCTGCGCATTGCTCGGGCAATTCGTCGCCATGCAATTGCACATAGCCGAAGCGGAAACGTCGGCAGATGGTGAGAATCCTCTCGTTGCTTTCATTCACAAAGACCGCCACTTTATTTATCTTCGATGGAATGGCAAAGAGGTAAATGTCGGGCGCATCGCCCACATAGCGTTTCGACTCCGGATAAAAGATGAAGCCCATGAAATCCGGCTCCAATTCTTTAATCGCTTCAATATTGTCATGCTCACGCATTCCACATACCTTTAGTTGCATATTTCTTTTTTTAGTGCGACTTGCGAACAGGGTTGCCCAATTCGCAATTCGTAATTCTGTCAATAAACTCCCTACACGCTTCAGCTGGCTTTTCTGCTTTCATGAAGTTTTCGCCCATGAGGAAACCTTGGAAACCTTTTGAACGCAAATAGCGCACCGTTTCCGTTTCTGAAATGCCGCTTTCTGAAATGCGAATCATGTCGGTGGGCAATTGGCTTGCCAATTGAATTGAGGCTTCAATATCCACTTCGAAAGTACTTAAATCACGATTGTTAATTCCAACAATATCAATATCTTTTGATATTTTGTTCAATTCTTCTCCATGGTGAAATTCCAACAAAACTTCTAAGCCTATTTCATGCGCCTTAGCTGCAAGCAATGCAATTTCATCGCCACTCAAACATTCAGCAATAAGCAGAATTACATCGGCACCGTGCGCTTTGGCTTCATAAATTTGATACTCGTCGAGCATGAAATCTTTGCGCAAGATTGGCGTATGCTTGGCAGCAAAGCGAGCTTTGGCTAGGTCTTCAATCGTGCCACCAAAGAACTTTTCATCGGTGAGCACCGATATGCCGCTCGCTCCGGCAGCCACATAGCCCGCCACTACTTCGGTGATTTCTGCTGTATTGTTGATTAGCCCTTTCGAGGGCGAAGCGGTTTTATATTCTGCTATGATTCCGCTTGCGCCTTCGCCTTGCAAGGCAGCTTTCAGCGAATGACATCGGCGAGCAAAGAAGGGAGATTGCTTCAAATCTTCCACACTCACCAGCTTCTTTGCGGCTTCAATTTCCTTACGCTTGTTGTCGGTGATGTTTTTTAAAATACTCATAGGGTGTTTATTTCATTAATTTTTCAAAGGTAATATAGGCGCGGTTACTTTCCAACGATTCTCGTGCTTCTGCCACACAATCAAGAAGTGACTGCTCAGGTTTAAAACATTGAATAGCTAAGCCTGCATTGGCAAGCACCACGCTACGTTGCGCTTCGGTACATTCATTTTTCAAGATACTAAGGAAAATCTTTGCGGCATCAGCAACCGATTGCCCACCTCTGAGCTGCTCTGAGCGAAGTACTGGCAACCCAAAATCGGAAGCATGAAGTATTTCCAAACGATTGCCTGTACCAACAATGGTATCATTGGTGAGCGACACCTCATCATAACCATCGGTAGCATGAACGGTTAGGTAATGTCCCTCTTCGTTTTTCAATAATTCATTGTAGAGCTTCATTATTGAATAGCCATTGCAGCCTATGAGTTGTCGTTTTGGTCGCGAAGGGTTAATAACCGGTCCCATGAAGTTGAAAAGCGTGCGCACACCGAGCGACTTGCGCACATTGGCAACGTGTTTCATGGCTGGATGAAACAAAGGCGCGTGCAAAAAGCAAATGCCCACTTCATCGAGCTTCCGACGAAGGAAATCGGCATCATTGGTGAATTGATAACCATAATGTTCAAACATGCTAGATGCACCACTCATCGACGACAAACCATAGTTGCCATGCTTCGCCACTTTATAGCCTGCACCAGCAATTACAAAACTGCTAGTGGTTGAAATGTTGAATGTATTTTTACCATCGCCACCAGTGCCCACCACATCGATTGTGTCAAAATTTGAGAAATCAATCGGCACACATTGATCGATTAACGCCTTTCGGAAACCGCGAAACTCACTTACACTCACGGCACGCATATTGTAGGCGGTAAGAAATGCTGTTATTTCAACATCCGACAAATCGCCACTAGTAATCCGCAAGAAGCTTTCGTAAGCCTGATCCTCGCTGAGTTCTAATCCGGTGAATAATTGTTCTAGTATTGCTTTCATTTTTAAGTGCGAAGTGGCAACGTGCTAAGTTGCCGGGTTGTTGTTTTCAGTGCGAAACGCCATTAGCACGTTATCGCATTGTCTCATTAATTCATTAACCAATTCTCCAGCATCTTCTCTCCCTCAGGCGTGAGCACCGACTCGGGGTGAAACTGCACGCCACGCACATCGAGCGTGCGATGCTGAATCGACATGATTTGCCCTCGTTCATCGCGGCTTGTCACCTCCAAACTATCGGGGAGATTCTCGGGTGAAACCATCCACGAATGATAGTGTCCCACCACAAAGGAATTACCTAAGCCCTTAAAAAGCTTATCGTCGGAAGCTACCAGAGTGGCCGTAGAGGCGATGCCATGCAGCACTGTTTCCATGTTCACCAGCTTTGCCCCGAAATGTTCGCTGATGGCTTGATGTCCCAAGCAAACTCCCAAGATACTCTTTTTGTTGGCATATTCAGCGATAATATCCATAAGCAAACCTGCTTCCGAAGGAATGCCCGGACCCGGCGATAGAATAATCTTATCATAGCCTGCCAAGTCGCTCAATTGCAGTTCGTCGTTGCGCACTACATCAACGTTGCCGCCAGTGATTTTGCGCACTGCGTGCACCAGATTGTAGGTAAAGGAATCGTAGTTGTCGATAATTATAATCTTCATGTGTTGGTTATTTCGTAATCCGTAATTGCCAATTCGTAATTGTTTATAGCTTCTCCGCCTCTTCAATGGCTCTTTTTAGCGCGGCGAGTTTGTTATTCACTTCTTGCAGCTCATTTTCCTCTACCGAGTTTGCCACGATGCCTGCGCCAGCCTGATAAAACAAGCGGTTGTTTTTGCTCAGAAACGAGCGAATCATGATGGCGTGGTTCAGACTATCATCAAATCCGATGAAACCAATCGTGCCGCCATAATAACTTCGACGTTGATTTTCATATTTATCGATGAGCTTCAAGGCCATGTGTTTAGGTGCACCCGATAGTGTGCCTGCAGGAAAAGAATCGCCAAGCACCGAAATCATATTGCTTCCTTTGTCAAGCCTTCCCGAAACTTCCGACACTAAATGAATAACGTGTGAGAAATATTGCACCTCGCGGAAGCTATCTACCTGCACCGATTGAGCGTTTCGACTAAGGTCATTGCGCGCTAAATCTACCAGCATCACGTGTTCGGCATTTTCCTTGGGGTCTTCACCTAGTTTTTGGGCTAATATGGCATCCTGTTCGTCGTTTCCTGTTCTTCGAAAGGTGCCCGCAATGGGGTTGATAATCGCTTTTTGGTTTTGGATGCGCAATTCGGCTTCCGGACTCGAACCGAAAATACGGTAGCAACCATAATCGAAGTAGAACAAATAGGGAGAAGGGTTCACCGAGCGAAGCGCACGATAGAGCATAAGGTCATCGCCCTCGAAGCCTTGCGAAAACTGTCGCGAAAGCACAATCTGAAAAACATCGCCTCGTTTACAGTGCGAAATGCCTTTGCTCACCAATTCTTTGTATTCTTGATCGGTAACATTCGATTGCTCCTCGCCCACGGTCTTGAATTTTGAATCTTCAAAGGAAAGCTTTTTCAACAAGCTCTCCATGCGGTTCAACTCAGAAGAACAGCCCTCGGGCAAATTCTCAATAATAGTTACTGTATTTTTATGATGATCAATTGCTAAGATATGTTTATACAAATGATATCTCACTTCAGGAATAGCATATTCCACCTTGCGAGGGGCATTCACCTCTAGCTTCTCGAAGTATTTAATAGCATCGAAACTTAGATAGCCAAAAATGCCATTAGCTGAAATTTTGGCAGCTTCATCTTGAAAGGAAAAGCTTTTATAAAATTGATTAAGTTCCTCTGCCATTTGCTTATGACTATTCACCTGCACATCGGCTATTTGTTCACCATTGTAGTTCACCTTAATCACGCCTTCATCGGCAATGAACCCTGCAATAGGAGTGAGACAAATGAATGAACACGCATTTTCTGTGCTGTGATAGTCGGAACTTTCCAGCAAGATTGACTGCGGAAATAACTCGCGAAACTTCAGATAAGCACTCACCGGCGTTAGCGTATCGGCAAGAATCCTTTTGCTGTTGACTTGTATTTTCATCTGTTTAAAATATTGCAATAAGCTGCTATAAGCTTATGGTTAATCTTTCTCCTGCGTGCTGAAAGCTACCTATAGCTTAAAGCCTAATCAAAAAAAGGCGACCTACCGTGTATAGTAAGTCGCCTTTGTATGTTTAAAATCATGTTGTCAAACAATAAGGGTTACGCTTCTCCACGGTTTTGTGAATCAGTCAGGCGCCACCAATATTTGTTTAATACTACATTCATCGTTATTTGCTTTAAAAAAACAACATGGCTATTAACCCTCAATTACTCAAGAGACCCCACCACGGAAGCCATATTGCATTTATGTTTTATTCGTTTTCTGCCGTAAAGGAAAGTTTTTTTCATGAAATACGCAAACTTTCACGAACAATTCATAAGCTACACACTCAAAAAAGACATATTTAACTTCAAAATAGCCGTGATGTAGGCTATTGGCAGCTTTCAGCACACAGGAGAAAGATTAACCATAAGCCTAGAGCCTAAAGCTTACGACTTATTGCCATTTTTTTTGGTCTTTGAGTAAAATTACAAATGCTCAATTTCATGAATTTTAGTCTTTGGTGTAATCCATTTCCTTAACCCAACTTTCACTCACAAAGATATTTACAACAATAAAAATCGGCTATTTTTAGATATCAACACTGGCTATAACGCCATGAAATAAGCCATGGTTTTTGCTGATAGCTCCCAAAAATCAAGTTGGGTTCAATTTATTTGTTTTGAATTTTCTCCTTACTTTTGTATTCTTACAGCAACAGCAAATGGCAAAAAAGAAAGCACAAATAGAATTATATAGCTATGGGGAGTATTCCAATTGGGACAGAGGGAGTAAATCCCTGCCCAAGGTAGTGAATATTTCAGAAATTGTGGAAGTAACTCTCGGCACCGAGTTTGGTTATGTACTGCGCATGAAACAAGCCAAGGGAATGCTCATTAACTTCCGCATTATTCATCCTCCGTGCAACGATGAACATGGAAATCCGATTGGCGACCTCACCGGAGAGCTTTATGTGAATAGTAACGACTATGAGTTTTTCTTGGGCGACTGCGTGTGGGCACCTCTGCACGATAAGCTAGGAAAATGGAGGCTCATTACTGAACTCGATGGCAAAGTGGTGGCCGATAAAACACTCACGCTAGTAGAGCGAATGAATTAAAAACAAAAATCCATTGGCAGTTCCACAAAAGGTGGGTCTTGCCAATGGATTTTAATTTTTACGACTGAGGCACGAAGCCAACGTGTTATGCCAACGCATTTAAACGGTCGTATAATGCATTACATTTTTCATACATTTCAATTACCAATGCTTTGTAGTATGCTTTCACCATTTTAGGATTATCTTTTCCATCGGGGTGATTAGCCTGAACGCGAAGTTCAGCTACAAGCACCAAAGCTTCGTTCACAATTTCTTGCACTTGGTCTAAATCGGGATTTTCCGACGTTTGCGCATAAATCAAGCAATCAACAATTACTTGACCACCTAAGAAGTCAATATCTTTCTTTAAATCTCTAAGACTTGCCATTTTTCTATATTTTAAAAATTTACTTATCGCAAACCTAAGCTATTATTTCAAGATAACAGGCATGAAAGGCAAAAAATATATCTTCTGCCGATGCAATCACCACATTTTAAATTCGTTTTCGCTACCAATACCACTATGGGCAGACAAAAGAAGCAGGCAAACTTAACAACTGATATCTAATAGTTTCTGCCAAGCGTTGATTCCCCAATGAACTCAGATGAAGACGATCGGTTTCTTCATTATTGAAATACCGACCATGAGCTTCCGCTAAAGGGTACAATCCGCTAATTGTATGCAAATTGATTACAGGTACTGCCCAAAGAGAACCCGCACGTTGGAGCATTTCCACGTAGTCCTCTAAATACAGTCCTAAGGCATTGGCGAAATTTTCATCAGGCTGCACATTCGTTTCTTTGAATGTGGCATAGGCTCGATGAAGCGGTGTTAGAATGATGATTTGTTGCTGTGGAAAATTCTCTTTCAAAAAGCCCAATACCCGATTAATTCTACCACAAAAAGTGTCATTATTTTCCTCGAAGGTGCGATACTTACGGGGCATCATAACTCCGTTAACATTGGTTTCTTTCACCCCTTCGGTGAAGAACTCCCCCAAAGGCGTGTTGTGGTTATAGTCGTTGGTTCCCGCAAAAATAATAATCGCATCGATCTGTTCGCCATGCTCGGCTTTCAACTTTTGTGCTTGCTGAAAAATACCCTTTTCATCCCATTGGCGACCGCTAATGCCATAAACCAGCGGTTCGATGTGAATCATTTCTTGAAGATATTCCCAAAAGCAAACCGTTTCACCTCGTTTTTGTGTCATAGAATCGCCCAAAAATGCTACTTTTTGCCGTCCCATTGATTACTAGTTGTGGCTTTCTCTTTCTCGGCAGCTTGCAATCCGAAGCCGCAAACTAAAAATAGCACCACGACTGCGTACTTTATTTTACTCATGATTTATTTTTTTACAAACCTAAGCTTATTATTTCAACACCACAAACTAACGATAATCCAAGTTGAACAAACCGTCAATCTTTTTGCACTGTAAAAAAACCATTGGTGCAGAACCACACCGACTACCACCACAATCACCTCTCACTTTTAAACATCAAAATGTTGAAATCGTCAAAAAACAGCGATAATTACTTGCTACTCATTAAAAAATACTTACTTTTGCGGTTCGAAAGTGCTGCATAGGCTCAAACAAGAGAATTTCGTTTGAAATTCCGCCTACCAGACAAACTATTTATAATTGTATTTATAATGTACGCGATTGTAGAAATTGCTGGACAACAATTCCGTGTTGAAGCCGACCGTAAATTGTATGTTCATCGCCTTGACGCTGAAGTAGGCGCAGAGGTAAAATTTGACAAGGTTCTTTTGGTTGACAATGATGGCAAAATCGCTATTGGTACTCCAATAGTTGAAGGTGCTTCTGTGTCAGCAAAAGTATTAGACCACCTAAAAGGTGACAAAGTGATTGTTTTCAAGAAAAAACGTCGTAAAGGCTACAAGAAAAGAAACGGTCATCGTCAGTACCTTACTCAAATTTTAATTCAAAGTATTAACGGATAATTCCTTTAAAAACATTTAGACCATGGCTCACAAGAAAGGTGTCGGTAGTTCGAAGAACGGCCGCGAATCGGAAAGTAAACGACTAGGCGTAAAAATCTACGGTGGTCAAGTTTGCAAAGCTGGTAACATTTTGGTTCGCCAACGTGGAACAGCTCACAACCCAGGTGAAAATGTAGGTATCGGTAAAGATCACACATTGTTCGCATTGGTAGATGGAACCGTTGTTTTCAGAAAGAAAAAAAACAACAGATCTTATGTATCAGTTGAACCTGCAACAGCAGTAAACTAATCCATACAGATTAATCAATAATGGAAGTCTCTAATTCTTACGAATTAGAGACTTCTATTTTTTGTAGCTGCCCCACCAAATCAGCACATTCTCTACAATTCACAGCCGTTAGATTATTCCGGCATTTTCGGCGCAGGGGATACTTTGGGGTATGAGCCCATAACCATAGTAAGCCTTAGCAGATTATTAGGGAGGTGGCTGCGTCCTACAGATTTTTATTTTTTTGAATGGGGTGTGTTTTAATTTCAGTGTGGAGTATATCTTTGGGGCTTGTTTTGTTGGACGACTACACTGCCTCAACTCTACGCCCTCTCCCAAAGCATTGACTGTTTTAGTGGTGACTAACTTCTGCGTTGACATACGTCTCACAATTTCAGCCCAAGTCATCTTATGGCAAAAAAGATAGCGGAGCAATTTTTTAAGAAGAAAAAGTCTGATAAAGTACAAAAAAAGGGGAAATAAACGACAAATGTAACGCCCGCTACTTTCTACGACAAAAATGGACTTCGTCACACCGTCTGAATACTTTTTCAAACGAAAATTGAACGCATGGGTATGACATCCTCATGCTCTAATCTAGAAAAATGAGTTAAAAAGATGAGTTGTTGATTTAATTCTTGGAGCATTTGTTGTCTCTTTTTACAAAGTAAAGATGTCATTTTTAAGTTCATACCCAAAATATCTCCTGCGCCCTTTTTCCTCTGTTTACTTTTTAGTTTTTTGAAGTCTTTCCTCCACTACTTCCCAATTTACAATACTCCAAAAGGCAGCAATATAGCTCGCTCGCTGATTCTGATATTGTAGATAATAAGCGTGCTCCCACACATCGAGTGCCAGGAGCGGTGTGCCTTGAAGCGGCGCATCATCCATGAGGGGATTGTCTTGATTGGCAGTAGTGCAAATTTTAAATTCCGCATTTGGAGTTACCACAAGCCATGCCCATCCGCTGCCAAACACCGAAGCTGCTTGCTGCTCAAATTCCGCTTTAAATTTATCTATTGAGCCGAAGCTGTCTTCGAGCAACTTCTTGATGCGCGTAGGCATTTGTGGCGAAGGATTGGGCGTGAGGTTTTCCCAAAACAAGCAATGATTGTAATATCCGCCGGCATTGTTGCGCAAAGCGGTAGGCAAACTGCTTGCTTGCGCGAAAAGTTCAGGCATCGACAAGTCCGACTTTTCAGCTTCTACCACCGCTTTCAAAAATTTAGCATAGTAACCCTTATGGTGTTTGTTATAATGCACTTGCATTGTTTGCGCATCAATAGCTGGCTCTAAGGCATCGAAAGCATAGGGCAATGCAGGAAATGGATATCGCTCTTCGGGGCTTTGCGCACAAGCCGAAGTAAGGCTGAGGACAATCAAACCGAATGCCATCAGCAGGGTGTGTAATCTGTGTTTCATGTCTTAAAAACAACCCAACAGCTGTTTAGTTTATTTTCTATTTGACGAAATAAAAATATGAACATCGTAACTATTCAGCCAAATGAGAACACAAAACGCAAAGACATGAAAGCGGAAAGTCTCAATGGTTAACACCTTTACTTATCAAGAAAGAGCGAAGTCGAAGCATTGCATTCAATTTTGTCGGGTGAATAATTACCTTCGAAGATTATAAATATAAAGTCTATGGCTCAAAAATCAACAAACAGTTGGAGTGAAGCTTTATTTTCCAAACTTTGTTTAACTTTGTGTCCTTACTACGAAGATATAATTAATTCGAGAATATGCTAAACCTGCGATTTATTCAAGACAACGCCGACTTAGTAGTCGAAAAGTTGAAAAAAAAGAACTTTGATGCCACCCAGATTGTGGATCAAATCAAGGCGCAATATGCCATCAAAAATGAAACTCAACAGAAAGCCGACCAGCTCAAAGCTGAAATGAATCAGATTTCAAAATCGGTGGGATTGCTCATGCGCGAAGGCAAAAAAGAGGAAGCCGAAGTGGCAAAAGCAAAAACAGGTGAGCTGAAAGAAGAAATTAAGCAACTCGATGAAGCTTTTGCAAAAATCGACGATACGCTTTTTGCCCTTCAAGTGCAATTGCCCAACATCCCTCACGACTTGGTGCCTGCTGGTAAAAGCGATGCCGACAATGAGGAAATAAAACGAGTAGGAGAAATCCCTGCTTTGGGCGAAAACAATTTACCTCACTGGGAATTAGCATCAAAATACGATCTAATCGACTTCGAACTTGGCGTGAAACTTACCGGCGCAGGGTTCCCTGTGTATAAAGGTAAAGGAGCTCAATTGCAACGCGCATTGATTTCATTTTTCCTTTCGGAAGCCAACAAAGCCGGATACCTTGAAATTCAACCTCCATTGATGGTGAATGAAGATAGTGGGTTCGGTACTGGTCAGTTGCCCGACAAAGAAGGGCAAATGTATCACGCCACCGAAGATAACCTATACCTCATTCCAACGGCTGAGGTGCCTGTTACAAACCTTTATCGCGATGTAATTCTCGATGAGAAAGACCTACCGATTAAAAACTGTGCTTACAGTGCTTGTTTCCGTCGCGAAGCCGGTTCTTATGGCAAAGATGTGCGCGGATTGAACCGCCTGCACCAGTTTGATAAGGTAGAGATTGTGCAAGTAGCAAACCCTGCTGAAAGTTACGCCATTCTTGACCAAATGATAGCGCACGTGGAAGGCTTAGTGCAAAAACTAGGGCTACCCTATCGCATCTTGCGTTTGTGCGGTGGAGATATTAGCTTCACTTCAGCATTAACTTACGACTTCGAGGTCTATTCGGCAGCTCAAGAGCGTTGGTTAGAAGTGAGCTCAGTGTCGAACTTCGAATCATTTCAAGCCAACCGCTTGAAACTACGCTACCGCAACAGCGAAACCAAGAAAACAGAGATCGCCCACACGCTCAACGGTAGCGCTTTGGCATTACCTCGTATCTTAGCTTCAATATTAGAAAACAACCAAACAGCCGATGGCATTAAAGTGCCAGAAGTGTTGGTCCCATTCTGTGGATTCGATTTTATTGGATAAATAAAATCAGCACCAATAAAACAAAAGGACAATCATGCTATTCGCTGATTTGTCCTTTTGTTTTTTAAGCTGTAGGCTGTAAGCAAATAGGAGAATAATTAAATCAGCAAGCCTACAGCTTATATCCTAAACTACAAACACATGAAAGCAACCATTCGCAAACACGAACTCCTCTTCAAAGAAAAAGCCCAAACCTCGCGCGAAACGCTTAGTACCCGTACCGTATGGTATTTGCAACTTGAAAAAAATGGCATCGTTGGCGTGGGAGAATGCGCTCCACTCTTCGGCCTAAGCCATGAAACCCCTGAGGATGTAGAAAATATACTCGACGATATCCGTAATGACCCTCGCTATTTTATCGAAAATCTTCATTTGCTCAATGCCATTCCATCAGCCAAATTTGCGCTCGAAACAGCATGGCTCGATTGGGAAAGCGGCGGAACTGGCAAGTTGTTTGACTCCCCTTTCCTAACCGGAGATGTGGGCATTCCGATCAACGGGTTAATTTGGATGAACGATGCCTCAACCATGCTTGCTCAAATCGACCAAAAACTCGAAGCCGGGTTCACCTGCATCAAACTAAAAATTGGAGCTATTAATTTCAACGAAGAACTAGAGCTTATCAAGCACATTCGGCAGCGTTATTCGGCAGAACAAGTTACCATACGTGTTGATGCCAACGGCGGATTTCACCCCTCAGAGGCTCTCGACAAACTGCAACAACTTGCAGCATACAACCTACACTCTATTGAACAGCCTATAAAAGCTGGCAATTGGGGGAAATTGTCGGAATTGTGTGAGAACTCCCCCTTGCCTATTGCACTCGATGAAGAGCTCATTGGCATCAGCAAAACAGAAGACAAAGAATTGCTACTCGATTTGGTAAACCCTAGCTTCCTAGTGATCAAACCTAGCTTGCATGGCGGTATATCGGGCTGCAACGAGTGGATAGCACTTGCCGAGGCTCGAAACATTGGTTGGTGGATAACCTCCTATCTGGAATCGAACGTGGGACTGCAAGCCATTGCACAATGGGCAGCCACCAAAGAGCTAAAAGGACACCAAGGATTAGGCACCGGTGGTTTATTCACCAACAATAGCCCTTCCCCCCTATTCATTGAGGGCGAAAGATTGTGCTATGCCCAAAAACCACCTCAAAAATAACAAAATGCCCCCTTTCTCTTCTTGCCAACAATAGTATATTTGCAAATAGTGGTATGAAGAAAAACTTAAAATAAACCAATATATCATAGCATATGAAGTTAATTCAAAAAATTGGCGTTGTTGCTGCTGCTCTTTTAATTTCGTGGAGTGCAAGCGCCCAAGGTTGGAATGCCGACCTCGGAAATGGGAAATACAAAAACCCTATTCTCCACGTAGATTATTCTGACCCCGATGTGTGCGCAGGTGGCGATGGCTACTACTATATGACCGCTTCAACTTTCCACAATGCCCCCGGACTACCTATCTTAAAGTCGGGCGACTTAGTAAATTGGGAGCTGGTGGGCTATGCACTGCAAGAGCAAGTGCCTGTAGCGCATTTCCGCACCGTACAGCACGGCAATGGCGTATGGGCACCTTCTATTCGCTATCATGAGGGTGAATACTATATTTATTGGGGCGACCCCGACTTTGGTATTTACATGGTGAAAACAGCCAACCCGGCAGGTACTTGGAATAAACCCGTGCTCGTGAAAGGTGGCAAAGGATACATCGATACTTGTCCGCTATGGGATGACGATGGTAAAGCCTACCTTTCGTATGCCTTTGCAGGAAGCCGCGCCTCCGTAAAATCGGTGGTAATGCTTTCAGAAATGACTCCCGATGGAACCCAACTGATTGGCAATCCTGCGGTAATTTTCGACGGACACGACAATCATCCGACCGTGGAAGGTTCGAAACTCTATAAAATTAATGGCGAGTATTGGCAAATGTCGCCTGCCGGTGGCGTGAAACCCGGTTGGCAAATTGCCATGAAATCGAAAAACATTTGGGGACCTTATGAAGTGAAAACAGTGCTTCACCAAGGAAACACCGACATGAATGGTCCACACCAAGGGGGCTACGTGGAAACACCCAATGGCGATGGCTGGTTTATTCACTTTCAAGACCGCTGGGCATTTGGTCGCATTATTTACCTAGAGCCTGTGCAATGGGTTGATGGTTGGCCAATCATGGGCAAAGACATCAACAACGACGGCATTGGTGAGCCTGTGAAAGAGTGGACAAAACCCAATGTAGGCAAATCATTCCCTGCAACGCCACTAGTATCGAGCGATGAGTTCAACAGCCACCAATTCGGATTGCAATGGCAGTGGCAGGCAAATCAAGACCCCGATCGCCAATGGGGATGGATTTCAGGAAACAAAGGCTATATGCGCTTAAACTGCTTACCACAAGAGGAAGACAAAATTCAGAAATGGAACGACCCTAATCTTTTCATGCAAAAATTCCCGGGTAAGAACTTCACCGCCACTACCAAATTTAGCTTCGAAAATAACCCCGATGCAGGCAAATGTAGCTCCGGTTTAATCGTGTTTGGTGAAGACTATGCCTACATTGCCGTTGAGCAAACCGCAGACGGCAAACTCCGCCTTGTACAACGGATGATGAAAGATGCTCGCACCTCAAAAGGTGGCGAAAAAGAGTTGGCAAACATCAGCATCGACACCCATGAGTTATACTTCCGCGCCAAAGTTGAAATGCTAGAAGAAACAGAACCTTATCATGGCAAAGTAACATTCTTCTACAGCAAAAACGGAAAGAAATTTAAGAAATTAGGCGAGGCATTCACTCCTCGTGCCGGTCGATGGGTAGGAGCAAAAATCGGTTTGTTTGCCGAAGGAACAGCACGCATCAGCGACAGCAGCTATGCCGATTTCGATTGGTTTAGAGTGGTGGAAGATTAATCCCCGTTGAAGCTTACGAAGAGATATTCCAAACAGGAATGTCTCTTTTTTATTTCGAAACCTTTAATTGCACACTACTTTATTCTTCGTTTCATCTGCAAAAATTTATTCTTTAAATTTGTGGGATAACGAGAAGCGGGCGTTTGGTTCTAGAATCTACGCACGGAGTAAATTATTGATTATTTAGTTTTTAGATTATATTAGGTCGAAAAAATTCTCGACCTAATTTTTTAATTCCTCATAGCTATGAAAGTAAAACTTGTCATCTTTTTGCTACTCTTATGCGCTAAATTAGGAGCTCAAACTCCTAGTAAAATTAATCAAGATATTGTATTACACGATGGTTTTGTTGCCACAGCTACCCAAACCATTAAGCTTTCACCCAAATGCTTTTATGTTGATGGAAGCCTGTCTGATGCGGAGGCAAACAAGCAATCTTTTGTGTTCAACTCAGTACAACAGGCAGTTAATAAGTTGCAAAATGGAACTGAAGATGACCCTATGAAGCTATATCTTGCTCCCTGGGTCTATTGGCTCGACAATCCTGATGATGAAGAAGTGCGTGTGCCAGTGGGTAATAATTCTGTGCCTTTTGGTATAGAGATTGCCTGTGAATACCTGCAACTGCACGGCCTTGCTACCGATGCCTATGATGTGGTGTTAGCATCGAATCGCGGACAAACCATCGGCGCAAAGGGAAACTTCACCATGATAAATTTCAAAGGCAATGGCTTGCATTTCGAGAATATCACTTTCGGAAACTATTGCAATATTGATTTGGTTTACCCAAAAAATCCCGCTCTCAACCGAGCCAAAAGAGCTTCGGCAATTGTGCAGGCTCAATTGGCATTCAGCAATGGCGACAAAGTGTTGGCGCGAAATTGCAATTTTGTGAGCCGGTTAAATTTAGGTCCTTTTGGGGGAAGCAAACGCACCCTGTTCGACCATTGTCATTTTGAATCAACTGACGATGCACTCAATGGAAATGCCGTCTATCTGAATTGCGACTTCGATTTTTATTCGTCCATGCCTTTTGGTGAAACTAGCGGAACGGGAGCTGTGCTCTTGAACTGCGGCATCAATATCATTGGCAATCACGATCAATACTTCACAAAGGTTGGTGGGCAGGTTGGATTGACCGATGTGCGTTTTCACGCTCAAGGAAACCCAACGATTCTATGGAATATTGATTCGCCATTTGAAGCTCGAAGCTATCAACACCACGTTTCTTTGAATGGGGAAAACGTGGTGATTGACGCTGAAAAATCATACCCCACCGTGGTAATGGATGCTAAAGAAATTCGATATGCCTATCAGGTGGGAGAAACATACAACACCTACAACCTCCTTCGTGGCGATGATGACTGGGCCCCTATGGGAGTGAAGAATCTGATTGATGAACCGTATCGCTTACTGCCCGTGCAGCTGACAATTTTGCCCACTCGCCAACGGCTTGAAACAGGCAAAGACGAAATGACTCTTTCGGCGAAAGCTTACCGATTTGGAAACTACGAGCAGGAGATTTCGTCAATTACGTGGCACGTGGCTGATGAGTTTAAGAATGATGTGAAACTTCTTCCCCATGGCAATAGCTGTCGAGTTATTCCCACCAACCAAACCGACGACCTTCGCCAAGTGGTTGTAATGGCTTCCACTCCCGAAGGACTTGAAGCTGCTGTAGTGGTTTTATGAAAACACCAAAAATTGCACTCCTTAATGGAAAGCTTCAACTGGATTATGAGCTGAACACGCCCTACTCCGACCAGTCGTTCGTGAGGTGGTATCGATGCACCGACAAGCAAGGATCGAATGCTATTGAAGTGGCGGTGTCGCGCTTCAATGAACCTCTGAAACACTATACTCTTTCTCCCGACGATGTGGGGCACTTCCTAAAAGCAGAAGTTCAACCAAAGCACCAACGATGCCATGCGGGTGAAACCACCGTGGTTACTTTCGCCAAAGCAATCAACGCCACCGACGTGCAGCAAGATGCTAACTTACTCACTCCCGACATTCTGCACTTGTCCACACACAACCAATCAGAATTGGCGCCGGGCGTGTTGTGCATGGATAGCTTCGCACCAAGCGACACCAAAGAATGGGCTTTTGAAGCCGACAACAGTCAAGATGCGTGGTATGTGGGAAGTGGTATTTATGGTGCAGCCCTCGACACTGGATTGGTACAAAACATGAAAGGAGCTCGCCTACGCTATCAGCCCGAACAAAAAGAAGCGTGTGGTGACATGGCTGTGAAACTTGTGGCAGTGCCAAGCAAAACAGCTGGTCAGGGATTTAGCAGCGTACGCATGCAATACATGGACATAGGCATTAAAATGGACTTGGAGCATATGACAGGCTATGCACTTCGGCTCATTCGTACCACAAAATATGGCAATGCCATTGATTTTGTTCTGATGAAATATACACATGGTGAAGCAAAAGCCATCGGAGAACCTGTATCTAGTAATTGCTATCGAGAGCATTGTCGTTTAACATTATCATATGCCGATGGATTGCTCACGGCACAAGCCGAGCAAGTGAAAGGAGAAACGCCATCGCACCCAGAAACAGAGGTAAAACCTCAAGTGTTTATACAAGCAAAAGTGGAAGCCAATGACTTCAATGGATTTAGCATACAGCATACTGGTTCTGTAGGTTCTGGCGCTAGCTTACTAAAAGATATTGTGCTCGATTGGAGATGAAATGAATTATTCGGAAACTAAATTTGAAATATAATTACACGAACGCCAGAGATATAACACACCTCTGGCGTTTTTATTTAAGAACTGATTTACCCAAATGTCCCCCTCTTTTTATTAGTCCGTACACTATTTTCAATCCATTTAAAGTTACTTTTGTAGTTATCTACAACCTAAAACTAAACCGATGGACCTACTGAAACTGTTTAATTCGATTCAAAGGGCACTGTGCATTCTGTTCATACTTTCCGCACCTTTTCAAGCTTTTGCTGAAATACCATCTAATCATATTGCCTTCCCTGGAGCCGAGGGATTTGGTCGTTACTCTACTGGCGGACGAGGTGGCAAAGTATATCATGTTACCACGCTAGAAGATGGCAATTTTGAAGGTACTTTTCGCCACGCTGTTTCTCAAGAAGGAACACGCACCATTGTTTTTCATGTGGCAGGAACCATTTTTTTAAATAGCAACCTTCAAATTACCCATGGTAACTTAACAATTGCAGGGCAAACAGCTCCCGGACAAGGAATTTGTATTGCTAAATACCCGGTGAGCGTACAAGCTGATAATGTCATTATTCGGTATTTGAGATTTCGAGTAGGAAATGAAGGGGAAGGAGAACCCGACGGCTTAGGTGGTTCTGGATGCAAAAACGTGATTGTTGATCATTGTTCAATTAGTTGGTCGGTTGACGAATGCTGCACATTCTATGGTGGCGAACAAGTAACGGTGCAATGGTGCATCATATCTGAAAGCTTACGAACAGCGGGACATAGCAAAGGGAATCATGGCTACGGTGCTATCTGTGGCGGACATAAATCTTCTTTTCATCATAACTTGATGGCACACCATCAAAGCCGTGTTCCTCGACTCGGACCTCATGTTTCAACCCAAGAAAAAGAACTACTTGATATGCGAAACAATGTGTTCTACAACTGGGCTGGCAATGGATGCTACGGAGGTGAAGGAATGCATGTTAACATCATCAATAATTACTACAAACCGGGACCTGCTACCCCAAAGGATAGCCAAGTGAGCTACCGCATTGCTGCTATTGGCGTGCGCACTACAGCATACTGCATAAGAGCAGATGGCTCGTTCAATCAATGGAAGCCAATGGAACACGTCTGGGGAAAATTCTTCATTGATGGCAATGTAGTAGAAGGAAATACAGAAGTAACTACCGACAATTGGACAAAGGGCGTGTATGAACAAATCAAAGGTAATGCAAACGACCACACGCTCACTCCCAAGGTAAAAGAAGAAATGCGATTAGCGAAACCACTAGAAGCCGATGTTATTACCACCCACTCGGCTGAAGAAGCATTCCGTTTAGTCACAGCTTATGCTGGTTGCTCGCATCAGCGCGACATGATTGATAAACGCATTGTAGAAGAAACAATCAATGGCACCGCCACTTATTTTGGGAGCATCACTAAAAATGCTCAAAAAAGCCCGGGATTAATTGATTTACCAGCCGATGTAAAGCCACAAGGAGTTGAAAGTCCATGGGTAGAGCTAACATTTAATCCTGCCGATATAAAAACAGACACCGATGGTGATGGTATGCCTGATGAATGGGAAATTCAGCATGGACTAAATATGGAAGATGCACAAGACGGTGCAGCTACAACCTCAACCTATGGCTATACCAACTTAGAACTCTACTTGAATAGCTTGGTTGAAACTCAACTTAGTTTTCAATAATCTAATAATTTTCAAAATACAACCATAAAAAAACTCATCATTTCCCTATGATCCTATCTATTGTTCAGCACATCAATATCTGCAGAGAACTATACTTATCGAAGTAATTTACTTTGGGTAACCATTCCCAACCATACCGATTGAATATATCAAGCAGGCGAGCAAGCTAGCATTTATATTGAAGTTTATTAATATGGTGTTGCCCTCGATGGCGAAGAACTAAGCTATGCTATTGGACAGGACTTCCTTGATGCCGATAAAACCGGAACAATCACCCTGAAAAATGGTAAAGCCGTGTTGCCTATCGGCACAATGAAACAACCGGGATTCAAAGATTGTAATCTTTCTGTTATGCGTAATGGTAAGACTTATAAACACCATATGAAGGCGGGTTTTTTGCACGATAACCGTGCCAGTTTTCATGACTTGGGGATACAACGACAATGTTTGTCCACCAACCACAAGCTATGCTGCCTACAACATCATTACGGCACCAAAAAAATCGAGGTTAACCCCTATGAACAAACATTGGACACCCCCTGAAACCCAACGTGCACAACGCGAATGGATCGAAATGAACTTTGTAAAATAACTTTGTACCTCTGACTTTTTAATAAGAAGAGCTAATATATCATGACCATGAAGATACAATTAAACTATGCGCTGCTCAAACCCCAATACATTCTACAAACGAGCAGCTATTAAAAATCCGCTCTTTAGCCCAAAGGCTGAATTGAAAGAAGTGCAGCTACCCCAAACCGTGCTGATGGATTTCAACACCGAAGCAGGTGGAGTGTATCATTTCAGTTTGAATTAGCAAACCAGCAAACATTAAAAAGCAAAATGCCATGTAGAGGAGAATGAATTTTGAACAATTTATTTACTTTTGCTAGCAATACAGATATAAAAGAGAAAAGACACTGTGGTAAAAGTAAAACCATGGTGTCTTTTAATCTACTATCTTGTGCTTTCCCTTTGGGGGTTAAAGGTTGCCTAAGTGCATTGCCTTTTACAGTCTTTATTTCAACAACTCACAAAATTACAAACAAATGAAAATAAAAAAATTACACCCCGAGTTGGCAGAAGCCATAATCGATGCTGGCTTTGAAAATCTCACCGAGGTGGAGCATCTTGCAATTCCTAAAATTCGCTCTGGTGCCGATTTGTTTGTAATTAGTCCGAAAGGCTCGGGAAAAACCACAGCCTTGGTTATCAGCATCATTCAGCAGCTTAAAGAAGCGGTGGAGGAAGCTCCTCGTGCGTTGGTGGTGGTAAACAGCAAAGAGGAAGCCTTCGAAATGGAAGAGTTGTTTCAGCAATTAGGAGAAAACACCAACCTGCGCACCTTTGTGGTTTTCGACAAAGGAATCTTGCAGTATCAAAAAGATATGATTTATGAGGGCTTAGACGTTTTAATCGGTACGCCTAAGCGCATCGATGAACTACTCAGCTCTACGGGCATTCCATTGGTAAAAATGCGCATTGTGGTCTTCGACGATGCCGACCAAATGGTTTCAAAACAGCAACAAAGCACCATATATCGTTTGGCTTATGCTTTGCCCAAAACGCAAATGGTGTTGCTTGCCGAAAACTGGTCGAGCCGCTTTGATGAACTTGAAGAGCGTGCGCTGAAAAATCCTTCGGTTATAGCATACGAAAACTAGCCCACATCATTCTTCCTTTGGGGGAAAGCTAATGTTACTAATGCACACAAAATCATGTCCATCACTCACATTTCCATTGTTATAGCTAGTTTTCTTGCCCTGCTTCTTCTCATTTCTCACCTTACATCGAAAGGGGGAAACAAGGAGAGTTTCTTCACCGGCAATCGGAAATCGCCATGGTATTTGGTGGCGTGGGGTATGGTGGGTAGCACCATTTCAGGGGTAACCTTCATATCGGTGCCTGGCGAAGTGGGAAACAGTGCTTGGAACTATTTGCAGTATCTGCTTGGCAATATGATTGGCTATTGGGTGATTGCCACCGTGCTTATCCCCTTGTGCTACAAACTCAATTTGGTGTCGATTTATGGCTATTTGGCTCAGCGTTTCGGTAAGCGAGCATACAAAATAGGGGCTTCATTCTTCTTGCTTTCGCAAACTATTGGGGCTTCTTTTCGATTGTTTCTTGCCGCTGGTGTGCTGCAAATCACCTTCTTCGATAAGCTTGGCGTACCCTTTGGGGTTACCGTGCTTATTACACTCCTCACCATTTGGCTATACACCCGAAAGGCGGGCATAAAAACCGTGGTGTGGACCGACACGTTGCAAACTACCTTCATTTTAGCCGCTGTTATTGCTACCATTGCAGTGATAAGCTCGCAGCTGCATTTGAACTTTCGCGAAATGACCCATGTGGTGGCGCAAAGTGACATGAGTCGTGTTTTCAATTGGGATTGGCGATCGGGCAATTTCTTTGTGAAACAATTCTTAGCAGGTATTGCCACTGCCATAGCCATTAATGGGCTAGATCAGAACTTCATGCAGAAGAACCTAACTTGCAAAACGGCTCAAGAATCGAAGAAAAACATCTATTGGTTTTCGGCAGCATTCATTGTGAGCAACATCTTTTTCCTTTCGCTAGGCGTATTGCTCTATCATTATGCCGATGTAAATGCCATTCCCCTACCCGCTCACACCGATGATTTATTCCCACTCCTTGCGGTGGAATATTTCGGCACTTTTGCCGGCGTGCTGTTTCTGTTAGGTATTTTGGCAGCAGCCTATTCGAGTGCCGACTCTGCCATTACAGCACTCACTACTTCGTTTTGCATCGACTTCCTTCATATGGAACGCGAGCAACAGCACAGTGCACGCACACGCACGTTGGTGCACTTCGGATTTTCGATGCTCATTTTTGCGGTTATCCTAATTTTTCAAGCCCTCAACAACCAGAGTGTAGTAACAGCGGTGTTTAAAGCTGTGGGCTATACTTACGGCCCACTCTTGGGGCTATTCACATTCGGACTCACCACTAAGCGACAACCTAACGACAAACTTGTGCCTTACATTAGTGTGGCATCTCCCCTCGTGTGCTATGCGCTGAGTAGTAATTCGGTGGCGTGGTTCAATGGCTATGTGTTTGGTTTCGAATTGCTGATACTCAATACAGCAATTACCTTTATTGGATTGCTAGCTAGCTCGAAAAAATCGATCTAGTTTCCAATTATTCGCCCCTTAGCAATGATACAATGAGCAACTCGCTTAAGTTTTAGGCTGTAACCAAAGAGGGTGATACACTTGGCTCTAGCTCTTCATTTTATCAAAAAATATTACATGCTCCCAGATAATTGATTACTTTTGTGAGCTATAATTATTGTTATAACTCATGAAACGAATCCTTCTTTTACTTTTTGCCCTTTTGGCAATTGCTCAAGGCACCATGGCTCAACAAAATAGAAACATGACATTGCGACTTTCCTTCAACCCCACATTTAATTGGCTTTACGTAGGTGGAAACGATGCTAAAGACACCAAAACAGGCATGGGATTCGATTATGGTATTAATGCTGATTTCTTCATTGATAACAACGATCGATATGCCATTACTACTGGTATCATCATTACCAATCAGAACTCGAAGGTGAGTTATGAGCCCAACCACGATTACAACATCGGCAACATAAATTACACGGCCAACACACCACTATCGGTAGATTATCACCTAAAGTATGTGGAAGTGCCTGTTGCCTTCCGCTTGCGCTCAAAACAATTCAACAGAAACACTTTTTGGGGGCAATTTGGGCTATTCACGGCTTGGAACTTCGATGCTCGTGCTAGTACTAGCGATGGCGAATTGCACAAAAATGACATCGATAAAGATGTTCGCCTCTTCAATATGGGGCTAAACATTGGACTCGGGTTAGAATATGACCTCGGTGAAAACAACGCACTCAGCCTCGGATTTGTTTATAAAAACGGGTTCATCGATTGCTTGAAAAACAACCTCGGCGATAATACAACAACAAAAACCTTAGCTCTTGAAGTAAGTTTTGTGTTTTAGTAAGCCGACCACCAAAAAAATCAGCATATGAAAATTGCATTAGTACAATTGAATTACATCATTGGCGATTTTGCAGGAAACACAGGCAAAATTATTAACGCCATTGAAAAAGCGAAAAACGAAGGCGCAGAATTAGCGGTTTTCTCCGAACTTTCAGTTTGTGGATATTACCCGCACGACCTGCTTGAAAACGTCAACTTCATAGCACAATGCCAGCAGCGTGTAGAAGAAATAGCTTCGCACTGTAAAGGCATAGCCGCTGTGATAGGTGCTCCTAGCGTTAACCCTTCAGACCACGGTAAAAAATTGTACAACTCTGCTTATTTTCTTGCCGATGGTATGGTTAATGCCATTCGACACAAAACATCTTTACCCACCTACGATATCTTCGATGAATATCGCCACTTCGAGCCCAACCGCCAGTTTAACCTGTTGGAATATAATGGCGAAACCATTGCGCTCAGCATTTGCGAAGATTTATGGGAAGAAATACCGCAGCAAAACGACTTTGCCAAGGAAAACATTTATATGCGCAAACCGCTCAACTTGTTGAGCCAATTAAACCCTAGCTTGGTTATCAACATTGCAGCCTCTCCTTTTTCATACGACCAAGCTGAACAGCGCCACCATGTGCTTAAACTGGCCACAAAACGATATCATTTACCTATTGTATATGTAAATCAGGTGGGTGCCAACACCGAAGTGGTATTCGATGGTGGCTCATGCTATGTTAATGCAGAAGGCGAAATTTGCAATGTGCCTAAATACTTCGAAGAAGACATTCAAATTATTGATACCGAAACGGCCAAGGCGGTTACTTTAAGTTCCGACAACGACCGTATTGCCAGCATTCACCAAGCGCTCATTGTGGGCATTCGCGATTACTTTCAGAAAATGAATTTCAAGTCGGTAGTGCTCGGTTTGTCAGGTGGTATAGACTCAGCAGTGGTGTGCGCCTTGGCTGCCGAAGCCTTAGGAAGTGAGCATGTACACGGCATTCTCATGCCTTCAAAATATTCATCAAACCACTCCATTGCCGATGCTGAACAATTGGCAAAAAACCTTGGCGTGAAGCACCACACTATAGCTATAAAAGACATGGTGAGCCAATTTGAAAGCGGATTGAAAGAGCTTTTTAAAAACACCGAAGAGGGGGTGGCTGAAGAAAACATTCAAGCTCGAATTCGAGGAACTCTCGTGATGGCTGTTTCCAACAAGTTTGGCGACATTCTACTCAACACCACCAACAAAAGCGAATGTGCCGTGGGCTATGGCACGCTCTATGGCGATATGAACGGCGGATTGTCTATTTTGGGCGATGTGTATAAAACCGATGTGTTCCGCTTGGCAAGATACATTAACCGCAATGGCGAACTGATACCCGAAAATAGCATTATCAAGCCCCCTTCGGCCGAGCTACGCCCCGATCAGGTAGATACCGATTCATTGCCCGATTACGACACGCTCGATGCCATACTCTTCAATTACATCGAAAATCACCTGTCGCTTGAAGAAATTATAAGCAAAGGGTTCGATAAATACACCGTGGAGCGTATCATTCGATTGGTGAACATGAACGAATACAAACGCTTTCAAGCACCACCAATCATTCGCATTAGCTCGAAAGCTTTTGGTTTCGGACGAAAAATGCCGTTAGTTGCTAGGTATTAATCGATTGAAATTATTAAATTCACACCAAAATTAAAATCATGTTGCAGACCAACGACGAACTTATAGCTTGGGCATTTACCAATACCAAATCGGTTTTCAGCACGCTAAGCGAAGAAGAACAAGCCGACTTGCGCCCGCACATGGAAGTACTGAACTTCAAGCGAGGGCAAAGCATTTACTGGGAAGGTGAAATACCCTCGGGATTGCTTTTCTTGCTTGCCGGTAAGGTGAAAATATTTAAAGAAGGTGTGGGCGGCAGAGAGCAAATTGTGCGTATGACAAAGCCTTTGGGCTATGTGGGATATCGGGCATTAATTGCCGAAGAAATTCATAATGCGTGCGCCATGGCTATTGAAGAATCGCGAGTGCTTCGAGTGAGCACAAGTTATTTCTTCAACACGCTGCTGAAAAATAACGAATTTAACTTGCGACTATTGCATAAAATGTCGGAAGAACTGGGATTCTCAAACTCGCGCACTGTAACACTCACCCAAAAACACATTCGAGGACGAATGGCAGAGGCCCTATTGCTCTTAAAACGCAAATACGGATTCTTACCCAACGAAAAAACACTTCGGGTGTCGTTAACGCGTGAAGACATTGCAAAGCTCTCCAACATGACCACAGCCAATGCCATTCGAACCCTGTCGAGCTTCGCCAAGGAAGATCTTATTTTAGTGGAAAAACGCAAAGTGAGCTTACTCAACATTCCAGAACTAGAAAACATAAGTTCTCAAGGATAAAAAAACAGCGCTAACTACAAAAAATCAAAAACCATGTCATTTATTATCGGACTACTCAAATTTATATTTTTCTTTCTCCTCTTCATTTTCATTATAGGCTATTTCTCACTCCGAAAAATACGGCGCAAGGCACAAGAAGAGCTATATCGCCAACAAAATCCACAGAACTATCAGAAACAACATGAAGGCGAAGTAGAAATTGAGGATAACGACATGGATAGCGATGGAGAATTTACGGATTACGAAGAAATAGAATAATCCATTGGATCGAACTAGCTTGCATTTTTGTCGGAAAAAAGTACTCAGACCATCCGACGAAGTCCATTTTTGTCGGAAAAAGTAGCGAGCGGTACGGTTGTGTTCTTCATCGACTAATAATTTTATGGGCTATGAAGTGTTTTGATTTTATTCTCTATCTTTACAGCCCCAATTTAAAGATAAACTATAGGGATTGAATCCCTCAATTGACAATAAAATATGGCACAAGAAGATGTTTTTAAGAAATTAGTAGCTCACTGTAAGGAATACGGTTTTGTGTTTCAATCGAGTGAAATTTACGATGGACTGGGCGCAGTGTACGACTATGCTCAAAATGGTGTGGAACTGAAAAACAACATCAAAAAATATTGGTGGGATAGCATGGTACTCCTCCACGAAAATGTGGTGGGTATCGATTCAGCTATTTTCATGCACCCTACCATTTGGAAAGCTTCTGGACACGTAGATGCATTCAACGACCCATTAATCGACAATAAAGACTCTAAAAAACGCTATCGTGCCGATGTGCTTATTGAAGAGCAATTGGCAAAATATGAGGACAAAATGGACAAAGAATGCGCCAAAGCTGCTAAACGCTTTGGTGAATCTTTCGATGAGGGTCAATTTCGCGCTACCAACCAACGCGTGCTCGACAATCAAGAGAAATGGAATAACCTTCACCAACGCTTCTCTGATGCCCTAAACGCAAACGATTTGGCAGAACTAAAAACCATTATAGAAGACGAAGGTATTGTGTGCCCAATTAGCGGAAGCCGAAACTGGACCGATGTGCGCCAATTCAACCTCATGTTCTCTACCGAAATGGGCTCAACAGCCGACGGAGCACAAAAGATTTACCTTCGTCCAGAAACAGCACAAGGTATCTTTGTGAACTACCTCAACGTGCAAAAAACAGGGCGTATGAAGCTGCCTTTCGGTATTGCTCAAATTGGTAAAGCCTTCCGTAATGAGATTGTAGCTCGTCAGTTTATCTTCCGTATGCGCGAATTTGAGCAAATGGAAATGCAATTCTTTGTGAAGCCGGGTACCGAGCTTGATTGGTTCAACACTTGGAAAGAAACTCGCATGAAATGGCACAAAGCTCTAGGTTTTGGCGATGATAATTACCGATTCCACGAACACGAAAAATTGGCACACTATGCCAATGCAGCCGTCGATGTGGAATACAAATTTCCATTCGGTTTTAAAGAAGTAGAGGGTATTCACTCACGCACCGACTTCGACTTAAAACAGCACCAAGAATATTCGGGCAAGAAGATACAATACTACGACCCCGAACAAGGCGAATCATATGTGCCTTATGTAGTAGAAACCTCAATTGGTGTCGATCGTATGTTCCTACAAGTCATGTCGGCTGCCTACTGCGAAGAAGAAGTAGAAGCTAACGGCAAAACCGACACGCGTGTGGTACTTCGCATTCCTGCAGTACTTGCACCTGTGAAACTAGCCGTAATGCCATTGGTGAAAAAAGACGGACTACCCGAAAAAGCACGCGAAATCATCGATGAATTGAAATTCGATTTCAATTGCCAATACGACGAAAAAGACAGCATCGGCAAGCGCTATCGCCGCCAAGATGCCATCGGAACGCCATTCTGTGTAACAGTCGATCACCAATCGTTGGAAGACAACACGGTAACCATTCGTCACCGCGACACCATGCAACAAGACCGCGTGCCTATCAATGAGCTATACAGCATCTTGAAAAAAGAAATCGACTTCCGAGCTATCTTCAAAAAAATCAAATAAGAAAATAGCACAACATATGCCAAAAGCCAACCCTTTCGGATTGGCTTTTTTGCATTTTATTTTTTTGCTGATTACAAAATACTTGCACCCATTTTCTTGAACAACCTCGTTATTTTTCAGCGCCTAACAGCTAATCCGAAGCTTTTGTTACTAATGTTAATTGATTGCAAAAGATTTTTATTTAAACAAAATTAAATTCCTTAATGGATTTAAATACTCTATTTTTGATGCCTAAACAATAAACGATACAGATGAGAAAATTATTCTTAATGCTGGCAGCCTTGCTAGGTTTAGCTGCACAGCCTGTTTTAGCACACGAAGGAGAACACGGAACAGAAACAGAAGAACACCACCCTTGGAATATTGAAATTTCATCAACCATTCCCGTTGCCAATGGTTTAGAACAAACATCAACAGTGCATTTTGGTAGAGAAATTGGCGAGCACGTCGATTTAGGTGTTTTTGGCTCTTGGATTGGTAAAGACTGGAGTGAAAAGAAGGAACAGTTCTACGGAACCGACGTAAAATACTTCTTTCACAGCTTCGGAGAGCATCGTAAGACTAATTTCTATGTTTCATTAGGTCTTGCCTACAATACCTTGCTAGAAAGCGAAGGAGAGGGCGAAAAAGAACGTGCAAACGAAATTAGATATGGTTGGAAGTTTGGAGCTAGCCACCGCATTTGCAAAGACTTTTCCATTTTCGTAGAAACTGGTCAAGACGTGGTGTACAACCCCAAAAAAGAAACTTACAGAGACGACCTAAGCGGACTATTGCTTGTTGGTCTTAAATATGACTTTTAATAAAGGGTATGATTAGATTGGTATGAAAGCGAGCTCATGAAGCTCGCTTTTTTTGTTTTAATACCAACGAAACGCCTAATTACCTTGGGCTGTCACAAATTTGCCTTTCAGATGACTTTATTCTAGTAAAATTAAACCTAAAAACACACCTCCATTAATAATTAACCTCCAATCACAGGCAGTCCTTCGCTGCTAATTCCTTCGGCACTGATAGACATACGCAGGCAAGTGCCATTGTTATAAAATTTCACCTTTGCTTTACCTTCAACATCGGTTTGCACATTCGGATTCCAATAGAGTGTGCGACGGAAATCAACGCCTCCTTTGAGTTGTTTCTCTCGGTTGTTCACATGATAAAACTCCGCCGATTGGGCATAACCATAATAAGGTGTATATCTAACGCCCGAAATGTAGCCTTTGCGCTGCATGCCATTGTCATACTTCTGTAATCGCACAAAAACAGCATCGCCATAGTCGGGCGTACGGTCGATAGCTGTTCCCGCCCGTGCCACAAGAAGCCATGCCATATCCGACTTATAAAATACATCAATCTTCGATATCGTTTCAATCTCTTCATACAATAAATCTTGCCACCTATCGATACTATCGGGCACACTCTCCAGGCAGGTGCAGATATAGACTGGTCGCCCTGAAAAGCACACATCATCTACATAAGAATCTGTTCCTACTTGAAATGCACTAGCAACCGTATCAACCTCACGGCAAGTTGATGAGTCATCAAACAAACCCTCTCCACGGCTGATCAAATACTGCTGCACCGTTCCTGGATACCATTCCCCAAGGTCGGCTTCTTTGTTGATATCTCGCTTCACATCATAAACAATATCGGGGAAGACCTGACCAAAACCACTCGTTTTTATTTTGCTTTGTATTGCTACCCCCGCCAGCATCTGCACCTTTTCAATCGACCCTTTAGGCAAATTGTCTTCTGCAATGGCGAAGTCTTCACCCACAAAAACATCGCGATTAGTATAGGCTCTTGCTTGGGGTGAAAACCAACGATCGAGGGTAATTCTACTATCCTTTCGCTTTCCATTTTCAGTAACTTGCAGCCCTAAAAGACATTCGCCAAACACATCTGCATCGTCGGGCAAATTGAAATAGAAGCTCCCATCATCATTCACTGGAGTCGATCCTCTGAGGGTTTCACCATTAAACATCAGCCAAATCATCACTTCCGATTTTGTTCTGGCTTTTCTTCCCGAAGCGTTCAGCACTTTCCCCGCAATGGGCAGCCCCTCTTCAGCATAGTGTTGGGCATCAAAAGGCACAACACCCGCCATCACCTGCCAATTATATCTTCGCCAACCTTGCACCAACATCAGCAGATCGAGCTTGGCAAGCGTTTTGCTATCATCATTCACAAAATATTGCATAGGGTTTTCAATATAGCCTTTCAGTTCTGAGGAAAGCAAAAGATCAGTGAGCACATTATCCTCATAGCTTGTTTGAAACTCCGATCCTCGATCTCTAATAGCAAGTGAAAAGTTGGTGTTCAGTGGAGCTCCAGCAGCATCGGTTACTGTAAAATCCATTTCCACCAACTCAAAAGGCTCATAATCTGTGGAAGAACTTGTGTGCTGAATGCTGCCGTAGTCGCTACGAGCACTATTGAAAGCAAGGCGTTCGGCAAGAACATTTCCTTTCTTATCGAAAAGAGTCAATTGGATTACACCAAGAGGAAGTTCATATTTATTAAAGAGCATCTCAGCGGGTTCATCTCCCAAAATCAGTTGCTCATATTTCAGCTGCCGTCCACGACAAGCAAGCACAAAGCCAGCCGTGTCGCAAGGCGCATCTGCCGATTTCTTTAGGCGAACTAACAGGCGATCTTTCGTGATGTTGTTCACCTCTAAGGCATAGCCCTGCTTCTGAATTTTGTCGAAAGTAAACGGATAAACTTTCCCTCCATAATTCAAATTAACTTGATACTCCTTTTGCTCGGGAATAAGCACGAAATAGCCCACGCCCTGACCTGTGGTATTGAATCGAGTAATCTCTTCATTTTGATCATTTAAAACACTTCCATGGGCCCAAATGCTATTCCCATCCTTGTCTGTTACCTGAAATACCACCTTCGAAGAAATTCCCATCACTGCATTTCCTCCTTCAGGATAAAAATTCATGCTGATTTTACCCCGATTTTCGTCTTTCTCTCGCGTAATATCCATTTCCAAACGCGATTTCATATTTCGATCGTAGTAGCTCCCTATGTATTGGGGGATATCATAAACCGGAAATACACGCGAAAACAGCCCATCATCGCCAAAATTGAGCATGGCACGAGTGTAGGCTCTTACCTCATAGAAACCGCTAGTATATTCCATCTTTAGGGCAAAGTGTCCATCGCATCCATTTTGCTGAATCTTCAAGTTCTGACTTTCCACCACATCACCTTCGGGCGAAAGCAATTCCACGTGCAGAATGCGGCTCAGCACGGTTGGTTTATTGTTTTCAGCAAACACCACATGGGCTTTAAACCAAATGGTATCGCCTTGATAATATCCCGTGTTGTCGAAATGCAAATAGACCTTTTCTTGTGGGTTGTACAATCGAAAATCATTCGCCTCACGCACATAGTTCAGTAGCACTTCGGGGGTTGAAAGTATCGGCTGCACAGGAGGCTGTTGCGCCAAGGCAGCAAAGCTACTCCATAGCAACATTAAAATTAGAGTTAGGTGTTTCATGTGTTTAAAATTAAGCTGTTGGCTTACATTCCAAATCTTCGCCTAAGTTACAAATAATTAAGAAAAAATCAATTTCTATTAAGATATAATAAAATGGTTAATGCAGGGGTGCTGCATCTCTGCTAGCCCTCTAGAGTTGCACTGGGATACCCATTCGTAATTGATAATTCAATTCCCAAGGGGGAGCTAGAGGGGGCTTTCAGGCAAAAAAGCAAAAAAAGAGAGGGTGCCCAAATGGACACCCTCTCTAAATATAACCAACGAGAAAAGCATTATCTCACGACTACTTTTGTTGTTACTTCTGTATTTCTGCTTCGCAGAATATACATTCCCGGTGTTAAATCGCTAAGATTTACCGTGGCTTGTTTGGCATTCATCTGAATTTGTTTCACAACCACACCCGTGCTATTCGACACATCAATAATGTCTGACGACACCGTTGATGATACCGTAATATAGTCGGCTGTTACTGTTGGGTAAATATGGAACTCACCTAATTTTTTCCAGCGTGCCCACACTTCTACATCTTCAGTTTGTGAGGTGGTGAATGAACTCACCTTTTTACTAAAGTCGGCATCTGCATACCAGTCCATAAATCGATATCCTTTTGCCTCGGCATTTCTCAACACCACAGGTGTACCAACAATCACCTCTGTTGGGTTAGCATGACTTGCACCATCAATTCCCAAATGATAGGTGATTTCGTAAGTTGGATCGGGTTCTGGTTCTGGTTCCACATAGTCCTCCCATTGTTTGTCGTAAGAGATAAATGGGGTTTGAACACCATCTTCCAAATAGAAGCCCAAGTGAGCTGGCTGATTATATCCGATGTTTTGGCGCAGAATATTCATTCGATAAAGTGGGTCGTGCATCAAGGTGTACATCTTGTGCGTTGTTGGAATCCATGTAGAGAACACAATAAATTCTGAATTATCACTACTTTTGAAAACCAGCTCTTCACGCCAGTCGCCAAAGAGGTCTGCCTGAAGGTTCACATCATCTTTGGTGCTGTGGATGGTTGATGCTCCGTAATACCAGCCTGTGAAGATTCGACCTCCACCAGAAGTTGAGTTCACCGCGTTTCCATTATGTCTTACGTCAGAGAATAAATCTCCATCAAAATAAACTGGTTGATTATACGGGTTGTAGCCAAATCCTGTTATGTCGCCGTTGCAATCTAAGTTGCCTATACCGGCAAAAGGACTACCAGTCAAAACAGACGTACACTCAAATCCGCGCGTTCTATCTGTCACATTGGCTGCCCAAGCCCTACCAATATCTCCTGAAGAAAGATATTCCCAAATGATTTCTCCTGTTGCGGCATCGCGCATGGAAACACCATAAGTTGCATTTTCGTGAGGTTGGAAGAATTCTAATCCTGGGCGGTCAGGCATTAAGTCTCCAAGGTGGTCAGCATCACCATGTTTTCGTCCTGTTGAGTACAATCCTTTACCATCATTATCAAAGGCACAAGCTCCATACATCAACTCATCAGAACCATCAAAATCTACATCACCAATACTCAGGCTGTGGTTTCCTTCTCCGAAATAAGCCTGTCCTTCTCCTGTATCTGGTTTTTCATCTGCATGATCCAATTGATCGAATGTCCAAGCTTGCACAAGCGTGTCGCCATCAAAGGTTAAAGCTTGCATCGCAATTCTAGTGTAGATGCCTCGCGAGAACACTAATTGTGGCCCGCGCTCTTGGTCAACCAATACTGCCGATTTAATTGAAGCAGCACGATAGCCATCGTCATCACCCCAAGTTGCGTTGATATCTTCCGTAGGGCCTATGCTTGGCCAGTAGTTCACAGTTGCTTTCTCTTTTCCAGTAGCTCCTTCAAACACCGTAACATACGATGGATCTTTAATCAAGTGACCTCTACCACCTCTATTCAAGACGACATCATTGTTGTCGGTAGCTGCAGGACCTTTGCTCAGATGTTCACCTGTTCCATCCATAGTTCCTGGTCCTGTTTTCAGAGCCACTTCTGCTTTACCATCACCATCTAGATCATAAACCATTAAAGCCAAGCCATTGGCATCGGTGTTAATACCACCATTGATTCGCCACATATGCGTTCCATCCAATTTCACGGCATCAACCACTGGACATCTGCGGTCGTTCTTCACACCCGAAACTTCTATAGCTTCCGCAGCTTCCCAAATGAACACCAACTCATATTCGCCGTCGCCGTCTAAATCGCCCACGCTCATGTCACCTGGAGTATAAGATCTGGTTCCTCCAAGTGGGTCAACAGGAGCCTCTGGCATTTTGATGCGAAGAACTGAAATATCAGGACGAGATTCACTATCTTTTTGATCCGTATATTTCCAAGGTTTAATCTCTTTCGAGAATCCTTTGTCGTCGCCAGAAAGCGCTTCTACTTTATACACATCATCCACCGTGCCCGATGGGTCAATGAAGTTTGAGTTGCCATCATGTGGCTCTGCATTGAGCAATTCACCGTTCTTGTAGATATTAAATGCAATGTTGTTCGGATCGGTACCTAAAATACGCCATGAAAGGAAGATACCACTTGCCGATTGCATCGCTATCAGTCCACGATTCAATTTCTCTACTTGGCGTGGCTTGAAGTTGAACGTCATCACTTCGCGAGAAATCACACCTTCTTCTCCTGAAACTACCTTTGGAGTAAATACACCATCAGCATTTTTCCACGATTCTACTCGTGTGCCATAAACCGAACCTGTGGGCAAAACCACTTCCAAACCTTCATTTTCAGCAAAAGCACTAGCGTCCACACTTTCTAATTCAGAGGGAGATTCAAAAACTACTGCTGCAAGACTCTTAGCTTTAAAGGCATCTGCTGCAATTGCTTTGATTGCCACTTTACTTTCTCCACTTTCAACATATGCAGGAATAATCACGTTCGCAGCCTCACCAAGATAGGCGGTGATGGTTCCTCCATTTAGTGTCAAATCTGCTGCTCCAAGTGTGATATACTCCACCGATGCTTCTTTCCATTGTGCATATAGGTCTAAATTACCTGTTGTTCCCGTAGCAACTGTTGATGGGAACGTTAAGAATCCCGTGTCATCACTCGTCCACTTCCAAAATTCATAACCTTCAAAAGTAGGTTCTGGAATAGTAAATGTTGGTGTTTCTACCGTGTAACTTGTTGGGGCATTTTCTGCCGCCACACCACCATTCAAATAGTAAGTAATCGTATATTCAATTGGAATCCATTTGGCATAAAGTGTAATCACATTGTCCACATCGTTTTTCGATGCGGCATATATGCTTTCCACCTTGGTGGTCAGCGCTGCATCGGCATACCACCCTTCCAAGTTATAGCCGCTTTCCACCTTGTCGTCAGGCGTACCTGGCAACACAACCTCTTCACCTGTTTTGTAGCTGCTTGGTGTTAGGCTTAACTCCGTTTCACCGTCGAAATATTTCACCGTGAAATTCTCAATCGCAACTTGAAGTCGCGAGTAGGCTTTTGAAACGCCGTCTGACTTAATTTGAGTCGCCAAAATGCCCTCAGCATCTTTCCATTCTTCGAAGTACATATTGGTTGGGAAGTCTGCTGGCAGATTCACCACCAACGAAGCGTCATTATCGGCAAAAGCATTAGCTGCAATTTGCGACATGCCCGATTGTTTTGCGAAAACAACTTTCACAAGTCCTTTGCCTTGGAATACACCTTCGGCAATACCTGTCAGAAGCTCGCCATTGAGCACCATCGGAATTTCTATTTTAGTATATTCTCCTGTATAGCCTGTTATTGTTCCTTTGCCATCTGTCGTCAAATTTTCTGCTGTCAACTCATAAGCACTAGGTTCGAGCATTCGCTCGATCTCTCCTATGTTGGATGAAGAAATATTGGTTATCACAGTTCCGTCCGACTTCGTCCATTCTCCTGCTGTATATCCGATTGGAGCGTCGGTAGGGAGAGCTTGATCTAAATTGCTATTTTTATCAAATGATAATTTGTAGATATAATTGAAGTTCGAATTTCCAGAAAATAGCACTTCTGTAAGACCACAAGATCGGAATGATCGGTAATCGGTGCGCGTCATTGAGCTTGGGAAAATCACCGATTGCAAATTACTAGCACTCTGAAAAGCATCCTCACCAATGCGATTGATTCCTTCGGCAAACACCACATACGTAATTTCTTTGTTACTTTCAAATGCTCCCTTCTTACTCACATGCCACACGGTGCTTGCAATCACCCCATTTCCAAAATCAGATGGAATAAAAATGCGATCGTGACCTGTCCCTGAATAAGCGGTGATATTGCCACTTTCATCAATGGTAACATCATCGGCTGTAAGTGTGTAGTAGTCGTAAGTCATCCCTTGCCAAATGGCATAGAGTGTCAGATTGCCTGTCGTGCCTTTAGTAATGTCGGTAGTAGCTGTTGTTTCGCCATTAGGGTCGAGCGACCATTTCACGAAAGTATCGCCCGATTTAGTTGGTGCTTTAATGCTGAATGCATCACTTAATGCAGTGTAGCTCATAGGGTTGCTTTCATCATTCTTACCTCCAAACAGATTGTAGGTAATTGTAAATTCTTCTACTGCCCATTTCGCATAAAGGTGAATGGTTGAGCCATCGGCATATTCCAAGGCTTCTTCGAAACTTGTAACCGGATTAAAAAGAGTAACGTCAACACACCAAGTTGATGCTTCATAACCCACCTTGTCGGTAGTATATTCAGGCAATACCAAGTCTGAATTTGGTATAAACACCGCTGGCTCTAGCGATACCGTTTCATCGCCATCATGATAAACCACATTGTAGCTTGTGATGGCTGGCAACTCGCGCGCGAAAGAGCTCGACCAATTGCTTGAGCTGATGGTGGCTGTTTCTACGCTCTCGCCTGTTTTCCATGCTTCATATGCAATTCCTTCTGGTGCTCCGGTTGGCAAGGTGATTTTTAGGCTTGCATCATTATCGGCAAAGGCACCTGCACCAATCGTGTTTAAATTGGAGTTTTCCGCAATTTCAAACTCCACAACTCCTTTCGAAGCGAAAACATCTGCTGCAATTCCCGTGATTTGCACGCCGTCGATTTCCACTGGCAGAATCAAACTGGCAGCATTGCCACTATAGGCTGTAATCTCCCCATCAGCAATAGTCACCATTTCGGCAGTAAGTTCAACAGGCAACATGCTGCCTTCAATGATCGTTCTCACAAATGCTTTCGCATTATTAGTTTGGTTAATCTCTGTTTGAACCCCAGCACTTTCGTCGAGAGCTCCTCCAACTTTGTCGTAAAGCTGCCAATCCGTGTCATTAACCATACCTTCAGGGGTTGTGGTGGGAAGTGTTGTTGCTTCCAAAGCTGTACAGCCACTAAATGCTCGGTCAATAGAGGTGATGTACTTTGGCAGTTTCACTGTTGTCAGAGAAGTGCAATTTCTAAATGTCAAATACGGAAGACTTGTTACACCATCGGGAATTTCAACCGAAGTGAGCTCTGTGCTTTCAAAGGAGCGTTGACCAATAGAAGTTAAGGTAGAAGGTAATGTTACACCTCCTGTTAACGGGCAACTCCTAAAAGCATAATCCCCAATCGTTGTTATTCCTTCTGAGATAACCACCGACGTGATCCCCTTGCTTCTAAAAACAGACGCATTGATTGTTGTGATGGCTGTTCCATCAATTGTTGCAGGAATAACAATATCTGTTGCCGTCCCGATATAGGAGGCTATCTTGCTTCCGTCAAGCGTCACATCAGCTGCTGTCACTGTGTGCTGCTGCGCTTGTGCACTAAAGCCCAATGCGAGCAATAATATTAATATCAAATTCTTCATCTTATAGATATTTTAATTAGTTAGCTTGATTTACAAAGTTCCTACGAAGTTTACGACTTTGGCTATCGCTTGCACTCGATTCCGTGCTATAAGGCACTTCCTCACCTTCATAATACTTCATGCTGCCTTTATAATAGGCTTTAATTGCCACATCCGTCTTGTAGGTCGGTTCTAAGTTGGTTTTGTACTCCGTCACATCGCCATAGCCCTGATAGCGCACTTCATATTCAGTTGATGAAGCACTAATGATGCGCATGGTGCCCGAGGTGGGACGCACAACCAATCCATTCTTAATCTCGAAAACCTGCTCGCTGGTGTTAAACTTCAACTCTGTGCCAATGAGCAATTCGCTCGAGGTGCTGTAGTTGTTCGCCTTAACATCTGGATACACGCCAACAGTATATTCCCCAACAGCCAAATCTTTTGCTGTGGATGAGAACATCTCGAAATACACCGCTGCTTGCTCCGTGTCGCTCGTTTGAGCTGCTTTCGACAAAATGCTCAAATCAAGATTATAAACACCTGATTCAAATTCGCCATAGTCTTCCAGATAGGCTTGCGCCAAATCCATTTTAGTATCGGCTATTTGCACATAACCCACGTTGTTTTCTTCGGGAGTTCCATCGCCTCCTTTCGAGCAACTGAAAACTAAAAAGCTGCACAGAAAAAAAGAACTGATTTTAATAACTGTTCTCATAAAATTTACATTTAAATTAGTTTACTATATTTTTTGAGGCTACCGCCTTAATAATTTCACTGCAATGTTAAAGATTCTTTAACCGTATCCGCATATCATTTTTTGCAAAAAACATATCGTTTTTTGCAAAACGAGGGCTCGTGGGGGGCAATTAATGACTGCCATCTTCGTTCAATCCAACTGTTTCTTCAAAAATGAGTGCCACTTTCGTTCAACAGAATAAATTTCAATAAAGAAATCTTGCTATTGAAGTCTGCATGCAATCGTATGAAAGTTTTTCATATCTTGCGAACCATTTCTTCCCGTAAAATCAATTGCCAATTAAGCTACCGACACTAAATTCAACGTAAAGTGGACTTCTAAAAATTAGCTGTTAGGTCATTTCTATTTTATGGGGGATAGATTTTGGGCTAATTTCGCAAAGGCATAGCGAGCTACTTTTTAAGAAATTAGTGCAAAAGATGCGCCCAAAAAACAAAATGAACAACAGCCGCATTTAGCAGCTTCCCCAATTAAAAACTATTTTTTTAGAAGTTCCCTAAACATTCGATAATCTAGCAATCCATGAGCAAACGCATCCTACTCTACTTTCTAATCTTTTTCACCTGCCTGCCCAAAGCGGAATCAAGACCCCTTTTTTTTGAAACAATCACCAACATTAGTTATGCTCCTAATTCATTCATTTTGGGCATTTCGAAGGACTCCATCGGCTACATGTGGTTTGGTTCCGAAGAAGGATTATATCGATACAATGGTTTCAACTTTGAATTGTTTGAAAAATATCAAGGAAAAGATAAGTTGGAATCTTGTGGGCGAATTCGAAATGTCTTCACCGATAGAAACGGACAGCTTTGGGCTCACACCTTCTTTGACGTTTACCTCAAACTAGACTACCGCACCGACCTATTTCATGAAGTAGAAAAATCGGAGATGCCCGAAGATGCCCTTACTTTCTTTTCTGCAAGTCGCAATCGGTTGTCGCCAAGCAAGACCATCAATGGAAGCAATTTCTACATCAATGGAAGCAAACTTCACGCAAGTTCTGTCGCCACCAAACAGGAAACGATATACACCGCCGAACCCAATCGCCAAGGGGGAATGACTGATGACTACATCACGTCCTTCTATATTGACGCGGAGGATATTTTATGGCTAGGCACTCGAGAAGGAACAATTTACAAAGCAAATCCATCAAAACAATCATTTCAATACAATGGCAACTATCGCCTCATCAACAACCAACCTCTAAACACCCCAGTTCGGACGATTTATAAATTTAATGCCGAATTTTGGATCTCCTCCAACCACAATGGTGTTGCCATATATCGAGATGGTGAATTGCAAAAAGACCACCCCTATAATCGGCTTATAAATCGACAAGAGCAAATTCGCTGCCTACTCGATGTCGATGGTTCGCTTTGGATGGGGGGAACAAAAAGACTTGACATTTATTCTCCTCAGAAAAATGAATTAAAAACCATCTTTCAACGCTCAGACTTTCCTGAAACTTGGGGAAAACGCTCATCGTCGCTCTATGCGCTCCAAAAGTATCAAGATAAAATCTTAGCTAGTGCCTACAACACTTTGCTAGTGCTAAATAAAGCTGGTCAAATCGTCAGCCATCTCGACTTTAAAGAATTTATTGGAGGACACAGCATCATTGATATCGGGCTTGACCAACAAGGAGTGATTTGGTTGTGCAGCGAAGGATATGGACTATTACGCGTGACGCTCAATAATAACTTTGAGCTAGCCACAACAGAACTCTTCACCGATGAGGAAATTCGAAGCAATATCAGCTACGACATCTTAGTGCTCAGCAATGGAAAACTGTTGATTGGGAACAGCAAAGGTTTGTTTTGCGTGGAAAATGAACAGGACGGCAAACTAAACTTACTGCAGCTAACCGACAAACCCACCTATGCTATCCAAGAAGACAACAAGGGAAGCATTTGGATTTCCCACAAAGAGGGAATCGCCAAGATTGAAAATACACTTTCCACTTTCTTCCTGCCCAAGTCAAGCGGCGAAACCTGGCAATTCTCCAAAAAGTCTAGTTTCTTCGATAAAGCTGAAAACCGTATGTATTTTGGTGCCAACAATGGATATATCTCTTTCGATGCCGATCAAATCAAAGCCAATTCAGCCCAACCCCATTTGCTCTTCAAGTCGCTATCGATTTCAGGAAAAGAAATCGAGCTAAATCAAGCCTACAATGGACACGTGATTCTTCAACAGAAGCTTGAATATACCTCACGAGTAGTGCTGAACCATCGAAACAACAACTTCGCCATTCAGGTTGAACCGCTCTATTTTGAACACGACGGAAAAATGACCTACTTCTACCGATTGGACGGGAATGGCATGGAAAATACCAATTGGGATAGTACCGATATGCCCAAAATCAGCTACAACCAGATAAAACCTGGCGAGTATATTTTCTGCATCAAAGCCCAAACCGAAGACGGCATCTGGTCGAATGAATGCACTATGCCCATCATCATTAATCAAGCTTGGTACCTCCGCACCGGAATGATTCTTTTATATTTTCTTCTTCTCTCGCTTTCAGGCTTCTTTGTGGCGCGAGAAATGCACGTTCGCCAAAAACTAAAAGCTGAAATCAAGTTGGAAAGACTACATGCTGAAAATGTACAGTTGCTCAACAAAGAACGGGTGGATTTCTTCACCAAGATCTCACACGAACTGCGCACGCCGCTCTCGCTGATCATCGACCCTCTGCGAAAACTGAAGGCTAATGAACGTATTTATCGTGAACACTCCTATTATCTCAACCTGATTGATAACAACGTGGAAAGCCTAAACCAACTCGTAAATCAGATTCTCGACTTCCGGAAGATCGAAGTCAGCAAGCCAATTCTTGCACTCAAGCAAGTCGAAATCATTCGCTTATTACACGATGAACTCGCTGCCTTCGAAATTGGTGCCGAAAGCCGACATATGAAGCTCATTTTCGAAACCAATTACCCTGAACTAAACGTATTGACCGATGAAGAACGATTAAAGTCTATTGTGCAGAATATTTTGTCGAATGCCACAAAATACACCCCAAATAATGGCGTGGTAAAAGTCATTCTACACTATGAAACAGGTGTCTTGCTGTTGGAAATAATCGACAATGGAGTGGGTATTACCAAAGAGAATCTAACGAAAATTTTTGAACCATTCAATAATGTTGGCACTAACCCATTCTATGGAAATTCGTCGGGAGTTGGGCTCGCACTAACAAAAAAACAATTAGAAATACTCGGCGGTAATATCCAAATAGACAGTACGCCAAATGTGGGAACATCGGTGAAGATTGATATCCCAATGGAACAAGTTAAAAGCGCTCCTATTCCCCTATTGGAATACGAAGAAACAAGCGAATCATCCGCTCCAAGCCTACTGATTGTGGAAGATAACGACGAAATCCGCCATTACCTCTACAACGAGCTCAAAATGGAATATCAGGTGCATTGTCGAGCCAATGGAAAAGATGGGCTAAGCTGTGCCATCGACATCATTCCCGACATTATCATTTCCGACATCATGATGCCTGAGATGAATGGCGTTGAAATGACTGCTCAGCTAAAAGAAAATCAAGAAACAAGTCATATCCCTGTTGTGTTGCTCACTGCCAAAACAACCGATGAAGCCCAAATAGAAGGACTTTCAGCAGGAGCATCAGCCTATCTCATTAAGCCTTTCAACATGGATGTACTGAAAATGCAACTAAAAAATATCCTCCTCAAACGACAAAAGTTCCATGAGCGAATCACCAACAAAGAAAAAAATATCCACGACACAATCGCTTCCAACGAAGTAGAAGATGCTGGAAATGTGTTTCTTCTTCGAATCATGAAACATGTGGAAGAAAACCTCAACAATGATAATTACCGACTGGAAGCGCTCGCTGAAGACTTTAACCTCAGCACCCGCCAATTCTCACGAAAAGTAAAGGCGATCACCAACATGACTCCAATAGCTTTTGTTACCAAAATTAAAATGGAGAAGGCAGTCGAAATGCTCCTTAAAGCCGATTCCAACGTGACCGAAATTGCCTATCAACTCGGCTACACCGAAGCCTCAAACTTCTCCCGGGCATTTAGCAAGCACTATGGTGTTGCTCCGTCTAAATATAGCGAAGGGAGTAGAGATCAGGGGTAACCAAACTTGAGAACACAGAGCTCCTGCTCAGTGGCAATGCACTAACCTGAGTTCTGGATAAGATTTCACCACAGGATTTATTTCAAAAATAGCCGCACTTAAAAGCCTTTTGTTCTGTTTTTGAGCATAAATTCCGTATTTTCCACTCGAAACGAGGCTTTGCGAGTTCCACCAAACAAATAAAAACAATTATACCTTGGTTCAATATCCCGATATTCCTTCGTGGAAAAGCCAAAATTTATGCTCAAAAACAGAACAACCTGAGGCAAAATCTTATCCAGAACTCAGGTTACTAATGTGGAGCACATTTGCGCATCAACAATAAAAAACCCGCAACGAAAATCTTCGCTGCGGGTTTTTTATTGTGCATTTTAGCTTACTGCTTATAGCCTACAATACGGCTGTTCATGCTTAAGGGGACTTCTAAAATAGCGTTCCTAAATCAAAGCCCAAAGAGAAGCGAAGGGTATTCTCTAGTGGACTAGCATTAGTGAACGTGTAAAGATACGCTATATCGAAGCTAATGCCGCGGAATAAAGCTCCTGCACCAATGGTAAGATACTTACGTCCCCCCGTGGCATCGCTTTCGTTGAAATATCCAGTTCGCAATGCTACTTGATTGGCGTACCAATATTCCAAGCCTATTGATGTTGTAATTTCTTGCATCTCTTCTTTCAAAGAAGCATCAGAGAACGAATGGAAGATACCACCAATAGCCGACTCATCATCTGAATTAGCTGGTACCATTAGTTTGTTAAAGTCTAAAGCAAAATTGAATCGACTTGTAGGATCCAATACCAGATCATAAGCTACTCCTAAACGCAAGTTAGCAGGCAAAAGATCTTTCGTATTACCATCATCATATGATATTGGTGAACCTATGTTTGAAAGTACAATACCACTTGAAAAAGCACTTCTATCTTTAGTTGAAGAACTGCGATACAAGAACGCGACATCGGCTGCAAAAGCATTCGCGGGTGAAGTTGTTTCATCATTAATGCTTGCACCTGCTACATTCGAACGAATATAACGTATGGTTACCGCTCCAGAAAAAGTTTCCGATAGTTTTCGACTATATGCAAAGTCAATGGCAAACTCATTCGGATTGCCTTCAGCTTGCAACACGTTAGCTTCATCTTTCACAGCAAATGAACCTAAAGCAAAGTAACGTAGCGAAGCACTCAACGCTTGACGGTCGTCGAGTTTATAGAACCCCGAAACGTAAGACAGACTCATATCATCAACCATGCTTTTCATCCATGGAGAATAAGATGCACCAATTCCTGCACTTTGATCAATGAATGCATACTTTGCCGCATTCCAGTGTTGAGCGTTCACGTCTGGGCTTGTTGCTACACCCACATCTCCCATACCAGCTGCACGCGAATCGGGTGTAATCGTTAGGAATGGCACTGCTGTTGAAATCGTGTTGTCATTACTCCCGGTCACCGTTTGAGCCTGACCAAAGATGGGTGCAGACAGCATGAAGGCTGCAATAAAAAGTTTATTTATTTTATTCATGTTGTGTATTTTATTAAAATTCAAATGAACTTTTAAAAGAGGAGTATCCTTGCAAGGACACTCCCCTATTAAGTTTATCTAATTACCAACTTCTTCACTCGTCCGTCGGCAGTGTGTAGAATATAGATTCCTTGTGTTAAATCCGACACATCAATAGTAGTTTTACTATTAATTAGCTTTTGTGATTTCACCAACACACCCCCTGCAGAGTAAATTTTAATCACTCCTGTTTCACTTGGAGTTTCTACGATAATATAATCAGACGCTGGGTTTGGATACACATCAATGACTTCGCCGTCGTCCTCTGTCAGTCCATCAAATCTTGAAGAAACCTTAGCTACTACATTCACGGCTCCTTCCATTTCAAATTCATAGGTTGTTTTGCTTGAAACAAGCACATCATTCACATACCAACCTGCAAATTCATATAGGTCATTGGTCAATGAGTAGATCACCTTCACTGGTCGTGTTTCCGCCACCATGGCATTATTTTCATGCGAAGCATAAATCACACCAGCATCTTCGGTTTCGCTTTCATAAGAGAATTGGAATTTCTCTAAACCAACACCTTCAATGTGGGCATCTTGTCGAATCGTATAAGTGAAGTCTTCATCTTCGCTTGCTAACGCATCATTAACATACCAACCGCCAAACTCGAATCCGAAATTGGTATCGAAGTAAAGGTCGATTTGTGTACCATCCACCAACACAGTGTCTTGTCCTGCGTAATCAATGCTACTGGTAACTGTTCCAGCATCAGTGCGGTTGATTCCATATGAATAAGCTACCATATCCAATTTAGTTACCCGAGCCACAAATGTTGAATCCGTAAGAATAGCTGCAAAAGTAGAATCGCGTTCAGTGATACGTTTTCCCTCTGGAGTGTACCATCCGTTGAATTCAAAACCTAAATTTGGCGTGAATCGAAGACCAACATAATCACCCAAATGAAGCACTGCGCCATTTTCTAGCTCATTTCCTTCTGCAATCGCATTTTCAATTGCTTGCGTGTAAGAAATAGATTCATCGCGTTTCAATTTCGCTACTTCAAAAACCCCAGCTTCTTCTTCTCCTTCGTAATTTGTAATAAAGTTCAATTTGTAAACTCGTTCAGCTCTTGCTTCCAAGTTATAATCTACATCAAGCGTTACAGTTAAAGTTGGTTCGGTTCCCACCAATTGGTTGTTGTTATACCAACCCAAGAACTCATAGCTTCCTTCCAAGGTGTAAGTTAACGTTACTTCTGTTCCTTCGTCGAAGCTTGATCCGCTTTCATGGTCGCAAGTGATATATCCTGATTCTTCAGGAGAAACAGCATAAGTTAGATTAACTTGACCATTATATCCGTTGGTAATAATATCTGGCATTTCAAGATTAGCCACCACATCAGGAAGGTAAACACCTAGGTGAGGAGATTGATTATATCCCACGTTTTGCCATGCCACAGCCAAACGATATTGAGGATCATGCATTAGGGTGTACATTCTGTAGTCTGTTGCATCTATAGTAGAGTAAATCACCACAGCATCATCTGTACCGCTGCTTGTGCTGGCTCGCAAGATGATTTCTTCGCGCCAGTCACCAAAGATATCGGCTTGCAAACACGAGTTGTATTTCGTACTGTTGTTTCCTTCTCCGCCATTGATGCTATACAACGTGGTATAACGACCAGATTTTTGCGTATCTGAATCCCACTTATTAATTATGTTTCTATTGAAAAGCTCATCTTGCAAATCGCCATCCCAATACACACGATAGTTGATCATGCCTTGGCCGAAAAAGTCAAAATTGGCAATCACATTTCCTTTGCAATCAAAAACTTCTTGAGAATGCACACTCCACATTTCATAACCTCGGTGGTTCGAGTCGATATCTGCTGCCAAACCACGGCCGTTATCAGTACCTGTGAATTTTCCAAAGATAGCCTCTCCAGTGGCAGGATTCCACAAGTTATAGCCCATTGCTGCACCTGTCCCTTCATGCACGCCCCACACTTCCAATCCGCGACGGTCGGGGTCCATATCCGACATATGCAAGGCATCTCCGTGACCAAGACCCGTAGTGTTCAACAACGAACCATCATCATCAATCACACAAGCTCCATACACAATCTCATCGCGTCCATCTTGGTCTACATCGCCCACAGTAAGGCTATGATAACCTTGTGCAAAAGAACCTAAGCGATTAGGATCAGATTCGCTACCTGAATCATGGAACCATCTTTCTACTAGTTTATGGTCCACCACATCATAGGCAGCCAAACACACCCGAGTATATATACCACGAGTCATAATCACACTTGGTTTTTCACCATCAAGATAAGCCACTGCACCAAGGAAGCGGTCGCCACGATTGTTCCACGAATCACCCCAAACTTCAGTTTGTTGCTCTGCTGTTGGCGACATCGTGTCGGGGTGACGAGTTGGTTTGTAAGTGATAGTATGCAACTCAGCACCTGTTTTACCATCAAACAAAGTCAAGTATTCAGGACCAGCATTCACTGTACCATCAGAACCAACGTAGATACGTGTTGGATCTTCGTCATATTCTGCGTCATAATCTGGGTCTGTTGATGCTCGCTTCACATAGTTCCCTTTACCATCGATAGAACCGGGAGCCGTTTTCATCACTACTTCTGCCTTACCATCACAATCTAAGTCATACACCATAAAAGCATTGTAGTGAGAGCCTGCTTTCACATTCTGACCCAAATCAATTCGCCAAAGTTGCGTTGCTGCCGTTTCTTCTGTGCCATCAAATTCGTAAGCATCGATAATACAGTTTCCTGAGAAGCCTGGCATATTGGTTGAGAACTTAGAAGGCTCCCATTTAATCACCAATTCATATTCACCATCACCATCTAAGTCTGCCACAGAAGCATCATTTGGTGAATAGCTATATGACTCTCCGTTTTGACAAACACCATCGGCTGGTCGGTTCAGTTTCATTTTTAAACCTTGGTTTGCCCATGCTTTCACCGCTTTTGAGTTCAACCACTCATTGGTTGACTCTACTCCTGCAAGTACCGATTTCACTTGATATTCACTATCAACAGTACCTTCTGTATCTGAATAATTGGTCAAATCCATTGGTGTAGTATTGAGCAATGCACCATCTCGATAAAGGTTGAACTTAACATTTTTGTTATCAGTACCAAGTAAACTCCAGTTTACAAAAATACCACTGCCTGTGTTAATGGCCACAATATTACGTTTCAGTTTTTCCATATCGCGTGTCCATCCTGGGTTTCTTTCTCGTTCACCCATTTTGCGTTCCACGGCTCTCTCCCAGTTTTCAGGAGTGATATACTGTGCAATTTCCACCACTTCTGTTCCTTGGTAAACCCAATAGTAGTCGGTTTCTGGGTTGCCCTCTTGCACGGTTGGCAATTCAATTTTTAGCGTTACCGCATTGTTTGCAAAGGCATTTTCACCAATGGTGTTCACACCCACAGGGATAGTAACATCATAAAGTGCATTACCTTCAAATGCCGAAGCTCCAATAAATTCCAAAGTTGTTGGGAATTTGATTCCAATCAAGCCTCTATCTTTAAAGACATCATCGGCAATTCCAGTCACGCCTAGCTCATCGCCAATCACAAATGACTTGTAAGTACCTTCATAGTTCAATCCTACAATCACACCATCTTCAATAATCAAATCGTCTGCTGTAAAATCATATTCATAAGATACATTACGCGAGAATGATTTCGCACGATCATCTTCCACAATCACACCATCTTCAGCAAATGAATCATCAAGCCAAGAAGATGCATTACTTGCTAGTGCTGGGTAGTCAGTAGGTAGGGTTACTTCTGTTGTCGGTGCTGTACCATTGGTTGTTCCATAGTTGAATCCGAAAGCATAAGTATCCACAAATGTCAAGGCACTACCTTCGGCAAACACCACTTCATCTAATGCGTTGAAAGCAAATGCTGAAGCTCCGATAGTTTGCACGGTTGCAGCAATGGTAAGTTTTCCGACACCTTGATAAGCAAGCGCACTTGCACCAATACCGGTGATGGTTATTCCATCAATAGTTTCTGGAATAATGACTGAGTATGGACGAACTACTCCACCGCTATAAGCATAAGTGGTAATCACGCCGTCTTCCACGGTCACATCTGCACTCGTCAAGGTATAATCACCTGCAGAACGCACGGCACGATAGAAGCTATATGAGCGGTCATTTTCCACCACCGTTGTAGCATTTCCTCGCGATTTGCCATTGTCTCTAATCCATTTCGATGCACTATCAGCCCCCGCTGGAAAATCCGTAGGCAAGGTCATCGAAACATTAGCCCAACCGAAAGCATAAGCTCCAATGAAAGACAAGCTACTTCCTGTTTCAAAGGCAAAAGCTCCTGCCACACCATTGAAAGCATTTGTTTTGAATGCATAAGATTCAATTCGAGCAATACCCGATCCAATTTTCACTTGACTCAGCACTTTTCTTTTGAAAGCTCCATCTGCAATTGTTGTTACTTTCTCACCACCGATAATTCCTGGGATAACGATATTGGCCGGATGAACTGCTCCTCCAAAGTTATAAGCCACAAGCGTATTATTCTCAATCGTTACGTCGGCTGCACCTAGTGTATATTCTCCATCGAAATAAACGTTACGAACAAAGATACTATTGCGTTCGCCTGCACCATAGCATTGGTCAGCATCTAAACCATTACCTGTATTATTAATCTGACTCTCCTGATACCAACCAGTTGCACCATCGGCATTAGCTGGATAGTCTGAAGGAAGAGTAATAGTATATTCCACGCTACCAAAAGCCCAGTTTCCAATTTCTCTCAAAGCACTCTTCGGAGCAAATGTAAGTGACGCTAATGCCTCTGCACTTAATCCTTGGAATGAGCCTCCACCAATGAATTGCACCAAAGCTGGAATCTTTACGTTGGCAAGGTTGGTATTGTTTTTAAATGCACTACCTTCAATTCTTCTTAAGGTTGTTGGCAACACTACGCCTGTCAATCCTTTCGCTAAGAATGCACTTGCACCAATTGAAGTCACGGTTTGTCCATTCAATGTGTTTGGAATCGTAATTTCTGTTGGAGCATCGTCTTCACCAGCGTAGGCATACGACACAAGTACACCATCAGTCACCACCACGTCACCATCGGTAAGTACATAACCATTGGCTACTTGTTCTTCTGGGTCTACATCTGGTCGTGTAGCTGAAAGTTCACGTGTGAATGACTTCTTTTTCACCGCATCACCATTGCCACCTGCTGCAATCACCACACCACCAGTCGTGTTAGTCCAATCGATAGTTCCTGTGTATAAGCTGGGATAGTCTGATGGCAAGGTAATCTCGCAAGTCAAACCATTGAACACTTCATAATAGCTATTGGGATGTTTGGTTGGCCAACCTGCATAAGAAGGGTCTCCGTCATACACCCCAACTGAAACCAAAGCACTGTTTGGCTCGAACGTGAATGACGTAATTTTAGTTGATTTGTTGAATGCTTTAGCACCGATGATTTCCATGCTTGCGGGAATAGTTACGGTGGTTAAGGCTGTCATCTCACGCATCGATTCTTCACCAATCACTTTAAGTGTATTAGGCAGCACCACTTCGGTGAGTGTTTTGTCCTGATAAAACAATTGATAACCGAGTGCGGTTACTTCAATCACTACGCCATCAATTTCAAATTCTGCTGGAATGATGATTTTAGTTCCTGACACAGCCGACAAATCACATGCGGTGATAACCCCTGTTGAAGTAATTGTAACCTCTGAGGCTGATAGCACATAGCCATTTTCCCACGTGGCAGTAAGCGCAAGTGTCACATCTTCTGTTTTTCCATCGAAAACACCTTCTAGTGTGTCCACTTTTTTTCCGTCGCCATCTACCCACCCCATGAAGCTCATCACCTCATCAGTTGGCACAGGCAAAGCTGGAGCTGTCGTAAAATTGTCGAACACCGTATTTTCAATAGCCGATCCATATCCTGCTAGGTCATAGGTCACCGTGTAAGTATATACTGGTTTTGCTTCCCACTGAGCCACAAGCGTGATATCAGCATCAGCATCTGCTGGCAATATGGTCGTAATGTCTTCCACCAAAGTGCCTTCATAAGCCCAGCCTAAGAAGGTGTTTCTTTCATCTTCTAAAACAGGAAGAACATCACCAATGGTATCATAAGAATACACCGTTACAGCCTCTGGTGCTGTTGCATATGCTGTTTCATAGCTAATGTTATAAGTGAAGTATGCATTAGGCGTAATTGTTCTTGAAGAAGCTCCAGTGTACGAAGCATTTGTATATGTTGGCACCGACCATGCCGTAGCTGTATGATTATCAGGACATGTAGTAGGAAGCGTGATTGTGAAATCATACGCACCAATGTAATTAGCAAAACCATAAGCTAAAACAGCTCTCAACTCACTTTTATCTTCGAAAGAAACCGATTGGAACGAACAAAACTCAATAGCTCCACCAGCAATTGTATCTACAGTTGCGGGGACAATCAAGTTTTTGAAACCAGTAGCCCAAAAAGACATATAGCCAAAATTGGTGATCCCTAGAGAGCTTGGAATAACAAGATTTTCAGCAAGGATAGTTCCTCTAAGGTTGTTAGAAAGAATTGTCGTAGGATTAGTCTCATCAAATACAAAATCTGCCGCAGTTGCCGTATAGGTACCTGTCTTAATAATGTTTCTATAATAAACATAGTTGCGATCTCCGTCAATTACGATCTGATCTTTATCGTTGTATTTTCCATTCACACCTACCCAAGGCGTAGAGCTCACTAGATCAGTAGGGTAATCTGTAGGCAAAGCTATCTGCACACCTGAAGCTGGGCCTTTACCGAATGCCCAACCTCCAACAAATACCAAGCGACTATTTGCTGCAAACTGCACTTCTAATATTGCGGCATTAGCACCCGTATATGCGTCACCTTCTATGCGCTCCACCGAGGCTGGGATAGCTATTTTAGTGAGATTAGCAAAAGCACCTGCCCCAAGAGAAGTAACAGCTACTCCGTCAAATTCAGCAGGGAAGTTAACCTCACTTGCTGTTCCGGTATAGGCGGTAACTACTCCATTAGCAAAAGTTACCTCATCAGCAGTTACGGTGTGCTCATAAGGCGCAAATTCAGGAATTGCAGTAGTTAGATCACGTGTGAAACACTTCATTTTCACTTTATCTCCGTTTCCACCAGCAGCAATTACTACCCCACCAGTCGTGTTGGTCCAATCAGTAGCTCCTGAGTATAAGCTAGGATAGTCTGTTGGCAAGGTAATCTCGCAAGTCAAACCACTGAACACTTCATAATAGCTGTTGGCATGTTTGGTTGGCCAATCAGCATACGATGGGTCACCGTCATACACCCCAACTGAAACCAAAGCGCTGTTTGGCTCGAAAGTGAAAGAAGTAATCTTAGTTGATTTGTTGAATGCTTTAGCACCGATGATTTCCACGCTTGCGGGAATAGTTACAGTGGTTAAGGCTGTCATTTCACGCATGGCGATTTCGCCAATCACTTTAAGCGTATTAGGCAGCACTACTTCGGTGAGTGTTTTGTTCTGATAAAATAATTGGTAACCGAGTGCGGTTACTTCAATCACTTCACCATCAATTTCAAATTCTGCTGGAATGATAATTTTAGTTCCTGCCACAGCCGACAAATCACACGCTGTGATAACCCCTGTCGAAGTAATCGTCACATCAGCGGCAGTCAGCGTATAACCATCCTGGCTGTAGGCTCCAAAATAGGAGCCTATCAGCATGGTTAGTAAAAATAATAATTTTCTCATGTTTATATTTTTTGTTAGCTTAATCTATTCCTGAGAACCCACACCAGCCACGCTGTATAAGTCCCAATTAATATAATACTGTCCACCAACGCCGAAATCAAGCACTTTAGCTCTAATTGCTTCTTGATCGCCTTCAGGGTATTTTGCCACAATGAGGTCTGTCACTGAATCTACAAAATCAGCATCATCTTTATAACGTTGCATCATACGTGTGAACATATCCATTGCTTTACCTTCCGCCACATATTCCATCATGTATTCGTGCATGATGGCATAATCATAGGCTTTAATGCGCTCTTCTTCTGTCACCTCGTCTTCACCGCCATCAGCCACAGGAACTGGCAAATAATATGTGCCGTCGCTGTTGTCGTTGTTATAGCAAATACCTCGGTTAGCTTCCCAATTGCTTGTCAGCCATCTCGCATCAGCCCATTGCTCTCCCCATTTAGGATCGGCTGCCATTTCTTCCGCTGTAACTGCCATAGATGTCCGACCTGTTGCTGCCATTTTCATTTCAACCCCCCCCATAAGAAGCGTTTTTGTGATATCATACTCTCCCAAATGATTACAAGCTTCAGCCAAGAAGAAATGTAAATCCTGGGTGCGGTACAATGGAATTGCCGCATCATTAGGAAACTCCCCACGGCTAATTGCGCGGAAACGAGTAGTTAAAGAAGATGTATTATACAATCCACCGTAGTATTTTGTACACAGTGAATCGCCATCCAGACTCCAATATAAGCTTGATCCACGACGTTTTTCAAGCGTACCATCAGAATTGGTGTATAATGCTTGTGCTGCCTTGCTTCCTCTCACATATTTCTCTCCCACGAAGTAATCATACAAATCATGCACTTGGTTGTAATAGCCATCATAAATAGCTGCACTAATGTAGATACCAGAAGTACCTTTTCCTGAAGCAAAAAAGGCGGGGTAACCATTTTGGTAGCTGTTGTTTTGACCTAACGACCAAGTGTGATCGCTTAGGTTGTTATATAAATAAGTCAAGGCTTGATCTTTAATCCAAGTATAGTCTGGATTGTTTGATGCCAAAAGCAAATCAGAACGCAAACACACATAATCGGGCGTGCTGCGATACCAAATACGGTAGGTTGATTCTGCACTAATATCTTCGGCATCCATAAATCGCCCCCAATTTAAAGCTTTCGATCCATCGATACCTTCCAAACCAGGGTAGCCATAGTCGATGATATCTAAACATTTTTGAATCATATCTCCATAATTGGTAATGTGCGTAAAGATGCTTGCATCAGTCAAATCTTTCGCCTCTTTGATGGGGTCGTCAAAATAAATGATCTCACCATACAAGTTAGCTAGTTTGTAGTATGCCCACGCTTTGAAACGAAGAGCACCACTAACCATAGCTTCGAAATCTTCTGTTGTTTCGTCACTCATGGCACCACCAACTTTTTCCTTGTAGGCAAGCATCTTAGCCATAAAGTCGTTGGCTGCTAGAATAACATCGTAGAAAGCTGCAGGATCTGCTAGCTCGTTGTTTTGCGAATTGCTGTAGTTATACAGATCCATAAGATCTTGCGTGCTCGTGGTGTTTGGCTCTAAATAGTTGGCACGAATGTCCGACTTTAAAACCATCTCATCAGCCACCGCTTGCAATGTCGTGGCAATCCCCATATAGCCGGTATACATATCATTTTCTTCCGATATGTAATCGCTGTCGTTGATGAGTCTATCGGGGTTCGTTTCGAAATAGTTGTCGCACGATGCCGCAACAAACAAAAACGAAACTACGAATAGACTTTGAAATATCTTTTTCATATGGTTATAATTTAAGCCCCCTCCAGCTCCCCCGAAGGGGAGAGTAAGAGGCACTTTGTTTACTTATTATTACTGTTCTCTAGAAATTAAGATTGAAACCAAATCTCACGGAACGAGGCAAAACAATCTTGCCATAGTCCACTCCTTGAAGTGCGTCGCTATAAGAATAGCTGAACTCTGGGTCTAGTCCGAGGTAGTTGGTAAAGGTGAACAAGTTTTCACCTGTCACATAGAACGTACCCGACTTAAAGACTTTAAGGAACTCTCTATTCAAATTGTATGAAAGGGTGATGTATTTCAATTTCATATAGGAAGCATCTTCAATCCAACGCGATGAAAATACATCATTGCCAACAGGGTCGCCATAAACAGCTCTTGGAATATCTGTTTCCTGACCATCAAGCTGCCAACGGTTCACCAGTGAAAGCGAACGATTATTCATCGAGCCTGTAGATTCAATATTTCTTCTCACGGCATTATAGGCATCGTTTCCTTTTGAATAGGTAAACTCAGCAGCTAAAGTCAAGTTTTTATAACGTAGGCTTGTGAAGAAACCACCGAACAGGTCAGGAAGTGCTGAACCCAATAGTTGACGGTCTTTGTCGTTGATGTATCCATCTGCATTCATATCTTCAAAGCGCACATCACCGGCTTGGTATTTCACACCTAAAGAGTTCTTAAGATCCAATCGGTCGGCTTCTGCTTGGTTTGCAATCACACCAGTGGCTTTCAAGCCATAGAAGCTGTAAGGTGAATAACCTTCTTTATTGATGAGTTGTGCATCATCACCGTTGATATCTAAATTAACCACTTCACTGGTATTAGCACCCATCGATGAAATTTTATTATTGAGTGTTGCAATGTTTCCACCCACAACCCACTCGAAATCTCTATTGTTTACCAATGCCACAGCCAAAGATGCTTCAATGCCTGAACTGGTGATTTTTCCCGAATTGTTGTAGTAGTTCGACGCCCCAAACACCGATTGATTACTTTCAGCAATCAGCACATCGTTTGCCACATCGTTGTAATAGTTCAAACCTAGGGTCACCCGATTATACAGCACACTTGCTTCAACACCCACATTGAAGTTCGTAATCTTCTCTGCGTTTACACCTGTGTTTGGAATGTTTGCTCGTGAAATAGCTGATAGATTCAAGAATGGAGCACTCATATAGTAATCTTTTCCATAGTCAGGTGAAAATCTACTATTTCCGGTCAAACCATACTCTACATTTACATCCAAACGATTCACCAAGCTTGACGCTTGTAGCGCATCTAAGTTTTTAGCTAAGAAAGTTACCCCAGCCGATGGGTAAAATGAAAATCTATTCGTTTCTTTTCCAATTGAGGAAGAACCGTCGAATGCCATATTCACCGAACCACGCAACAAATTATTCCAAGTGTAGTCGCCATGTGCATAAAGGTTCAACCAATTCCAATCGTCGCTATAACCATAGAAATCCACATTGTTGTTGTCTTGCACTTTATCGAGTGTTTGGTAGTAATCACTAGCTGTATTATAACCTGCTCCAGCATCATACTCTTTAGTCATTGTCATGGCTTGCACACCTCCATAAGCATTCACCTTGTCGCCATTTTCTAGTGTTTTATTAAACAACGCGTTTAGGTTGTAATACATATTTAGCATTTTACCTGAACCTGAGCGAACCGTATTCTCACCTATTACAGTGCCATAATTCACATCGGTATTTGGTGTAATTGCTTTGTCGGTTACCCCTGGAATAAAGATTTGTTGTTGGTCGTAGGTATAAAACATCCCTACTCGACCTTCCAATTTCCAATCTGAGTTAATTTCGTAGTTCAAACCTAAGCGTGTATTCAAAATGTGCTGACGAGCACGAGTGTTCACCGTGTTTGTAATTGCCACGGGATTACTCAAATTGTAACGATAGATATCGTAAGTGTCCAATGTTTTACCATCAATATCCATTCCCCAAGGACCTAGCATAGGTTGTTTGTTAAGCGCTACCAAAAATGGGTTAGCTTGCATATTCATGCCTTGCTCTTGAAGCGATGATTCGGTAAATGCCAATGCTATGTTGGTCAAGAACTCTAATTTACGTGTGATATTAGTTCTTGCATTGATTTGCGTGTTCACTCGACTTCTTCCGGTGTTGTCCACCACACCCCCCTCATTAGTCAATCCTAAAGAGATGTCATACAAGGCAATTGCATCACCCCCTTCAATACGCAGCGAGTTGGTAGTAACAAACGAAGGAGAATAAATTTCATCTTGCCAGTTGGTGTTGTGCTTGTATAGATAATCTTGGTTGTAAGTTGCATCTTGAATGAATGGATAAGCCGAAATCAAATCTGCCATATCTTCATAACGTGTCAAACCAATATCGCTCACATAGTCCTTATATTGATCGCTATTCATCACAGGGATTTGCTTGCTGTTCCAATTCACCCCAAATTGTGAGCGAAGAGTGAACTTGGTATCAAGCACCTCGCTTCTTTTCGCCCCGTTGGTTTCAATCAGGATCACCCCATTAGCACCCATCGAACCGTAAATAGTAGCTTCGGCACCGGTTAAAACAGTCACGTTTTTGATGTTGGCTACATCAATACCCGCCAATGTTCCTTTAGAATAAGCTGAAATTACTGATGATTCTTCATCGTCTGTGATGTAGGGGACACCATTCACTAAAATCAACGGCTTGTTTGAGCTCGTTAAAGAGCGAATACCGCGAATGTTTAAATAAGAACCTTCGCCGGGCATACCGCTTTTATTCGTTACGCGCAAACCAGCCACTTCACCTTGCAAACCATTTTCAAAAAGATGTGTTTGGTCAAGGTCTTTTTGGGCTAAGTTTCTTGCCGATGAAGTTTTCGATTGATTATCCGTATTGCGGAAAGGCAACACCACTTCATTGTTATATTTCGGACGATCGGCATTCATCAACACCACACTCAACGAGGCATCGCCATGCGAAACAGTGGTATATTCATAGAAACCTTCTGCTGAAATGCTGATTTCAGCATTTGATGCTTTGGTTTTAATCTCAAACGTACCATCGGCACCCGAGATGACCATTCCATTTGCACCAGTGGCAGACACTACGGCTCCGCTCACGGGTTCATTGTTTGGAGATAATATTTTTCCTTTAATGGTGGATTGCGCCGAAACACTACCAACAAAGGCAAAGAATATTAAAACCAGTCCTATTATTTTATTTCTCATATTCATTAATCTTTTTCATTAATAGTTGTTTTCTGTAGGTCGCAAACACCAGTGGTATGGGGTTACCCAAGAATTATAAAATCCTGAATCTTTGCTGATCATCGTAATTGTAACCTCCTGTAGTCCTTCACCTTCAATCGTAATTACACCAGCTGAATATCCATCTTTATCATAATTTGATGCTTTACCTCCTGATGCTGAGTAATAATCTGCAGGATCGAAATATTCTGGAAATCCACCAGATCCATAGCGGTCATAATTCGTACTAGTATTCAATTTATCACCCGTACCTACAAGCTCACCATTGTAGTAGAATCCCACGGTGTATTTATTACTCGTGCCATAGAAACCATATGACAACGTATACTCACCTGGAGGAACTAGAACCTTTTGCACATTACCTTCGACATCTAAACCAATACAGGTGAAAGTAAACTCGCAAGGATACGATTCCTCTAAAGAGGGTGATGCTTCATTAGCCTCAGCAGTAGTGTACAATCTCATATAATCATAGGATATTACAGGTGCATATTCTCCCCATCCGCCAAAAGTTGAACCTGCACGGACTAATGTTTTTTCAAAACCTTTGTAAGAAAAATATTTTGCTTTTTCTTCATCTGTACAATTCCTCCACACATAGAAACGCTCTTTGAAACGCCACACCAACACGTTGTTTGGCACCTTCAACTTAGTTACAAAATATCCCATACCATTGCTGAACTCAATCGGGTTGCTCGTGTCAACCAATTGCACTGAAGGACGCCATTGTTTGCCATCTACTGCTGAAGTATATCCTTGGCGATAACCAGCCACAGAATAAATATCTTCCTTATTATTGGCTGCCAATGTACCCGGCTCTAGTTGTTGGTCGAAAAACAAGGAGCTAATCAACCACTCATTCACTTTCAATGTGTCTTTGCTATGAGGAGTGCGACGCAATGCCGATTTAATATTGTCGTAAGCATCATCAATGGCTTTTTGCAGCACCGTGTTGTTTGGAATCAACATGGTTGAATTGACATTCTCCATACGCATGGTCCAGCGGAATGACGTCTCTGCTGAACTTGAATAACGGTCGAGCAACGTGTTTTTCGCCACAAACACCGTATCGTAAATGGTATTACCCGTGTTGTCGATTCCTATTGGTGTACTTGCATCGTAATCAGGTACACGCTCTTCATAAGCTTTCACCATTGATTTAAACAAGGAATAATCATCGTCCAAGTTTTCGAAGTATTCATAAAGCGAACGAGGTGAATTGATAGCTGAATCTAAAATATAGACCACCCCATCATTCAGTTTCACAATTTTGCTCACCGCTGAACGATAAAATAACACCTCGTTTTCTTCATTCACTCCCACGGTGATGTACTTTCCAGTACCCACTTGCACCACTTGTCCTGCATAAAGCTTTGATGGCACTAATTCCATTTTCACTAAACAAGTATTCACAAAATAACTCGTATCGCTAATGGCAGTTGTTGCCATCACCTCATTGGGGTAGGCAAATAAAGTGTAAGATTGCTTATGGTTGGCAATCGTATCAATTACGCCATAATCAGAAATCAATTCTTGAAAAGAACTGAGTTCTCTATCCGCCTCCAAATAAGTCAAGATATCTTGATCGTAAACCTTTATTGTCTCGCTGTTCACAATAGGTTCTTTCTCGCTGTAATGCTCATCCCACAAGTCGTTATTACACGCTGTAAACACGGCGGCTAAGCACAACACTAAATATATGTATCTGTTTTTCATATCTGTTGTAATTTATTTCTAAAGTGGCGTAAATACAATGCGATCAAGCAATAAATAGTAGCTGCTCGATGTAGAAGCACGAGGATCGAGCAATACAACTTGCATTTCTTGTGCCCCTGTGGTTGAAACCTGAAGCGATGAAGCAATGGTCATGTTGCGAATTGCATTCCCTCCTGTTGAATAAGCATAAGTTGCGCCATTGTATAGCAACGGATAAACCGTTGTTTCTCCACCGAAAGTGAATTTAGTCAAACTACCACCTTCCGCCAAATCTTCGAGGTCTGAATTGTAGCCATAGTAGATGTCCACTTTGTATTCACCTGCCACAAGCACTGGTGTTTTAAGTGTCACACTACCATTAGCACCCAAGTTAAGCAACAAGAAGTCGTGGTTGTTTGCACCCGCTGTTGTTGATGCTGATTGTCCTTCTGGAGAGCGATAAGGATACGAATAGTTATCATCTACCCCATATCCGCCAGGGTCACTAGCTAAATAATAGCCAATGCTTGGATAAGTAAAGTTTGCTCTTGACTTTGCTGTCCAAGTGGCTGAAGTAATCTTATTCTTGTTGTAAGTTGCGGTGTAGCTTTTGGTTTGCAACGATTGGTAGATATTCCCCATATTGCTTGAAGCACCCAAAGTGTTCACCATAGAAGCTACATCATCGAAGTCAGTCAAATCCCAAAGCACGGTCAGTGCTTCTGGTTCTGCCACAGGCATCATGTCGTTCACTTCATGAAGCACACCATTCTTTGCCACCATGTCGGTTTTTCCTTCCACGAATTGAATACCAATCGAGTCTGTTGAATTGTAGTTGATCCATTGGTTTCCTTCTTTATCAATTGAAGTGGCAATCACGCGGTCTGCCAAATTTGAGAAGATCGTAGCCGAGTCCTCTTCCGGGAAGGTATAAAGATCTTCAATATATCTTGCTGAACTCATCAAGTGATAAGCCACATATTGATTCAACAAGTTGTCTGCCTCAGTGTAGTCGGTGTCTTTTGCTTCAAGAAGCGAAGCTAATTGTGCAATCGTGCTCACGCCAACTTCTGCAAACACTTCATTTGTAACCACCATGGCAGTATAGTTCTTATAGGTTGCCACAATACCCACTCCCGGCGTGTTCACACTATCAATCACCACATTCAAGGTTTCTGCCCATCCAGTCTTTTCCACGGCTTCGGTGAAAAGCGAATAATCTGCATTCTCTTTCAATCGGTCGTAAACGGTTTCCACCAAAGGAGTAAGCACACTTCCAATCGGATAAAGAACACCATTGGTCACCGTGATTCCCTCTTCTAAAATGGCAGCTTCGCCATTGATATAGATGTTAGCTCCAAAATCGTTGTTGCTTTGTGCGAAAGAAATATCCCAATAGTCATTCGACAAAGTAGGGGTGGTTAACCTTCCATCGGAGGTGAGTTCTTTGGGCTGCACAGCTCCATTGAGCATGTGAAACTTCACCAATGTTTTCGCATACGATAGCGGTAAATCTCTCACCGTAGCCACACCATAGTCTGCCAAAAATACGCTCATCGCATCATCAGTAGGCACGGCAAAGGTGTAGGATTTGCTCGATTGATTGGCAGCATTATACAGATTAGTATAATTGAGCAAGTCAATCCATTCCGAGAAGATACTATCTCTCGTTGATAAATACGTAGCTGCTGGCTTCACATCGAAAGGCGTGAACACCGTGTCTTCATAAGGGTCTTGACAACTGAAAACAGCTAAGGCTGCCATTAATATTAAAATATATTTTTTCATTTTTCCTCCCTTTCTAGTTAATTACATCATAATATGGATTTTGCTCCAATAGGTCGTTATTGTCAATCTCGGTTTGCGAAATTGGCAAGAATAGCGCATGATCATCGCTCAACACTGTGCGAATCCAAGATTCTTTAGCCGTACTGTTGTTGGCAATAACCTCTGAAATCAATTTGTTGCGATATTGATAATCATTGCGCATGCCCACGCGAAGCAAGTCATACCAGCGCTTTCCTTCGGCTGCAAATTCTATTTTTCTTTCATAAAGTATGCAATCAAGCATCTCACTCTCTTGTTGAGTAGTGTATTCTAATTCTTCCAGATTTGCACGAACACGGATTTTATTAATCAATGCCATCGCATCTTCATAATTGCCTTGCATCACCAAAGCTTCGGCTTTCATCAGTAGCACCTCTGCCATGCGATAGATGATGTAGTTACAATCGCGATAAGGGCGAGCTGTTGTTCCTGCTCTTTCTTCGTTCATCGCATATTTCCACACGGTACCTGTGGTTGAACTAGCATACTCCTCATCGCCCAAAGTGGTGTTCCATGCACCATACATTGATCGAATAGATGTAGTGGGACCTCCTGCCTCCATTGTTTCTAAAATCATGTCGCTATTCATTTCAGTCGTAAAGAAATAAGAACCTGAAAGACCGAACAAAGAGCCTAGTGGGTTTAATTGCGAGGTGTTGTAGTTAATCTCGAAAATAGAACCAGTGCTATTTCCGGGGTTGAAAATCTCCCCCCAACGCGAAGCATCCTCCACAAATACGGGACGGAAAGCTGATGTGGCATTAATGATTTCATCGCAAGCATCAATAGTGCCTTCGTAATTTTCATCCCACAAATAAACATCAGCAAGCAAAGCCAATAAAGCCCACTTAGTCACACGCCCTTTTGTTCTCCATTCATCACCATCATATTTTTCTTTGGCAGAGCCTGTGTTGAGTGCTGTTTTAAGATCGAGGATGATTTGTTCTTTAATCTCGTTGCGTGATGCTGCTGGCTGCTTAAAGCTAATTATGTCACTCTCATACGGAATAGTGATGAGCGGTGCCTTTTCCCAGTTTCTATAGATGGTAAAATAGCTGTAAGCACGCAAGAAATACATCTCGGTGAGATAGGCATTTTTTGCACCCTCTGTTAGCGTTTCATCGTTAGCCAACACTTTATCGGCATTAGCAATGACGGTGTTTGCTAGGTTAATGATGGTGTAAATTGAGTTCCAAGAACACAATTTTGTATCGCTCGCTTTCAATTGGAAAGATTGAAATGCACGATAAGTAGAGTTGGTGGTATAAATATCACTACCTCTCAATTCGCCCCATCGCATGAGCTCTTCCACAGCATCCCTAGTATATACATAGCCCGAAGCAACCGTAGCTTCCAATTCTTCTTTGGTTTGCCAGTAGCTATCGCTTGGTTGCGCATTCTCGGGGAGTACTTCCAACCAATTGCTACAAGCGGAGAACTGCATGGCAAAAGCCAATATCAATATCAAATTTATTATCTTTTTCATTATTCGTTCCTCCTCTTTTAGAATTGTAAGTTAATACCAATAGCAAAACGTTTTGATATTGGAGTTCCCGATTCGTCATAAACCAACGCATTGGTTGCCGATGGCATTTTAACCTCTGGATCTTGCCCCTTATATTTTGTCCAAGTGATCAAATCATAGCCTGTAACAAACACACTCATATTTTTCAAACCTAGTTTGTTCACCAGTGATTTAGGCATATTGTAGTTCATGGTCAACGTTTTCAAACGAACAAATGACGCATCGTTCACAAAGCGGTCTGAACCAAGGTAGTTATAGCCATAGTTATACAATGCTCTTGGAATATCAGTATCATCTCCTTCGTTTCTCCAACGGCGCAAAGTGGCTGTCGATTGGTTATCTCTACCATACATCGCTTCAGCATTCATTTGCGCTTTGTTGATTACTTTCTGACCTAAACGACCTTGGAAGAAAGCTCTCAGGCTAATTGCTTTGTAAGTTACGCCGAAACCACCACCAAAGATGATGTTTGGCATCGAGTTACCCACATACACAATGTCGTATTCATTAATCACCCCATCGTGGTTGATGTCTTTGTATTTGGCATCACCAGCAAAAGTGCGCACTTCGCCGTTTTTCATCACAATAGGCAGGTCGTCCATGTCATTCATCACATTGCCTTGAGCATCGCGAGCATAAGTTTCTTCAAGGTTTTGATAGACCCCTTCATATTGGTAGCCAAAAAATGATCCCACAGGAACACCCTCTTCCAAGCGTTGTGCATAATTACCATTGTTGAAAGTGTAGCTTTCTTGAGTCAGGTTTGAAGGCAGTTCAACAATCTCATTCACGTTGCGGCTCACGTTGGCATTCACCGAAACTTGCCACTTTTTAGTTTGATAGATTTTATAGTCAATACGTGCTTCAACACCACTGTTTCTGATGGAACCCGAGTTAATAAAGGCTAGCACTGACGAACCTGTTGAACCTGGAATCGAAACATTCTTTTGAAGCAAATCATCCGTAAATTTATTATACCAGTCGAACGTGAAGTTCAAACGATTGTTTAGCATGAAGATGTCAGTACCGATATTGATCTCTCGCGATCTTTCCCATTTCAGGTTGTTCAACTGAATGGTGGTTGGTGCAATACCCGACATATCCATATAGTCGCCCACAGCTGTATATGAACCTAAGTAAGGTGCTGTTCCACTTGGGGCACTTCCGGAAGTACCATATCCAGCTCTAATTTTCAACTGATCGATCCATTTCACATCATACATGAACCCTTCTTCTTGCACTTGCCATGCCAAACCAATCGCAGGGAAGAAACCAAAGCGTTCGTTCTTACCCATGTTGGAGCGACCTTCCAAGTTCCCAGTTATATTCACCATGTATCGGTCGTGAAGGGTGTAGTGGGCACTGAAAAGCGATGAAGTGCTACGAGATTCTGAAACCCCAGAACCTTTTCCCACAACCACACCACTTGTTGAAGGGTCATTCAAACCGCCCGATGCAGTTCCTGAAACCACACCATAGTGTTTGGAACCTTGGCTTTGCGATGTTCTGAAGATGGCTGTTGCCACCAAATTGTGCGCGTTGTTCCAATTGTTGCGGTAAAGCAGTTTATTCTCAGTTTGAATAGCTATCGCGTCCGACAGGTTGTTTTCACTTCGGTTGTTGTAGGCTGAAGTTGCTACCACTCCTGTAGCTACTTTCGGAATAAAAGATCTGTTTTCAGTACTTGTTAAACGAAAGGCCACATAACCTTCATAAGATAGTTTATCATTGAAAAGATAGCGCATACGGAAGTTGGTGCGTGTTTCCATGATGTCTGTTAGGGCATAGCCCTCTTTTGCCATCGCAATAGGGTTGAAATTTGAATAGTTCGAGTATTTGCTTCCTGAGAAAGCACCTTGGAACTCATCAGAACTTTGGCGCGAGAAATACACATCGCTCATTTCGCCTGTTTCATCGTCAATCCAGTAAGGCGATTTGTTTGGCATTTTTCGGGTAGCCTCTCCGCGGACATTGGCTACGTTGCTGTTTTTCTCTGTTTTTGAAAGAGCAAATTCAGCTGTTACTCGCAATTTATCCGAAAAATTATAATTTACATTCAAACTTGAAGTCAAACGCTTCAAATCATTTCCAATAGTCGTACCTTGGTCATTCAAATATCCCATCGAAAAACGATAGTTAGCACGCTCACCACCACCTGTCATCGCAAAGTTATTATCTGAAGTCAGTGATTGTCTTACCATATAATCTAACCAATCTACATCTTGATTGTATTCATCGAAATATTGCCAGCTTGGCATATAGTTAATTTCAGGCGTGGCATAAAGCAACTCCAAATAATCAACCGAGTTGTTCACCCCTTGCGCTTTGGCCGTATTCCAAATCGCATCCTGCATCAACGATACATATTGTGTTCCATTCAACATGGGCATTGGTTCTGGTTCGAAACGCGTACTCCATTTTGAAGAGAAATTGAAGCGCGTTTTACCGCTCGTTCCTTTTTTAGTAGTAATCATCAATACGCCATTACCCCCTTGCGTACCCCAAATAGCAGTTGCAGCTGCATCTTTTAATACTTCAATCGATTCAATATCGGTTGGGGCAATATTTACTAACTGACCGAAATCCTCAGCATCGGCAGAAGCGAAGTCGAAATCATCCGACACATCGGTGTTGTAAGGAATACCGTCGATAACAATCAGTGGGTCGGCACTACCGCTCAACGTACTCGTACCACGAATACGGATAGAAGAACGAGCACCAGGGTCACCACCACCAGCTACGATATCTACACCACCTAGTTGGCCTTGCAGTGCTTCTTCAATGGTACCCACGGGAGAGTTTGCCACCAAGGCATCCATATCTACACGTTGTGTTGCGGTTGTTTTTTGGCGGTCGGTCAAACCTGTCACTCGGTCAACTTGTTGGGCTTCCACCACCACAGTTTGAATTAATTGTGCATCAGACTCCAACGTAAACTCAATTCTTTCTTGACCAGTGTAGGGCACAGTTTGCGATTTCAATCCGATGAAAGACGCCACGATCTTTAATCCGTCCTGATTTCCGGGAATGCGGAATGCGTAATTACCATCCACATCAGTTACCGATCCTGTTAGGTATCGGTTGTTCGCATCAGCCACTGTTACATATGCTCCCGGAATTGTAATCTTATCGCCATCCATATTCAGCTCATATACACGACCCGTGATCAACTTCGTGGGTTGTTGTGCATATACGCCTAATGAAGCCAACAGAAGCATACATATTGTTACTATGTTTTTTATTCTATTCATAATCATTTAATTTCGTATGATATAAATTCCCTTCTAGCTTACAACACATTATTAATATAGTGCACACAGCCATCGTTGAACGCAAATGGGAAATAATTATAATCTGACAATACTTCTACCACATTTCCTGTAAATTTGAACATACTCGACACTTTATCTATATTGGTGATTCCAACTTTAATTGTTGAACCTGCCGTAGTAATTCCAATATTCACACGATTAAATTCACCAGTTTCTGAGTCAACAAAATTTAACCTATTCATCGTCGTATAGTTCGTTCCATCAATTCCTGAATTTAGGTAGGGGTAGTTTGATATACCATTGCTAGCCAATGGCACAAAGTAAGTTTTCAAATAGATAGCCAATAATTCCGCACTGTCCACCGTGTAATCTTCAGCGGTTGCACCAGCTGTTACACCCGGAATTTTTCCTTCTGTAATAGCAGCATCAAGCACTTCATTGGTTGGCAAGAATGCCACAAAACGATCGTTTGCTAAGAATGGAATCGCATCTTTCCCCACCGTAGCTGCTTTATTTGTCAATCCTGCTTTATTCATCAAATCAGCAAAACGATAGTGTGGACGATTAGCATCGGGAGTAATTGCCAAGTAATAGCGCAATGAAGCATCATCGGCTGGCATGAGCATTTCTTCATTGGCTGCAATGTCGCTGTAATAGCTATAGGTCTTACCATTCGACCATGCTCCTGAGCCATTTTTAATTTCCTCCAAGTGATAATATCTCACCACCGTAGCTGGCTCGTAAAACATGGTTTTAAAGCTATTGCTTGTGGTCAAGTCGCCATCGGTATTAATATACCAGTAGTTCCAAGGTTGGTTGGTGGGCACCACTTGCGCCACACCCGACGTTAAATCTACCATTGTAGTACTCGTGTTCACATTGACCAAGTTTGCCAAGTTTGCCGAAGATACATCAGCATAACCATCATCTCCTAGCTCTTGCAACACAAAATCTGAACTCATGATCCAACCATATTTCTCTATTTGCTCATTGGTTGGCATCAAGGTGGTGTATTGAATTTCATCGGTTGATAAGATACCATATAAGCCCGAACGAGAAATTGCCGACACATAATATGAATAGTCCGGGTATTTAAAAGCTGGACCAACTACTGCTTCAAACATGGCAGGAACCGTAATTTTATCCACTGCATATAAAGTACCATTCACACACATCACCCGATCTTTTTGAGCTATGTTGTCATAGTCAAACTCGAAACTATCACCATAAGTTGATGTATTCTCACTTTTTGTAGCATCCTGAGGGAAGAACGTGGGCGAGCTAGGCAAATACGTGTTGTTTAACAATGCATCCAACGCTGCAGGATTTCTTTTCTTCACATCAGCATAATCCAAATAGCCTGTACCATCCCAATAGCTTGTAAAGAAATCATCAAAAGCACTGTTTTTAGGCACAAAAACATTCTCCACATACATCATATTTGTCGCCACCTCACGGTAGTCAGTGAGATACCACTCGATATCAAAATAAGGCATACTCATAAAATAATGCAGATACAACTGATTGGATGCCGAACCAAAGTCGGTTGTCAATTGCTCATTATACATATAGTACGACTTTTCTTGCAAAAAGTCCATGTAGGTTGAGAAGTCCTCGCGCGTTTTTATCTCATTATACAACGAATTCATTGGCTCAATCACCTGATCAATGGTGTAAATGTAGCCGTTGTCGGTTGGAATTTCATACTCCGTTACCGACGCATTTGCCACTTGAAACCCCGCATCACCATTCCAAGTTGAATTGGGATAGAAGTACTCATACGATGATTTTGCATCGATACCCTTAGTTTCAAACATTCTGTAAGAGAACACCGGAACCATTGCATCTAGGTGATAAACGGTCACGTCCTTCAATTGTTCCTCATCATACTCAATGGTTGATGGATAAGAACAACGTGTTCTGAATTTGTGATACAAACCAGCCAATTGGGCTTTCTGCTCATCGGTTGCTCCATCGCCTTCCAAGGGACGGAAATTGATTAAATCTTCTTTATCATAGGCATAATAAAAAATGTGGATACCTACCAGCTCGATCAGCTCTTGCTGTGTAAGCTCCGAAGGACTGCCAATGTTGTGAGCCGAAAAATACGCTTGAAATGCTGCATCGTTCGGAGCCATCACCGTCGACAAACCTTTTCCTTTCAGGATTGGCTCTAAACCCGAAAGCTCAGCACACTCTAGAAATACATTGTAGTCGCCCATTAATTCCAACGTCGTCCACGCTGAACCTCGCGACCAAGAAGGCGCTTCGTAATGTTCTTCCATTTCATCAGAACATGACGAAAGGACAAATACCATCATGAAAAAGCCTAAAAAACTTCTAAGAAATCTTATTCTTTCCATTTGCATAAAGTTGTTTGGTTTAAATTTATTTTATTTCACGTTCTATAAATTTACGACTTCAATCAAAAATTCAACATTAATTTCTTGAATAATTCTTTTGTTTAATTTTAAGACTTATAGCTGTAAATTGTTTATATATGCAAAATAAGGGATAAAAACATCAAACGACTAGGTAAATTCATCCGTTTTAGTGGTAAATATGTACAGAAAAGAGTTGAAATTTTAATATTAAGTAAACAAAACTATAACATACACACACATACATACTCTTGATTCCATGCTAGTTATATAAACTAAACACTTAAAAACATCTCTATTTTATAATAGTATGCAATCAAATATTAAATTTGATAATTACCTGTGTTAATTCTTTTAAGAACCCATTAAATAGAGCCTATATTTCAACCTTAAATTAGCTAACTTGTGCTAATAAAGATAAAAATTCTTATCAAAATATCCATTCAAATTCATTGCAAAAAGATAAAAATGGTTTATGAAAAATAGAATTTCAATCTGAAAATGCGAGTTGAAATATTCTTATTTAGGTTCAAAATGAGTTGAACTTTCAAGCAAATAGAAAGCTCTATTTTGGCATACGCATAATTCTATTTCCCTAACTCCTTAATTTGGGTAATTAGGTTAAGATGACTAGAAAAATTAGTAACCTGAGTTCTGGATACTAGGGAACAATCAACTCCACACTTATGGTTTGGGCTGCTTTTTGGGCATCGGTTAGGGAATGAACAATAGGTTCGCCTTGTCCATTGAAAGAGGTATTGATAAGTGCCTTGATTGCGTGTTTTTCATCAAGTTCGCAGAGCAAATCCCACATATAAGGGTTTTGGGCTCGCTCAAAAAGGCATTGAATACGTGCCGAACCATCGGCATTGCAAGCACCCGATAATGCCGAAACATGGTCTTCAGCTATGCTAAAATCAAGAAGCATGAACTTGCTCAAATGGTGTATGCTCGACAAACCAGTGAAGTATTTGGCATTCTTCTCTAGCATGATTGGAGCCAAGGGACGATACCACTCTCTCCCCTTAATGTCCATGCTTAGTTTTTGCATTAGCGCCTTACTATCGGCACGAGCCAACAAGCTACGATTGCCCAACGCCCGAGGACCAGCCTCGCCACTTCCTTGCCACAAGGCTAAAATATCGCCTTTAGCAAGCTTTTCTGCCACTTTCTCTACCGAATTAGGAGTTACATCACCCATCTCCTTTTCAAGCCCCCAATTGTTCAAATAAGGGGTATGCTGTTTTACTTCGCCATGTTTCAGCCACTCTACAAACGAGGCTGCCCCTAAAGCTAGCCCCGAGTCTTCACAGCAAGGGGGAATAAACACATCTTGATAAATGCCTGCTTCTACCAATCGGGTGTTTGCCACAATGTTCAATGCCGAACCTCCACTGTAATACAGGTATTCGGCATTGGTTTTCGATTCCAAATGACGAAAAATACACAGCGTTTCGCGCACAAAAAGCTCATGCAAAGTGGCTATGCAGTTTAAAATGAAGGGATGATGTTGGTCGAAGTTGTTTAGCTGAAGTCCAAAATCTTGTTGAACCTGACGAAAAAATTGGGAAGTCTTTCCCCACATATTTTGAAAGAAGTCATGTTGTTTGAACCATTGCTCTATTTCTGCCTGATAAACACCATGACCTGCTAACCCCATCATTTTGCCCGGCACACTGTTTTGGTCGTTTAGCCTAGCCCCAATTACCGAAAAAACAAAAGCATTAGCATTAAATATCGAGCTGAGCCACTTGTAGTCCCAATGCGCTTCGAGCAACTGCAATTCGCCCCCACGATACAGCCATGCCGAGAAACTCGAACGACTAGCTCCGCCATCGAAATGCACAAGCAAGCTGTTTTCTTTGAAGTTACCAAAGAAAGGCAAGCAAGTACCTATGTGAGCCAGCTCATGATTAAGCACCCAAGCTTTGCGCTCTTCGCCATACCACAAGCATCGCCCCTGTTCTATTGTTGTGCTTAAATTGGTGGCTAAAGGCGATTCAAAACGCACATTGCCTTGTGTGTTAATAAAGGAACGCCCCAACACATTGTCCACAAACACTAAATCGAAATTATTTTTAATCCACTTTTTAGCCCGCAGAAGCGCATCGAGATGCTGGTGCATGGTATTGTCGCGTTTCACCCGGGTAATGCGTTCTAATTGCATAAAATCAAGCACTTCGCCATCGCGCATTAGACACAAATTGTGGTCATGCGAAAATGTTTGATGAGGATTACAATCTTGAATAGCATATAGTGCTAGCGTGGGATTTTCAGGGTTCATCTTTTTTTACACAAATTGAAGATAGAAGCTCACAAAAATCAAGCCATAAATTAGTGCATTCTTCCAGAAGTTCTTTTTGATAATAAGGAGGAAATTCGCCAAAATACAGGACAAAGAGGTTGCCATCATCATAATCATTTCCTTCGATGCACTAGGCACAAGCAGCATGACTATGGCCGACATGATGCCAATGGCTAGAAAATTTTGGAAAAATATGCGATGAACAGAGCCTTTTTTTTCTAGGTTTTTAATTAATCCTACGCTTGCAGCAACTGTTAGCACAAACAAAATAGCCAAGTAAGTTAGAATGTAAGCATTGCTAAATAAACGATGCTCTGCAACAAAGAAATTGGTCTTTATAATTTCGATAAACAGCGTTGTTTCATCTACAAAGAAGTAATAGGTAAACACATATAGCCACGGAACAAGTATGCCCAATAAGGGTAAAAGTAAATGTCGCCATTCTAAGTTCTTATGCACAAACAAAAAGGCTAGCCATATGAGCGGAAAAAGGAAGATCATGTTGAAATAAAACAGGCTCCCAATGCTTAAAATCATTCCCGTTGTGAATACGTTGCTGTAAGGATGCTTTGATGTAGCGGAACTGAATATGTTCGAAAATGCCAGAATGCCAAATATGTTTACAAAATAAATGGGACTGAGGTAATGTAAGGGGGTGAAACCTCCCGTAATGATGATGTATAAATAGCCCGGAAGAAATGTTCGGCAGTCTAAAAACAAGAAGCGATGATTCATCTGCACAATAAGAAGTGCTGCAACAATGGAGAGCAAAATTGCTAAGCCATTAGCTGCCAATCCTGACCATTGCATCAGCAAATAAAACGGCTGATACAAAGGCATCATGTGCGTAACATCAATAGAAAACTGATGTGCCACCGGATTAACAAGAGTGCCACTCCACAGCAATACCGCCAGAAGGGGTAATGCTATGAAGTGATAACTACTGTTGTTATTTAATAATCGATAAATCATGAGAATGTACTTGTGCCTCTATTTACAAGTCGAAACCTAAATCTTTACGATAGTATTTACCCTCATAAGACACTTTTTCGGCATTAGCATAAGATTGCGCTAGTGCTTCCTTCATGCTTGAACCATAAGAGCTAACCGCCATTACACGACCTCCAGCAGTAACTACTTTACCATCTTTCATGGTTGTTCCTGCGTGGAAAAGTATGCTTCCTTCTACCGATTCGAAACCCGACATTTCTTTGCCGTTAACGTAATCGCCCGGATATCCTCCGCTTACAAGCATGACATTCACCGCCACACGCTCATCAAATTCAATGATTTGATTTGCCATCGTGCCATCGGCTGCGGCTACCAATAAATCTACAAAATCCGACTTAATACGCAGCATTACCGACTCTGTTTCAGGGTCGCCCATGCGCACGTTATATTCAATGGTGTAAGGGTCGCCATCAACATTGATGAGCCCAAAAAACACAAAACCTTTATACGGAATACCGTCTTTCTTCAAACCTTCTACTGTGGGGCGCACAATGCGGTCTTCCACCTTTTTCAGAAAATCAGCATCGGCAAATGGCACAGGGCTAATAGCTCCCATACCGCCGGTGTTCAGTCCGGTATCTCCTTCGCCTATACGTTTATAGTCTTTTGCTTCGGGCAAAATTACATAGCTGTCTCCATCGGTTAAGGCGAAAACAGAAAGCTCTACGCCCGACAAAAACTCCTCAATAACCACTTTTGCACTTGCTGTGCCGAATTGCCCATCGAGCATTTCTTTCAACGAAGCTTTTGCCTCTGCTAGGTCATCAATGATAAGCACTCCTTTGCCTGCAGCTAAGCCATCGGCTTTGAGCACATAAGGCGATTTTACTTGCTCAAGGAAAGCCTCACCTTCTGACAGGTTATCGGCTGTTACAGTAATGTATTTTGCTGTAGGCACGGCATGACGAGCCATAAATTCTTTGGCATAATCTTTACTACCTTCAAGCTGTGCACCCTCTTGCTGAGGACCAACTACTTTAATATGCTTTAGTTGTTCATCGGCTAAAATAAAATCGTGCAAACCTTCCACCAAAGGCACCTCAGGACCAATGAGTACCAAATCTATTTTATTTTCTATAATAGTCGATTTCAAGCCTTCAAAATCAGAAACACCCACATTGACATTCACGCCCAATTCGGCAGTTCCTGCATTACCGGGAGCAAAAAATAACTGATTTGTTTTTTCCGATTGCTTAATCTTCCAGCCCATGGCGTGCTCTCTACCACCTGAACCAACTATGAGAATGTTTAGTTTCATATTCTTGTTTTGTATTTAAACAACAGATTTCAAACTTCACCGTAAGTTTGAAATCTGTTATCCTTTAGTTTTTTGAGTTTCCTGAAAATATCTTATAGTAATAATCAAACCTAGCCATTAGGCTGTTAGCGGTTTCCTTGTCTCCACCTTTTTGGCAAGTCAACACCATTTCTTGCATAAAATAAAGCGTGCGCTGTGCTTCATCTTGCACCGATGCAAACTTCGCCCCATCTAAATTCATGAAGAATAGTATTTCTTCCTCTAAACTATCGAAAATATCATTAGCCAGAGTTTGCGCCTGATGTTTTGCATCTTCCTTCAATTTGATGTTCGATTCGGTTGGCAATGCTAATCTATCTTGCGCTATTTTATAATATTCTTCTACCGCTTGAATAGAGAAATAGTTGTATGGTAACTGTGCTTTGGGCATTAATTCGGCACCACGTTGAAGCACCTGATAAGCTGAATCTAACTTGCTTTCATTAATGAGGTTATCCGACAATCTGTTGAATCCGCTACGCAGGTTAGTCATCATTCTTCGGTTGTTTTCATCTACATACACCGTTGTGTCTTCCATGTTCCCCCATTTGAAGGTGTGCATCATGTTTTCATAAATCAAATCGGTGTTTACGCTACCAATGTCCATCCTGCCCGAAGCTCCTTTAATTGGCACAAAACGATAGGCCAAACCTTCAAGCATGAAGTATTCACTCAAACCATAGTATTTATCGTAAGGCACTGTTGATGAGAAATAAAATGGGCGACTCCAATTGGCATTCGAAATCATATCGAGCACCATAAGTTGGTCTTTGGTAATGTAGTTTTGCTTGCTGTAGTCAATGAAAATTGTATCTGCAATTTGGTCATACATACTTTCAGGCACTACCTTATTTCGTTTCACCGCTTCTTTATCTACCACAAGGAAAAACTTTTTAGTGGGCAGATACGACACATCATCGAACTCTTTAAGCTTTGTGCGAGGGTCGTCGGAACGCACAAAATCGAGTGCTTCTTTCAATTCTAGCGGACGATTGATGCGATTCATTAAATAAACCACATCGCGCGTGCCTTGCACATATTGGTCATGCTCGAAATTGATAGGCAGCGCATCAGATTCATAGGCTTTACGGCGCATTTGGTCGATATACCAGTCGGTTTGCAAGTAGCTCAAATTACACACGCGCAAGTCGGTGCGCACTCCTTCTACTTCTTGGTTATACCATAGTGGGAAGGTGTCGTTATCTCCATTGGTGAAGATAATGCCGTTTGGTGCACAGGTGTGCAGGTAGTTTGCTCCGAAATCGGTGCAAGTATAACGATTTGAACGGTCGTGATCGTCCCAGTTTTCGGCCAACATAATGCAGGGAACGAGCAGCAAGGTAATCAGTGTTGCACCACCGGCAATGGCTGTTTTATGCTTCGATTTGCCTATCATATCCGACAAGGCAGCTACTCCCAAGCCAATCCAAATGGCGAAGGCGTAAAATGATGCAGCAAACGAGTAATCGCGCTCTCTGGGTTGCAGCGGATATTGGTTCAAATAAACCACAATAGCTAAGCCGGTCATGATGAATAGCACCATCACCACCCAGAAATCATTGTTTTTCTTCTTGTACTGGTAGAAAAGTCCGAGCAATCCGAGCACAAAAGGAAAGAAATAATAGACATTTCGACCTTTGTTGTTAGCATACTTTTCGGGTAAAATTGATTGGTCGCCCAAGCGCATATTGTCAATAAATCCTACACCCGAAATCCAGTTTCCATTTAGCACATTGCCATGCCCTTGAATGTCGTTTTGGCGACCCACAAAGTTCCACATGAAATATCGCCAGTACATATGCACCACTTGATAGCGAATGAAATAGGTTATATTTTCGGCAAAAGTGGGCTTCATAAGCACTACTTGCTCGCCATTATCGCCTGTTGTTTTCACGCGTCTGCCTTTCACGCCACCCCATTGTTTGTAAGCATCAATATGCTGCTGCTGACTGCTGTACATACGTGGGAAAATGGTACACATATCTTTGTTATAGTTTGGCTTGGTTTGCTCTTGAGCTACTTCATATTTGCCATTGCGTTGCACGTAGTAGTTTTTCGAAAAGCTATAGCGTTCTTTGTCGTCGAGAGGTGCATTATAATACTGACCGTAAAACAACGGACGATCGCCATATTGCTCTCTATTCAAGTAAGTAAGCAAGCTAAACACATTGTCAGGACTGTTTTGATCCATTGGGGTATCTGCCGATGAGCGAATAACAATCATGGCAAACGATGAGTAGCCCAAAATGATAACAGCCACCGAAGTGAGCGCCATATTAAGCCATGCTTTTCGCTTGGTGTAACTATAGTAAATGCCATAAATCAAGCCACCAATAAGCAAGATTGCATAAAGCATAACGCCAGTGTTATAAGGCATTCCCAAGCCATTGGTAAATAGCAATTCAAACCACGATGCAATGGTAACTACACCCGGAATAATGCCGTACATTACCATAGCTAGAATCACACATGACACCAAAAAGCTAATGATTGCGCCCTTTACCGTGGGTTCATATTTTCTGAAATAATACACCAAACCAATGGCAGGAATAGCCAATAAGTTCAGCAAGTGAACCCCTATAGAAAGCCCAATCATGTAGGCAATGAAGATAATCCATCGGTTAGCATGAGGTTCGTCGGCTTCGTCTTCCCACTTCAAGATAGCCCAAAAAACAATGGCTGTAAACAACGATGAAGTAGCATAAACTTCGGCTTCTACAGCCGAAAACCAGAAAGTATCGCTGAAAGTATATGCCAAAGCGCCAACAATTCCACTACCTAAAATGGCTATTGTTTCGCCTGTTGACAGTTCGCCATTAGGGTTGACAATCTTTTTCACCAAATGCGTGATTGTCCAAAAAAGGAACAGAATAGTGAAAGCACTCGCCAAGGCAGACATGGCATTCATGAGCATGGCTACTTGTGAAGGGTTTCCAAAAAGGGTGAAGAAACGCCCCAAAATCATGAACAAGGGAGCACCCGGTGGGTGACCAACTTCCAACTTATAAGACGTGGTTATGAATTCGCCACAATCCCAGAAACTGGCTGTAGGCTCAATGGTTAAAAGATAAGTTATTGCAGCAATGGCAAACACCACCCAACCTGTAACAACATTCAACAGTTTGTAATTTTTCATCCGTATTATTAATTGCTTTTATGTTGTTTAACGAAACTTCTCATAAGCTGTTAGCCTAATAGAACGTTAAGCAAACAAGAGGTTTCATCAACTTTATTTTAGCACCCTTTTTTGTTTATCGAGCATTTTACCGAGCGAATATAATACATTCCATACAGAATACCTTGTCTAACTCACATTTATTAACCTGCAAGCAGTAATGAGCAGCTTAATTTGCATCTCATTGCATTTGAGTTGCAAGTTACACATGGAACAAATCGAAAATATCAGCATGAAATCACCCACCCAAAAAACGCAGTGAAAAGAGTAAAAAAAGGTTTTGCTATAAGTATTCGTTATTTAACAATAATCAACCATATAATTAAACACATATTTTGCACCTAATCTAGGAGATTGCCTATATTTTTTAGAAATATGGCGGTATTAATAACCTGAGTTTCAGATAAGATTTTGCCTCAGGTTGTTCTGCTCAAAAACAGAACAAAAGGCTTCTTAGTACAGCTATTTTTGAAATAAATCCTGAGGCAAAATCTTATCTGAAACTCAGGTTAATAGCGTTTCTCGAGCTTTGCACCCTTGAAATAATGTTGAAGAATAGCAAGATAGCTATATCCTTTCTCCCCCATAACAGCGGCACCAATCTGGCATAATCCTACACCATGTCCCCATCCTGCGCCAATTAATTCAAAGGAAAGCGGAATATCGTCGTCTCCTTCGGTTTTCACCACAAAAGCTGAACTATAAAGATGACTTGCTGATAGCGTTCTTCTTATTTCTAATTCTTTGCCTATTACTCGGGTGCATTTACTTCCCACAATTTTTAATTTTATAATTCTCCCCGATGCTCCACGCTCCATAGGTTCTAATTTTAAAATAGCGCCATAATCTACACCGCTTCTTTTTCGGATGAGTTCAGCCATTTCTCGCTGGGTGTATTTCACTCGCCAACGATAAAAATCGGGTGTAGATTGGTCGAAGTCGGGCAACACTTGCGAAAGAATTTGCTGATCGGTGGTATTGCAAAAAGCATCGGGCGAAGTTTCAATCCATCGTTTTGCGGCATTTTCTTCCTGCAAGGGGGGTAACTCTTGCGCTGATTGTGCATCGCGCACTGGCAATAAGTAGGCGTGCTGAACAGGCTCCCACACCGTGTGGAAACTTTCAGAAACACCCCCACAGCATTTCGAAAACCGAGCGTCGCATATTTCGCCATGGCTTACTAGAAACTCGCCAAAAGTTTCTGAAATGGCGGCATCAACCTTTTCGTTGATAATTTCTGTAATTCCTTGATAGCGCTGGCAGTGATCGTCGGCACACACATCGAACCCTTCGTGATCTTCGCGGTCGTACCAGCGAATATATTCATCGCCTCCATTATGCACGGTATGGTAGGACGTGCCCTCTAGCTTATTACTTTTCAGCACCTGAGCCACCAGCCAACTTCTCGATATAACAGCATGGGCTTTTAAGAGGTTTTGAGGGCTTTTTGCACTCATTTCCGACGATATTACCGACCGTAGGTATTCCTCTAATGGAACACAATTTATCACCCTTATTTTGCCCGATTCTAGGGTTAACATCATGCTTCCTTTATAGATTAAATCCTTTTTCTGCTCCCAATGAAAATCGATGCCAATCACCACATCATGAATTAAAAAAGAATCTAATTCTTCGGTGGGTTCAAAGCAAATGCTTTCGTGCAAGCTGCAAGAACCATCGCTCGATTGCAAACTAATTTTGCCCTGCTGCACGCTTGCCGTGTAATTTGCATTGGCATTTGAAGTGGGTGAACTGAATTTTCCTCTTAATTGAAAGTGAACTTCGGATGCTAACAATAGTCCGACTTTAATATTTGGTTGTTGCATAGATTGAAATTTTAGGGTTTGCACAAGATGTGCTATTTTCAGATTAAAAATTGGGCGGCTGAACTAAAGCTTTGCGCAGCTCATATCCATCGATAGACACCGAAACTTCGCGATAAATAGTTTTTACTTGCTCCAATGATAGCTTATGGAAATCTTCTTCGCGAGGTAAAATAATTTTTCCGCCCATTTCCACCGCAGCAGGACTCACCATAATTTGCTGTTCTCCCGTGGCATAAAATGCCGCAGGGCGCTGAACCGCTCGCGGAAAAATAAACACGCGTTGTATTTGCTCATCAAAACAGCATAATATATTGAGCATAGGTTCTTCGGTTGATGCCGATGTCAATAGGTAACGATATATTTCATTAAATTGGGTGAGCAAATCGGCTAAATAAGTTGACTCTAAAACAACTACCGAACGCATATATTTTTCTGTCGATACATATATCTTGGTTTGGCTTTGCCAAAAACACAATTGAAATAAATCCGACTGATGAAGAAAATCAACTTCCACAGGCAGGCTTCCTTTTTCGCAAGCTTGAAAGTGAAAATGATCAGGTGCCGAAGCGCCACAATTTGCTCCATTATAAAAAAGGGTGAAGTGTGGAAGCATTTGGGCTAAATGAAGCATATCAAGCATTCGCCCTTCTATGCGCTGATCTACATGATTGGCATCGACCAAGGTAAGATGTTTGGCAAAGATAGGATACGGATTAAGCAAAATATCGTAATGCTTTCCGCTTGACAATGTTGCTCCTACTCCCTTTTGTGCTGCAGGTCGGTTTGCTGCACACAAAAAGCAAGCTCGCTTGGCAATTGATTTTTTATCGGTTTTGGCGGCACTCGATTTTAGGCGTGCAGGGTTAAATTGCAACTCTATGTTGCAACCATCTGTAGTTATTTTGCGTTGCTTTATTTCTTTTAAATCGGCATAGTTTTGCCTAGCTAATTCCCAATTTTGAAGCTGCTCATTAAAGAGCTTTAGCACGTTTTCTTCTATCGATTTCATTAGTCTATCTTTAAATTAAAATGCGTGAAAATTTTGTGTGCTCTAGCTCGCCCTATTTCATCGGCCACTTTCTGAAATGGCTGTTTCTTTAAATTATCTACACTTCCAAACATCTGCATGAGTTGCTGAATGGTTTGGTTGCCGATTCCTGATATATCGCTCAATTCTGATTTTATAAAATTCTTCGAGCGCTGACTTCGGTGGAAGGTAATACCAAATCGGTGGGCTTCGTCGCGTGCATGCTGAATGACTTTTAAGGTTTCCGATGTCTTATCTAAATACAAAGGCACTGAGTCGCCAGGAAAATATATTTCTTCTAGTCGTTTAGCAATGCCAATTATTGGAATTTTACCCCGCAAATCTAATCGCTCTAATGCTTCTAAAGCAGCTCCTAATTGTCCTTTCCCACCATCGATAACAATAAGATCGGGCAATTGCTTTTCTTCTTCTACTTGTCGTTTATATCGACGATAAATAATTTCGCGCATCGATTCAAAATCATCCGGACCATCAACAGTTTTCACATTGAAATGTCGGTATTCTTTTTTAAACGGTTTGGCATTTCTGAACACCACACAAGCTGCCACGGGGTTTGTTCCTTGCAGGTTAGAGTTGTCGAAACATTCTATTAAAGCCGGCTGCATGTGCAGGCGTAAATCCAACTTCATACGCTCTAAAATCCGAGTGTTTCTATCGTCTTTTGGTTTGCGCAAAGCTTGTTGTTTTTCTTTTTCTAAACGATAGTATTTTACATTGCGCATAGACAAATCGAGCAATCTTTTTTTATCACCCCGTTCTGGCACTTTAAACGAAATGCCCTCTAATTCGATTTTCGGATTAAAAGGCACAATGAGCTCTTTGGCATTGCTGAATATCTTTTGGCGCACATCGATAATGGCATATTGCAATAGTTCTTCTATGCTTTCGTCGAGTGCTTTTTTCAATTCGGTGGTGAATGTTTGCACAATCGATCCGTCTATAACCTTTAAGTAATTCACAAAGGCTAAATCGTCTTTCAGCTCAATGCTAAACACATCAACATTGGTAATGGTGGAACTCACCACCGTCGATTTGCTTTGAAATTTTTCTAAATGCAATAGCTTTTCTTTCACCTCTTGCGCTTCTTCAAACTGATAGTTTTCGGCTAGCTCTTGCATTTGTTGTTTTAAGAATCGAATGACATAAGAAATATTTCCGCGCAATATGGAGCGTATATTTTGAATGCCCAATTCGTAATCGGCTGGCGGCTGCCTCCCCTCGCAAGGAGCTTTGCAGTTTCCAATATGATACTGCAAGCACACTTTATATTTCCCGGCACATACATTATCGTGCGAAAGATTCAACTTACAGGTGCGCACCTTATAGAGTTTTCTAAACATCTCTAGCAGGGTTCTAACCGCCAAAACCGAAGTGTATGGACCAAAATATTCCGACCCGTCTCTAATAACATTTCTGGTTTGAAAAACGCGTGGAAAAGCTTCTTTTTTTATAACAATCCAAGGATAAGTTTTGTCGTCCTTCAATTGAATATTGTAGCGTGGTTGGTATTTTTTTATGAGGTTATTTTCGAGCAACAAGGCATCTTGTTCGGTTTCTACCACCATATGTTTAATATCGACAATGTTTCGAACAAGCAAAATTGTTTTTCTATTATCATGATTTTTGATGAAATACGACGACACCCTTTTCTTTAAGTTTTTGGCTTTCCCTACATAAATTATTTTGCCTGTATTATCAAAATACTGGTATATGCCCGGCAAATTAGGGAGTACGCTCACTAACTCTTTCAACCGAGTTAAACGCTCATTATCCTTTGTTGTTTTGTTTTTACTCATAAAATTGAAATTAAAAGCTGTTCCATTATTTTAGTCAAAAGTAGTATTTTTTTCAAGCCCAAGCATCTTTACAGTTTTTCTGTTTTTAGCATGCTCCCTCCCCTAAGAAACAAAAGAGACGCACTGTAATTAGGCGTCTCTTTTGTTTGTATTGCTCTTTTTTTTTTTTAGAAATCAATCAGGCTGTGAATTTCATATTTTTTGAGTTTTTCTTTGTTTGGTGTTTGCAGAAAAGTTAGGTCTGAAATGAACGAGAAATAAACCTTTTTCACCTTAATTTTTTCCACCAAATGAAGTGCTGCTAGAGCTGTTCCTCCTGTCGCTAACAAATCATCATGAATGAGCACCACGTCATTTTCATCGAGTGCATCGATGTGCATTTCTAGCGTGTCGGTGCCATACTCTAAGGTGTATGATTCTTTAATTACTTCAGCAGGAAGCTTTCCGGGTTTGCGCACAGGTACATATCCGGCATTCAAATGATAAGCAATTGCGCCACCCAAAATAAAGCCACGCGATTCAAGGCACACCACTTTTGTAATGCCTTTATTGGCGAAATGATTTGATATCTGATCTACTGTTTCTTTAAAAGCATCTTTATCTTTTAATAGTGTTGTAATATCTTTAAAATCCACCCCTGCCTCGGGGTAATCTGGAATAGAACGAATGTAAGTTTTTAAATCCATAAATTATTTTTTAACATGTTCCACGTGGAACATTATCTTCCTAATAGTATTAATAGCACATTTATATCGGCTGGACTAACCCCCGAAATGCGACTAGCCTGCCCTAAGGTTTCGGGGTCGATAGCAGCTAATTTCTGACGTGCTTCAGTAGAAATAGTGTGCAGTTCTTCGTAATTAAACTTACCTTTTATCATTATTCCTTCCAAGCGTTTGAACTTATCCGCCATTTGGCGTTCGCGCACAATATAGCCAGAATATTTAATAATAATTTCAGCAGCTTCCAGAATTTCATCTCTCCTATCGGCAGGATAATAGACTATGAATTTAGCTAAAGGGGTAATGTCTTCCAACAAATCGAAAATAGTAATTTGTGGTCGTGCAATGATATCCTTCAACTTCATACCTTGCTTAATAGGTGTCGAACCTTTAGCTTCTAAAATATGATTAATGAATTGCGGCTTGATGGAGAAGTCATTTAAAAAGGCGATTAGTTCATCGCGCAGTTTTATTTTCTCTTCCAATAAATCCATACGTTGTTGCGATGCCAATCCAATTTCAAATGCCTTAGGAGTGAGCCTAAAATCGGCATCATCTTGGCGCAATAAAATGCGATATTCAGCTCGCGAGGTAAACATTCGATAAGGTTCATCTACCCCCTTGGTTACTAAATCATCGATAAGCACCCCAATATATGCTTCATCGCGACCTAGAATTAAAGGTGCTCTACCATGCGATTTTAAGTGTGCATTTATCCCCGCCATTAAGCCTTGCGCTGCGGCTTCTTCATATCCTGTGGTTCCGTTTATCTGACCAGCAAAATATAAATTCTCCAATAGCTTTGTTTCTAAGCTGTGGTTTAGTTGCGTAGGATCAAAGTAGTCGTATTCAATGGCATAGCCCGGGCGGAATATTTTGGCGTGCTCTAAGCCATCAATTTTATGCAAGGCTTCATATTGAACATCCCAAGCCAATGACGAAGAAAAACCATTCATATAGTATTCTACAGTGCGTTCGCCCTCAGGTTCTAAAAACAAATGGTGCTGATTTTTTTCGGCAAAGGTAATCAATTTCGACTCTATGCTTGGGCAATAGCGTGGTCCTGCTCCCTCAATTCTGCCATCGAACATGGCTGAATCTTGAAAGCCACCTTTCAAAATTTGGTGCACCTCGGGGTTGGTAAATGTTATCCAGCAGCTACGTTGCTTGAGGTTTGTTTTTTCTTCGGGCAAGAAAGAGAACTTATAAAATCCTTTTTCTCCTTGTTGTTCAGTTAGTTTGCTAAAATCAATTGTGCGTTCATCAATACGCACAGGAGTTCCTGTTTTCAATCGCCCAGTGATGAAACCCGCTTGAGCCAATTGTTCGGTAATCTGATAAGATGCCTTCTCCCCAATCCTTCCGCCATCCATCGATGCTTTACCAATGTGCATTAATCCGTTTAAGAAAGTACCATTGGTGAGCACCACAGCTTTCGATTGGAAGGACACTCCAATTTGTGTTTTAACGCCACAAACTTTTCCATCTTCAAGAAGCAATTCCACTACAGCATCTTGCCAAAGGTCTAAGCCCTCAATTGATTCGAGTGTGTATCGCCATTCATCGGTAAATTTAAAGCGGTCGCACTGCGAACGAGGACTCCACATGGCTGGTCCTTTCGAGCGGTTCAACATTCGAAATTGAATAGAGGTTCTATCGGTAATAATGCCGGTTAGACCTCCTAAAGCGTCAATTTCGCGCACAATCTGCCCTTTTGCAATTCCACCAATAGCAGGATTACACGACATTTGTGCAAATTTCATCATATCCATGGTAATCAAAAGTGTGCGCGAACCCAATTGGGCCGCGGCAGCTGCAGCTTCGCAACCAGCATGACCACCACCAACTACAATGACATCATATTCTATATTCATCATGTTCTTCTATGCTTAAAAAAGCAATACCATATTTAATTGCTACCATTAATACTTTGCCAAGTAGTAATCTTCCTTTTTAGTCATCAGTTCTTTTTCTTTTAGCTCTTTATCTTTATATCCAAGCAGGTGCAAGATACCATGAATGAGCATACGACGCATTTCAACATCGAAGCCTACTTGGAAAGTGTTGGCATTTTCCACCACCCTATCGCAGCTAATAAAAATATCGCCCGAAACTTTTCCATCTTCCACATAATCGAAGGTAATAATATCGGTGTAGTAATCATGCTCTAAATACTGACGATTAACATCAAGCAAATATTCATCGGAACAAAAAATAAAATTGACATCTGCCAACTTATGTTTTTCTTCTTCTATAGCTTTCTTCACCCAAGCTTTTATGTTTCTTCGTTCTAGGGGAAATTTCTTTACATCTTCAATATGAAATAGTATCGCCATTAGTATAAATTTAAATATAGCGTTCGCTTTTATGAAACGACAAATTTAACTTGAAAGTTGGAAAATCGGAATAATAAATCTAAAAGTATTGCTTAAAGTTCAATTATTATTTAGTGAAGCAGCAAAATAAGCACTTCTAGATTTATTTATATCGCCTACAATAAAATATTAAATTATATACGACTATATTTTTAAGTTTATTATGTTAATAAGAAAGTACGCGATGTTATTAGTCACTCAATAACAAACACATAACTTCAATAATTTGAAATTAAATCCTAGTTTCACAAAATCAATCTACACCAAACAGCACAAAACTTTGCAAAAAAGCAATTGTCAACACCCAAACAAGCATAAATGAGGAAGCAAAAAGTTGACTAAGCTGGAAAAACAAAAAATGAACGGCAAAGTGCAAGGTAAGTGTGCTAAAAATTTATTTCACCATACTCCTTTGCAAAACACAGGATTCAGCAAACAGCACATACAAAAGCGAAATTCTACCCCACAGGTAAGCCGATGAAAGCTTATTTTTTATTTATCATAAGTTTTATAGTAAAAGGGGAAATATTCATCCAATTAAAAATAAGTATAAGTAAAACTTTGGTGCAAAAAAATAAGCATATCATGTTTTGAAATTTAAACCAACTTTCACTCCAAAAAAAAATTTCAATAAAATAGAGATTGTTTTACTATATACAGAAAATATAACTTATTGAAAGTAAACAGAGACTTTTTTTAATATTTACAACAAACTGAAATGTAAGACATTTTGGAAGCAAGTCATTTTAAAACACCTAGTTTTTTTAAAAAAAATGTAGGTCAGAGCAACCTGCCTAATAATATTTCAAGTTAATGATGAGAAGAAACGTGTGAATAAAGGAGTGAAAGTAGGCTTAAGCCATTGCAAACAAAACAGAAACTTTTTGCCAATATATATGAGCCATTGCAAACTCAACAGAAACTTTTAACCAGGTATTTGAGCAATTGCAGGTTTTCAACAGCCTATTTCTGCAAAAATTGAAAACTGTAAGTGCAAGTTAGCATCATTTTCGCCTTGCAGAAGAAAAAAATACATTTTATATTTTACTGATTAACTGAAATTTACAAACCATTTAAAAAAATATTTTCGTGAAATCTGCAAAAACTAGGTCGTTTTTATATAGATATTAATGAAGTAGCTTCCAATTGCAATTAACAGCTTACCATGGTAAAACCTTTCAAAAAACATTTTTATAAAACTTCAAAAATAAGTAGTATGACAAGTAAAGTAAAAAAAGTGTACGCACAAATTCAAACTAGTGAAATAAACAGTTTGAGCTTAGCAATTCTTTCAAAAACCTATCTCTTAGGCGAAGATTCTAGTGCATATCTCGAAACGCTGATAAACTAGCTAACCGTCACCCAAGTGCAAATGAAAAATGCAATTAAAGAAAAATTATAAAATCGGAAAATTACGCGCACTTGCAGGAAATAAAAATTGCCTACAAGGCATTATACCATCACATTTGGTCTAACTCATTGCAAAACTCTACAAGCCAAGAAGCTGCTCAAAGTCTATTAGAAATAATCGAGCCTATCAACCTAAGCCAAAAGCAGCACGCCGACAAATAGTTTATCACACGCTCACAAACTCGCTCATTGAAAACTCGATGAAGAAGAACAGAGCCCGTTCATATCAACAATTTTGTATTGAAGCACTGCCATTGCCCGACTGAAAGAAGCCCAAACAACATTCATAAACAGCTATGCCGAATATCAGGATTTGCGCAAACAACAAATCTTGCGCTACAATGCCACAACGCTCAAAGAAAAACTACTCAAGCAAATCAATCAAGAGCTAGTTCCTTATTTAAACACCTCGATAAATATGGATGTTGATGCCTATGGCAGTTTCATTATAGCTGTAAATGCCATAATTGAAGATCAGAATATGCTGATTAAAAAGCGCAAAAATAAAGCCGAAATTAGCACAATAGAGTAAAAAAACAGCATATTCATCATCACGCACCGCAATTTGAAACGGTGCGTGATTCTTTTGGTTTCCTCACCTAGCCACTGATAACAAAACAGATAGCCCATTTACACCAGTTATTAATAAGCCATTTCAAGCCCGTAAAGCTTATCAACATTTGAAAAAAATCGGTTAGTATTAAATATTAAAACACTAGAAACTAAGCGGATATAAAATCACATATTGTTAGCATCTAGGGAATAACTGTTAGAACAAACCCAATAAAAAAAAGCTAAGTTTTTTGGTTATTTTTCAAAATGCCTTATAACAAACAGCATCTGAAAAAAGCAAAAGAAGATATTTAAAAGAAATTCATGGCAAGATAGGCAGTTATACACCCCATTGTGACAAAAATCTTATTAAAAAGAAAACTTACTAACAAACTGTTTACAAACAGGTAAATGTACTAATACAAAGCACATTAAATTGTTTAGAGTTGTTTAATAACTCAAGTTGCAACACTCAAAGCTTAATAGGCAAGAAAAAGCTCCTAAAAATATAACGAGAACTAACCGACATTATTCTTATTATTTTATTTTTATATAGAGAGATAAATAAAAAGAATAATGAAAAACAGTAGAGAAGGAAGCAAAAAAACGATTAGCCCAAAACCTAAATTGGAAAATAGTTGCCAAGCAAAAATTCAGATTCCATGCCCCAAATCCAAATATAGAAATTTCAGCTTGTGCCGAAAGCATGAAGTTATGGCAATACAGTCGGAAAAAGCCAGGAATAAGATCTAAAATTTGCTTGATTACTGGTTTGTGTGTATCTTTGTTGTTTCTGAAGAGTATCATCATTTTTGATTTTGTGGTGAAAACAAAAATAGGAACTCTTCAAACTTTTTATTGAATCTCTGAAAAACTTTCGGATGATAGTGGCTTTTGGAAAAATTTAAATGCAATGTTTGAAAAACTATCAATTTTATTGGTTGAAGATAATATGCTAAACCAAAAGGTAGTCACATTCAGTTTAAAAAAATTGGATTGCGACATCCTAATTGCAAATAACGGTTTAGAAGGAGTAGAATTATTCAAAGAAAATAAATTCGACTTCGTACTTATGGATATTATGATGCCTGTTATGGACGGTTTAGAAGCAACCAAAAATATAAGAGCATACGAATTAGAGCAAAATTGCGAGCGTACACCTATTATTGCAGTTACTGCAAACACGCTCGATAATGACCGAGAAAAATGTATTGAAAACGGCATGGATGAATTCATGGCGAAACCATTTAACTTGGCTAATTTGAAGGAAATACTACATCAAATAGGTATTTCTATTTAAGAAATATTTGCCCATTTGTTTGGTTCATAATCAAACAGAAGCTCTATAAACGTATCGGAAAGATGAGTTTATAGAGCTTTTTTATACCCTTAATTCAATAAGCCCCATTCAGCTAATGGGTAAATAAGAAAGGGCTAATTACAGATATACTATTATCTTTGCCACATGAGCAAGACATTTGAAGATTTAAACGTAAGCAAGTCTATTCTGAAAAGTTTGAAAGAAATTGGCTTCGAAACCCCTACCCCTATTCAGCAAAAAGCCATTCCAGTTATTTCCTCAGGAGCCGATGTGCTGGGCATTGCCCAAACCGGAACAGGGAAAACAGCAGCCTATTTACTACCCATTTTCACTAAATTGGTGAAAGCAGAAGGCGACGATCCGCGCGCATTAATTTTAGTGCCTACACGAGAATTAGCCATTCAAGTGGGCGAAGATATTGAAGAATTTCTTACCTACTCAAACATTCGCCATGCAGCCGTTTATGGTGGTATTGGCTGGACTAAGCATGCCGACTTAGTAAAACCGGGTGTTGATGTAGTGGTAGCAACACCCGGCAGATTGTGGGATTTGTATCAAGCAGGAGCACTTTCGCTCAAAAAACTGAAATACTTGGTTATCGATGAAGCCGACCGTATGCTCGATATGGGTTTCATGCCGCAAATTCGACAGTTGCTCGAAATTATTCCACGAAAACGACAAAACCTGCTTTTTTCGGCCACCTTTGGTGAACGCGTAGAAGAAATGAGCAATGAGTTTTTGGCTTTCCCAAAACGCATAGAAGTGGCCCCATCGGCCACACCCGCCCAATTGGTGAAACAATGCTACTACGAAGTGCCAAACTTCAGAACCAAGCTTAACCTCATTCAGCATTTGCTGGAAGATGAAGACACCTTCAACAGAGTGCTTATTTTTGTGCGAACCAAAGAGCACGCCGACCAAGTGTTTAAAATCATCAAAAGAAAGACCGAAGGTTCAAAACGTATTCTGCATTCAAATAAAGGTCAAAATGCCCGTATAAACGCTATAAACGCCTTTAAAGAGGGAGAAATACGCATCTTAATATCAACAGACGTGTCGGCTCGTGGATTAGATGTAAGTTTGATTTCACACGTTATAAACTTCGATTTGCCACAGCGCTACGAAGATTATGTGCACCGCATTGGGCGAACAGCGCGAGCAAACAATCATGGTTCCGCCATCTCACTAATCGATCCATCGGAAGAATATCACTTGCGGAAGATTGAAAAAATTATGCGTACCGACATTCCCGAGGAATATATTCCTGCAGAAGTAGAGGTGCCCGAAACGCCAAAAGCCGAAAAAATAGAGCAAGAGCGCGAAATAGACCGTCAAAAACGATTGGAAGACCCCGATTTTAAAGGTGCATTCCACGAAAAGAAACGTCGTCCGGGGCAGGGAAAAGATAAACGCCCGGGCAAACCCCAATTTGGCAGCAAAAACAAACCAAGCAACGCCCCAAAACAAAAAAAGTATAGAAAGAAAAGGTAGCTTTAATTGTTAGTTACTAGTGTGCAAAAAAAAAGAGGAATACCAATTGGCATTCCTCTTTTGTTATGTAAGGCTAGAGTGAAATTATTTCACGATAGCTTGGAACTCTGCGTTTTCTTTATATTGAGCAAATTCAACATCAGTAGCAATAAGTTCTTTAGCTTCAGGATGAGCAGCTACCACCTCTTTAAGATTAGTGTAAACAGCGCTTTCTTTAGCCATGCGAGCAGAAACAACAGCTTTGAAGTAAGAAACTTTCCAGCATTTGCACTCACTGTTGTTAAGGGCACGAAGAGCACCATCGGCATCGCCACTTAAGATTTTAGCTACAGCTTCGTTCACGGTGTTAGTACCAGCCAACAATTTAGCAGCAGTAGCATATTCGCCTTCCTCGATAGCAATAATTGCCGAGTTATAGTTCACAGCATCGCCAGCACCAGAAGCAGCACCTAAAAGTACTTTAGCTTCAGCGTTGTTATCGGCTGCAATTTCGCACGCAGCCAAGTTGTTTTTCACTACAGTAACTGTATTGTCTTTTTGTTCAGCAGTTGTGAAGTAACCTTTAGCTTTGTCATAATCGCCACCTTTAGCAGCTACAACACCGATGTTGTTATAACCTCTCCAGTCGTTAGGATAATATTTCACTAAAGCTTCGTAGAATGCTACTTTGTCGGCATCAGCTTCCACTAAGCTAGCACCATAAATTAATTCAGCAGGGTTCAACAAGCTAGCATCAGATTTGAATTGAGCCAAGATTTCTTGGTCGCTTCTACCTGTAACATCAACATTAGCTGTAATTTTTGCACGACGCAATTGAGGTAAGATTTCATCTTGCACATCGGTGAAAACTTCACCAAGGCTTCTAATTTTTTCTTCACGTACCTCAGGATCAGTGTACATAGAAAGCACACGCAAGATTAGGTCTTTGTCTTGAATTGTAGAAGCTTCCATTAATTCTTGGAAACCGTCCCAGTCTTCAGCAGTAAAGTCGCTGAAAACGCTAGTTTCTATTTCAGATTTTTTCAAGATATTATCAACAACTTTAGTACCTGAATTTTTACGGTTTTCAGAAAGCTTAGTGTTGAAGCTAACTTCACCCTCAGGAGAAGCATAAGCCGAAACTTTCACATCTTTCAATGCTTTTCTTTCGTTGGCTTTCACATCTTGAGTATATTTTGCCAATCCTACGATGTCTTCTGCTTTTTGCTCAGAAGATCTTATGCTAGCTTGGTTTTTCAAGTACATAATATCGGCACTGTATGATTCTGGCACAATGCGTTGGTAAGGATCGATGTTAGCATCGTAAACACCTGTTGTATTTTCTTCGCGTTGAATACCCACAATAGTTTGAGGCGTTTTCATGGCTAATTCAGCAGTTGAAAGCACACCGTCTGCCACTGGAATTGGTTCGAAATCAACTGATTTTTTACCTTTAGTAGCTGTAATATGGATAGAAAGAGTAGACTCTCGCATAGAACGGTCGTAAGCTACAGCATCAGAGTAATCGAAGTCGCCACCTTTTTTGTAGTCAATAACGTTGTTGTTCTCTTTTACTTTTTCGCCTTGCACAGTTACTTTCTCGTAAGTAACTTCTTTGCCATCGGCAGTTGTCAATACTGGTGTAGCTTCAAGAGTTACTTTTTTTGCAAAGTACTTTTCAGGAAAAACCCCGTTAATATTTGCTTTTACCTCGCCAGCGTGAGCTTCAAGAGGTGCAGGATCTACATTGAAACTGATGTCATCAGCATTTTTTTGCATACTTTTAAGACCAGCACAACTAGACAACACGGTAGTTGCTAATGCTAATCCAAGCAATGATCTGAATTTTGTTTGATTCATTTTTTTAACTTTTGAAATATGTAATGGTTAATATTTAGGCTCAAATATAAATTTAATTGTAACATTGATCTAGTTTTAGTGGTAAAAAAACGAATGAACTTGGTAATTTTTTAAAAATTGACTTGTTTGGCTCGTAAATTTAAAGTTGTTTATTATTTTTGGTAATAAGTCGGTCCATTTTTCCGCCCTTTATCTGCCCAATTACTACCCCAATCACAAAAGCTGGAGAATAAAAAGCAATGCTTGGAACACGAGGGAAAATCTTCACAGCTAGCAAGGCTGCAAACATGAAACCAAGTAGCCAATAAATACTTTGCATATAGGTGTGATACATGGGAGGGTAAAAACCATGAGCCTTTTTCAAATGCTGATTAAGTTCCGCCTGAATATCATCGAGTGCTCTACGATGGGCGCCGGGTTCATCAATAGCTTGTTTAATGTTTGGCGCTTGTTGCTCCATTTTCTCGCGCAATTTCGCACAAGAAGGACAGTCATCTGCCATTATGTCTATTCGTTCTGCATTTCTCAAATATTCTTCTATTCTGAAAAAACGAAGATCGCTTCCTTTGCTGTCTTTTATTTGTTCAAGCACACGGCTTTCAAAATCGGGGTACCAGTTGTTCATGATAATGCTTTTATTACACCCAAAAGTAATAAATCATTAGAGTATTAGCGGGTTAAGTTTAATTTTTTTCAAACTAACTGCTAATTTAAAGTTTAAAACATATTTTTCTTTGAAAGTTTTTTTTTTAGAACAAATAATATATATACCTTGTGCTCAGCAAGAAGAAAAAACTAACGTATTTATTTTTTAAAAAAACTAAGTCATGAGTCTGAAAAAACAAGTTTTAAAGTCGAAGCCAATTACCAAAGTAACTTTCCGAGTAAGTAAAGAAATGGCTGAAAATGCTGAAAGTATTGCTATAGTAGGCGATTTTAACGAGTGGGATATTATTGCTACTCCGATGAAAAAGCTGAAAAATGGCGAATATTCAGTAGTTGTTGAACTAGAGCAAAATAAAACCTATGCTTTCCGCTATATTATTGATGGAGAATGGTATAACGAACTAGAAGCCGACGGCCAGGAAGCCAACGAATTTGGCAGCGAAAACAGTTTGGTTGCGGTGTAAGCTTAAATAAATTAATTTTTGTGCTTTTATGCTAATTATTTCGGTGTTTGAAAACAATAACAGAAAGAGCATGGTTTTATCTGTGGATATTAAATATCTTTAGACGACAATTACAACAAAATTTTAATTATTAAAAACTAAAGTTATGAGTACAAATAGAGTAATATTAGGCGCATTGGCAGGTTTAGCTGCAGGAGCAATTTTGGGCATTCTTTTAGCACCAGAAAAAGGTTCTGAAACACGTAAGAAAATCGTGGATAAAAGCAATGACTGCCTTGACGATGTTAAAGATAAAGTTGATGAAATAGTAGATAGCTTGCAAGACCAAGTAGAGGTGGTGAAAGCTAAAGTGAAAGATGCTGAAACAAAGCTTAAAAACAAAGTAAAGGAAGTTGAAAAGCAAGTAGAAGATGCAGTGGCTGAGGAAGTTACTGAAGTATGACACTAAACGCATCATAACAAATGGAAAAAACAGGCGAATTTATTGAAGAACTCGTTGATAAAGGAAAAGATTTTTCTAAAACTTCAGCCGAAATCATTAAGCTAAAAATATTAGATAAGATGTCTGACATCTTATCTAATATAGTTTCTTGGGTGCCTATTATTTTGGTGTTCTTTTTGTGCTTCATGACCCTCAATTTTGGAGTATCTTATTTAATTGGAGAGCTAACTGATTGGGGAAATGCCGCGGGTTTCTTAATTGTAGCAGGTTTCTACTTGTTGCTAGGAATTATTTTGTGGCTGTTAAGAGAAAAATTCATCAAATCACCTATCATGGATTCGATTATACTATCGGTAATGAAAGATGACGAAGAACAAGATGAAGAAGTCACTTGCAAGGAGGAGAACTAATGGCAACAAAAGCACAAATTCAACTTAGAACACGCATTAAGCAGTTAAAAAGCGAACAAACTCAGCAGCGCAAAGAACTAACGGTTGTGTTGAAAGATGTGGCACAAGATTTTCAATCGGGAAATTTCATTAAGCAAGCAGTACACAGTTTGCTGAGAGATACAAATCTGCAAAAAGATTTCCTATCGACAATTACTCCCATCGTTACTTCCTTTATTTCGGGCACTGTAATGCGAAAAACAAAACACACCAAAATAAGATTGCTAACAGCTATCGGTCAATTGGGAATCAATGGCATTACAAGCACCTATGGCGATACCATTCAAAAATATGTGAAGGCCTATGCTAAAGTAGGCAAGAGTTTATTTACAAAAAAATAAAGCTAAACAATCAACCTGTTTAGCTCTATTTGTATTTTAAGAGGATTCCTCTCTTTGTTTTCTGCTAGCTACTCCATTCGGACAATGGCAACATTACAATCCTTTCGTAATACGATCATAAGCCACAGCTCTAGTGAGTAACTCTTCAACGCCTTCAAGATGCAATTGATTAGGACCATCAGAGAAAGCTTTATCAGGATTAGGGTGTACTTCGGCAAATATTCCATCAACACCAATAGAAAGTGCAGCGTTCATTAAATAAGGCACCATTTCGCGGTTTCCTCCGGTAGAGTTACCTTGCCCCGATGGTTTTTGCACGGCATGAGTGGCATCCATCACCACCGGATATCCAAACTTGCGCATTTCCACCAAGCCAGTCATATCTACCACCAAATTATTATAGCCGAAAGTTGTGCCTCGCTCGCAAAGCAAGATCTTAGTATTACCTGTGCTTTCTAGCTTCTTCACAATATTTCCCATGTCCCAAGGAGCTAGAAACTGACCTTTCTTCACGTTTACCGCTTTGCCTGTTTTGCCTGCCTCAAGCAATAAATCGGTTTGGCGACAAAGGAATGCCGGAATTTGCAACATATCGACCACCTCAGCCGCTCGCTCGCATTGCGATGCCTCGTGAATGTCGGTGATAATGGGTAAGTCAAGCTCTGTTTTTATAGCTTGCAGCACTTTCAAACCTTCGTTACTACCAATGCCACGCGGTGCATCAACCGAAGTGCGATTAGCTTTGTCGAAGCTCGATTTAAATACATAATCAATGCCCAAATTAGCGCAAATTCTCTTTAGCTGGCTAGCCACTTGATAGCACATTTCATACGATTCTATGGCACAAGGACCCGCAATGAGAGTGAATTTACCTGTTCCAAAGGAAACTTGGTCGTTTATCTTTACTTCTTTTACTGTTGAAATCATGTTCATAGTTATTAAGGTTATCCAAAATCATGCAAATCATGGAGGCTTACCATGCCCACCACTTCATTTTGATTTATCACAGGAATAACCGTTATTTTCTTGTTTTCCATTTGTTTTAATACGTCGAATGCTAGTTCAGTTTGCTTCACCGAGGTAAATTGGCGTGTCATAATTTGGCTCATGGGAGTTTTAAACACTTGCTCCTTATTGGCATTCACGGCACGGCGCACATCGCCATCGGTAATGATACCCACCATCTGATTATTTTCCATTACGCACACAGCACCCAACCCGCTCGAAGAAATGTTGGTGAGCAAAACATTGAAGTTGTCGTGAAGTTGAAGGGTGGGAATATCAGTTCGCATAACATCGGATATGCGCATGAGCAAGCGGCGACCAATAGCTCCACCGGGATGATAAAGTGCAAAATTTTCTACTTTAAACTTACGGAGTTTCATCACTTCCACAGCAATTAAATCGCCCATAATAAGACAAACAGTAGAGCTAGTGGTAGGGGCTAGATTTAGCGGACAAAGTTCTGCATTAATGTGCGTACTTACCACAACATCTGACGATTCTGCCAAAGGCGAATGTACATTACCAGTTAGCGCAATGATGGTTGCTCCAATCTGATGAATAGCGGGCAAGATACTCACCAATTCTTTCGATGTGCCACTGTTAGAAATGGCAATCACCACATCGTCGGAACTCACCATACCTAAATCGCCATGAATGGCCTCGGTAGAGTGCATGAAAAAAGAGGGGGTGCCTGTAGAAGCAAAGGTAGCGGCTAGTTTGGTACCAATATGACCTGTTTTCCCTACTCCTGTAACTACTAATTTTCCTTTGGCTTGAAAGATTGTTTCTACAGCCTGTTGGAAGGCGTTGTTAATGTGACTTTCACTAGCTGCTATTTCAGCAATGAGCTTTTGTAAATTTTCTTTTGCTCCTTCAATGATCGACATAAGCTTGTTTTTTTGAGGTCTTAAATCAATTACAAAGGTATGTTTTTAAATTGAAGAGGGGAAGTTTGTAGCGTTTTTGAGTTTTACACTTTCTCTACTCCTAAGTGAAATAAGGCATCGCCTTGGGTAACAATGGGAGAATGGCTCATGCCAATAATGTGAGCGTTTTGCTTGGCTTTCACCAAATATTCTACCTTACCATAAGGATCGGATATACTGCCAATGGTTTGCCCTTTATTGATATATTCTCCATCTTTCACAAAGGCATGAAAAAGTCCCGAATGACGTGCTCGCTGCCAATTCGATTCTGAAATCAAAATGGCTTCTCGCTTGGCCGGAGTCATGATGTCTTCAAAATTGCGCATTCCAATATGGTGCATCACACGCATGATACCTTGCAAGCCAGCTTCGGTTACTCCTTTCGAAAAGTTTAGTGCTTTCCCACCTTCAAATAACAATACTTTTTTGCCTAATCGAGTGGACGATTCACGAAATGATTTATCGCGATTGGGAGCCAATACTACATATTTAGGATTGAACACTTCCGCCAACTCTAATAATTCAGGATAGTCTCTACTCACCCGAATTTGAGGAATATTATTGCGAAATGAACCTCCAGTGTGAAAGTCGATACAATAGTCAATGTGGGGCACGATCTCTTGCATGAAGGTGTGGGCAAACTGATTTGCTAAAGAACCAGCTTTCGAACCGGGAAAGAAGCGATTAAGGTCTTTACCATCGGGAAACTCTCGGGTTTTATTTAAAAAACCAAGCACATTGAGCACTGGAATGGCAATTACAGTACCACATTCGGGCTTAGTAATGTTTTCCTTAATGGCGCGACGCACAATTTCTACACCATTTACTTCGTCGCCGTGAATACCAGCACAAATTAATAAAGTTGGTCCAGGCTTTTTGCCACGTTCAATAAGCACAGGCACTTCAATTTTGGTGTGTGTGTGCAAGCGGGCAGTTTCTAACGTGAGATAAGTAGAACTTCCCTTTTGGATATCATGTCCGAGTATTTTCATGCTATTGTGTTGTTATTTGGCTTTGCGGTTTATTTAGTTTCCCAGTTGTGTGTAGTAAATTAACCGCAAAGCAATTTATTTAAGCATTTCGTTCAATATAGCGGATGATGCTTTTGGCAATATCAACACCCGTGGCACTTTCAATACCTTCCAAGCCGGGAGATGAGTTTACTTCCATGATTAACGGACCATCTTTACCTTGCAACATATCGACACCAGCAACACCTAAGCCCATTACTCGTGCAGCTTTCAGTGCTGCATTTTCTTCCTCATCGGTAAGTTCAATTATCTGAGCACTTCCCCCGCGGTGCAGATTCGAACGAAATTCTCCTTCTTTGCCTGTACGTTTCATAGCTCCTACCACCACGCCATCTACCACAAAGGCACGAATGTCTGCCCCTTTGGCTTCTTCAATGAACTCTTGTGCAATTACGCGCACTTTCAAACCATTGAAGGCATCGAGCACCGATTCTGCGGCATTATTGGTTTCAGCCAATACTACACCCACACCTTGTGTGCCTTCCAACAGTTTTATTACCATTGGAGCACCGCCAACACCTTCAATTACATCGCTTACATTTTTGCTGTAGTTGGTGAAAACTGTTTTGGGCAATCCTAAACCAGCACGCGAAAGAATTTGAAGGCTTCGCAGTTTATCGCGCGAGCGACCTAATGCCACCGATTCAGTGGCGGTGAATACTTTCATCATTTCAAATTGACGCACAACAGCAGTACCAAAGAAGGTGATGGATGCCCCAATACGAGGAATAATTGCATCAATATCATCGAGCACTTCTCCTTTATAGATGATGTGTGGATTCTTCTTTTCAATTACTAAGTCGCATTTAGAGTGGTCGATAACCATCATGGTATGCCCTCTTTTTTCGCCAGCTTCAACTAATCGGCGAGTAGAATATAATCGTGGATTGCGCGATAAAACTGCAATTTTCATATGTTTCTTCATGGAAATAATGGATATTAGATTTTTAGACTTTAGATATTAGACTGCTCACGTGCAGTAACTCAGTATCGACCACAAATTTTCCTTGTAGAAATCGGCGACCAATCAGCACGCTATACTTCATTTTGCTACGTTCAGTAAGTGTAAGGTGAATGGGATATTCTTTCCCAAACAAAAGAATTGAGGTTTTCACTTTATATCGACTCTCGACAATGCCGTTTGAACTACGTACTTTTTTAATGGAATAATTGGAGAAATAAAGCTCCTTTTCGTTGTATTCCAGGTGCGTAGGGTCGAGAAATTGACAGCAAAGTTGCATTTCGCCGTTTTGTTCCACTTCGTTTACTTCATGACAATGAATGCTACTTGTGTAAGCTCCGGTGTCAATTTTAACCTCAATGTCTTCTAATTGGAGTTTTGGAAAATCAACAATTTCCCGCCTACCAATGGTTAGTTTTAATTTGTTCAATTCTTTAAAAATAAAGTGTATTACAACTTTAATGCGTATATTCACAAATGATTAGCTTGTTGAAATAAGTATTTCACAGCATTAAAATAGCTCGCTATTTTGTTGATTCTGCAAATGAAGTTTATTTTTTGAATATTAACACCCATTAAATTATATTTATTTGTTAAAATTATATTTACCACTTGTGCAGCCAATTCTATTTTTTAAATAGATAGGTATATGTACATATGGTCGACTTGCATATTCCCCTTATCTTTGTTTTTCATTATTTAAGCAGGTAAAAATGACACAAAACAAGAAGACCAGTTACAAACTGCAATCGCTGCAAAGTGGTGTTATCTTTGAAGATAACTACTGGATGCTCGACCCTAAAGACGAGCCTACGCCTACGCTCATTAGAGCTATATACGACAAAAAACAACTTACCGTGGGCGATGATGCTGAAGGACTGTATAAATATGCCGATTGGTTGCCTATCATTCGCCAACTGAAAGGTTCGGCAGCTCCTGTAACCTACAAAAGTGAAGGTTTAGCAAAAGAGCTTGGTCTGAATAATTTGTGGATTACCTTTAGTGGGTATAATCCAGCCATTGGCGCTCACATTCGCACCTGTTCTTTCAAGGAAACTGAAGCTTATTCGGTGTGCGGACGAATGCATGAAGATGAAAAACGTGTGCTTGTGGTGGCTTCTGCCGGAAACACGGCTCGCGCTTTTGCTCAGGTGTGTTCCGACAATAATATTCCTTTGTTGCTCTGCGTGCCCGAAGATAATATTTCAGCGCTCTATTTTGATGCACCATTAAACGACTGTGTGAAGCTTGTGGTGGCAAAATCGGGTGGTGATTATTACGATGCTATTCATATTTCGAATGTGGTGGTGAAGAGTGAAAAATTCTTTGCCGAAGGTGGAGCAAAAAATGTGGCTCGTCGCGATGGTATGGCTACAACGGTGCTTTCAGCAGTAACTACTATCGGCAAGATTCCTGATTTTTATTTTCAAGCTGTGGGTAGTGGCACAGGTGCCATTGCAGCTTGGGAAGCTAATTTGCGCTTTATTGAAGATGGTAGGTTTGGAACAAACAAAATGCGTTTGATGGTAGCACAAAATGCACCTTTCCTACCAATTTATGATGCATGGAAGGCCGACAGTCGTGTCATGCTTCCGCTTGATGATGATGAAGCTCGCAAGCAAGTAGAAGAAATTGATGCTAAGGTGCTATCGAACCGTAAACCTCCATATGGCATTGTGGGAGGTTTGTATGATGCGCTAAAAGAAACTAATGGCGATGTGCTGGTAGCAGATAATGAAAGCATTAGAGCGTGTGCCAAAATGTTTGAAACTGCCGAAGGTGTGGATATTCATCCTGCCGCATCCGCAGCCGTGGCAACTCTCATTGATGCTAAAGCTAAAGGAACGGTGGGTGCCGACGATCTTATCATGCTCAACATTACAGGTGGGGGCGAAGAAAAATATAAGCAAGCACATCAGGTGCATTATCTCAAACCCCACATTGTGTTTGAACTTAACGCTACCGAAGAATTTATTTTGAACGAGGTGAGCAGTTTGTTTGGTTTTTCACTAATAAACTGAGTTCCGGATAAGCTTTCACCACAGGATTTATTTCAAAAATAGCTGCACTTAGAAGCCTTTTGTTCTGATTTTGGCATAAATTCCGCCTTTTCTGCTCAAAAGCAGAACAACCTGAGGCAAAATCTTATCCGAAACTTAGGTTAATATCAATTACTCCTAACAGTATCAAAGCCTCCTAATTATATATCATAGGTTCTTACTTTTTTGAATTATAATGCAAGAAAAACCCTCAAACGAGCAATCGTTTGAGGGTTTTATATATTCAGTTTGTGGGCAAAGCTTTATATGGCAAAGCTCACAAATTTGCTATCGTTTAGTCGCGCACAGCAGCAACTCCGGGGAGTACTTTTCCTTCTAGGAATTCCAATGAAGCACCACCACCAGTTGAGATGTGGCTCATTTTGTCAGCCAAACCTGATTTGTTCACCGCAGCAACTGAGTCGCCACCACCGATGATTGACACGCAATCAGATGCAGCAACAGCGTCGCACACACCGAAAGTACCTTTTTCGAATGTTGGCATTTCGAAACATCCCATTGGTCCGTTCCAAACCACAGTTTTTGCCGATGCAATTTCAGCCGCATAAGCTTTCACGGTTGCAGGACCGATGTCAAGAGCCATTCGGCCTTCAGGAATTTCAACACCTACCACTTGCACGTCGGCATCGTTGGCGAATTTGTTAGCCGCCAAGTTGTCGGTAGGTAACATGAATTTCACTCCTTTAGCTTCAGCAGCAGCAAGCACTTCTTTTGCTGTGTCAAGCAAGTCGTTTTCCACCAATGAATTTCCGATGTTGTGTCCTTGAGCTTTCAAGAACGTATAAGCCATACCACCACCGATAAGGATAGTGTCGCATTTTTCAATCAATGATTTCAATACTTCGAGTTTACCCGAAACTTTCGCACCACCCACGATAGCCACGAATGGACGAACAGGAGTTTCAACAGCATCGCCCAAGAATTTGATTTCTTTATCTAATAGGTATCCGGGCATTTTCACGTCCACAAATTTCGCAATGATAGTTGTTGAAGCGTGTGCGCGGTGAGCAGTACCGAATGCATCATTCACATAAACATCAGCCAATGAAGCCAATTCTTTAGAGAATCCTTCGTCACCTTTTTCTTCTTCTGCGTGGAAGCGGAGGTTTTCAAGCAACAACACTTCACCCATTTGAAGCGCATCAGCCATTGCTTTAGTTTCAGCACCTACACAATCAGGAGCCATTTTCACATCTACACCCAAACATTTTGAAAGATGAGCCACGATGTGTTTCAATGAGTAATCAGCATTAACTTGACCCTTTGGACGACCAAGGTGCGACATTAAAATCACGGCACCACCGTCTTTCAAGATTTTTTTAATAGTAGGAAGGGCTGCAACGATACGAGTATCGTCGGTAATTTCGAATTTGTCATTCAAAGGCACGTTAAAATCCACACGGATAATAGCTTTTTTGCCTGCGAAATTGAATGTGTCAACTGTTTGCATAATTGTTTGTATTCTATTATTTGATTATAAAATATCTTTTTGTTGTTCAAAGGTAGAAAATCAATCGAATGCTACTTTGCTTCGCTTTTAATTTTGCAAATTTCTTAATATTCTGATTGGATAACAGGAAGAAGTGTCGCTGATATTCTCCTCTAGCGAGTAAAGTAAAAGAGCTAGCTGAATGAAATCAGAACGCATGTAAAAATAAGGAGAAAATAGAGTGGAAAACTGCTTATTTCGACAAAAGCGTAAGAATAAGCAGTTTTTCTTCAATCTGACTGCTTATTCTTACATTTTCGGAGGGGTGTTATCCAATTTCAGGGATTTCATTTCACCCATGGTCATCGTTGTTTGTCCTCGAGGTATCTTAGCAAAGCCCTTCCCGCTTCAACAAAGCCTCGGCGGTGGGTTCTTGTCCACGGAATCGCTTGTAGAGTTTCATGGGGTGTTCGCTTCCTCCTTTTTCTAAGATGTGGTAGCGGAATTTATAGGCGGTGGCTTTGTCGAACACGCCATTGGCCTTAAACACTGCAAAGGCATCGGCATCTAGCACTTCAGCCCATTTGTAGCTGTAATATCCTGCCGAATAGCCACCAGCAAAGATGTGCGAAAAGGCGGTACTCATCAGTGCGCCCTCTACGGGAGGCATTAGCTCGGTGGCTTGCATGGATTCGGCTTCAAATTCGGGGATAGATTTGCGCATGGGTTCGGTCTGCGAATAATACGCCATGTCGAGCATGGCAAAGCTCAACTGTCGTTCCGAGGCATAGCCTGCTAAAAAGTTTTTTGCTTCTAGGAGCTTGTCGATAAGTTCGGCTGGAATGGTTTTGCCAGTTTGGTAGTGCACGGCAAAGGTGTCGAGCCATTTTTTTTCAAACGCCCAATTTTCATGAATCTGCGAGGGAAGCTCCACAAAATCCCAAAACACATTAGTGCCCGAAGTGCTCGGATAGTGGCATCGGGTGAGCATGCCGTGCAAGGCATGACCAAATTCGTGGAGCAAGGTCACCACCTCATCGAAGGTGAGTAGCGAGGGCGAGCTGGCTGTGGGCTTGGTGAAATTGCACACAATGCTGATGTGCGGACGGTGGTCGGAGCCATCGGCAGTGATGTATTGTCCTTGATATTCGGTCATCCATGCGCCCGAACGTTTTGATTCGCGAGGGAAGAAGTCGGCATAGAACACCGCTAGAAACTCGCCCGATTCGTCAAACACCTCATAGGCTTTCACATCGGGGTGATAGACCTCAATTGATTTTTGCTCTTTGAAAGTGATGTCGTAAAGCGTTGTTGCCAATCCGAACACCGCATCTACCACCTTTTCGAGTTGGAAATAGGGTTTGAGTTCTTCTTCTTTGAAACCAAACTTGGTGTTTTTGAGTTTTTCAGCATAATACGCCCAATCCCAACGCTGCAAATCGTCTTTTAGTCCTTGCCTTTGGGCGAAGCGTTGCATTTCATCATACTCCGCAATGGCAAACGAACGAGAATTGAGGTGCAGCTCGTCGATGAAATGATACACACGTTCCACCGACTTTGCCATGCGTTGTTCCAACACAAAATCGGCGTGCGAAGCGTAGCCCAGTAAATTGGCTTTTTGCAATTTAAGTTCGAGCATTCGCTCGATGATTTTCTTATTGTCGTGCGCATTGTCTTGGTTTCCTTTGCGTGATGAAGCCTTGAAGAGTTGTTCGCGAAGTTCTCGATTGTCGGCATACTTCATGAACGGCACAAAGCTAGGATGCTGCAAGCTGAAAAGCCAACCTTCTTTGCCTTTCGCTTTCGCATCATCGGCTGCAGCATCGAGCACAAAGGGAGGCAAGCCTGCAAGCTCCTGTTCCTCGGTGATGAGCAATTCATAGGCGTTGGTTTCGGCTAGCACGTTTTGCTGAAATTGCAAACCGATTTGGCTTAACTCAGCGGTGATTTCACGATAGGTAGCCTTGTCGGTTTCTGAAAGGTTAGCTCCATTGCGCACAAAACTCAGATAGCTATTGGTCAGCAATGTTTGCTGCTCAGCGGAGAGCGTTAGCGATTCTCGTTGGTCGTAAACCGATTTTACACGTGTGAAAAGCTGTTCATTCAGACTCACATCGTTGCTAAACTCCGAGAACATCGGGGCTGTTTCCTGTGCAATTTCTTGCATTTTATTGTTGGTTTCTGCCGAATTGAGGTTGAAGAAAACACCTTGAATGATGTTCAGTTTCATGCCCATGAAATCCATCGCCATGATGGTATTTTCAAAGCTAGGAGCTTCTACCGAGTTGATGATGTTATTCATATCGGCACGTGCCTCTTCAATAGCCGCTTTGAAAGCGGGGATATAATGTTCGTTTTTAATCAGCGAAAAAGGCGCAGTGCCATGCTGGGTGCTGAATGGAGTTAAAAGGGGGTTGGGGGTGTTCATATATTGATAATTATTCTTTAACGTTTCTTTGTAAACCCAAAAGTAGAAAGTTAATCTATTTATTTGTAAGTATTTATTTTTCAACTTCGCCTAAATTATCTTGGTTTAGACATTCTCCAGATTTTACCTTCAGAATTTATTTTGCCCTGCCGACGAAGTGATTGTAGGTTATTTTTGATTTTATTTTTCTTGTCATCTAAAACATCAGGTAGTTTGTTTAGTAGAATATGCTCAAAGTCTGATTAGCCATTTCCAATTTATATTCGTTTAGTTCGGCATAGTTGATAGCTGTGGCAACGATTTGATTTTATCATTGACACCAAACACTAACCATGCTTCCGACTTAGCTTTCAAATTGGCTTCATTACTCAAGGCTGAAAAATACTTTCCTAATTTATCCTTGTCGAATCGTGTATTTGCTTCTTTACATTCGACTACTTCGTTTTCGGTAGAAAGCGAAAGCAATCTTTGGAGTGTATCTTCCATCTTATGCTTATTTCTTTTTCTTCTTTTCCACGCTCCAGCCGAACTTACCTATGGGGTCGCCGATTTTGAAATAATGACCGTGGACATAGGCGATGGGGGCGGATGCTTTGAGGCTGAATGCGCCTGTTTCGGGGTCGAGGTATCGCTCGTCGGCGATGATGTTTACCACTTCTGATATAAACATATCGTGCGAACCAAGCGGCACAATCTCCTTCACCTTGCACTCAATCGAGATGGGCGATTCTGCCACAGCGGGACATTTCACTACCGAGGCTTCGCCTTTAGTCAGACCCATTTCGGTAAACTTGTCGTAGTTTTTTCCCGAGCGCACACCACACCAGTCTGTGGCACGTGCCAGCTCTTCGGTGGTGAGGTTGATGATAAATTCGCCTGTACGCTTAATGATGTCGTAGCTATGGCGCGAAGGACGCACCGAAATGTAGCACATGGGTGGATTGGTGCAGATAGTGCCTGTCCAAGCCACCGTAATCAGGTTGTGCTCTTCGGGCGTTTCGCCACAACTCACTAGCACAGCGGGAAGCGGATAGATGAGTGTGCCCGGCTTCCAATTTTGTTTGTTGTAGGGTGTTTTTGTTTGTGTCATGACAAAGCAAAATTAAGAAAGCTTGTGGGAAGATGCACATAAAAACCTTAAAATTACTATTTTCGAGTCTGTAAATTTAGAATAACAATCTCATGAAGAAATTCATTTTCCTTTTTACGGTGCTGTTTTCAAGCATCTGTTTTGCTCAGAATTCGCCACAGCGTTTTGCTCCGGTGCAAATTATTTTAAGTCCCGATGCTGCCGATTGGACCTATGCTTTAAAAGAAACAGTACAAGTGGAAGTGCGCGTGCTGAAATATGGTGTGCCAATGCCTGAGGTTATCATTAGTTATCAACAAGCAAATGATATGTTGAAAGCCGATGAAAAGGGCGAAGTAAAGCTTAAAGATGGTGTAGGGAAGATTATGGTGAAGAGTACTAAAGAGCCCGGTTTTCGACAGTTGAAAGCAAGCTGTGTCATTGATGGAAAGAATTATCAACAAGAGGTGAAACTTGGCTTTGGAGTAGGTGATATTCGTCCTACGGTGAAAAGACCGCAAGATTTCGATGCTTTTTGGTCGGCGGTGATTAAGCAAGCTCGTACGAAGGATTTTGATACGCAGTTGGAAAAGCTTGATGATTATTCTACCGACAATGTGAATGTTTATCTGTGGAGTATTGCTACGGGCGTAGAGAAACGACGGATAAGCGGATATTTGTGTATGCCTGATGACGATGAAAAACACCCTGTTCTTTTTGCTCCACCGGGTGCTGGGGTGAAGAGCTTTGTGCCCTATCTGGGTTTTGCTGAAGCAGGATATATCAGTCTTTCGATTGAGATACACGGCATCAATCCACAGCCCAATGAAGCGTTGTATCGGGAGGTGAAAAAGGTGCTCGACAACTATGAGTTGAAGGGTATGAGCACTCCCGATGATTACTACTACAAAGCGGTGTATACTGGTTGTGTGCGTGCGGTAGATTATCTCTGTTCGCTTGACTCTTACAATGGGCATTGTGTGGCAACAGGTGGTAGCCAAGGGGGAGCTTTGGCAATCGTTGCTACAGCACTGAATGAAAAGGTTGATGCTGTGGCAGCGTTTTATCCGGCGTTGAGCGATATAACGGGTTTCTTGCACAATAGAGGTGGTGGATGGCCTCGTTTATTTCGCGATGGCAAAGCTACGGAAGCACAAATCAACACGTTGAGCTATTATGATGTGGTGAACTTTGCTAAGCGAGTGAATGTGCCTGGATTTTACAGCACGGGTTTCAACGATAACACTTGCTGCCCCACTTCGGTATTCTCGGTGTTTAACTCGATTAGTGCGCCCAAAGAGTTGTATATTACCCCACCTTGTGGACATTGGCGATTTGGTATTGCCAATGATAAATCATTGGAGTTTTTGAAAGACCAAGTTAGCAAGGTTCAATAAAACGAAAAAAGAAGGAGAGAACTCCTTCTTTTTTCGTTTTATCTGAAATGCGCTAGGCTAATTCAATGCTTCTGCCCCACCTGTTACCTCAATAATTTGATTGGTGATGGCGGCTTGGCGCACCTTGTTGTAAGTTAAGGTGAGATCTTTAATTAGCTCGGTGGCATTATCGGTGGCTTGGGTCATGGCGGTCATGCGTGCACCGTGTTCTGCCGCCTGCGAATCGATAAGCACCTTAAAGAGCATGGTTTGCAGAGCTTGAGGAATAATCTGGGTAACGATTTCTTCTTTTGTTGGTTCGAAAATGAAATCGGAAATCAAATGATGTTCTCCTTTTAGCTCTATTTCTTGATCGGCAATAGGTAGAAACTGCTCAATGCTTGCTTCTTGCACCGCAGCGTTAACGAATTTATTATACACCAAATCGATGCGGTCGTATTGGTGAGTTTTAAACTCGTTCATCAGTTCGTTGGCCACAATACCCACACTTTCGAAGTTTATGTCTTCAATGAGTGTATCGTTTTCCTTGGTAGGTGTTATTTTCTGCGATTTTAAGAGTTTCACTGCTTGTCGTCCGATTACAAAGAAGTGCACCCTACCTGCATTATATTGAAATGAATACTTTGTTTTGGCGTGCTCTACAGCTGCTTTCGTAATAGCAGAATTGAAACCACCGCAAAGTCCTTTATTTGTACTTAAAATAATTACAAGCACATTTTCTGGAGGTCGCTGTTCGGTGTATGGCGATTCCGAAGAACTTAACCCCTCGCTAAGCTGCGACAAGATATAAATTAACTTTTCAGCGTAAGGGCGCATTCGGGTAATGTTGTCTTGTGCTTTCTTTAGTTTAGCTACCGACACCATCTTCATAGCACTTGTTACCTGTTTGGTTGTTTTTACCGAGCCTATTCGGGTTTGTATTTCTTTTAAGTTTGCCATATTATTATTTTTAGTACCTGAGTGCCTGAGTGGCAAAGTACCTAAGTGACCTAACGGTGAATTGCGCAGCCACTTAGGCACTTTGGTACTTCCGTACTCAAACTTTATTTCTTAAATGCAACAGCACAATCGGCGGCAGCTTTTTCAATATTTGCAATTCCTTCATCGGTGATTTTGCCCGCACGGAGTTCATCGAGCGTAGCTTGGAATTGCATGGTCATTTGCTCAAGGAAGTTGCGTTCAAATTCGGCCACTTTGTGCACAGGCACATCGCGAAGTAGACCTTTTGTTCCACAATAGATAACCGCAATCTGATGCTCTACTTTCATGGGTTTGTATTGTCCTTGTTTTAGCAATTCCACGTTCTTTTGTCCTTTGTCGAGTACATTTTTGGTCGCGGCATCAAGGTCAGATCCAAATTTAGAGAATGCCTCTAACTCACGGAACTGTGCTTGGTCGAGTTTCAATGTTCCCGAAATTTTCTTCATTGATTTCACTTGCGCACTACCCCCTACACGCGATACCGAAATACCCACGTTGATGGCAGGGCGAATGCCCGAGTTAAACAAGTTTGACTCTAAGAAAATCTGTCCATCGGTAATTGAAATTACGTTGGTTGGAATGTAAGCCGACACGTCGCCTGCTTGAGTTTCGATGATAGGTAATGCTGTTAATGAACCGCCACCTTTAACCATTGGTGTTAGGCTTTCAGGTAAATCGTTCATTTCTTTTGCAATTTCGTCTGATTCTACAATTTTGGCAGCACGTTCTAAGAGGCGAGAGTGCAAATAGAATACATCGCCGGGATAGGCTTCACGACCCGGTGGGCGACGAAGCAGTAACGATACTTCACGATAAGAAACGGCTTGTTTCGACAAGTCATCGAAGATAATTAAGGCATGACGACCTGTATCGCGGAAGAATTCGCCAATGGCAGCTCCTGCATAAGGTGCATAGTATTGTAAAGCGGCAGGATCTGATGCGGTGGCCGATACAATGACCGAATACTTCATGGCGCCATGTTTTTCGAGTGTTGACGCAATGTTTGCCACGGTTGAGCCTTTTTGCCCAATTGCTACATAAATACAATATACGGGAGTGCCCGCTTCGTAGTTGTCGCGCTGATTGATGATAGTATCAATTGCTACGGCAGTTTTACCTGTTTGGCGGTCGCCGATGATGAGCTCGCGCTGACCACGACCGATAGGAATCATAGCATCAATAGCCTTTAGTCCTGTTTGAAGTGGTTCTGTAACTGGATGACGATAAATTACGCCGGGTGCTTTACGTTCCAGAGGCATTTCGTATTTTTCACCAGCAATAGCTCCTTTACCATCGATAGGTTCACCAATGGTATTTACCACTCTACCGAGCATACCATCTCCTACTTCTACTGAAGCAATACGTTGCAAGCGTCGCACGGTATCGCCTTCGCTCACTTGGCTAGACGCACCTAGCAGCACAGCTCCTACGTTGTCTTCCTCTAAGTTTTGCACAATACCTTTAATGCCCGATTGAAATTCAATCATCTCGTTGGCTTCTACATTAGATAGACCATAGATGCGAGCAATACCATCGCCCACGGTAAGCACAGTGCCTACTTCTTCAAAATCAGTGGCCGATTTTAATCCTTCCAATTGTTGCTTGAGGATTGCTGAAACTTCAGCTGGTTTTATACGATCTGCCATTTGTTTTTATTTTTAAGAGCCCCCTCCAACTCCCCCGAGGGGGGAGAGTTCAAAGACAAGAGTTTGTTTTAGTATTTATTTTATGCTTGCAGCAGACTGTTTTTCACTTGCTGAAGTTTATGTTGAATGCTTGTGTCATACTGCTGATTGTCGATGCGAAGTACAAATCCACCAATGAGCGATGCATCTACCATTGTTTCGAGTTTTACTTGGCTAGCAAGTTTTTTTTCGAGCTTTGCCACGAGTTTATTTGTAATGGTGTCGCTCATAGGCACAGCTGTAGTTAGTCGCACTGTTTTCACGTTTTGTTTGGCGTGAAACATTCCTTGCAGATATCGGCATATTCCGTCGAAGTGTGTGCTTCGTCCGTTTTCTACCACCATTTTCAGAAAATTGAGTGTGAGCGGATGCAACTTGCCCTCGAAAGTGTTTGTTAAAAGCGTGTTTTTTTGCACCACTTTCAATGTGTGGTTGTCCAACAGTTCTTTCAACTCCTCGCCTTCCATGAGCGAGCTGAGCAGATCGATATCGGCTTGCACCTCTTCCAACAGTTTTTTTTCTTCAATTAAACTAAAAAAGGCTTTGGCATATCTAACAGCTATTGTACTATAATCCATGATTTAGTTCAGTTTTAAGTCGTCGATTAAATCATTTACTAATGATTCTTGTTGTTGCACCACTTCAAGCTCTTTACCAATAACTTTAGAGGCTACCAACACCGAAAGTTCTGCAATTTCTTGCTTCATTTCTGCCACAGCTGCTTTTTGTTGTGCTTGAATTTCTTCTTGGGCGTGTTTCAGCATCTTTTGAGCTTCTTCTAGTGCTTGCGATTTGGCTTCGTGCAGCATTTTATCTTTCATTTCGCGAGCTTCTTTCAAGATAAGGTCTTTTTCTTGGCGAGCTTGCGTAATGATTTCTTCTTGATTGGTACGAAGAACATCGATTTCTTTACGTGCGTTTTCGGCGGCTGTAAGGGCTTTGTCGATAGAATATTCGCGTTGTTTTAGTGCGTGAAGAATAGGCTTCCACGCATATTTTTTCAGAATACCAAACGTAATTCCAAAGATGACAAGCATCCAGAATATTGTTCCGATAGCAGGGGTTAAAAATGCCATAATAAGGTTCTTTTAAATGACTGAACGTTTGCCGAAGCTTCGGGCAATCCCCGAAGCCGACAAACTTTTAATGATCTACACAAATAGAATCAAGAAACACACGATTAATGCCACGAAAGACACACCCTCAATTAGGGCTGCAGCCAAAAGCATATTCGAACGGATTTCGCCTACCGCTTCGGGCTGACGTGCAATAGCTTCCATTGCACCCGCACCAATGTGACCGATACCAATACCTGCACCAATGGCTGCAATACCTGCACCGATACCAGCTCCTACGCTAGCTAATCCGGTTCCCATGTTGCTCAAGTTAGCAACTGATTCTTGTAGAAGAACTAATAAACTCATAATATAAATTTTTATGGTTGGTTTTTTATTTATAGTGTGAAGTGGCGCTGCCGTTTACTTCGAACACGTAATTTTAATGATGATGTTCTGCTATGGCTGTGCCAATGTATATGGCCGACAGCAGGGTGAAAACAAACGATTGAATGAATGCCACCAAGAGGTCGAGCAACTTAATGAACACCGATAAACCCACGGAAAGGGGTGTTACACCCAAACCGGCTAAATCTCCCATTAGGCTGGAGAATACAAAGATGAGTGCCACAAATACTGCCACTACTAAGTGACCTGCAAAAATATTGGCAAACAAACGAATCATGAGCACAACGGGTTTAATGATTAAACCGAGTAGCTCGATGAATGGAATTAGTGGCACAGGAAACTTCATCCACCAAGGTACATCGGGGTTGTATATTTCTTTCCAATAGTATTTGTTGGCGCTAAAGCTGGTGAGCAAAAAGGTAAAGGCTGCCAGACATAATGTGATGGAAATATTCCCCGTTACGTTTGCTCCGAATGGAGGAATAGGAATCAAACCAATGAGGTTATTGAACAAGATGAAGAAAAACACGGTGAGCAAATAAGGCATATATCGCTCATATTTGGCTTCTCCAATGCAAGGCACCGCCACTTCATCGCGCACAAAGGTAATGAGAGGTTCCATGGCGTTTTGTAGTCCGCGAGGTGCTTTCCCTTCGCGTTCTATCATTGATTTTGCTACGCTCAAAAACACCCAAATCAAAATAATAACGCTGAGCAACAAACCAATTACCACTTTGGTAATCGAGAAATCCCAAGGCACATAAATCGAACCATCGGCTTGGCGCTCGATAATCTTCCCTTCATAAGGATTTTCGGTGCATAACTCAAATCCTTTGTAGCTAGCATGACCATGTTCGAATTTCGACGATGAAAAGGCATGAAATCCGCTGTGCTCGCTGTAAACTATGATTGGCAAAGGAATGGCAATGTGGTGTTCGCCAATGTCCATTATGTGCCATTCGTGGTGGTCTACCACTTCTTTCATAGCGTATTTTCCGGCATCAAACTTTTCGGCTCCCGATGCGGCTTGTACTTGGTGATAACTTAGGCCGACGAAGACGAAAGTAATTAGCAGGTATTGAAACCATTTCAACGTATTATTTGAGATGTTATTCATGGGAAATAAATTTTCTAGTTATCTTTTGGTTGTTGGTAAGTTCGTACTATTTTCGACATGGTTACTGTTTCTACCACATGGAATGCTAAGTAACAAATGGTAAGTAAGCTCAAAAATGCAGTAGCACGCTCTTGGTATCCTGCAAATAGGTATATAATAGCTACTGCAAAATAGAGAATAATTTTAATTAGGGCACTTAATTGATACCACAGTGGAAATTTAGCAGTTTGTGTTTTAAGTAGATTTAATAAAATCTTATGGACTACTTGCGTAACTACACTGAAGATCAGGATAACCCAATAGCCAAATTGGAGTGTTTGCCCATCAAAAAACCACTCATCAACTCCAAAGTTAATGAGCATTAAACCTACTGTCAGTATGCACATACGTAGCGTGTAGCCTTTCATTTTATTTGTTTTTATTGGTATGGAATCAATTATTCATTTCCTATTACACAGCTAAAGTAAGATTTGAATGTTTAAGATGAAATTATGTGTCGTAAAAATACAATTTAGTGCGCTATAAATAACTTAACTTTCGAAAGCTGCATTTATTAGGTTTTCAAAATTTATAAATCTAGTAATTCTTAAATTAAATGCAACTTTTAAAGGAAGGTTAAAACCCTCTATTTTTTTAGAGAAAAAGGGAAGAAAAATATTCGTCCTCTTAAGCTGAATGGATATAGGTCTTATTTTAGTCCTTCTACCCCAAAGTTGTAAAATATGTGACATATAACCGAGGAACAAAGATATACAATTTCAGTAATGTTAGTACAAGGACATTGCCGAAAAGAGATTTGCGCAGCAATAAGAAAAGATAAATCAGTTTTGAGTAGAGAATTCAAGCGTAATAGCGATAAGAGAAGTGGAGAGTATCGGTATGAGTTGGCACAACGCAAGTATGGCATCGAATATCTATCAAACCTAAGCACAAAGGTTTTACACCGTCAACACATTGCTGCACAACCAAGTGCTATCCGTAGGAACAAAAGATATTTTATTTTTCTCATCGGTTTACAACTTTGTATATCGTTGGTTTATTCGGCGTTAGCATATTCATCTCTAAAGATCATTTACGCAATATGACAACTGCGTAAAGCAATCAAAATGGAAAGGATCTTTTTTATGACTTCTCTGCTTGTCTAAGAAGCGGTAAATCTAATAATATTTTCATTGATACAAACACTCATTTTCCTCACTCAATGAACGTTAAAATAAGCTTATAACACTCATGAGATAATAGTATTCTTAGGTTTAGTGGCTTAAATTTCTATCTTTGTTGAAACTTTAGAATTTATGCCAGCAGATAAAAAAGAACACTCGTCGTTGATGAAGTTCATTTTGCACATTCATCCGCCGAAGCTATCGAAGAAGTCGATGGCTGTAAACAGAACCTACGGGCTAGGTGGCATCAGCGCTTTATTGTTTATAGTGCTAGCTGTTACAGGAGTTTTCCTCCGATTTAAATATGTGCCCACTATAGATGATGCGTATTACTCTATCGTGCGAATGCAAGAAACCGAGGTATTTGGTCGTTTGCTGCGCAACTTGCATTATTGGTCGTCGAACCTCATGATTTTGGTGGTGGTACTCCATTTGGTGCGCGTGGTTTTTTCGAATGCCCTTTATTACGAACGAGCCAAGAACTGGCGATACGGCATTATCATGCTACTCTTCACCTTTATCTTTGCTTTCACAGGCTACCTACTTACTTGGGACCAGCTTTCATATTGGGCGGTTACTATCATGCTGAGTTTGGTGGAGTATATTCCGCAAATTGGCGTTCCGCTTTCGCAATGGATTAAAGGAGGTGAGCATATCGGTCAGCAAACGCTCATTACGTTCTATTCGCTACACACGGGTTTACTCCCTTTTCTCATGATTTGCCTCATGATGGTGCACTTCTATCTTGTGCGCAAAGCTAAAGGTGTGGCCTATACCCTCGATGAAGGAGAAACCGATGAGCGTGTGCAAGCTTATCCTGACTTGGTACGCGTAGAAGCTTTAGCAGCACTCATTATCTTTGTGGTGTTGATGGTGTTGAGCATCTGTTTCAACGCTCCACTCAAAGAAATGGCAAACCCTGAAATTACACCTAACCCAAGTAAAGCCCCGTGGTATTTCATAGGGCTGCAAGAAATGCTACTTCATTTTCATCCGCTGTTGGTGCTTTGCACTCCTATTGTTGTGTTGTGGGGTATGTTCAAAATGCCTGTATGGAAATGCGCCAAAGAAAAAGTGGGATTGTGGTTCAATGGCAAAGAAAACAAATCGAGCATATACTATTACATGATCGCATCGGTGGTGTGGACTTTAGTCCTAGCTGTTGGCGATGATATACTCCGAGCACAAGCACATCTCGACACTTCTAGCTGGTATGGGGTACTGCTCTTTATAGTCTACTTGCTTCCTTTGGTTGGAATATTTTGGAAAAGAAGAAAAGAAGAAAAAGCATTACTTGTGCTTATTGGGTTCAGCTTCTTAAGCATGAGCTACGTGGTGTTTAGCACCATTGCCTTTTTCTTTCGTGGTGAAGGAATGGCTTTATTTTAGACCGTGCAGTGTGCAAGCACGAAGCGCTGTTCTGAATGGTTAGAGCACCCCTCTTAAATTTAGCAATTGCTACCCGACACTAAAAAACAAAAAACAATGGACCGAAGAAATTTTTTAAAGAAAGCCATAGGAGGTATTATTGGTTTGCAATTTGCAGCCTTATTTTATTCCTTTTTCCGAAATAATAAGCCCACGGAGCAAGCAGTTGCTAACAATTGGCTAGAACTTGGCATGGTTGATGATTTCCAAAATGGGAAAACTTACAGCTTTCCGAACAACAAATTGTTTCTACATCGTACTGTGGATGGCGAGTTCCTTGCCCTTTCAAATAAATGCACCCATTTGGGCTGTGCCATCAACTTGAATACCCAAACTGGCGGATTTGTTTGCCCTTGCCATTCCTCTCACTTTGATGAATTGGGCAATGTGGTACAATCGCCTGCCAAGCGTGCGCTAGACTATTACCCCATTCACATTCAAGCCCAAAAAATCTTGGTCGATTTAAACGGCGGAATGAAAAGAGCTAGCTTCAATAAAAACCAACTAACCTCTGTTTCATGATGACTTCCGATAAACAGCGAACATATCGCCTATACTTACTGCTACTCATTGCCGTGCTTATCCCTCTGTTTGTGGTGAAACAATTGTTTTTCCCCAACACTACGGAAATCATGGGCGAACCTCAATATGTGGGGCGCGAAACTTGTTTGGAGTGCCACGAAACGGAAATGAATGACTTCATGGGTTCACATCATGATCTTGCTATGGATGTAGCAAACGATAGCACGGTGTTGGGCGATTTCAATCAGGCAGAACTACATCGTAGCAATGGCGAAGTGAATAAAGCATATAAACGTCAAGATAAATTCTTTGTTGTGACCGATGGTGAGGACGGCAGCATGAAAGAATATGAAGTAAAATATGTGTTCGGACACTATCCGCTGCAAACTTATTTGGTAGAGTTTCCCGGTGGAAGATTGCAGGTGCTGCCGCTCACGTGGAGCTCGCGCGATGATGCTTGGTACTACATGGCCGATTCAATTCCTCAATATGCTAACGTCGACCACAACGACTGGCTACATTGGACAAATCAGGCGCAAAACTGGAACTCCATGTGTGCTTACTGCCACACCACCGGGTTTGAAAAGAACTACGACCCCGAAACCGACACCTACAACTCTACTTGGACTGAAATAGATGTGAGTTGCGAGGCGTGCCATGGTCCTGCTTCTAACCATATTAAATGGGCAAATATGCCTGAATATGCTCAAAAAGATTGGGACAATTATGGCTTAGTAACCAAAACTAGCGGACTAGATAATAATGAACAATACGTTGAAATGTGTGCTCGATGCCACTCTCGCCGAGGCACATTCAGCGACCAAGAGCCACATAACATTTGCACCTACGATTTTATGCAAATGGACTTACCCCAAGAACCACAATGGTATGTAGATGGTCAGATTCATGATGAAGACTATGTGGTAGCTTCTTTCATGCAAAGCAAGATGTTTCAACGTGGCGTGCAGTGCAACGATTGTCATAATGTGCATTCTGGCGAACGAAAACTAGAAGGAAACGAACTTTGTTTTCAATGCCACAACCCTGCCGATTATGACACCTATGCACACCATCATCACAAATATGCTGGTGAAAAAGGCGACGCTGTAACTTCGCTCTATGGCGATGTGTACGATGTGGGATCGGGCACCGAATGTGTTAATTGCCATATGCCTGCACAATATTATATGGGTGTTGATTTGCGCAACGACCACAGCTTCCGAGTGCCTCGCCCCGATCTTTCCGATGAGCTAGGCTCGCCCAACGCTTGCGTGCAGTGCCATGGCGATGAAACCAACCAATGGGCAGCTCAGCAAATTGAACAGTGGCACGGGAAACCTTATAAGAAACATTGGGGAGAAGCCATTTTTGCCGCTACCCATGGTGACGCTGGCTCCGACTCCGCATTACTTCGAATTGTAGATAGTGCACCCGAGGTTTATCCGAACATTGTGCGAAGTACTGCTTTAGCAACGCTCAATCAAGAGCAGCACGCCGATGTGCTCTACCGATACCTAACCGACGAACATGATATGCTTCGAAGCACAGCACTCAACGCACTTGAAGTGCTTACCGATGAAGATGCCGCTCATATTTTCCCCTTGCTGAATGATGCTCGCTTCTCTATTCGTGCGCTATCTGCGATGAAACTCATGAATTACCCTAAAAATCGCATACCCAAGAAGTATTTAGAAAGCTATAAGAAAGCTGTGGAAGACTACGGTAGTTTGCAGCGTTATAATGCTGATTTCCCCTTAAGTAGATTCAATTTGGGTAGCTATTACTTTATGAAAAGTGCCCTAGCATCGAATGCTAGCGACAGCTTACACTGGAGTGCCGAAGCCGACAAGTCATTCTTAGCTGCTTATCAGCAAGACACTGCTATGAGTCAGTTTGCCTTGCAGTTGGCGTATCGCTTTAACCAGGAGGGCAATTTGGCAGAGTCTGCAATATACTTCAGAAAATATCTGCATGCTCAGCCCAACGATGCCCAAGCTCACTATGATTTTGGATTATTGCTTTCTTCGGTAGCAGGACAAAAAATAGGATCATTAGGAACGCAAAAGCCTAGTCTAGCCCAAAAGAAAGAGTTCTACGATGAGGGCTTGCAGCAATTAGAACAAGCTATTGCTGCCGATCCAAGAAACCCGGTATTCAACTTTAATAACGTGGCACAGATTTATATGTACTATGGTGAGAATGAGAAGGCAGCTCAGGTTTTAACACAAGCAGTGGAAAAACGTGGCGGACAGCTAACCGACTATGTCAATTTGTTTAATTACCATGTCATGACACGAAACAAACAAAAATCGGAAGCTTTGGCGCAAGAAATTGTGCGCAAATTCCCCGACGATCCGAATGTGCAGCCACTGAAGGGTTGGAAGTTTCATTAATATGTATTGAACCGACAATAAAAAAACGCCAAACCGTTGGGATATCCCTCCGATTTGGCGTTTCATATTTTTATGAGCTCTATACTAAAACAGGCTTCTAAAGCCAATTAGCTCTTTCACTTCTTTAAGTGTAGCAGCTGCCGACTCACGCGCCTTTTCTGCACCCATTTTTGACACGCTAGCCAAGTAAGCATCATCGGCTAAAATATCGGTAATGCGTTCTCGGATTGGCGTGGTAAATGTAACAATGTCTTCTGCCAATTGTTTTTTCAAATCGCCATAGCGAATGCTGCAATCATTGTAGGCATCATCAAAATGCTTCACCACATCGGGAGCACTCATGATTTCGAGCAGTGTGAATAAGTTTTTAATGACTTCTGGCTTTTCTGAATTAGGTTCTGTGGGACCTGAATCAGTAACTGCGCGCATTACCTTTTTACGTATCGATTTCGGATCTTCAAACAAAGCTATGGCATTGCCTTCCGATTTCCCCATTTTTCCGCTACCATCAAGCCCCGGAATTTTAATCATTTCTTCTCCCTCGGTTACGAAAGGACGAGGAATTGGGAATACCTCACTTTTATACATTCTGTTGAATCGACGCGCAAAGGTGCGAGCCATTTCTAGGTTTTGCTCTTGGTCTTTCCCCACAGGCACTAAATGTGCTTTGTGAATAAGAATATCCACTGCCATAAGCACCGGATAGGTAAGCAATCCGGCATTCACATTATCAGGGTTCTTGCGTGCTTTATCTTTGAAAGATGTTGTGCGCTCTAACTCACCAAGGTAAGCATTCATGTTCAAATAGGTGTAAAGCTCGGTAATCTCGGGCACATCGCTTTGTACAAAAATGGTTGCTTTTTCAGGATCTACACCACAAGCTAAGTATTCGGCTAGCACTTGTTTCACACGAGCTTGCAAATCGCCGGGTGTAGGGTGAGTAGTAAGCGAATGTATGTCGGCAATGAAATAATAGCAATTGAAATTTTCTTGCATCTTCAAGAAATTCTGCACTGCACCAAAGTAATTCCCGAGGTGCAGGTTTCCTGTTGGGCGAATGCCACTAACAACAATGGGTTTGTTCATTTTTTATTTTTTTAGTGCTTGAGCACCTAAATGCCTGAGCACTTAAGCAGCTGCGCCAATATTATTTTACGAGCGTTTCGTCTGTATTTTTACAAAAATAGCTTTGTTGGGCGAAAAGCAAAACTTTAATGGGGTGGAAAATGATAATATCGGCTGTAAAAGTTGCATTTATGGTAAATTTCAGCTTCAAAAACTTGTTTCAACTAAAACATTATTATTTTTGTTTTAGATTGATGGAAACAAAAAACTGAAATATGATGGAACAAGAAAACCTTACTCCAAGCCCTAACAGAAGGGAGCTTGAAGAAGCCCAAGAGAAAAGCAAAAAGCTCAATCTCATCGTTATCTTTTTATCGGTTGGTTTAGTAATTTTACTTGTGCTGTTTTTCATTCAGCGCAAGAATTCAAATGAGCTCAACCAGATTCTAACGCTGCAAAAAGAAAACTTAGAAACGGAACTTAGCGATATGGTGGCGAATTACGACACCTTAAAAACAAGCAATGACACATTGAACTTGCGCTTACATTCGGCTCAAACCGAAGTGAAAGACTTGCTCGATGAAATGAGCCGGGTGAAGAAAGCAAACTATGCTCAAATTTCTAAATATCAGAAAGAAATTGGCTCTTTGCGTGAAATCATGCGCAATTATGTGGTGCAGGTAGATTCGCTAAATCAACGCAACAAGGCTTTGATGGCTGAAAATGAGCAGGTGAAGCAAGAATATGCTAAAGTGCAAAGCAAAAATGAAAAGCTACAGCAGCAAACAAACCAACTTTCACAGGTGGTGAAACAGGCTTCGCAGTTGGAGGCTCGCAACATTCATGTTTATGGGCTAAACTCGCGTGGACGTGAAACGGCGAATAGTTCGCGTGCTGTGCAGTTGCAAATTCAGCTTTCGCTAAGCAAGAACCTTACAGCTAAAAGAGGTGCTAAGAATGTGTATGTGCGTATTCTCCGACCAGACCAAGTGTTGCTCATTCCTACCGATGGCGGTTCTTTCCCTTATGAGGATTTAAATATTCCTTATTCGGCTTTCCGCGAGGTGAACTATGAAGGCAATGAATTGACGTTGAATATTTATTGGGACAACGAAGGTTTTGAACCTTTCATGGATGGTAACTACACGGTTGATGTGTTCTGCGATGGCGACAACATTGGCACGGCATCGTTCTCTTTTAAACGATAGCTTAAAAGATACCAATCTACATTAAAACAGCTATTCCTGCTATCGGTGGGGATAGCTGTTTTTGTTTCTGCTCAACTCTTGCTGTCCGTTTTTAGTTTGGGGCTTAATCCAACACTCACTCCCCCAATTATTTTCAATAAAAAATCGGCTGTTTTTCGGCATCAATGCAACTATAACACATTGAAAATAAGCGATAGCATTTTGTATCATCTCCCAAAACTCGAATTGTAGGACACTTTTGTTGATTTTACTTATTGTATTTTTGGGTATCCCTCCGAGCAACTACATCTTTTCCACCTCACTCAATTGATCTTACTTAGCCTTCATGAAACGAGTAGAGATCCGCACAGGAATGGATGCACAAGCATTACAAAGTATGGCAGGCTAGAGGCTTGAATCAGACCCAATATTGCCGAGAGAATCATGTTGTGCTTCGACAGTATCGATATTGGGCTAACAAGATCGAAGCGGAATTAGTGTCCTTTATTTTCAAGATGCCAAAACTAGTCTTTCTTGAAATGATAAAGGAAAGTTACCACACCATCGAAGGCTGGCTTTTTACCGCCTTCAATTTCTAGTTGAATTTTTAGTTGAACACGGCTTATTCCGCGAAGATCTTTAATGTCTTTCAACCACACGTGTGTACGCACTTTGCTATCTACCAACACAGGAGCTCCAAATTTGAAACTCTCAATGCCATAGTTCACCAACATTACTATATTTTCTACAGTGGCTATTTGTTCCCACATTTTGGGGAGTAACGACAGTGTTAAATATCCATGAGCAATTGTAGTACCAAATGCACCTTCTGTTTTTGCTCGCTCAGGATCGGTGTGTATCCATTGGTGATCAAGTGTTGAATCGGCAAATAAGTTAATCTGCTCTTGAGTGATTTTAAACCATTCTGAATGACCAATTTTCTCGCCTAAAAAAGCAGCGAATTCCTCATGATTTCTAATTACAACTGGGCTCATAATATATAAAGTTTGCTATTTGTCCACGTAAATATAGTGATATTTGATATATCACAACGAATGAATCTTTCTAAATAAGTTTTTTAGGAACAAAGCTTGTTTAGGGTGCTGCTACTGGCGCATATTTCGGGTTTTCTAGTTTTTTGTCTCCTCTTGTTCGCCTAGAAACAAAAAAACCAGAGATTAATCTCTGGTTTTTGTATCATGTATCTCCATTTTCAGGAAATGTGTTTTGCAGAAATTATACTGCTAAATCTTTTTCGATTGCTAATTTACCACGGTAGTAACCACACTCGCCACATACGGTGTGATATTTTACTGTAGCTCCACAGTTTGAACAAGTAGCCAAAGTAGGAACCGCAGCTTTGTGATGAGAACGTCTTTGATCTCTTCTAGCTTTCGATGTTTTGTGCTTAGGATGTGCCATCTTACTTTAATTTTTTATCTGTTTCTAATAATTTTTTCAATTCGTTCCATCTAGAATCGGTTGTTTCTTCTTCTTCCGTTTCCTCTGAGAAATAATTTAAACTCTCTATTCTTTCAATCATTGCAGGATTGCATTGGCTTTTGCCATTTTCATCCTCGGGGTGAACTGTTCTGATGGGCAAAGCCAAAAGAATATAATCGTATATCATTTGTGCCACATTGATTTGGCTTTCGTTCACATCAACCCAAATCACATCATCGCCTTCTTCAAAGCTTGATTCACCATATTTTACATACACCTTTGCCTTGTTTTTTATCGGCTCTGGGTATGTCTCTAAACAGCGGTCGCAAGCCACATAAGCTACACCCTTAACTTTAAAGTCTAGCGTGAGCAAGTTGCTTTGCTTATCGAGCACCACTTTCACCCGAACGTCACCTTCCTCCACAATACCTCCGTCGAAATATTCGAAAAAGGGTTTTCCTATCGTATATTCAAACTCTGTTTTGCCTAGAGCTAAGCCTTTAAAGGCAATATTATATGCTGATATTCCACTCATTGCATCAAAAAAGTTTTGCAAAAGTATGAATTTTACAGTAAACACGAAAGAATAACTCAAAAAAATAGTTTTTTTCTTGAGTTATTCACAATTAATTGTTGATTTTCTGCCAATCAAACGCTTAACTATGGTAATTTCTACCTTGCGTGGCGTGTTCAACCGAAAAAACGGTTTTGCTTACCACAAATTCAATAGGCTCACCCCTATACTAAATGGTGTCATTTCGGGACCTCTACCATCTTTAAACAGTTTTGAAAAACTGAAAGTAGCATAGAGCGAGCAGTTATTTCCACCTATTTGCACAATGCCCGAGCCTTTAAAGGGCTGAATGGCTAAGCTGCCTTTATCTTTGTATTTGGTGTTGTCGGCTTTCACTTTGGTGAGCGATTTAATATTTAATCCACCTACTACACCGGCACTCACAAACATTTTATTCCTCCCGTTATTCACAGGAAACTGATATTCCACCATTAGTGGCGCAGTAAGGTAACAAAGCATGAGCTTTGATTTCTTAAAGTCATCGTTGGTAACTTCTATTGGATAGATTTGTCCGTCGCTATTCTTATCGATAGTTACGTTATTATCGAATTTGTAGTTGTTCCAGCTAAATCCTAATCCTGTTACAAGTCCGAAGTTCTGACGCTTGTTTAAAGCAATGTTCCATTCCAAGACATTAAAATTCACTTCTAACGATGCTGCTTGACGTAAATCCATAAATTCGGAAGGCACATCAGGCACTGGTTCATACATACTATAGTCGGTCTTGCCGAAACCATTTACCCCTATTTGAAACGATGCCCAATGCCCGTTGAAGCGAGCTGGACGTTTGCTTTTTTCCAATTTCACCCAAGTTTTGGGTTCTTCTTCAATGAAGATGTATCCTCCATGCTCATTTTTTGTTTCTTGTCGACGCACACTTTGCCCCACAACTACCGATAAGCCGCCCACTCGAACGGTTGTCGTGTCGCATTTCACATTGGTGGAGTCGTTGCCTGAAATATTGGTAATGACCACTTTTTGTGCATAACTGTTTTGTAGTGTTCCTAGCGCTAGCAAGCAAACAAAACTTAAAAATAAATTCTTCATATGTGTATTTTTTAAAATACGGATGTGGAATTAATTTGTTGCAGAAAGATGCTCTTGATAGCTTTTTTCATCGGCCGACAAGCGAACGGCTACGTGCATGGCTTGGTCTATTTCTTGAATAATAGGGTAAAATCCTACCTCGCCTAGTATATTGCGTGCAATGTAGGCTTTCACCTGTGTTTCAATAATATCACCCGACGCTTTCAAGCCTTGTGCACTTCGTTTAACACCTTCTTTGCTTGCAAAATCTACAAACTGATTCAAGATTTTTTCTCGCACTAAAAATTTCTCTAATTCTTTAGCCGAATCATATTGGCTCAATTTCTTACGATTAGCATCAACATAGTCGAGGGCGAAACGATAGGTTAATCCTTTTTGCACAATTTGCGAAAAGTAAGTGCTATATCCTGTGGTATCGACAGGCACAAACACATCGGGCATAACGCCTCCGCCACCATATACGGTTCTGCCGTTGGTTGTTTCGTAGCGCAAAGAATCGGAGAAGTGGATGCTATCGGCCTGAGCCAATTCACCGTGTTCTATACGATTAAAGATGTCATGATTATATTCCTCGGTGCCTTCGCTGTAAGGTTTCTGAATGCATCGACCGCTAGGAATATAGTATCTAGCCACGGTGAGACGGAGAGCCGACCCATCGGTGAATGGCACTTGCTCTTGCACTAATCCTTTTCCGAAAGAGCGGCGACCCACGATAACTGCTCGGTCGTTGTCTTGCAAAGCTCCCGAAAAAATTTCGCTTGCTGATGCTGAATATTCATCGATAAGCACAATCACTTTCTGATTGCGAAGAACACCTCGCCCATCGGCTTTGCTTTCGCGTCGTGCTCTGGCTCTTCCTTCGGTATAAACAATCATGGCATCTTTAGGTAGAAATTCATTTACCATTCGAATGACCGAGGTGAGATAGCCTCCTGGATTTCCACGTAAGTCGATAATGAACTGCGTAGCTCCTTGGTCGATGACGTTCTGGCAGGCAAGCATAAATTCTTGATATGTTTTTTCAGCAAATCGACTCACTTTTATATATCCTGTGGTATCGTTCAGCATGAAATTAACATCTACACTATATAATGGTATCTCGCCACGTGTAATATCGAACCAAATGGTGTCGTGAATACCTTTTCGTTCCACGCCCACTTTCACAGTTGTTCCTTTTTCGCCACGCAGCAGGTTCATTACGGTTTCGTTTTTTACCTTCACCCCGGCAATCAATGAATCTTCTACCATGGTGATACGGTCGCCCGGTAGCAATCCGAGTTTTTGTGAAGGACCTCCTGAAATAACATCTACCACACGCACGGTATCGTGTTGAATAGAGAATTGCACGCCAATACCTCCGAAATTTCCACTCATTTCTTGCGAAATTTCTTGCATATCTTTAGCCGGAATGTAAGCAGAGTGTGGGTCGAGCTCTTTCAAAACCACAGGGATAACATCTTCTTGCAGTTCTTTTATGTCTATAGAATCTACATACGAGTTGTTTATCAGTTGAAAAACAGCATCGATTTTATTTGCTCTGCTATAGCTTTTCAACTCCTCAAAATTGATGTTGCTAAAGTTTGGACTTAAAGCTTTGCCAATAAACATACCTAGCACTACGGCGCCAGCTATAATTAAAGGTAGCATGATGGAAGTCTTCTTATTCATTTGCGCTTTAATATTGGGTATTGGGGTTTGAGAATTTTAAGGGCTGAAAGTTAGTGATAAAAAGCTTACAAGCTTTTTAAATGTTGCTCTAATTCTCAATTCATAACTCATTGTTGCTTAGATTAAGGAAATTTAGCGCATATTCTGGTGTTGAAAGGAGGCTTCAACGCGATTTTTTATTTCGCTTTGCTCTAAGCTATTCTAGATCTACCTGCACAATTTCAACCTTTGCTCGCTGAAGCAGCTCAATGCCGTCTTCCATGCGGTAGTTATCGAGAAATACCACCCGAGCAATACCCGCCTGAATGATTAGTTTGGCACATTCTAAACAAGGAGAACAAGTAACATATAAGGTGGCACCTTCACTACTGTTGTTCGACTTTGCCACTTTGCTAATTGTGTTAGCTTCGGCATGAAGCACATAGGGTTTTGTCCGCCCCGTTTCTCCGTCTTCGCAGCAATTCTCAAAGCCCGACGGCGTGCCATTGTAACCGTCGGAGATAATCATTTTATCTTTAACCAATAGTGCGCCAACTTGGCGACGAGTGCAATAAGAGTTCTCTGCCCACACTTTAGCCATGCGCAGATATCGTTTGTCGAGAAGCTGCTGTTTGCTCATTTCTTTATTTTTTATTCACGGTTTGCATTCTAACCATTTGCAACAAATCTTCTGCCCTAATGGGTTTCGCCAAATAAGCATCGCAACCACAAGCCAGAGCTTTTTCACGGTCTTCATGCATGGCAAAAGCTGTTTGCGCTACAATTTTAATTTCCGGATGTGTCATTTTAATTGTTGCCGTAGCCTCAAATCCATTTACATTGGGCATTAACATATCCATTAATATCAAATCAATGTTTGGATTCTCATCCACCATGTCGATAGCTTCTTGACCATTCTTTACCCAAATGATGTTCGCGTTCATCTTTTTTAAAACTGCTTTCAGATAAAGATAATTCGACTCTACATCTTCGGCAACCAAAATTTGAAGTTTCTTTGTCATGTTTTTCTAATTGTGTGATTGCAACCGAGGCTTTAGGTAGCCCTTGCTACAAGGTTTAGGTTTTAGAGGCTCATATTTATGGCTAATATAAAAACTATATTCCATATAATTACCACAAATAACACATTAAGCTTCATTTTCTTGGAAAGAAGTTAAAACAGTAATTGCAAATGTGATAATCGCAACTAATTAGGGTTTGTTAGCTTAAAAATGAACGCAAAGGTTTTTGTATGTCAACAAAAAATGTTCAAAATATCAAACCTTTTTGGCTCTATGTCGTTTGTAGTGGGTAAAGCTCATCGGGCTTCAATCATAATGATTGAGATTAATCCCCTACGGGGAATAGTGGCGTGAGTATTTTATGTTATTAAGATTAATCGCCTACGACGAAGTATTTACACACAAAACGACATAGACCAAAATTACCCACTATATTCGACATAGAGTCATTTTTTTTTGCTTCAACACATTCAACCTTCAATAGCACCAAACAATAAAGTCAATCATTTATAAAGCAAAAGAGCAAAAGAAAACTATAATTTCAATGCGAATAGGCATTAATTGAAAAACATACAGTCGCAACGTAGGTAAAAACCAATCAATTACAAGGTAATTGTTTCATTATAAGTACTCCGCGCTTTTTAAATTTTCATTAAGCAAGGTACACCTTAACAAATAATTAATGTAACATATCAAACAAAAGAACTATCTTTGTGATACTATTATTGAAAATATCGCTAAAATCACAAATTCATGAAACGCTATTTGCAATCTTTCAGCTACTGTGCTGCCATCGCTTTTATTCTATTTTTGGCTAGTACACACAACGACAAAGCCACGGCATTTGCTTTTGAAACCTCAAAAACAAATACACTAGCTAACCCATCGGCACTCAACACCCTGCCAATCGCCTGGGTAGATTCGCTAGATGTTACGAACCCACATGGAATTAAGACTTTAACACGAAACCTTACCATGCGTTAGTGTTATTTTAACAAAAAAACAACACAAGCCACTTCAACGGAGAAGTGGCTTGTGCTGTTTCTACCCCTCTCGCTTTGTCTAGAAACACCGAAAAATTCCATTAGTAACCTGAGGCAAAAGCTTATCCGAAATTCAGGTTTTTAATATGCCGATAACTAACCCGTTGGGTGTTCTTGAGCATTTGATTCGTTTGGAAATAATGATAGGTTAACATTCGATAAACTATTATCGTTTTCCAATAAAATAACGAGAACATCATTTGCTTTTATGACTGTAGCACCGCTTGGACGAACGAACTGTTCTTCCCGTTTAATCATTACTATAAATGCCGACTCAGGAAAGCCAATGTCAACAATGCGTTTATCAACGGCAAAGCTTCCAGTTGGGATTGCAATTTCTTTCATAGCTGATTTGGGTAAATTTAAAGTGTAAGGGTCATTCCCAATCGAAGTCTTTTCGTCGTCGGGTAAAGCCATTCCCAACCATTTGGCAACCAAAGAAAGTGTGGTGCCTTGCAGTAAAACAGATGTAACCGATATGAAGAAAACAATATTGAAAATCATATTTGCTTTATCTATACCTGCTAAAAGCGGATAGGTGGCAAATACGATAGGAACAGCGCCACGAAGCCCTACCCATGAAATATAAATGCGTCGTCTGATGTTCATTTTAAAAGGAAGTAGGCAAAGGAAAACACCTATCGGACGAGCTAAAAAGATTAAAGCACATGAGATAAGTAAACCTATTCCAGCTACATCCATAATTTGGCTTGGAAAAACGAGTAAACCAAGCGTAAGGAATAATATGATTTGCATGAGCCAAGCCATTCCGTCGAACATTTTGAGTATGGTTGCTTTTTGTATGAGATTTTGGTTTCCTAAATAAACGGCACAGATATAAATGGCTAGGAAGCCATTTCCGCCAATGAAATTAGTTGCCGAAAAGGTTGCAAACATTAAAGCGATAACTAATATGGGGTAAAGCCCTTCAAAATCTAAGTTGATTTTATTAATGAAGAATGTACTTAGCTTCCCGAATAGAAATCCGGCAATACCTCCCAATATCATCTGTTGTAAGAAAATAGGAATAATGGATGCAATGCTCTGATCTTGATGTGTTACTAGACTCAGAAAAGAAATAGTCAATACATAGGCCATAGGGTCGTTACTCCCACTCTCAAACTCAAGCGTAGGACGTAAATTATCTTTCAAAGCTAGTTTTTTTGACCTCAGAATAGAGAAAACTGCTGCAGCATCGGTAGAAGAAACGATAGAGCCGAGAAGCATACTTTCATAGAAACTTAAGTTGCTTACCCACCAAACGAACAGACCTAGCGATAATGCGGTGAACAATACGCCGAAAGTAGATAATGAAATTCCTTCTTTCAATATAGGCTTCACTTTGTTCCAATCGGTGTCAAGTCCTCCTGAAAACATAATGAAGTTGAAAGACACTATTCCAATAAACTGAGCTATTTTTGGATTATCGAAGTGTATTCCCCCTATTCCTTCAGAACCGGCAAGCATGCCGATAAATAAGAATAACAGCAAGGTAGGAACTCCAAACTTAAAGGCTCTCTTAGCAAGAATTACACTGACTAACAGTAATATCGATCCTATCAGCAATATGTTTTCAATAGTGATATTCATCTTTTGTGTGTTTTGAGTAGTAAAGTATCTTAACGTATGTTGTTGTGCAAAAATAAATCATTTTTGCATTGTATTCTTTATTTACATCGGAGATATAGCGTAAATTAGGAAACAGTTTGCAAAAAAATATGATGTTTTAGGGGGGGAGGCTAACATGGGTTACCATTTGAATTGGGTGCTTTGGCGCAAAAATAGTGAGATGTTTTGCGGAAAACTCAAAGCAAATATGAAGTATTTTTTAGATCCTTGTTTTTATGAGGGGGTAGTTTAATAAGAATTAAAATTGATTTTTTGTCTGATTCGCTGAGAATTTAAATAATTTAAACTAGAATTAAATATAAATATCTGACAGCTAAATGTACTTATTATTACCTTTGAGCTTTAAGATAAGATTTAGCTCATAATAAAAGTCTCATATAGTATTAATTTAAATAACAAAAACATGAAAACAAAAATTTTGAGTTTGTTTGCTTTGCTGATGTTCATGGTAGCATGTCAGCCAAAGGGAATGGAAAACAAGCCAAGCACGAGTGAAAGCTCTTCTGCTGAAAATGTTTTACCATTGGCTCCGGCTCCTTTTAAGGGAAAAATAGGGGAAACTTTCAAAGATTCCAAAGAGGATTATCCACAGCCTATTACTGCACCCGGAGGGGCGCCTAATGTTCTTTTAATTCTTTTAGATGATGTGGGTTTTGGTCAACCAAGTACTTTTGGCGGACCAATTCCGACACCAAATATTGATAAATTGGCAACTGCCGGATTGGAATATACTCGCTTCCACACCGTAGGTATTTGTAGTCCGACTCGTGCTGCATTGTTAACCGGCCGTAATCATCACCAAGTGGGTTTTGGAACAATCTCAGAACTCTCTACCGGTTATCCGGGCTATAACAGTGTTTGGGGAAAAGATGTAGGTACGGTAGCCGAAGTATTAAAGCAAAATGGTTATGCTACAGCCGCTTGGGGGAAATGGCACAACACACCGGATTGGGAAACAAGTCCTATTGGTCCGTTTCAACAATGGCCTACCGGTTTAGGCTTTGATTATTGGTATGGTTTTCAAGGTGGTGAGTCAAGCCAATATTATCCTCAATTATTCAGAAATACAACTCCAGTGGAAGCACCTGAAACTCCGGGCAAAGGTTATCACTTAACGGAAGATATTGCGAAAGATGCAATAAAATGGATGCGACAAGAGAAATCGATAGCTCCGGATAAACCTTACTTCATGTATTTTGCTACCGGAGCAGCGCATGCTCCGCACCAAGCACCTAAAGAATGGATTGCTAAATTCAAAGGTCAATTTGATGATGGTTGGGATGCAATGAGAAAGCATACTATTGAGCGTCAGAAAGAAATGGGTATTATTCCTCAAAATACGATTCTTACCAAACGTCCAGATGTTATTCCATCATGGGATAGTTGCACTCCTGATGAGAAAAAAGTATATGCACGTCAGATGGAAGTATTTGCCGGTTTCTTGGCGCATACGGATTATTGGGTAGGTAAGCTGATTGATGCAGCTCGTGACTTGCCTGGAGGCGATAATACAATGGTTATTTATATTGTGGGTGATAATGGCCCAAGTGCCGAAGGAACAATGGCCGGAACAATCAATAATATGATGACACAAAATGGTTTTCCTGATAGCGTAGAAAAGCAGCTGAAAGTTCTAGATGAGCTAGGAGAGCCTGAGCACGAGAATAACTATGCTGTGCCATGGTCATGGGCAGGAACCTCACCTTTCCAATGGATGAAACGCGTACCATCTCACCTTGGGGGAACTCGCAATGGAATGGTTATCTCATGGCCAAGGGGAATTAAGGCTCACGGTGAGAAAAGAACACAATTTCACCATGTAATTGATATTGTACCAACCATCTACCAAGCTGCCGGCATAACCTTCCCTACTGAGATAAATGGTGTTAAACAACAACCATTGGCCGGTATTCCAATGAATTATACCTTTGATGATGCGAATGCCAAAGATCGTCGCACAAGACAATATTTTGAATCAGGAGGTAGTCGTGCCATTTATGATAATGGATGGGTTGCAGCTTGTTATCATCGTGTTCCTTGGGATCTTACGGGCACAACAAGCTTTACCGATGACAAATGGGAACTTTACAACATTGATGAAGATTTCTCAGAAGGTAATGATTTAGCTCAGAAAAATCCGGAGAAATTAGCAGAAATGAAGGAAATATTTGATCAAGAGGCTAAGAAATATAATGTTTATCCACTAGATGATCGTTTTGTTGAACGCGCAAAAAATTCTAATCGTCCATCGGTAACTCGCGGTAAGACAGAATTCACTTATTATGCTGGGACACACCGAATACCTGAAGGTAGTGCTGCTCCGGTATATGCAAGAACTCATACCATTGATGCTACACTTGATTATAAAAAAGGAGATGAGGGGGTTATTGTTGCTAACGGTGGATTATCGGCCGGATACTCTTTGTATGTAAAAGGAGGCAAGTTGATTTATTATTATAACTTTTTTAATATCAATCACTACAAAGTGGTTTCAAGTACTCTTCCTGAGGGTAAGCTGAAAATCCAAATGGCTTATACGCAAGAATCGAAAGAGTATGGAGGTGGCGGTTCTGCTAAACTCTATGTAAATGGTAAGGAAGTAGGCTCTGGAGATGTAAGTCAAGTGGTTCCTGCCAGATATTCGCCAACAGAAACTTTAGATATTGGTATGGATTTAGGATCTACGGTATCAGATGAATACGTGGCACCGTTTGCCTATCCAAACAATATTGATATTGTTCACTTCTCATTGAAATAGCATTGTGCAAAACTTACAGTATGTTTACATAAGTGCTGTGTAGAAATTAACCAAAATGGCAATCATAGTTTGAGCTTTGATTGCCATTTTTTCTTTCAAGTTACTGTGAGTGAATCATGTAATTTCGGTATTACCTTGAATTTATTTTTACCCGCTGGCGAAATTAAATTAGAATATATTTAACTTGTTCAATAGGCTTTTTATTTCAAAATTTCTACTGAAATCTGAATAATCGGAGCGTTGTTTAAGATATTGCCCTAATTTCCAATGCTGCACTTTACAAAGTATAAGTGTGTGGGTGTGGGTAAGTAGAAAGGACAAGCTATTGCTCACCTCATGGCGAGGGTTCGCTTCGGGATGGCGTCAGGTTATATGCCGCTATACATCTGCCTCACTTTTTTTAATCCAGCTTGCACTTTTCGCAAAGCGCTATTCCACAGAGAATTACAATTTCGTTAGTGGAAAAAATGCAAGTAGCCTGTAACGCCCGCTACTTTCTACAACAAAAATACAAGTCAGACCATCCGACGAAGTCTTTATTTCAACAAAAATACAAGCAAGATTAAGCGATCAAGTCCATTTTTGTGCAAAAAAGCGCAAAGTCTATGTCGCCAAGTCTTTTTTCAAACAAAAATGAACCAACATACAAAAAATGGATTCGTATATTTTGAGTTGAAATGCCACTATTTAATTCCGCTAACGGGTTATATTTATATATTAATACTACATTTGTACTTCAAACCTTTAGCAGATATACAGTATGCGATTGAACAGAATTTTACTTTTCGTGGTGGCTACTTCATTGAGCCTATCGGGCTGCGTTTCTAAAAAGAAATACTCAGAAATGGAAAGCTTAAAACTCAATGCGGAGAAACAAGTTCGCCAGCTCACTAAAGAAAACGCGGATATGCAGAAGCGAGTGAAAACCATGATTGCCGACTACGAGGAAATTAAGGCTGATATGCTTGCTACCAATGCACATAAAGACCAACTCATTTCGAATTTACACAAAGAAATGGCAACCGTGTCGAACAGTGCAGCGGAAAAAAATTCAGACATGGAGGACAAACTCTATGCCTATGAATATGAAAAGCGCCAGCTACAAGCCAAAATTGACAGCTACGAGAATAATGTAAAAACGCTCACAGAAAGAAATTCATCGCTTGCCCGACAACTAGGCGATACTCAATCAAGCCTTAGCGCTCGCCAATTCGATGTTAGCCAAAAGGACAATGAAATTGCACGCCTAAATCAGCAAATACAAAACAATGGCAACACGGTAAGCAAGTATCAATCGCAAATTGATGGCTTGAACACCGAAATCGCAAAGCTGAAAAAAGAAAGCGCTGAAAAAGATCAAACCATCAAACGATTACAAAATAACGTTGACTTGCTGAAAAAAGAATTGAACAAATAAGGTGTTGAGCAGTGAAATATTCAGAATATGAGTGTTTAGTATCCCCTAGGGAACTTTACACACTGTAGGTTTGCGCGCTGCAACTTCGCACTTTGCACTCAAAAACATATAAATGACTAAAGAATTTAAACGAACGCTGATTACCTCGGCTCTCCCTTATGCTAATGGTCCGGTACACATCGGTCACCTTGCTGGTGTTTATGTGCCTGCCGATATTTACGCACGCTACCTTCGTCTTAAAGGCGAAGAAGTGGCATTCATTGGTGGCTCCGATGAGCACGGTGTGCCTATTACACTGAAAGCAAAGAATGAGGGAATCACGCCCCAAGATGTGGTAGATAAATACCACGGTATCATTAAAGATGCTTTCGAGCGTTTCGGCATCTCGTTCGATGTGTATTCGCGCACGAGTGCCGACATTCACAAAGAAACAGCCTCAGAATTCTTCAAAACCCTTTACGATAAAGGCGCTTTTGTAGAAAAAACTTCAGAGCAATACTACGACGAAGAAAACAAACAATTCTTGGCGGATAGATATATCATGGGTACTTGCCCAAAATGTCAATTCGAAAAAGCCTATGGCGACCAATGCGAAAGCTGCGGAACATCGTTAAGTCCTACTGAATTAATTGCACCCAAGTCGATGATTTCGGGCAATACCCCCATTTTAAAAGAAACCAAACACTGGTATCTGCCCCTCGACCAATATGAACCTTGGTTGAAAGAGTGGGTTTTGGAAGGACACAAAGAATGGAAGTCAAACGTGTATGGTCAGTGTAAAAGCTGGATCGACAGCGGACTAATGCCTCGCGCCGTAACCCGCGACCTCGATTGGGGTGTGCCTGTGCCAGTAGAAGGTGCTGAAGGCAAAGTGCTCTATGTGTGGTTCGATGCACCCATCGGATACATTTCAGCAACAAAAGAACTCACAGCCGATTGGGCAAAATATTGGAAAGATGAAGAAACCAAAATGGTGCACTTCATCGGGAAAGACAACATCGTGTTCCACTGCATTATTTTCCCTGCCATGTTGAAAGCCGAAGGCTCATACATACTACCCGAAAATGTGCCATCTAATGAGTTCCTCAATTTGGAAGGCGACAAAATTTCAACCTCTCGCAACTGGGCGGTGTGGTTGCACGAATACCTAGAAGATTTCCCCGGTAAAGAAGACGTACTAAAATACGTGCTTACCGCCAATGCACCCGAAACAAAAGACAACGACTTCACTTGGAAAGACTATCAAGCACGCAACAACAACGAGTTAGTAGCCGTGCTAGGTAACTTTGTGAATCGTGCGTTAGTGCTCACCCAAAAATACTACAACGGCGTAGTGCCTGCCTTAGGCGAATGCAACGAGGTGGACAAAGCCACTTTAGCTGAAATTGCCAAACTAAAAGCCGAAGTAGATAAGAGCATCAGCCAATACCGATTCCGCGAAGCTTTGAAATATGCCATGGATTTGGCTCGCTTAGGTAATAAATATCTAGCCGATGAAGAACCTTGGAAAGTGGTGAAAACCGATGCTACACGCGTAGAAACGGTAATGAACATCTGCCTGCAAATTACGGCCAACCTTACTATCATGCTCGAACCGTTCTTACCTTTCAGCATGACCAAACTGCGTGGTTTCTTAAACATGGAGAAACTCGATTGGAACGAACTAGGTAGAACCAACTTGCTTGCAGCAGGACATCAAACCAACAAACCAGAACTTTTGTTTGAAAAAATAGAAGATGAAACCATCGAGAAGCAAGTGCAAAAATTGCTAGACACGAAAAAAGCCAACGAAATGGCAGTTGCCGTAGCAGCACCAGTAAAAGAAGAATGCACCTTCGATGACTTCATGAAAATGGACATCCGCACAGCAACAATCTTAGAGGCTAAGCCTGTAAAGAAAACCAAAAAGCTAATGGAGATTCTGCTTGACACAGGCATTGACAAACGCACCGTGGTTTCAGGTATTGCCGAGCATTATAAAGCCGAGGAAATTATCGGCAAACAAGTGTCGGTGCTCGTAAATCTTGCCCCTCGCGAAATGAAAGGTATTGTGTCGCAAGGCATGATTCTAATGGCAGAAGACGCCGATGGCACACTACGCTTCGTATCGCCAGAACAAGCCGTGAAAAACGGTTCGGAAATTCGATAAAAACACACCAGTTCCCCCACAAAGGGGCTGGTTTCTGCAAACCAATGTGCCGAAACTAGCAATAGAAGACGGATCGGCGGTTTGCGCTATTATATTTCCCTGTCCTCACAGTCTAAGGATTGTGGGGATTTTTTGTGCCCCTCCATTTTCATAATTCGTAATTGTTTTGCCTGAAAGGCAATCCCGTAATAGCCTAGGTATTCATGCCTAGGATTATGGTTCCGCATGGCATAAGAGCTGAAAGTCCGACCCGTATAATGAATTATTACGGTTAGCAATGTTCATAGTGATATTGTTTGAATATAAAATATTTGGTAACTATACAATAATAGATATCCCAGTCAACATCTTGAAAAAAAACGGATGCTTCTTCATGAAGCACCCGTTTAGGATTAGACGAGCAAGTTAACCTTGCACCGCTGTTTATTTCTTAATAAGCTCTACCGCTGTTTCCTTCGTAGAAGTTAATGTATGATTTGTTCACCACTTTGTTTCCTCCGGGAGTAGGATAGTTTCCAGTGAAATACCAATCGCCCGTGTCGTTCGGACAAGCAATGTGTAGATTCTCGATGGTTTGATACACAATATCAACCTGTGCTTTACATCCTTCGGGTTTTAATTGTTCGGCAATCTTATCCGATATTTGTTCGGCTGAGAATGGGCGATAAATATCCTTCACATAGTTCACCACATCTTCTTTCGGTAGGTTTTCTTGTGCCTTACATCTTTGGTAAACCTCATCGATGATATGCGCTTGATTGCTTTCCTTGAGCAAGGTAATAGCTGCATCAAATGCTGCAAATCGGTTCAACTCTGCCATGTCGATGCCGTAGCAGTCGGGATAGCGAATTTGCGGAGCCGAAGAAACCACAATTATACGCTTAGGGTCTAAACGATCGAGTATGCGCAGAATGCTATTCTTCAAGGTTGTACCTCGCACAATCGAATCGTCGATGATAACCAAGGTATCTTTATCTTTTTGAATCACGCCATAAGTCACATCATAAACGTGTGCCACAAGATCATCTCTACTCGCATCATCAGCAATAAAGGTTCGGAGTTTCGCATCTTTAATTGCCAATTTTTCTATGCGAGGCTGAATCGAAATAATCTCTTCAATATCGGCATCGGTAAGATGACCATTCTTTGCTCTCAATTGATTTTTCTTCCACGATACCAGCTGATCGCCAACGCCTGCTACCATGCCATAGAAAGCAGTTTCCGAGGTGTTTGGAATGAAAGAGAATACCGTATTTTTAATGTCGCAATTAATTTTATCCATGATAGTTGGAGCTAGCAGTTTACCTAAGTTTTTACGCTCTTGGTAAATATCTTTATCGCCACCTCGCGAGAAATAAATGCGCTCAAACGAACATGATCGGCGCTCTTGTGGCACACGTACCATGTTAAATGACACACTACCATCTTTACGAACGATTAGTGCTTCTCCCGGCTTAATTTGGTGAACATCTTCGGCTTCCACATCCATCACTGTTTGAATAACAGCACGCTCAGAAGCCACCACCACCACTTCATCATCGATGTAGTAGTTTGCAGGACGAATTCCCCATGGGTCACGAGTCACGAATGCATCGCCATGTCCTAAGACACCTGCCATAGCATAACCACCATCCCAATCTTTACTTGCACGCTCTAGAATATTTTTAATATCGAGATTTGCCTGAATTAAAGGTGAAATCTCTTGATTGGTATAGCCTTCATTTTTAAAATGACGGAATCGGTGTTCGTTTTCCTCATCGAGGAAATGCCCCACTTTTTCCAAAGCAGTAACCGTGTCGGTGTAATTGGTGGGGTCTTGCCCAAGTTCTATTAATTTAGCAAACAGCTCGTCAACATTCGTAAGGTTGAAGTTGCCAGCCAATGCCAACGTGCGCGACTTCCAGTTATTCTGACGAACAATAGGGTGACAATACTCAATGCTATTGTTTCCAAAAGTACCATAGCGCAAGTGCCCTAAATACAATTCTCCAGCAAAAGGCAAGTTTTCATATGCCCATTCTAGGTTGTTAACATCCTTGCGGTCTTTAATAGCTCGCTTAATAGGTCGAGTAATTTTTGAAAACACATCTTGAATTGGGCTCGATTGTACCGAACGATAGCGGTGCATATATTCTTGCCCGGGCTTCATGTTTAGCTTCACACTCACCGCTCCGGCACCATCTTGCCCACGGTTATGTTGTTTTTCCATGAGCAGATACAGCTTGTTCATGCCATATTGCCACGTTCCATATTTTTTTTGATAATAGCTTAACGGCTTGCGCAATCGAATCATTGCGATACCACACTCATGCTTAATTAATTCACTCATTATTCAGGAATGTCTTCAGTAATTAATTGGGGATATTGAATCTTATCGTACACTACAAAAGCATTCGGATAAGTATTTTTAATTTTATTTTTAATAAAAAGGGCCTCACTTTTGGTTCTACAGTCTCCTACCATGAGCCTAAAACTCGGACTTTTATATTCCATGTAGATTGGGAAATCTGAATAGTCGACCATGAATTGATTGCGCATTTTCAAGGCTTCATCGCGAGCCGATGTTCCTGTGAGCGATAAAATCTGCACTCGGTAGCCAAATACCGATGCCGATTCTTTGGTTTTGCAATCTTGGATATAGGTGTCAAGCATTTGAGCCACAATGGGCTCTTGCATCACTTGTGTGCGCTGAATAATAGAAATCGTGTCTGCATCGGTGCTGCTTTCTTGCGCTGAAACACGAGGTGTAAGAATTGTAAACACTGCTACCAGTGTAAAAACATATAGAATGAACCGTTTCATTAGGGCAAATATAGTGTGAATTAATGAGCTCGGAAATTTTTAAGCCGGAAGAGTTACGGTAATTTAATAAAAGAAGCTCCCTCTAACTCCCGCTAAAGAGAAATCGGAGGGAGCTAATATCTTACAATTCTTTTATCTCTGTCATAATTCGCTTTGCCAAAGCATTAGCACTTTCTAAGCTAGTCGATTCGGCATAAATACGAATGATTGGTTCGGTATTCGATTTGCGAAGGTGAACCCACTCATTGGCGAAATCAATTTTCACACCATCGATAGTAGTTACTCGCTCATGTGCATATTTCTTTTCCATCTGCACCAAAATAGCATCTACATTGATATCGGGAGTTAATTCAATTTTATTCTTCGAAATGAAGTAATCAGGATATGTTTTGCGCAACTCTGAACACTTCATGCCCAATTTTGCCAACTGTGTTAAGAACAAGGCAATACCTACCAAAGCATCGCGACCGTAGTGGCTTGCTGGATAAATAACCCCTCCGTTTCCTTCTCCACCGATAACTGCATTGGTGGCTTTCATTTCATTCACCACGTTCACCTCGCCCACAGCCGATGCCGTATGACTTCCGCCATGTTTCTCGGTAATGACGCGCAAAGCTCGCGATGATGACATATTAGAAACCGTGTTACCCAGTGTGTGGCTCAACACATAATCGGCCACTGCCACCAAGGTATATTCTTCATTAAACATAGAACCGTCTTCGCTGATGATTGACAAACGATCAACATCGGGGTCAACCACGAAACACACATCTACTTGCTGTTCTTTCACAATTTGGCAAGTTTCTACCAAGTTTTCGGGCAGTGGTTCTGGAATATGAGCAAACTCTCCAGTAGGCTCTTCATTAATTGGCACAATGTTTTTTACGCCCAAAGCTTCTAGCAGCACAGGAATGGCCACACCGCCCACCGAATTTACGGCATCGAAAGCCACGGTAAAGCCCGCAGCACGAACAGCTTTAGCATCTACCAAATCTAAATCGAGCACTTGGCTTACGTGTTCATCGGTGTAGTCTTTCTTTTTCATCTTACCAATGAAATCTACTTCGGCAAACTCGAAACTTTCTTCCTCGGCATACTTCAAAATTAAAGCTCCCTCTTCGGCATTTAAGAATTCACCTTTGCCATTCAATAGCTTCAAGGCATTCCATTGCTTAGGATTATGGCTTGCGGTAAGAATAATTCCGCCATCGGCCTCCTCGGTAGTTACAGCAATTTCTGTAGTTGGAGTGGTCGCCAAGCCAATATTAATAACGTTGGCTCCCATGCCCATGAGCGTGGCGCAAACTAATTGTTCTACCATCGGACCACTAATTCGGGCATCTCTACCCACCACCACTTTGGGTGCTGTTTGTGCTGATGCTGCAATCAGCCATTTAGCATATGATGCTGTGAACTTCACCACATCAACAGGAGAAAGTCCATCGCCAGACTTTCCGCCAATAGTTCCTCGAATTCCTGATATTGATTTTATTAAGGTCATTTTGTGTTGTTATTTTAATAAATGATGCTGTAAATGTAGTACTTTCAAATAGAATACGAAGCTCTCCCCCTCTATCTTGAAGAAAAAGCCAAAAAGAAAATCGCTAAAGCCACTAAAAATTTATTATTATTGTATGATAATAGCAGCTTTTCAACCATGAACTACAACAGCGAAGAATTAACAGATCTTTTATCTCGCTTTATAAATACGACCAATCAGCATATTTTCCTCACGGGGAAGGCGGGGACTGGGAAAACTACATTTCTACGAAATTTAGCGCTCAACACGCATAAAAAAATGGTAATTGCTGCGCCCACAGGCATTGCAGCTATTAATGCAGGAGGGGTTACACTTCATTCGCTTTTTCAACTTCCTTTTGGTTCATTCTTGCCCGACAACAATGGGCTCGATGTGCTCGAACATAGCACTGTAGCTTTCAACACCCCAAGCACCTTGTTTAAAGGATTTCATATGCACAAAAAGAAGCGCCAAATTTTGCAGCAAATGGAGTTATTGGTTATTGATGAAGTGAGTATGCTTCGTGCCGATTTGCTCGATACTATCGATTTGGTATTGCGCAGTGTGCGACGAGAAAATCGTTATCCTTTTGGTGGAGTTCAAGTGCTTTTCATTGGCGATTTACTTCAGCTTCCCCCTGTGGTGAAGGATGAGGAGTGGCTGTATCTTTCGAAATATTATAATAGCCCTTATTTCTTTGCTTCGCAGGTGTTGCAGCAAACTCCCATGCTTTATGTTGAGCTAGAGAAAATCTATCGCCAAACCGATGCTCGATTTATAAACTTACTGAACAACTTACGAGAAAATACCATTACGGCTGCCGATATTGATGTGCTCAATGGCTTTTATCAGCCCGATTATCAGCAGAAAACCGACGATGGTGTAATTATGCTAACTACACACAACCGTATTGCCGACGATAAAAATGCCTCTACATTGGCCATGCTTTCAGGTCATGAGAAGCGATTTAAATCCGAAGTAACAGGCGAATTCAACGAATATAATTATCCTGCCGAAGCCGAACTTGTGCTGAAAGTAGGGGCGCAGGTCATGTTCATTAAAAATGACTATTCGGGCGAGCAGCTTTATTTCAATGGCAAAATTGGCTTTGTGGAATCTTTCAACGATAGCGGAATTACGGTAGCATTTAACGATGGTTCTGCATCGGCTGTGGTGGAACTTTACACGTGGGAAAACAAAAAATATGTGCTTAATAAAGGAAGTAACGAGATTGAAGAATCGGTAGCGGGTACATTCAAGCAGTATCCGTTGAAACTAGCATGGGCCATCACGGTGCATAAAAGTCAGGGGTTAACGTTCGATAAGGCAATTATTGATGTGAATCGCGCCTTTGCTCCTGGTCAGATTTATGTAGCACTTTCGCGCTTGCGAGATATTAGCGGATTAATTCTCACCTCGAAAATTCCCGACCAAGGCATCCCTATCAGTGAAACACTGAAAGATTTCAGCAAACGAAAAAAAACAACAAATGAACTGCCGCCAATTTTACGTGCTGCATCCGATGCCTATTTGCAAAACTTCTGCTTAGATGCCTACGATTTTTCTCGATTGCTTTTTGAGCTTCGTTCTCATGCTGAAAGCTACAATAAAACCGAGAATAGATCGGAGAAACAGCAGCATAAAAATTGGGCATATAAACTCTTTGATGATACCCAAGATTTGAAAAAAGTAGCCGATACTTTTCGTAATCAGATACACAAAATTATTTACGAAAAGACCGACGGTTATCTTGCCGTGCTTCATGAACGCATAGAAAAGTCTATTGGTTATTTTGAACCCTTAATCAAGGGGCAATATCAGAAAGTGCTTGATCATATGGAAAATATTCAGCAAACTAAAGGTGTGAAGGCTTATCGTTCGGAATTGGAAGATTTGGCAAGTGCATTCACCAATCAGTTGCAGCTCATTTATAAGGCGCAGTCTTTGCTGAAAGTTACGCAGGAAGGAAACAGCCTAGAGAAAGGCGATGTGAAAAAGCCAAAATTTAACCGAGTTACTTCTGCTCCAATCATTCGCGAAAGAAAAAAGAAGGAAACAAAGGCGAAGAAAATCCCCACGCATGAAATATCTTATGAGCTATTTAAACAAGGGAAAACAATTGCACAAATTGCCCAAGAACGCACACTGATTAAAACAACTATTGAGGGGCACTTATCTAAATATATTGAAACTGGAGATATTGATATTAGTACCTTCGTTTCTGCCGACAAGGTAGAAACCATTAAGAAAGCGTTGCAAGGGAATTTGGGCGCGCAGCTCTCTGCTGTAAAAGAGGCATTAGGAAGTAATTATTCCTATGGCGAAATTAGAATGACTATCAGCCACCTGAAAGTCAAAGAAAAAGGGTAAAACAAGAACCAGCCGCAAACGAAAGTTTGCGGCTGGTTCTTGTTTGTTCAATAAGCTAATTATTTCATCTTGGCAATTTGTTCTTCCAAGACTTTAATTTTAGCCTCAGCATCGGCTTGCTTAGCACGTTCTTTTGCTACCACAACTTCAGGGGCTCCACTCACAAATTTTTCATTGCTGAGCTTGCTCATCACCGATTTCAAGAATCCTTGTGTGTATTTTAGCTCTTCTTCTAGCTTGGCAAGTTCGGCTTCCATATCTACCATGTCGCCCATAGGCACAAAGAAAGTAGATGATTTCACCAAGAATGACGATGCACCCGAAACTTCTTCGCTCACCTCGGTGTAGCTTGAAAGGTTTGCCATTTTCACTACTACCGAGTTTAAGTTCGCATCATATCCTTTGTCGCCCACCATGACGGCAAGTTCTAGCGTATCTTTGTTTGCAATGTTGTTTTTAGTACGAATATTACGCACGCCCGAAATGATTTCTTTGGTATCTTCAAAAACGTTCAAGAATGCTTCATCGTAAGGTTTTGCTTCAGGCATTTGGCTCACCATGATGCTCTCGCCCGCTTTGCGCTCTTTCAACAATTGCCAGATTTCTTCTGAAATGAACGGCATGAACGGATGCAAGAAGCGCAATACTTCGTCGAAAATATCAATAAGTTCATCGTAAGTTTGCTTGTCGATAGGCTGTTGATAAGCCGGTTTTACCAACTCGAGCAACCAACCCGAGAACTCATCGCGCACGGTGTTGTAGGCAAGCATGAGAGCTTCCGAAATACGGAACTTGCTGAAGTGGTCGTTGCTTTGTTCGAGCACGGCGCTGAACTTTTGGCGGAACCAGTCGAGTGCCACTCGTGAGTGTTCGGGCTGCGCAATGGCATCGCTCACTTCCCATCCTTGCACAAGGCGGAAAGAGTTCCAAAGCTTCGTAACGAAGCCCGCTCCTTGCTGAGGCAGGCTTTCATCGAACAGCAAATCACCACCTGCAGGCGAGCAGAGCAACATACCTACGCGCACGCCATCGGCACCGTACTTGGAAATCAAATCTAATGGGTCGGGCGAGTTGCCCAACTGCTTACTCATTTTTCTTCCTTGTTTATCGCGCACCATCCCAGTGAAATAGACATTCGAGAATGGTTTTTTGCCTTTAAACTCATAGCCCGCCATAATCATGCGAGCCACCCAGAAGAAAATAATATCGTGTCCTGTCACCAAGTCTGATGTAGGGTAATAATAGTCGATTTCTTTGTCGCTGTCGAAGCCATCAAACACCGAGATTGGCCACAGCCACGACGATGCCCATGTGTCAAGAACATCTTCATCTTGACGAAGATGGTCGGCAGTGATGCCTGCATTAAGAGCTTGCGCTTTTGTTAAGGCTTCTTCGGCTGATTTCGCCACTACAAATTCGCCGCTAGGCAAGTAATAAACCGGTATGCGGTGCCCCCAATAAAGCTGACGAGAGATACACCAGTCTTTCACGTTCTCCATCCAGTGGCGATAGACATTTTTGAATTTCGCAGGGTGGAATTGCACTTCATCGTTCATCACCGCATCGAGAGCTATTTGCGCCATGTCTGTCATTTTCAAGAACCATTGCGCCGAAAGTTTCGGTTCAATCACACAGCCTGTGCGCTCTGAAGTACCCACTTTATTTACATAGTCTTCCACTTTGTGGAGATTGCCTTCTGCTTCAAGCATTGGAATTATTTCCTCGCGCACCGCAAAGCGATCTTTGCCCACAAACATACTGGCAGCTTCGCTAAGCGTGCCGTTGTCATTCAGAATGTTAATGCTTTCGAGATTGTGGCGCATACCGATTTCATAGTCGTTGATGTCATGCGCAGGCGTGATTTTCAAGCAACCTGTTCCGAACTCCATATCCACATATTCATCTTCGATGATTGGGATTTTACGACCAATCAAAGGCACAATCACTTTCTTGCCTTTCAGGTGGGCGAAGCGTTCATCGTTGGGGTTGACACACACGGCAGTATCTCCCAAGATAGTTTCCGGACGTGTGGTGGCGATGATTACATGGTCGGTGCTGCCTACAATCTGATATTTCAGGTAATATAGTTTCGATTGCACTTCTTTGTGAATCACTTCTTCGTCCGACACGGCGGTGAGGGCATCAGAGTCCCAGTTCACCATGCGCACACCACGATAGATTAATCCTTTTTCGTAGAGTTGTACGAAAGTGTCAATCACAGCTTTGCTTCGGGTTTCATCGAGGGTGAAGCAGGTGCGATCCCAGTCGCAGCTTGCACCGAGTTTCTTCAACTGTTCCAAAATGATACCGCCATGCTCGTCGGTCCATTCCCAAGCGTGTTTTAAGAATTCATCGCGCGATAGGTCGAATTTAGAAATTCCTTTTTGTGCCAAACGATTGGTTACCTTAGCTTCGGTAGCAATAGAGGCGTGGTCGGTACCGGGTACCCAGCAAGCATTTTTCCCTAAAAGACGAGCACGACGTACCAAGATATCTTGAATGGTGTTATTGAGCATATGCCCCATGTGCAACACTCCCGTTACGTTTGGTGGAGGAATCACCACCGTATAAGCCTCACGTTCATCGGGTTCAGAATAGAAGAACTTTTGTTCCAACCAATATTTATACCATTTGTTTTCGATGCTTTGCGCATCATACTTGCTTGGGATTTCCATGTATTTAAAGTTGCAGTCCCTTCCTGCTTCCACTACGGAGAGAGCTGAAAGACACTAGGTTTATCTAATAAAGGTGCAAAAATACGAAAATAGTTTAGATTTAAATGAAAGGGTGGCTGCTTGTGTTTATATTCGAGAAGTGGAGAGTTCTTTTCGCTGCCTAAGGACCGGATTTGCATCCAATCTACCACAAGTCAGACCAAGCAACACAGGTGCACTTACATTTGGGGTTGATATCGTATTGGTTTGTCAACACCATACGCTACAAGTTGAAGAGTCAAGGAATACGAGAGGAGGTAAGGCATAAGATGAACACCAAAAATTTGTAGTGCACAGATGTGAAAATCAAAAAAATGTGAGTGTTGGTACTTAGGAAGTTATGGAGATTGGGTTGCAATGTGGGCTAAGAACTAGCACTTTTTGTCGGGGTTTATTATCTTTGTGAACCTATTTACAATAAAAATTAAAGTTCATGAGAAGATTTATAGTTTTATTTGCGTTCTTATTGGCACAACTCGGTTCATTTGCCCAAGTTTTAGAACCCGTAAAATGGTCATTCAATGCTGTTGAAAAAGGCGATGAAGTAGTTTTAAATTTTAAAGCTACAATCGACGACCATTGGCATCTATACGACCGTAACCTTCCAGAAGGAGGACCTATTTCAACGGAGTTTATCTTTGAAAACGAAAGTAGTTTCGAAAAAATTGGCGAGATGACCACGTCGCCAAAACCAATTGATATTCATGACAGCACTTTCGATATGCAGTTGCGCTATTTCGAGAAAGAAGTAACTTTCTCTCAACGCGTGAAAATTAAAGATTCAAACATTAAAAGCATTGATGGCTACGTTACATTCATGAGCTGCGACGATGAAAGCTGTCTTCCCCCTACCGATATAGATTTCAGTTTCAAAGTGAGCCATAAGAAAACTGCACTCCAAACCGAAGCTAAAGCAACGCCTGCACAAACAAGTGTTACCGCTACTAAAGTAGATCCAGCACCTACAAAAGCCGTTAACACTCCTGCTCTTCCCGAAGAAACAGCAGCCGAGTCTACTCCTGAAGTAGTGCAATCGAATGATGCTGTGGCTACCAAAGCAACTAACAATGTAAGCACAGAACCCGTTCAAGAAAAAGATTCTTCATTGTGGGTGTTCTTCTTAGTGTCATTCCTTGCGGGTTTAGCTGCCATTCTTACTCCTTGTGTGTTCCCTATGATTCCGATGACGGTGTCATTCTTCATGCACAGTGGGAAGAGCAAAGCGGAAAGCCGTATGCACGCGATCTTCTATGGTTTGTCTATTGTAGCAATTTACACCATTATCGGAACTATTGTAGCTATCGTTTTTGGTCCTGACATTGCCAACTGGCTAAGCACACACTGGATTCCCAACCTTATTTTCTTTGTGGTTTTCATGCTTTTTGCATTCTCATTTTTTGGAATGTTCGAAATTACTTTGCCTAGCTCATTGGTGAACAAAAGCGACAAAGGAGTGGACAAAGGTGGATATATGGGTGCATTCTTCATGGCATTGACTTTAGTGCTTGTTTCATTCTCATGCACAGGACCTATTGTTGGCGCTATCTTGGTGCAATCAGCTGGTGGTGCAATATTGAAACCAATCATCGGTATGCTCGGATTCTCTTTAGCCTTCGCTTTGCCATTCACCCTATTTGCATTCTTCCCATCGTGGTTGAGCAATTTGCCTAAATCGGGCGGTTGGTTGAACTCGGTGAAAGTAGTACTTGGTTTCTTAGAATTGGCATTAGGTTTGAAGTTCTTAAGCATTGCCGACCAAACTTACCACTGGGGAATTTTAGACCGTGAAGTGTATCTAGCTTTGTGGATTGTTATCTTCACTTTGCTTGGTTTCTACTTATTGGGCAAACTGAAATTTTCGCACGACAGCGATGTTAAACACATTTCTGTTCCTCGATTGATACTTTCAATTGCTAGTTTCAGCTTTGTAGTGTATATGATTCCCGGAATGTTCGGCGCACCTCTAAAAGCTATCTCTGGTTATATGCCTCCAATGTCAACTCAAGATTTTAATTTGCGTGAAGTGGTGAGAGATGAAATTAAGCTTTCGGGTGGATTGTCTGCTAACAATGACTTCACCGAAACTCATGTAAAATATGCTGATTTCCTTCACCTTCCTCTAGGTTTAGATGGATTCTTTGACTATGAGCAAGGAATGGCTTACGCCAAAGAAAAAGGTAAGCCTGTATTCATCGATTTTACAGGACACGGTTGTGTGAACTGTAGAGAAATGGAAGCAGCAGTATGGAGTGATCCTCGTGTGCTTCAAATTCTAAAAAATGACTACGTGGTTATTGCACTATATGTTGATGATAAGACAAAATTGCCAGAAAGCGAATGGATTACTTCTGAGCGTGACGGCAAGGTGAAAAAAACCTTAGGCAAGAAAAATGCCGATTTCCAAATTGTGGAATATGGCACTAATGCACAGCCTTATTACGTATTGCTTAACAACGAAGGCGAAAAACTAAGCCTACCTAAAGCTTACGACCTCAACCCCGACAACTTTGTACAGTTCTTGGAAGATGGTTTAAAAGCGTACCATGCTAAATAAGCTTACAACTTAATATACAATGAGGGCACCCCATCACGGAGTGCCCTCATTTGTTTTATATATTCTGTTTCTGGCGTGTATCCCTTCGACCAACTACCTAATTTTTGGTCTTTGAGTAATATCCCAAACGCTCAAATTCATGAATTTTGGTCTTTGGTAAACTCAGCCCCTTCCTTAACCCGACAATACCTCCTCAAAAGCAGAACTCAGTTTAATGGACAACAAAACGGAGAAGGGAGGAGAAATATTTCTACTTTATATTATCGACACAAGTGTGTTGAACTTTAATGCTTTAGTCTAGCGAATGGTAATCTTTAGCTGCATCTTCCGATGAGTGGTGAGAAGCTGTTCTAGAATTATTGAGCATATTTACTCGTCGATGCTCTTCTCGTCCTTTCTTCCAGTTCTGCACATAATTTATTAGTTTGCGCAATACATCGAAATACAACAAAACCGAAAGGAGGGCTGTCAGCATCCAAAGTATGATGATATTAAACCATACCGTTGGTATTTTTAATGAACCTACCAACTTATATGGAGCATAAAAATGCGCTCTCCCATTCCGATCTGTAGGCAAACGCAATATCGGCTCATCAACCTGGCAGATGCGATTATCTAATATCTGTGTTTTCTTACCTGAATACTGGTCGCGAACAAAGATTGCCAATTTTTCATTTACATAGTTGCTTTTATAAGCCTCTAGCGCAATTTTATCGCCTTCAAATTCATTTAACAGCTCATCATAAGAGTTTTTCAATCTCTCATTCGTTTGCTTAAATTTCTGTTTAAACAGCTCTTGTGTTGAGTCTAAGTATGCTATTACCTCATCTATGGACAACGTGTGCACACTACCCTGTTTCAGATGCAGTACTTGCTTTTGCAAAGCTTCAGGTAGCGGGGCTTCTTTGTGCAAATCTAACAATGAATTTACCAATATGGGTTTAAGCAATTGCCCTTGTGGACTAGCACTCAAATCATGTATTTTTTGGTAAGCAGCCACCGTGCGTCTCACTTCTGGAATATAATAGAACGTGGCAAAACTCCATTTATTTTTTTCAATTTCATCATCAAAGAAATGCTGCTCATAATCGTTGTCGGTATAAAAATGCACAGCCATGGCTTCATACGACCAGCGAGCAGCCATCATATCGCCAATAACAGGCGTGTGCTTGGGCGAACTGATGGCAGGATGCATCTTGTTGAAATCAACAATAGCACCGCTAAGCAGCAGTTGAGGAACTAGCATTAGCGGCACCAAAATGTATATTGCCACAGCCGAATCAAGTCCCGATGAAAGATTGAGTCCAAGCAAGTTTGCCAAGCAAGCCGTTGAGAAAAGCACCATCCACGAGCCAAAAGTCAACCCCTGTATATCGAGCATAAGATTTCCTATCACCGCAAAACAAATCATTTGAAAAGCCGATATGGCAAACAACATCATAATTTTGGCCGAAAGATAAGCTCCCTTACTCAAGTTCAAGAACTCCTCTCGCTGCCTAATTTTTCGATCTTTAAATATTTCCTCAGCACTCAACGACAGCCCCACAAACAGAGCTACAATTACACTCATAAAAATGAATGGTGGGATGTTGTTATTTTTGCTAAACAGGTAATTCCCCACTTCGCCATAGCGCGTGAAGAAGCCTAAAATAAGTGCCAAAATCGGAGCCTCTAGCAGAGCAATCGCCAAGTATTGTTTGTTTGAACGCTTCGATGCAAAATCTCGTTTAAAGAACAATCGAAATTGCGACATCCATTGTGGTCTGCTAAAAGGCGTGGGTGGAATTTCTTCTTTTTCCACCGGATTTGAGCGTATGAATTCGAGCACACGAGGTTCAACTTTTGCTTTATATTTTGCATACCACTCTTCGGCAGATACCTTACGCTTACGAATGGTTTTCCCCATAGGGTCAACCATGCGTGCTTCCAAGATTTGCAATGGCTGCTCGGTTTTTACATTACCACAAGTGAGGCATTCACTTTCATCAGGATTCACATAGTTAGCCTCATTTTTGAAATAAGTAATCAACTCCCGAGGGTTGCCAAAGAACACAATTCGACCACCTGCATCCATTACGATAACGCGGTCGAAAAGCTTGTAAATGTCAGATGATGGTTGATGAATATTGGCAAACACCAAACGTCCTTTTAAACATTGTTTTTTGAACAAGTACATCACCTTTTCAGAGTCGGCAGAACTTAATCCCGATGTAGGTTCATCTACAAAAAGCAGCGAGGGTTCCCGCATGAGCTCTAATGCTATGTTCAAACGCTTGCGTTGCCCACCACTCAGTATTTTCCGTAGAGGGTTTCCCACCACTAAATCGCGCGCTTCCATAAGGTTGAAATCGCGAAGTGTTTGCTCTATTTTCTCTTCAATCTGCTCAGGCTTCATCTTCCCGAAACAGAATTGTGCATTATATTTTAGGTTATCATACACCGTAAGTTCCTCAATGAGTAAATCATCTTGAGGCACATAACCAATTACCCCACTCAGCTTTTCTTCATTGGCTTTATCATGCACATCATAGCCATTGATGGTAACCTTTCCCTTGTTTGGCTTCAACTTACCACAAAGCACATTAAGCAAAGTGGTTTTCCCCACTCCACTCCCTCCAATAATACCTACTAATTCTCCCGATTGCTCTTGAAAGCTCAACTCATGCAACCCCTTCGTTTTCCTATTGAAATCGTACTCCACCTTATCTACATTGAATGCAATGATGGCTTGATTTTCTAGCTTAATGAAGGTGCTCATGACCGAGCTATAATACATGGGCAGCATTCGCGATGTTTTCAGAACGCCTCCTTGGGGAAACGGATAGAGCAAGTTCTGATTCAAACGATGCCCATTAAGGTAAAGATTTCGAGGTCCGCTATATCGGAAATATAGCATATTGATGCTCGGAATGTGAATGAATCTGATTTCTACGGTTTGCCGTTCCCGATAAAGGTGTTTAATGCCCGGATAGATTGTTTTGTGGCGTCCATCGGCAATGAGTAGCCAATCGTTTTTGTCCACATCGCCCATATCGCCCACCGCAAAATGGAATAAATTACGGTAATCATCGGGGTTAATATTCAACTGATTGGCTACAGTTTGTGTAATTTGCAAACCCAAACGATAAACACCGTATCCGCTGCTAATGAAATTCAGCAATTGGTTTATAATGGTGAATCGCACTTGCATATCGTTGTGCGTGCTAATTCCCTTGCAAATGTTGCTAATGTGTTTCTGGTTGGCAAATAGAGCCCCTTCTCCTTCATCGGTATATACGATTTCGCGATGTACTTCATGATAATACCTCACATAGCTATCATACATATGCTGATATTTCTGCACAAACTCATGATTGAAAGATGTTCGAAGATATTTCTCCACTTGTTCTGAAATATCGTCATCATTCATTTTTGAGGTATCGGTAATGATGGCATACAAACGAAGCAGTGTTTCGATGATATTTTCATGCATGGCTTAATCTCTTAAAAAGCGTATATAAAAAAAGGGCTCTGCTAAGATAAGCAAAGACCTTTTAATAGGTGTTATTTTCAGCCTTTTATTTGGTGTAAATAGCTCTTAATACATTTACTAAGCTTGTAAGCTCTTCAATCTGACGTTTAGTCATAGCTTTAGAACCTTCTGTTTGGGCGTAAATAGCATTAATTTTTGCAATGTGTGCATACACATCTTTCAAGCTATCGCTATCTTTAGATTTTTCCATTAGGGCTTGTAATTTCACCAGCGATTCCTTTTGTGAAATGATTGCTTTCACAATTTCTGGATTCTGATATGCATTCTCCGAAATGTTGGTTGCCAAATATAAACCTTCTACCACCGAACCCGATAGTATCAAGTAAGAAATGTCGGTTCTACCTTGACCATTCAAGTGAGAATACGCTTTTTCAAACATATCGGTCACAATTTTAATTAGCTCTTCGCGGTTGTTAATGTTCGATTTAATTTGATCGGGCAAGTTTTTATCAAATGCTTCTACTAAACCTAAATCGCGTGCTAACAACTCGCAAGCTTGGAAATAAGCTTCCACCTCAGCCTGACTATTATAAGTAATGGCATAGGCCAAATCTGAAGCGTAGCTACCCAAGTTGATTGCTTTTTCTTGATCGCTAAAATAGGTTTTAGCTTTAGCTGGATCATTCGAAAGTGTAACGATATATCCCGCATTAATTTCAGTTAGCATTTCTGTCAATTCAAACATTGATGGCAAAGGATAAGCAAACTGCTGAACCTCTTGTTTGATGACAGCTTGGGCTTCGGCAGCTTCTTTTTTCTTTTGGCTGTTTGAACACGATTGAATGCTTACCGCTAATAAAAGCATAGCTAGTAAGCCGGTCATTTGTTTCATTGTTTTCATTTGTCTATAATTTTGTAATAAGCTTTAGGCTTTTCCGATTTATAATCTGTTTCGTTGTGTGCGCTATCTATAGTTTAATTAATCTGATAAACTCTTCACGTGTGGCAGCTCGCTCAAAAGCTCCTGTAAAATCAGATGTGGTGGTGGTTGAATCTTGTTTTTGCACACCACGCATCTGCATACAAAGGTGCTTGGCTTCAATAACCACAGCCACACCCAAGGGATTTAAGGTATCTTGAATACAGTCTTTAATTTGTGTAGTCAATCGCTCTTGCACTTGCATTCTTCTAGAAAAGGCATCGACCACACGGGCTATTTTGCTCAAACCTGTAATGTAACCATTAGGAATATAACCCACGTGAGCTTTCCCAATGAAAGGCAACATATGGTGTTCGCACATCGAATAAATTTCAATGTCTTTCACTATAACCATTTGGCGATAATCTTCTTTAAACATCGCATCGCGTAACATTTGCTGAGGGTCTTGCTTATAGCCTTGTAGCAAAAACTGCATGGCTTTAGCCACTCGCAAAGGTGTTTTTTCTAACCCTTCACGCCCAAGGTCTTCGCCAGCAAGCTTTATAATTTCAGCATAATGCTCGCTCATTTGGTTTGTTACTTCTTCATTATAGCGGTCAATTCGCTGATATCCGCCCTCTAGTTCATTGTATATAACTTCCATCTACTGTTGTTTGTCACGTGTAAAAAGCCAATCATCGCCACGGCTCAATTCATTGTTGAAATAATAGCCTTCGGTGTCGAAAGCCTGCAAGTCTTCTGGATTTTGCAGCCTGTTTTCAATGAAAAATCGGCACATCATTCCGCGAGCTTGCTTGGCATAAATGACAATGGTTTTATATGCTCCGTTTTTATTGTTTTTAAATTGCGGTGTAATAATACGACCTTTTAATTTCTTTTTATCAATTACCTTGAAATATTCGTTAGATGCTAAATTAATCAAAACTCCATCATTTTGCACTAATAATTGATTTATTTCTGCTGTTATTGCTTCTTTCCAGAACGCGTAGAGGTCTTTTTTGCCTGAAACGCCCAATTTTGTGCCCATTTCTAGTCGGTACGGTTGAATTAAATCTAACGGACGAAGCACACCATATAAACCCGACAAAATGCGTAAATGTGCCTGAGCAAAAGCTTGTTCTTCGCGCTGAAATGTTTCGGCATGAATTCCGCCATAAACCGCACCATTGAAAGCCCACAAAGCTTGTTTTGCATTGTCGAGTGTGAATGGCTGCTGCCACAGCAAGTTTCGGCTTTCGTTTTCCATTGCCAACTCTGCTGAAATGCCTTGCAGCTGCTCTAAATCTTTAGCTTTAAGCCTTTTCATTTGAGCATTCACTTGCGTAGCTTCCTTTAAGAATTGCGCTTCGGAATATTGCGTTGTAGGTGCTGGGGTGCCAAAATTCAGTAGTTTGGCTGGCGATATAATTGCTAACATAAATTATCTGTTCATCATTGTTATCAACAAAACAAGCGTGCGTGTTTTTTGTTGCATTACAATCCATTCATGGAGCGAGCAATTAGCACACCGCTATAAATTCTTCATTCCCAATTCTAATGATATTTCGATTTCCGTGTGAAGGATAAAGCAAATTTAGGGAAAAGCAACATGGGAAGAGTTACCCCTGCTGCCAACAAAAACAAGGTAGTGCCCGTAATAATGGTGTTGGAAAAGAACATATTCATAAATTCGGTTTTTAACTGATCGTCATCCAAATGTTGCATGAACATGATAAGTGCAAACACCATGTTATAAGCAAATTTTCCGGGAATCATGGGCAGTAAAGCTGGTATGCAAAGCACCGTGATGGGCACTTTAGAATATTTACCCAAAAGCAAGCTACCAAAGCCTACCACCAACGCTCCCACAAAAGAAGCCACCGATATGTTTATGTCGAGATAATTCATAAAACAATAGCGAGTGGCATGACCAAAGGCTGCCAACAAGGCGATGAACTTAAAACAGCGAGTAGGAGGATTAGATATAGCTCCAAAGCCCATTCCGGCGATAGCCGAAAAAATCATATCAAGCAAAATATTTCCTATTAACATACTAATGCTCCTTTCGTAATAACTAAAGTGATACCTAAACCTATGGACAAACTAAAAATCACCAAAATGGCATTAACCAAGCGTGTGATGCCCGTGAGCACGTGCCCCTCGATAGTGTCAATCACGCCATTGATGAGCGGAACACCCGGCACTAAAAACAGCACGCTTGTAGCTAGTGCTATGCTCGATGTGCTTTCACACAATAAAGATGATGATGAAATAATAGAAGACACAAAAGCTGCCACAAGCACTTGCAAGTAAATGTTTAAATGCCACCCCGCCATTAGCGAACGCAAATAAAATGCCACTGCAGTTGCAACAAACACAATGCCTACCGACACCACATCGCCCCCAAACAATTGGCAAAAAGAGGCATTGGCAGCGCTTGCCATAAGTAGTGTTTTCCACTTACTCATGCGGGGAGTGCTTATAATTTTATAGTATCTACGTTTTAAATTTTCAAAGTCGTAATGGTGATCATAGCAATTCCAACTCAAAGCACTCAATCGTGCATTGTGTTCGAAATTAATAGGTAAATGGTTTACCACTGCCATTTCCGTAATTTGTGCATGGTGTTCTTTGTCGCGCAAAGTGAGGATTATATTGAGGTTAAACACCCCAATCTCTACTTCGTAGCCATAGGCTTCTCCTATACGGCGTGTGTTTCGCCACACTCGTGAAGTGTGCACTCCACAGCCCATGAGGTGAGTGGCATATTCCAATAAAAACTCTGCTTTGTCGTAAAGTTCATTCTCTAATTCCTGCTGCATAAGTGTTCTTTTTTTATTGTTACACCCCTCTAATATCGACCTCAAAGCTTGCTCTAAAATTAGCGCTACAAATATAATGAAAAGCCCAATTTAAACCACAAGTAAACACGCTAAAACTAATAGCTTTAACCCACAGTGCAATGTAAACCTTTACGGAAGTTAATTTGATTTAAATTTTTGCTTCATTCCGCCTTGTTATAGACAAAATCTTCTGTTTTAGAGCGAAAAAGTGCATTTGAGAGCATACTAGAGGTTCATTTTCCATGATTTTAGCTCCAAACCCGTTTGTAGTGCAACACCCTGTATATATGACGAATGGATCAACTTTGCGGCATTGTCGGTTCATAGCACAGGCTCGTATATCCCCGAGGATGAACAGAAGAATGTGTTCGGAAGATTCTATGTCATGGACAACGAAATGGGAGATACCGGCATTGGTTTGGCTTTGGTCTCGGTGATGTTGGACATCCATCGTGGAGAAATATCGGTGGACAGCTCCCGAGAATCAGGCACAAAGTTTACTGTTGAAATTCCGTTTAGACAGGATTTAAACTCCGATAATGCCCATGTTGATAACTATGAAATCGGCAGCTATTCGGAATCGAGAATTGAAGCTGAATCAAAATCCGAAGAACAAGTATATCTCCCAAACCGCATCGAGAACGAAGAGAAACCTCTGTTAATGGTCATCGAAGACAACGAGGATATGCGTCAATTCATTAAGCTGACTTTGCAGGCAGATTACAACATCCTCGAAGCTCACGACGGCGAAGATGGAATCGAAAAGGCTCAGAAATACACCCCCGATTTGATAATCAGCGATGTGATGATGCCCCGCAAAAATGGCTATGAAGTCGGACAATGGCTGAGGATGAATGTGTCGATAAGCCACATCCCACTAATCATGCTTACTGCCTGTTCGCTAGACGAGCAAAAGTCGCAGGGGTTCGAGAGCGGAGCGGATGCATATATCCCAAGCCATTCAACGAATCGCTGTTGAGAATCAGAATACGAAAGCTGATTGAAAGTCGCCAAAAGATGAAAGAGAGCTTCGGGCTGAACCTCATCGAGGATGATAAACGAGAATCATTAGCGAAGTCCGAGCAGATGTTTATCGACAGATTCACCGAATACATTGAGGAGAACATTGCAAAGCACGTCGGACTGTCGATCGCAGCTATATCGCAAGCTAAAATCACTCACCGACTACTCGCCCAACGAGCTGATTCGCATCATCCGACTGAAAGCCGCTCGCCGAATGCTGCTCAAAGGCTCAACATCGGTATCAGAGGTAGCCTACTCAGCCGGATTCTCATCTCCGTCATACTTCACAAAATGCTTCAAAGAATTCTATGGCGAAAGCCCAAGCTTCAGATAAACAATAGCTTGTAGTTTATTTGTGCCTTAGAGTTTAATCTCCTTCAAAAATTCCTCATTTCGAGGAATAATTCATAAACGGCATCAGCATTTCCCTTATGGTGTCTGCTAATCCAAAAGCTATAGATATAAATGATACTCGTACTCATGATCTGAAAATAATATTGGCGCAGGAGATATTTTGGGGTCTGAGCCCATATTTACTTACCTAACCATAGTAAGCCTTAGCAGATTATTCGGGTGGTGGTTGCGACCTACAGATTTTTTTCTTGAATGGGGTGTGTTTTAATTTCAGTGTGGAGTATATCTTTTTGGCTTGTTTTGTTGGGCGACTACACTGCCTCAGCCCTACGCTTTCTCCCACAGCATTGATTGTTTTAGTGGTGACTAACTCCTGCGTTGACATACGTCTCACAATTTCAGCCCAAGTCATTCTATTGCCAAAAAAAAGATAGCGGAGCATTTTTTTAAGAAGAAAAAGTCTGATAAAGTACAAAAAAAGGGGAAATAGATGCTAAATGTAACCTCCGCTACTTTCTGCGACAAAAATGGACCTCGTCACACCGTCTGAATACTTTTTTCAAACAAAAATGAACACATGGAAATGACATCCTCAGGCTCTAATATGGAAAAGTGGGTTAAAAAGAGGAGTTGTTGATTTAATTCTTGGAGCATTTGTTGTCTCTTTTTTTACAAAGTAAAGATGTCATTTTTTAGGCTCGACCCCAAAATATCCCCTGCGCCATAATATTTCATATTTCAATTTACCTGCAACAGCTCGAAAAGGAAAATTTTCCTATTTCAACTCCCCCAGTGCAATCGAAACGACAAACAGATGTATTTACTTATATAACTATAATAATTAGCAGTTTAGCTTAATGTTTTTGTGCAATCGATTGCTTTTTGGAAAGGATTTCAACACTCCTTAGTTCTTTTCTTTTGATATTCAGTGTTATAACTTTCTGTTTTTCTTTGAAAGATTTTTTTATTAAAAAGTTTAAATGACCAATGGTATTTCTAGTTTTAAACTACTTTTGTATCGAGAAAAGGTTATATTATATGAGTAAAAAGTTTAATAAAATAGCAGTGCTTACATCAGGAGGGGATGCTCCGGGGATGAATGCAGCGATACGTGCAGTAACGCGTACCGCCATTAGAAAAGGAATTAAAGTAGTTGGTGTTCGTCGTGGATATCAAGGCTTAATGGAAGGCGACTTCAAGCCCATGAGCACACGCACCGTAAGTGGAATTTTGCACCAAGGGGGTACAATCTTGCGTACAGCCAGATGCAAAGACTTCCGCACACCCGAAGGCAGACAATTAGCCTACCAACACGCCAAAGAACAAGGCATTGAAGCCTTGGTGGTAATTGGTGGCGATGGCTCTTTCCAGGGGGCTCAGCTCTTTTCGCAAGAAACCGACATCCCTACTGTGGGTATTCCCGGAACTATCGATAACGATATGTATGGCACCGACTATACCATTGGGCACGACACCGCATTGAATACCGCTGTTGAAGCCCTCGATAAAATTAAAGATACAGCCCGTTCGCATGGGCGCATCTTTGTGGTGGAAGTTATGGGTAATGAAGCTGGCGACTTGGCACTATTCAGCGGCATTGCCTGCGGAGCAGAAGCCATTTTATTGCCCGAGGTGCAAACCAACGATGAGCTAGACCGATTTATCAAGCGAGGTATCAAGAAAAAAGAAACCAGCGGCATTATAGTAGTGGCAGAAGGTGGCGGTAAGCAACTCAACGCCTTGGCAGTGGCAGAACGGGTGCAAAAGGAAAATCCAAAATTCGAAGTGCGTGTGTCTATCTTGGGGCACATTCAACGCGGAGGAAACCCCACAGCCATGGATAGAATTATGGCCACTCGCATGGGAGTAGGAGCTATTGATGCCTTGCTCGACGATCAGAAAAGCGTCATGATTGGTATTAAAGATGGCAATATTTGCCAAGTGCCTTTCAACAAATGCGTGCGTGGAAAAAGAGCCTTTAAGCAAGATATTTACGAGCTTAACAACGATGTGGTGGGCGAGCTAATGTAGGTTGAATATACTTATTATTATATAATACAAGGGTAGTTGTGAAGCAGCTACCCTTTATTTTTACTATATTTGTTCTACAATAGAACGAAATTATAATCATAATAGAACGAGGAATGAAACTTGTAAATAAGAAACCAGCGGGAATTGGCGTAGTTATCATCATGTGCTTGTCGCTTGTGTTTGTTGGCTTTAATCGCGATGATAAAATGTTTGCCATCAACAAAAACCTAGACATATTCTATTCGCTAGTGCGCGAACTAAACGTGTTCTATGTAGATGATTTCAATGTAAACCAAATGATGAGAAAAGGGGTAGATGAAATGTTGAAAACCCTAGACCCTTACACCACATTCATTCCCGAAGATGAGTTGGAAGATTTCAACTTCATGACTACAGGTGAATATGGTGGCGTGGGTGCCATAATTGGGATGCGTAAGGGAGAAGTCATTATTTCAGAACCTTACCAAGGATTTCCTGCCGATAAAGCCGGACTACACGCTGGCGATGTACTCGTGGAAGTGGCAGGAAAATCAACCAAAGGTATGGACGTGTCCGCTATGAGCGAACTCTTGAAAGGAGCAAGCAACGAAGTGGTGAAAGTGAAAGTAAAACGCTATGGCGAGAAAAAAACACTCAGCTTCGATATTATGCGCGAGAAAATACAAATCGATGCAGTACCCTATTATGGTATGCTAGACAACAACGTAGGATACCTTCGCTTAACAAGCTTTACAGCTGGTTGCGGTAGCGAAATACGTAAGATAGTGAAAGAACTCAAAGAAAAAGACGGTGCAAAGTCTATCATGCTCGACTTGAGAAACAACCCCGGCGGATTGCTAAATGAAGCCGTAACTACTGTGAGCACCTTTGTGCCTAAGGGAACCAAGGTTGTGTTTACCAAAAGCAAAATAGAGCAGTGGGATCAAGAATATTTCACCACCGAAGAACCTGTAGATACCGAGCTACCTGTGGCAGTGTTGGTAAACCGAGGTTCAGCATCGGCATCGGAAATTGTGTCGGGAGCTTTGCAAGACTTAGATCGTGCCATAATTGTAGGAACTCGTACCTTTGGTAAAGGACTAGTGCAAACTACCCGCGATTTGAGCTACAACTCAAAATTGAAACTCACCACCGCAAAATATTATGTACCTAGCGGCAGATGTATTCAAGCTCTTGACTATTCTAATCGCAATGAAGATGGTAGCGTGGGTGTAGTGCCCGACTCTTTAATTTCGGAATTTGCCACAAGCAAAGGTAGAAAAGTGTTCGATGGCGGAGGAATTACCCCCGATGTGAAAACAAAAATGCCTTTGGGAAGCAGCTTCACCTACAACCTAGTGCGCGATTATATGTTCTTCGACTATGCCACAAAGTTCTATTACGAACACAAAACCATTCCTTCAGCAGAAGAATTTGAAATTACCGATGATATTTACGCTGATTTCGGCAAATACATCAGAGAACAAGATTTCAGCTATGAGTCGGAAACAGAAAAAGCACTCGATAAGCTTGAAAAGACTGCTAAGGATGAAAAATACTACGACCGTTCAAAAACGCAATTCGAAGCTCTTCGCCAAGCAGTAGCTCATGAGTTGAACAAAGATTTAAACGATTTTCAAGACGAAATTAAATTAATTCTTCGCGATGAAATAGTTTCTCGATATTACTACCAAAAAGGAGCTATCGTGTCGTCCATGAAAAACGACCCAGTGCTCGACCGTGCAGAAGGCATCGTTTGTTCAACCGATAGTTTAACGAAATACTTCAAGCCGGGCACTGTAATTGCGAAAGAAAAATAAAAACAGTGTCGCAGCAAAAGAAAATAGGTAAAAAAGGGGAGGAGATGGCCGAAAAGCATCTCCTTTCTTTGGGTTATACCATTTTAGAGCGTAACTGGCGACATCATCATTTAGAAGTAGATTTAATTGCTCGCAACAAAGATGAACTCGTTATTGTGGAGGTGAAAACACGCACCGGAATGCAATACGGACACCCTAGCGAGGCTATCGACCGCAAGAAAATCAACCACCTAATAGCTGCTGCCGATGCCTACATTGAAATTAACAACAGCGTATTAGAAACTCGTTTCGATGTAATTACAGTAGTCATTAACAAAGAAGCTTACCAACTCGAACATTTTGAAGATGCTTTTTATCCTGGACTAATGTAAACGAAGTGCGAATATAACTATACTCCCTTCGGAGAGTTGGATGGGCTTTAATAATAACTGAATATAAATGGAATTCGAATTACAAACAGCATACATTGAACTGATTAAATTGCTTAAACTCCTACGATTAGTAGAATCAGGAGGCATGGCAAAACAAGTGGTAGAAGAAGGCTATGTACTTCGCAATGGAGAGGTAGAAACCCGCAAACGCGCCAAAATAGTGAAAGGCGATGTCATTGAATTTAATGGTGACACTGTGCACGTGGTATAACCACTCCCCATTATTCCATTAATACTCCTCGCCGTTATAATATTTCATCGATTTCAATATGGCTAGCCCCGCTTTCGAGGTTTCTTTAAGGCTGGCATCAAGCAATCGTCCGGTATGAAGCATAGTCTCCGTTACATCATCAAGACTAATGCGATGCTTGCCGTTGCCCATCATGGCATAGGTGTTATGACTAATGGCACGAGCTGCAGCAAGCACATTTCGCTCAATACATGGAATTTGCACCAAGCCAAGCACTGGGTCGCAAGTTAAGCCCAAGTGGTGCTCTAAGCCCATTTCTGCCGAGTTCTCTATCTGATAAATAGTGCCGCCATGTATCTGCGTGGCAGCTCCAGAAGCCATGGCACAAGCCACACCCACTTCTCCTTGACAGCCCACTTCGGCACCCGAAATAGATGCGTTGGTTTTAATGATATTACCAATTAAGCCCGCCGTGGCTAAAGCCCGCAGAATATCTTTCTTCGCACATTTATATACTTTCTTATGGTAGTAGAGCACAGCGGGCAAAATGCCACAAGCACCGCAAGTAGGAGCCGTTACAACCAATCCGCCGCTAGCGTTTTCCTCCGACACCGCATGAGCATAAGAAAAAAGCTTGGCAGTTTCTTTAATCGGACCAGAATAGGTTTTAGATTTAGATTTATATGCCATTGCCTTGCGCTTGATGTTTAGCCCTCCCGGTAATACACCATCGGTGCTACATCCTTTCTTAATAGCATTCACCATCACTTCCCACACTTGCTCTAAGAAAGTCCAAATTTCTTTCCCTTCGCAATGCTCTACATACTCCCAAATGTCGCGTTCGTTTTTGTCGCACCATTTCAAAATATCATCCATGTGAGAAAGCGAATACACCGATTCCTTTTGCGATAAATCTTCGCCTTCTTCCACAATTGAGCCCCCACCAATGCTGAAATATATTTTATTAGCCAGTTCAGAGCCATCTTCATTAAGGGCGATGAGTTGCATGGCATTGGGGTGGTAGTCCAAATATTTATCGGCACGCCAAATAAGGTCGAGTTGCTTTCCTTTAAAGGCTTCCTCTACGGTAACTCCTGTTAGGTGACCTTTTCCTGTGGCAGCTAAGCTTCCGAAAAGAGTAACAACATATTTAGGTGCATCAGGATAATGATTAAGAAAAAGATGACACGCATTTCGAGGCCCCATGGTGTGGCTACTTGAAGGGCCATGACCAATCTTGTAGAGTTCGCGGATAGATTCCATGCTAAAGTTTTGTTATTAAGGCGGCAAATGTAAGCATTGATTAAATCGTAAATTATAATAAACTGTCAATAATCCATTAATTCGATATTTTTTTTCGTTCTTTGCACCAGAATATATGCTAAAGAAATGAGAGAGCAAAACAACAGAGGAAGAGCCCCTCAACGGAGATCTGGCAGCGACAGCAGACCAGGGCAACAGCGCAAGCACGATGGCGAGCGTAGAGAATATAAAAAGTCGGAACGAAGAACTTTTGGTGAGAAAGATGCTGAAGGAAGACCGCAAGATCGTAAACCATTCCGAAGAACAGATGGCAAATCCTTTTCAAAGAAAGGGTCTGACGGAGGTCGCGATTATTCATTCCCTCGCCAAGAAGGAGAGCGTACTTTTGTGAAAAAAAAGGCTTACGAGGGTAAGAATTTCAAAAAAGATTATAAGAAATTGGTGAAACAAGGAGTTGACACAAGTAAACCTCTTGATACTCGATTGCGATTAAATCGCTACATCTCTAATGCCGGAGTATGCTCGCGTCGTGATGCCGATAAATTAATCCTCGATGGTGAAATCACAGTTAATGGTAAAGTCATTACTGAAATGGGCTACCGATTGGAACCCCAAGATAAGGTGTTGCACAATGGCAAACGAATTATTGCCGAACAAAAGGTGTATCTGCTGTTGAACAAACCAAAGGGCTTTGTAACTACGCTTGACGATCCTCATGCCGATAAAACAGTGATGGACTTGGTGAAAGATGCTTGCACTGAGCGCATTTACCCCGTAGGTAGGCTCGATAAAGCTACTACAGGCTTGTTACTATTTACCAACGATGGCAATTTGGCGAAGAAGCTGACGCACCCTAGCTATCAAAAGAAAAAGATTTATCATGTGTTCTTAAAAGAGAAATTCCCTGAAGAACACCTAGAAAAGATATACAAAGGTATTGAGTTGGAAGATGGCTTTGTGAAAGCCGATGCTATTAGTTATGTTGACCCTGCCGACAAAACACAAGTGGGCATTGAAATTCACTCGGGAAGAAATCGCATTGTGCGCCGCATTTTCGAGCATTTCGGATTCAGAGTGCAGAAGCTCGACCGTGTGTTCTTTGCCGGATTAACCAAAAAGAACTTACCTCGTGGCAAGTATCGCTTCTTAACTCCTCAAGAAATCAACTTCTTGAAAATGAGTTAGGCAATTCAATAAAAAATGAGAAAGCGCAAGTTTAATCACTACGATTAACATGCGCTTTTTTCGTTATTCTCGCCACCAAGGGCTATCAAGCTTGTTTTCGCCGTCGAGCCTTACCACATCGCCGATGAGGGGGAGAAGCAGGTGGGTGGAGTCGCTTTCCGTAAAGGGAAACATATTTTCCATTGGCTCATACCAATTGTGCTGAGCCAAGGCATATTTCGAATTATGCACCGTGATAAACTCTTGTGGTTGTAATTCATTCACCACCAATTTAAGTTTTTCAGGCATAAAGTGAATGTTGGCCCATTTACGGTCGTATTGTCCATTTTCAAGCACTGCAAACCGAATGTTGCCAAATTGCTTTTTAATTTCTTTAATGTGTGAACCATAACCGCCATCGCCACTAAGGAAGATATTGCCCATTGAAGTTTCAAGCAAGAACGATGCCCATAGGGTTTTGTTGCGTGCCAATCCGCGTCCTGAAAAGTGGCGTGAGGGAAGCGCGTGTAGGGTGAGTTTATCGTGCAGTTGAATTTGATCTTGCCAATCGAGCTCTACAATTTGCTCGTTGAGCCAATGCCAATGGCGGAAATGCGAGCCCACACCAAGAGGACAAACAACGGTTAGCGTGTCGTTTTTCAGTTCTTTTACGGTGTCATAATCTAAATGATCCCAATGATCGTGGGTAATTATTAGATAATCTATAGCAGGCATATCTGCAGTAGTATAAACCTCAGAGCCACTAAAAGCACCTCCGAAGAAGCTAACGGGAGAAGCAGCTACCAGCACAGGGTCGATAAGAAAACGTTTGCCATCAATTTGCATATAGTAAGAGCCATGACCAAGCCACACCATGAGATTTTCCGAATGGTCTAATTCTTTTAAATTGCTTTTGTGCGTACTGATAGCGTGCTTAGGTACTCGGTTGTCCACCTTTTTAAACACGATATCGCGCATATAGGTATAAAAATTTTCACCTTCGGCCATAGCAGGAGTGTGTTGCAGGTTCTGAAACTGTCCTTTTCGGTAGTTTGGCGATTGTTCCACGCGTGCGAGGTCTTTATCACTAGGGTTTTTCCCAAATTTCGGAGTGTGCATGAAAATAATTCCTCCAATGGTTGCAGTCAGAAGTATAATAAAAAGTATCCACATGATTTTCTTAAATTTCAACATGGCACAAAAGTAGTGTTTTCTCATTAATGAGCTTTCAGCGGAGTGAAATTATTAAGTCTTTGCTACTTAGAAATCCTAAAGTGCATTTTTATTGTTGAAACATTTGTGCATACAAATAAAGCGTTTATATTTGCACATACAAATAAATAAGCATAGCCTCATGAGTGAATTTTTTGATAGTTGTCTTTATTTTCGGTTGAACCGAATACTTCGAACACTTACTCAGCACGCCGATGCTGCATTTGCTCAGCATAAGCTCTCATCGAGCTATGCTTACCTTCTTATTTTGGTGGGCAACAATCCGAAGATTGGGACAGTAGATTTGTCGAATGAGCTTAATTTAAGTCCATCTACGGTAACTCGCTTAGTAGATAAAATGGTAGCACAAGGTTACCTAGAACGGGTGAAAGATGGAAAACGCTGTGAGATTTCATGCACGGAAGTAGGAACAGCTATGGCTGTTGAGTTGCTACAAACGTGGCAGAAATTTCAGCAAGACATGAGTAAGCAAGTGGGCGATGAGGTTTACAATGGACTCAACAGCGAGTTGAAAAAACTAGAGGAAAAAGTAAATTAACAAGTCATATTTTAAATAATGAAGGAAATACCCTAATGGTGTTTCTATAAAACTTACACCCTTTGCGGAAGAGGTTATAGCGGAAGTAATATTATGGTAACTAATCTAATATAAATAAAAAACGAAGAATAGCATGAAGTATTTGGTCATTGGAGGAGTGGCAGGAGGAGCCACCGTTTCAGCTCGATTGCGCCGTTTAGATGAGCAAGCAGAGATTATCATTTTCGAAAAAGGCGAGCATATTTCTTATGCCAACTGTGGATTGCCCTATTATATTGGCGATGTTATTAAAAATAGAGCCAACTTACTATTGCAAACACCAGAGAGTTTCAAAGCTCGATTTAATATTGATGTACGAGTGTTCAATGAAGTAACTTGCATTGATGCCGATAAAAAACAAGTAACGGTAAAGAATATCATGAAGGGTGAAATCTACACCGAGAGCTACGATAAGTTGATTCTTTCGCCTGGAGCTTCGCCCGTTATTCCACCCATTCCGGGCATTCAGAATCCGAAAATTATGACCTTGCGCAATGTGGCCGATACCGATCGAGTGAAAGAGCAAGTGGCAAATGGCAATGCCAAGAGTGCCATTGTGGTAGGAGCCGGATTCATTGGCTTAGAAATGGCCGAGAATTTGTATCAGCTTGGTATGAAAGTGTCGGTGGTAGAAGCAGGAGAGCAAGTAATGAACCCCATCGACTATGATTTGGTCATTGAACTGCACGAGCAATTCAAACGCCAAAATGTGGGCTTGTATTTAGGGCAAGCCGTGAAGGAATTTAAGCATTTGTCGTCGGGTGAGGTGCAAGTGGAATTGCAAGATGGCACGGCTTTGGCTGCCGATGTGGTTATTTTCTCTATTGGGGTGAAAGCCGATAGTGCGCTAGTGAAAGCCGCAGGAGTGAAAACCGATGAGCGAGGCATGATTTTGGTTGATGAGCAAATGAAAACCTCGGTGGAAGATGTGTATGCTTTGGGCGATGCAATCCTTTCGAAGAATAAGCTTACGGGAGAAATGCAGCCCTTCTTTTTGGCAGGACCAGCCAATAAGCAAGCACGTATTTTAGCTAATCATTTGGTGAAAAAGCAAGAAGCAAAATTCAACGGAGCTATTGGCACCGCCATTGCAAAGGTGTTCGACCTTACAGCTGCAGTAACCGGACTATCGGAAAAAGCGGCTAAGCGTGCAGGTATTGCTTATCGCACGTCGAGCATTCGCATTGGGTCGCACGCAGGATATTACCCGGGAGCAGCTCAAATGTTGTTGAAATTGGTTTTTACTCCTGAGGGAAAAGTGCTCGGAGCGCAAGCTGTGGGTGCTAAAGGAGTAGATAAGCGTATCGACATGATTGCCACAGCCATAGGCTTGGGAGCAACAATTTTCGATTTACAAGAAGTGGAGCAGGCTTATGCACCTCCTTATTCTTCGGCTAAAGACCCCGTGAATCAGGTGGCATTTAATGCGGAAAACATCATTGACGGTTTGGTGCAGGTGATCGACCTAGAAGAGATGGATAATCGTGCAAGCGATGTGTTTGTGCTTGATGTGCGCACACCTCAAGAATTTCAATTGGGCGCAGTAAAAGGTGCGGTTAATATCCCTGTTGATGAAATAAGAAATCGCATCGGCGAGATTCCAACCGACAGCACGATTTATTTGTATTGCAAGGCGGGAATGCGTGGCTATGTAGCTAGTAGAATGCTAATGCAATTAGGAGTTACCGATGTTTACAACTTGCAAGGTGGCTTCGACTCTTATAAACTCTTCATTAAGAACCAAGAAAATCATTTGGCAGAAACAGAATTAAAGAAAGATATGAACAAGTCAGCGGTTATTCACAGTACGCTCGATGCTTGCGGTATGCAGTGCCCAGGACCAATATTGAAACTAAAGGAAGCAACAGCTCCCATGCAAGAAGGTGAAGTGCTAGAGGTGAAAGCCACCGATGCCGGTTTCTATAATGATGTGGCATCGTGGTGCCATATGACTAAGAACGAGTTGCTTTGTGTGGAAAAGAAAGAGGGCGTGATTGTAGCTCAAATTAGAAAGGGCGGAGCACCTGTATTGAGCGATGAGCCATGTTGCAGTTCAGTCGATAAAGATAAAACCATTGTGGTGTTTAGCGATGATTTAGATAAAGCTTTGGCTTCGTTTGTTATTGCCAATGGCGCAGCATCGATGGGCAAGAATGTTACCATGTTCTTCACCTTCTGGGGGCTCAATGTATTGAAGAAAGATAACAAGCCAAAGGTGAAGAAAGACTTCATGGGCAAGATGTTTTCCATGATGATGGCCGGTTCAAGCAAGAAGCTAAATATTTCGAAAATGAGCTTTGGTGGATTGGGTAAGTACATGATGAGAAAGCGCATGAAAAGTTTGCACGTAGAGAGCTTAGAGCGCATGATTGCTCAGGCAAAAGAAACAGGCGTAACCTTTATTGCTTGTCAAATGTCGATGGATGTAATGGGTGTAGTTGCCGAGGAATTGAAGGATGGAGTGCAAATTGGAGGTGTGGCAAATTACTTAGAGAAAGCAGAAACAGCTAATCATAACCTATTTATATAAAAGGATTGTTCGTTGTAATTCGGAGGTAGAAAGATAAAGTTAATTTCGCCAATGAGTTTGGATAAATAAAGGTTTCTCGCTTGTGTGTTAGTAAAAAGGAAAACCGATAGCCAATTTCTAAAAGTCGTACGCCAAAGCGTGCGGCTTTTGTTTTTAGTTTAAAAATAAGAGACATTATTTAGGATATACTGGGGTGATTCATAGTAAAAACTGCTGTTATAGTCTTCGATTTTTTCGGTTACAAATGAGTCATAGGCTTCAAATAGCATATCCATCATGATGGCTTCACGTGCTTTGGCAGCTCTAAGGATGAGACGTTTGTATATCTTGCCGATGTTCCAATGTGTGGGCACGGCATAACGTGCTTCATCCACATTGTTGAAATCACCTGTTGTGTAGTGCTCTATACATAGAATGACAAGTAGCGATGTTATGAGTGTGATAAACAGAAGGTGATTTTGCTGTGTGGAAGTAAAATCAAAGATTTTTGTATTTGGAGTGAATTTCATGAAACAAACGCAAAGTTTTCTGTCACTAGGATTAAAAAAGTTCAACAATGTTGAAGTGCAGATTCGTTCTCATTTGGTGGAATAGTTTCCGCTAATCTTCAATAAAACCTGTTCAAATCTTAATTCCGCCGAGAGGTTATCTGAAACTCGGGTTATTAATTTTCAGATTTTCAAAACATCTCAGTATATTTGCCAATTAATAAGTGAACTTGCTTGTCTTTTAGTTGTTTCAAAAACACAAGCTAAAGTGGGCAACTAATGGCACAAAAATAATTCTTGAGTCCTTTGGTTTTCCTCGTTTTAGGAGCTGAATGGTATTGAATTTAAAGCAAAGAAATGGAAGAACAAGATAAAATACTACACGAAGTAGCCTCGAAGGAATACGAACATGGTTTTGTTACTGACATCGAAATGGATGTCATCGAGAAAGGACTGAGCGAAGAAGTGGTGCGCACTATATCGGCAAAGAAAAACGAGCCTGAATTTATGCTCAACTTTCGACTAGATGCCTACCGTAAATGGCTCGAAATGCCTATGCCCGATTGGGCGTATTTGAGAATTCCACCCATAGATTTTCAAGATATTATTTATTATGCTGCACCCAAAAAGAAGGTGCAATATGAAAGCCTCGATGAGGTTGACCCTGAGTTGCTCGAAACATTCAAGAAACTCGGTGTGCCTCTCGAAGAACAAAAGATACTTGCTGGAGTGGCTGTTGATGCGGTGATTGATAGCGTGTCGGTAAAAACTACATTCAAAGAGACTTTGGCAGAAAAGGGCATCATCTTTTGCTCGTTCTCGGAAGCGGTGCAAGAGCACCCCGAATTGGTAGAAAAATACTTGGGTAAATCTGTCCCTAAGACCGATAATTACTTCGCAGCCCTAAACTCGGCTGTGTTTTCCGACGGTTCATTTTGTTACATTCCGAAGGGCGTGCGATGCCCGATGGAACTTTCCACATATTTCCGAATAAATGCAGCCAACACCGGTCAGTTTGAGCGCACGCTCATTGTGGCCGACGATGATAGTTATGTGAGTTACTTGGAGGGCTGCACTGCTCCGATGCGCGATGAAAATCAGTTGCACGCCGCCGTGGTGGAAATCATTGCGATGGATAGAGCCGAGGTGAAATATTCAACTGTACAAAACTGGTATCCGGGCGATAAAAACGGTGTAGGCGGGGTGTATAACTTCGTGACTAAACGTGGCATCTGCAAAGGCGAACGCTCTAAAATTAGCTGGACGCAAGTGGAAACAGGTTCTGCCATCACTTGGAAATATCCGTCGTGCATCTTGCTGGGTGATAACTCTGTGGGTGAGTTTAACTCGGTGGCGCTCACTAGCAACCATCAGCAAGCCGACACGGGCACCAAGATGATTCACATCGGCAAGAACACCAAGAGCACCATTGTGTCGAAAGGTATTTCGGCAGGCAAAAGCGATAACTCCTATCGTGGATTGGTGAAAGTGCTTCCGAATGCCGACAATGCCCGCAACTTCTCGCAGTGCGACAGCTTGTTGCTCGGTTCGACTTGCGGGGCGCACACGTTCCCCTATATTGAGGTGAACAACCCCTCGGCACAAGTGGAACATGAAGCCACCACCTCAAAAATTGGCGAAGATCAAATCTTCTATTGCAATCAGCGCGGCATCGACACCGAAGAAGCCATCGGCATGATTGTGAATGGTTATGCTAAAGAGGTGCTCAACAAGCTCCCTATGGAGTTTGCCGTGGAAGCCCAAAAGCTTCTCGCTATTAGTTTGGAAGGTAGTGTAGGGTAAGCTAATTTGTGGATGAACGGATTAAAGAGTTAACAAGATAGCATACAAGAATAATTTACTAAGCCCTCCCCCTTTGGGGAGTTAGAGGGGGCTAAAATATAAATACCATGTTAAAGATAAAAGACTTAAAAGCCTCGATTGAGGGGAATCAGATATTAAAAGGCTTGAACTTAGAAATCAAGCCGGGCGAGGTGCATGCTATTATGGGTCCGAATGGAGCAGGGAAAAGCACCTTGAGCAATGTGCTTACAGGTCGTGAAGACTATGAAGTAGATGGCGGTTCGGTGGAATTCTTAGGCAAAGACCTTTTAGCTCTTTCGCCAGAAGACAGAGCACGCATGGGGCTTTTCATGAGCTTCCAATATCCGGTGGAAATTCCGGGTGTGCCTATGGTCAACTTCATTAAGGCGGCACTCAATGAAAAACGCAAATTTCACGGCGAAGAACCTATCAGTGGAAAAGATTTCCTAGCTCTAATGCGCGAAAAAAGAGAAATGCTCAGTCTCGATTCAACCCTTACCAATCGTGCTGTGAACGAGGGTTTTTCGGGTGGTGAGAAAAAGAAAAATGAAATCTTTCAAATGGCAATGCTTGAACCAAGTTTGGCAATCCTCGATGAAACTGATTCAGGTCTAGACATCGATGCCTTGCGTATTGTGGCGGAAGGAGTTAATGCACAGAAAAGCCCAGAGCGTTCAACCATTGTAATTACGCACTACCAACGCCTGTTAGATTACATTGTGCCCGACTTTGTGCATGTGCTATATAAAGGCAGAATTGTGAAAAGTGGTGGCAAAGAGTTAGCTCTTGAGTTGGAAGAAAAAGGCTACGATTGGATTAAAGACGAATTGAAATAATCGGGTAGTGCTTGTGCAACGCACGCTTGCCAATACCCAATCTCTAATCCCTAATCTCACAAAGATGATAGAAACTTCAAAATATAACAATGCACTAACCGCAAATCTAGTAAAGCTCTACGAGGAGTATAAAGCGCAGATTTGGAATTTATCGAGCGATGCGCTTAATAACTTTCGCGCAGATGCTTTGGTAAAGTTTAGTAAGTTAGGCGTTCCTTCCTTTAAAAATGAAGATTATAAATACACACGCATTGACAAGGTAATAAGCCCCGACTTAAGCATTGCCGGGATTGCAGATTGCTGTTCTGCAGAGCCAAGTTTTCCTTCGTTGGAAGCTCATCAAATGGTGTTTTGCAATGGTGTTTATGGCACGCGAGAGGTGAAAGAGGATTTGCCCGAAGGCGTGGTGCTAACAAGCTTGAAACAAGCGGCGAAGCAATACCCGGAATTGCTAAAAAAATATTATAATACCTTAACGTCAGCATCAGCCGATGCTATGGTGGCTTTCAACACAATGCTAGCTTTCGATGGGCTATTTGTATATATCCCTGAGGGAGTGCAATTAGAGATGCCCATTCAAATTTCTATCAGTGCGTGTGGAAAACTTGCGCAAGTGGCTTCGCAGCGCAATTTGGTGGTATTAGAAAAAGGAGCTAAAGCCACAATTCTGTTTGAAGAACATAACCGACACAACAGTAGCTCAATGCTCAATGTGGTAACAGAGTATGTGGTGAACGATGAAGCAGAGTTGAATGTAAATATCATTCAAGACTTCTTGTCGAATTTTTTAGCTATCGATTCGCAATTCTACCGTTTGGCAGAAAATGCACAGGCACATCAAACCTTGGTTTCACTCAACGCAGGTGTAACTAGAAATAATCTTAAAGTAGATTTGCAAGGTGAAAATGCCGAAATGACCATGAACGGAATGTCAATCTTGAACAACAAACAGCACGTAGATAACTTTACAAGCATTACCCACGCCGTGCCAAACTGCTTGAGTAATCAGCTGTATAAAAATGTGCTCGATGGCGAGTCTTCAGGAGCTTTCTCTGGGCGCATTAAAGTGGTGCGCGATGCCCAAAAGACCAATGCATTCCAACGAAATAACAATGTTCTGCTTTCGAAAGAAGCCAAAATGAACACCAAACCACAGCTTATCATCGATGCCGACGACGTGAAATGTTCGCACGGAGCCACAGTGGGGCAAATAGATGAAGAAGTCTTGTTCTATATGCAAGCCAGAGGCATTGGAGCTCGACAAGCTCGCATGATGCTCATGAAGGCTTTCTGTCATGAAGTGATTCAAGAAATCAGAAACGAGTTCATTCGCGACATCATAACCGAGTTGGCAGAAGTGAAACTCAATAAAGCTAACTAACATATGTTAGTGCATCAACTTGAAATACCCGCCCTTGAGGTGGGTATTTTTTTGCTATAAACTCAGCCCTACCCATAGCAATTGGTAGATTTTTTATGAGCTCATGGGTTTTCCATTCTGTAATTCGGCTTAAATCCGTACTTTTGAGCTATTAATTCAAACAATATGAGAAAAATACTCGTCTATTTGGTGCTTTTATTAAGCTTTGCAGCTTGCGAGGAAGTTTATCAAATTCCCCCACAGTCGCAGGTGCAAATAAATTTTTATAGCGCAGAAACCGAAAGTAGCACTTCAACTTTGCTTTCAATTAAAGGAGTGGACAATGATAGCATTTGGACCTCAGGCACTACCACAAGTAGCTTTGTGCTTCCTCTGGGCACTTCGGGCACCGATGAGTTTGTCATGCTCATGGATTCGGTGGCCGATACTTTGCAAATAAACTACACGCCGATACTCAACTATGAGTCGATGGCAACGGGTTTTTACTACGACTATCACATTCATTCTGTGCAAAGCACAGCACATAAAATTGACGCTCTTTTATTAATTGACACTCTTGTAATCGATATAGCTCATGAAAATATTCAGATATTTCTTAACGATAGTATTGGCGGCACTACTAACTAACGCACAGGCGGAAGAGAAAAAGCCACCTAAAGCTGAAAAGTATTGGCATGAAACAGGATTGCGATTGGGAGCAGATATTACCCGTCCTTTCCAAAGTCTGTGGACTAAAGGCAATCGCTGGGGTGGTGAAGTTTCTGCCGATTTAGAAGTCAGTCCCGATGTGTTTGTAGTGGCAGAAGGAGGTTGGGAAACATTCGACATGAAACAACCTCATGTAGATTACTCAAGCAATGGCGCCTATCTTCGCTTGGGGGTAGACTACAACCTGCTTCATGTGCCAACCGAACACAACGACAAAAGTACGCTATATGTGGGCGCACGCTATGGCTTTGGACCATCGGTGCAAACCGTAAATAGCTATACAATAGATAATTATTGGCAAACCTTTGAGGAAAGCTTTCCAAGGCAAAACTATTTCTCCCATTGGGGTGAATTTGTTTTTGGCATGAAAACCGAAGTGCTTAAAAACTTTTATCTGGGATGGAGTATCCGAGTGAAATTCATGTTGGGGCAAAGTGGCGACGATATGCCTCCGGCTTACTTTGCTGCCGGATATGGCACAAATGACACCGGGGCTAACTTCGACTTCAACTACAGCTTGATGTATAGTTTGCCTTATAACCTAGGAAAACGATTTTCAGCAGAAGAGAAAGCCGAATTGAAAGCCGCGAAAAAATAAGTCAAACGTGGTGACTCGTCGCCTAAAAACAATTACTTTATGCAGATACTAATACATAATGCCATTGTGGTTAATGAAGGGCGCCAGTTTAAAGGTGGCGTGATTGTAGAGGGAGAAAAAATCCATCGTGTTTTTGAGGGTGATATGCCTGTGGGCAAATTTGCCGAAATCATCGATGCTGAAGGCAAGTTCTTAATGCCCGGTGTAATTGATGATCAGGTGCATTTCCGTGAGCCGGGATTAACGCACAAAGGCGATATTCAAAGCGAGTCGCGCGCAGCATTGGCTGGAGGTGTTACCTCTTACATGGAGATGCCAAACACCACACCGCAAGCCACCACGCTAGAGGAGTTAGAAAAGAAATATGCGAGAGCTGCGGAAGTGTCGGCAGTGAACTATTCGTTTTATTTAGGAGCTACCAATGATAATATGCAAGAGGTGGAACGCATGAACCCACGTCAGGTTTGTGGCTTGAAAGTATTTATGGGTTCTTCAACAGGAAATATGCTTGTTGATAAAGACCAAGCACTAGCTGATATTTTTCAGAATGCCCCATCGATAGTAACTACCCATTGCGAAGATGAAACCATTATTCGCAAAAACATGGATGAATTTCAAGCCAAATATGGCGACAATATGCCTATTGGTATGCACGCGAAAATTCGAAATGCTGAAGCTTGCTACAAATCTTCGGCACGAGCGGTAGAGTTGGCAGCCAGATATGGCACGCGTTTGCACGTGCTGCACTTGTCGTCGGCAAAGGAGATGAGCTTGTTTGAACCGGGCAACGTGAAAGATAAGCACATTACAGCAGAAGTGTGTGTGCACCACTTGTGGTTCGATAAGTCAGACTATGAAAAATATGGAACTCGCATTAAGTGGAACCCCGCTATTAAGTCGGCTGCCGATAGAAATGAGCTTTGGAAAGCCTTGCGCGATAATCGCATTGATGTGGTGGCTACCGATCATGCACCGCACACCCAAGAGGAAAAAAACAATAACTATTGGAAAGCCCCATCGGGTGGTCCTTTAGTGCAACATTCGCTTGTGGCAATGCTAGAGTTGGGCAAGCAAAATAATTTCAGCGTAGAACGAGTGGTGGAGAGGATGTGCCATGCGCCAGCCGAATTGTATCGGGTGGAAAATAGAGGTTTCATTAGAGCAGGTTATTATGCCGATTTAGTTTTGGTTAACCCCAAGTCGGAATGGACAGTGAGCAAAGAGAATATTGCCTATAAATGCCAGTGGTCGCCTTTTGAAGGAACGAGCTTCTCGCATGAAATTGACACGGTATTTGTGAATGGTCAAATAGGTTACCGCCAATCAGAATTTTTCCCCACAAAGGCTAAGCGATTGACTTTCGATTGGTAAATCTAAGATTTAATAAAAACTTAGTCGGATTTTAGGAAAAAGTTTATAGCTCTTTAGAAAAAGCTTGTTACATTTGGACTTGAAATAAAAAAATAGAATAATGAAAGTAACTGTTGTTGGTGCAGGAGCTGTAGGGGCTAGCTGTGCCGAGTATATTGCAATTAAAAATTTTGCAGCAGAGGTTTGTATCGTTGATATTAAAGAAGGTTTGGCTGAAGGAAAAGCCATGGATTTGATGCAAACAGCTTCGTTGAATGGCTTCGATACTGAAATTAAAGGAGCAACCAATGATTACACCATCACTGCGGGTAGCGATGTAGCTGTAATTACAAGTGGTATTCCAAGAAAACCGGGAATGACTCGCGAGGAGTTGATTGGCATTAATGCAGGTATTGTGAAAACAGTGTCTGAAAACCTAATCAAACATTCTCCAAATGTAATTATCATTGTGGTAAGTAATCCAATGGATACTATGGCTTATTTAGCTCACCAATCAACAGGTTTACCTAAAAACCGCATCATTGGTATGGGCGGTGCGCTTGATAGTGCTCGTTTCCGTTTCCGTTTGGCTGAAGCTATTGGCTGTCCACAGTCTAATATTTCTGCCATGGTAATTGGTGCGCATTCTGATACGGGTATGGTGCCTTTAATTGACCGTGCAGTATGTAATAGTATTCTTGTTTCTGCTTTCTTGAGCGAAGAAAAAATGGCTGAAGTAGTTGAGGCTACCAAAGTAGGAGGTGCTACATTAACCGGATTGCTAGGAACAAGCGCTTGGTATGCACCAGGAGCTGCGGTTTCTGAAATAGTGCAAGCTATTGCTTTAGATTCAAAGAAAGTATTGGCTTGTTCGGCATTGCTTGACGGCGAGTATGGCATGAATGGTATTTCTTTCGGTGTGCCTTGTGTAATTGGTGCTAATGGTATCGAGAAAATTGTAGAATTTGAATTGTCATCTGCTGAAACAGCAAAAATGGAAGAAGCAGCAACGGTTGTTCGTGCGGTAAACGCATTGCTATAATAGAATCAGCTTCTGTAATAAGACAACACCTAAAAATATAAAGTTCGAAAGTAATCCTTTCGGGCTTTTTTTTTGTTCCAATTTAAGGAGATAGGCGTTTGGAATGGTATTTGTGTCAAGGAATGTAGTGTGCAGCACCCTATGTTTGGAATGAGGCGCTGCTATTGATGAATAAATAAAAACAATCTCTCCCCTTGTTCTTTGAGGGGTGAACTAAAAAAAGTGAAGTGATGAAACAAATATTATTAGCAATTGTGCTTGTGCTCGGAGGAATGTCAGTACAAGCGCAGAAATTGAGTAGAAAAGAGCGAGAAGCTATTCAAAGCCAAGAGGTGAAAGCGCAATTAGATAGTGGTGTGTTTACTTTTGAGGCTCGAAGTGCGCAGCCCATGTCGGGGCGACAAATTGAATTAACATCAGAATATACGCTGAGTTTGAATGGCGATAGCATTGAGGTTTATTTGCCTTATTTTGGTAGGGCTTATTCGGCTCCTTACGGAGGGCAAGGAGGTATTGAGTTTAAAACGCTGATGGTGTCGAACAAAAAAATCTATAAAGAGAAGAAGTCGTGTTATCAATATGATATAGAGGTGGCAACTTCAGATGATAGATACAGCTTACAGCTTACAGTGGGTTTGTCGGGCTTTGCAAATCTTTCGGTAAGGAGTAATAATAGGCAGTCAATTGGGTTTCAGGGTACAATTCTGCTAGAGGAAACAACGGAGGATGTATCTAAATGATACTTGAAAAATGTCTTTGTTTCAGAAAACAGATATTTTTAAACGGCAATGGGTTTCTTTTCGAGGGGGTGTTGTTTGAAAAATATATTTTTTACGATGTGGGGTGTTTTTGTTTGGGGTATTTCTGTTGGAAAGTGTGTAATGTAAACTTTCTATTAAGACTACTACCTGTTTTTTTGGTAAATGTTTGGTGAAGTGTCAGAATGTTATATATTAGCGGAGTATTTGCAAGGAAATAGTATTTATAATAGATAAAATCTTACACAATGAAAACAAAATTAGAGTACATTTGGTTAGATGGCTGTAAGCCACAACAAGGAATGCGTTCAAAAACAAGAATTGCAGAAAATTTCAGTGGTAAATTGGAAGATTGTCCGGTATGGTCATTCGATGGTTCTTCAACTCAGCAAGCGGGTGGTGGTTCATCTGACCTATTGTTGAAACCTGTTTTCATTTGTAAAGATCCAGCTCGTAAAGATGCGTATTTGGTAATGACAGAGGTTTTGCTTCCTGACGGAACGCCACACCCTACTAACGGTCGTGCTAAAATTGCTGATGGAAATGAAGATTTCTGGTTCGGATATGAGCAAGAATATTTCCTATATGATATGGATACGCATATGCCTCTAGGTTTTCCTATGAACGGCTATCCAGCTCCTCAAGGACCATACTATTGTGGTGTAGGTGCAAAAAGTGCTTTCGGTCGTGAAATCGTGGAAGAACATTTCGATATTTGTTTGGAAGCAGGTTTGAATGTAGAAGGTATCAATGCAGAAGTAGCTTGCGGTCAGTGGGAATATCAAATCTTTGCTAAAGGTCCATTCTCAGCAGGCGATCAGATTTGGGTTTCTCGTTATCTATTGGAAAGAACTTGTGAAAAATATGGTGTGTATGTAGAGTGGCACCCAAAACCACTTGGAAAAGACCTTGACTGGAACGGTTCGGGTATGCACGCTAACTTCTCGAATGCCGATATGCGTGATAAAGGTGGTGAAGCTATGTTTAAAGCCATCTGTGAAGAATTTGGAAAATACGTGCCAGAGCATATTGCGGTGTACGGTGCATATAACGATCAACGTTTGACAGGTAAACACGAAACAGCTTCTATTCATGATTTCAGCTATGGTGTTTCTGATCGTGGTTCTTCAATCCGTATTCCTATCGGTACTGTGGAAGATGGTTGGAAGGGTAGAATGGAAGACCGTCGTCCTTCTTCAAATGGTTGTCCTTACGAAATTTCAGCTATTATCATCGACACAACAAACAAAGCAAAGTATTAATCTGAGCAGCGCAGGTCTAATTGCATAAGCAAGCGCCGGAGGCACGAAATGTCAATGCATTTCGCATCTTCGGCGCTTGTGCAATTAGGTGGGGAACACCTCGCTACTATAATACCGCTCTTTCAGAAATTTTTGGGGTGGTGTTTTGCACCTTCAAATCAAACTATACATCTTTCCCACATGGCTTCGCACCACTCCCTTAAATTCGAGGCTGAAAAGAAGGCTGAGTGCTTTACTGATGGGTATCTGTGCCGAATGGCAAAGCACGTCGATAAATATTGGCTCTTTGCTCAGGTGCTTACATAAGGCTTCTTCTTCGGCGGAAAGCTCAATAAACAATTGGCGCTGAGCCTCGGGTTTTGCTTTGTTTTTTTGCTGCCAATCCATAATATATTCCAAATCGGATAGTCTGTGCATGAGGTGGGCTTGATTGCTTTTGATGAGCTGGTTGCAGCCTGCGGAATATTTATCGGTGTTTCTGCCGGGGAATGCAAATACATCGTGGTTGTAAGAGTTTGCAATGTCGGCGGTAACCAAGGATCCTCCTTTGGCAGCCGATTCTACCACGACTGTGCAGCTAGACAGTCCTGCAACAATACGGTTTCGGCTTAAAAAGTTGTTGGGTACCATGGCTGTTCCTGTGGTGAACTCGGTGATGAGTGCACCTTGTTGGTAAAGCATATCTTTGGCAAGTTCGCGGTGCTTGGTGGGGTATATTTGGTCGAGCCCATGGGCTAGCACTCCCCAAGTGGGCACCTGATGCTTTAGGCACGCTCTATGTGCAATGCCATCGATGCCATAGGCTAGTCCGCTTACAACAATGTAGTTTCCTTTGTCTGCCATTTCGGCAATGAGTTGCTCAGTGCAGTCTAAGCCATAAGGTGTAGATTTTCGAGTACCCACTATCGAAACGATGCGCTGGGCATTCCAATTGATTTTTCCTTTGGCAAAGAGTAGTACAGGAGAGTCGGCGCAGTTTTTTAGTCGGTGGGGAAAATCGTTGTCATACCAGCTATAGGCTTGAATGTTCTTTTTGTGAATGAATTCAAGCTCACGCATTCCAACATCAAGCTGAAGATGAGCGTAGAGGCTATTGGCAAGCTTCTTCCCAATGCCATCGACAGAGGTGAAGTGATTGTTCTTTGCTTTGAATATTTCTTCGGTGTTTCCAAAGGCAGAAATTAAATTTCGGATGGTTTGCCCACCTATGCTGGGAATCCGATTTAGGGTTATTAACCGTGCAATTTCTAAATCTTCTGCCATGCTTTTTTATTTTCAGCAATGATTTCTTGCATATCTTTTTCAATCAAATCGATTTCAATGTCGGTGAGCCCAACGAGGCTTACATCAGGGTATTCTAAAATTCCACGTTGAGTTTTGATGTGAATGCTAAGGTCGGCAAACACATTAGAGCGGGTAATTGTGGCTTTGTGAAGCAAACTTTTGTCGAAGTCGATTGAAGCATAAGTGCTGTTAAACAAGCTTGAAGCAGGGTGGTAGCGAAGAATAAAAGTTTCTTCGTCGCTATTGTAGTAAATGTAGTTGGCTTGAAAAAATTGCATTAAGCTGAGTCCCACAATAAATAAACCGCCAAGAATCCAAGCCCAGAGCGAGTGGTCGAACCAAACGCAAAGTGCTCCCAGAATGATGATGCTAAGCATACTTATGGTGTAGAATCGTTTGATTTTAATTGTTCTTTTTTTGTTAGAAAGCTCCATTTGCTGTTAAAATATTAATGGTTTGCATTGTTTTTTGTGAAAATCATTAGACGGAAGGTGCGTACTATAATTATTAATTATTAAATTTGTTTTCATTCAAAATGACATTCATGAAAGCATCAAAAATACAAGCTAATATTATCTTTTCCCAACAAGTGACCGAGGAATTACAAAAAATAGTATCCAGCTATCCAAATAATCAAGTTTTTCTGCTCACCGAAACTACGCCACATGAGCTTTGTTTGCCTCGCATTCAGCAGGTGATTGATGAAAATAATATTCATGTTATTTGTATTGAAGGAGGCGAAAATAATAAAACTATCGCTTCTTGCGAGCAAGTGTGGCAGGCTCTTTCTGCGCATGGAGCCGACCGGAAATCGCTACTGATAAACATTGGGGGGGGGGTGATTACCGATTTGGGCGGATTTGTGGCGTCAACCTTTAAGCGAGGAATAGACTTTGTGAATATTCCCACAACTCTGCTTTCGCAAGTTGATGCATCGCTAGGCGGAAAAACAGGGGTGAACTTTAACGGGCTGAAAAATGAAATTGGTGTATTTAACGAGCCTGTAGCAGTTATTATCGACACTAATTTTCTGCGCACAATTGACCATGCGAACGTGCTTTCGGGCTATGCTGAAATGATTAAGCATGGGCTGATTAAAAGTGAGCAACACCTAGAGGAGTTGAAGAAGTTTGATTTAGAGCAGCTCGACTATGTAGAGTTGGAACGACTCATTGCACAATCGAATGCGATTAAGGAATGGCACGTGGTGAATGATTTCCGCGAAAGCGGCATTCGCAAGGCATTGAATTTTGGGCACACCGTGGGGCACGCTTTCGAGAGCTTTGCTCTTCACGATGGACGACCTATTCTGCATGGTCATGCTGTGGTTTACGGTATGCTTGTAGAGCTTTATTTATCGACCAAACTTTGTGGATTCTCCGAGCAAGATTTTCAAACGCTTTGCTCGTGGTTGACCGATATATACGGTAAATTTGAAATAGAAGAAAAAGATTACGATGAGTTGTTTGAGCTAATGACCCACGATAAGAAAAATAGCGCAGGACAAATAAACTTCACCTTGCTTAATGCCATTGGTGAGGTACAAATTAACCAACATTGCGAGGCTGAAATGCTTCGGTCGGCTGTTGCCTATTATCAACAACTATAACCAAGTATCCAACATTTAAGCATTCAAAATATGAAGTACAGCATTAACGCACAACATATTAAAAACATACAGACTAAAATTAATTTGCCATCGTCGAAAAGCATTGCCAATCGTGCGCTTATTATCAATTCGCTAAGTAATAGCAGCTATCCGATTCTGAATCTTTCGGAAAGCGACGATACTAAGGTGCTTAATCAGGTGTTGCAATCGAGCGATAATGTTTGTGACATTGGTCATGCGGGCACAGCTATGCGATTTCTCACCGCTTTCCTATCGCAAGTGGTGGGTAGTTGGGTGCTTACGGGTTCCGACCGCATGAAGCAACGCCCCATTCAGGTGTTGGTAGAGGCGTTGAGGAAGTTGGGGGCGAAAATAAGCTATGAAGAGCAAGAAGGATATCCGCCGCTACACATTGAAGGCACGAAACTTGAAGGTGGTGTTTTGGAACTCGATGGAAGTGTGAGTAGTCAATATATTTCGGCTCTGCTTATGATTGCCCCAACGCTAAAAGGTGGGCTAACATTGAAGCTAACCAATCGGGTAACTTCGCGCTCTTACATTGACATGACCCTCGGGCTGATGAGGCAATATGGCGTGCAGTCGGAATGGTTGAGTAAGAATGAAATTCGTATAGCAGAACAAAAATATCGCCCGATAAATTTCACGGTAGAAAGCGATTGGTCGGGAGCTTCTTATATGTATGAACTTCTGGCAATGCTGCCTCAAGGAGAGATTTTCTTGCCTAATATTCACCTAAATAGTTTGCAAGGCGATTGTGCTATTGCCTCGTGGTTTGAGGCTTTCGGTGTGCAGAGTATTCCGCAAGGAAGTGGTATTTTGTTGAAAAAAGAAAAACCGCAGCAGCCTGAAAGATTAGATCTCGACTTTATTTTAAATCCGGATATAGCGCAAACCATGGCAGTGATTTGTGTTATGCAGAAAGTGCCTTTCCATTTTACAGGATTGGAAACCTTGAAGATAAAGGAAACAAATCGGATTGCAGCCTTGCAGAATGAATTGGCTAAGTTTGGCGCGCGACTAGAAGAGCCCCAACATGGCGAATTGAGTTGGGATGGAACATTTCCTTTTGTGCCACAAGATAAACCGCTCATTTCAACCTATCACGACCATCGCATGGCATTGGCATTTGCGCCGGCAGCTTTGTTTGTGGCGTTGGAAATTGACGATCCGATGGTGATAACTAAATCGTATCCACGATACTATGATGATTTGAAGCAGATGGGATTTCAAATCGAGCATTAGTCTTCATTTGCGGGTAGAGCTAGTTCCGTTTGTCGATTTTTTAATTAGATAGTTGGTATTATTCTCAATATTTGCGTTCTTTGAAAATAGAACTAATGCAAAACAAAATGCAGAATACGTATTGTATCATTATTGCTGGAGGACTGGGGCGCAGGTTCTGGCCTATTAGCAATGCTAAAAACCCAAAGCAGTTTTTAGATATATTGGGCATGGGGCAGACTTTCATTCAAATGACCTATCGTCGCTTCAAGCACGTTTGCCCACCAGAAAATATTATTGTAGTGGCTAATGAAGCGCATCGCGATTTGGTGCGTGAGCAGTTGCCAGACCTAGATGACCAACAAATCTTGCTAGAACCCCTCCGTAGAAATACGGCGCCGAGCATAGCTTATGCTGCAAGTAAGATTAAAAAGAAATGTCCTCATGCAAATTTGGTTATCACGCCGGCCGACCAAATTATCTTGCACGAGGCCGAATTTTATGGGCAGCTAGAAGTGGGCTTGAATCATGTGCGAGAAAATCGCTCGATTATGACCATCGGCACGAAAGCCACTCGTCCGGAAACCTCTTTCGGCTATATTCAGGTTGGCGATTGTATTGACGAGGAGCGACTTCCGAATATCTATCAAATGAAAACCTTCACCGAGAAACCCAATGAAGAAATGGCATCCATTTTTTATGATAGCGGCGAGTTTTTCTGGAACACCGGAATTATAGTGAGTTCGGTAGAGGCTCTAGATCGGGCTTATGCCAAATATCAGCCTGATATGTATGCTAGATTCTTTTGCGATGGCGTGGAGAAATATGGCACTTCTAGCGAAGCGAATTTTGTGAAGAAGGTGTATTCTGAATGCTCAAATATATCGGTAGATTATGCCATTTTAGAACGTGTGGATGAAGTGTTCGTGCTGTGCTCCGATTTTGGTTGGAGTGATATTGGTACTTGGACAAATGCTTATCACCAGCTAGAAAAAGATGAAAGTTTGAATGTGGTGAGTGGCGAAGATATCTTTTGTTATGATGCTCATCGTAATGTTATTCACTCTGAAACCGATAGGTTGGTTATTTTGAGTGGTGTGAACGACTATATAGTGGTAGATACCGAAAGTGTGCTTATGTTGTGTAAGAAAAATGATGAGAAGAATATTCGTTATTTTCTGAATGACATTCGACTAAGAACTAATAGAGATCTTTAGTGTTAATACGAGGCTGAAGATGGGTCTTGACAATTTGCGCGAAACGTAAAAATATAAACAAAATGAGCTTGGGGCTTTCATTTTTCAGAAAGCTTTGTATATTTGCAGGCTCAAAGCGTTGCCCAGGTGATGAAATTGGTAGACATGCCAGCTTGAGGGGCTGGTGCTGGTTTTACGGCGTGCAGGTTCGAATCCCGTCCTGGGCACAAAACAAAAACTCTTGATTGGTTTATTCAGTCTAGAGTTTTTTTTATTGCTATAATTCTTCTGTCCATTGCCACTCACAAAAAGAACATCTTCCGCAAGGTTGAAGTCAACAGCACCCACGAAGCCACCAAATATGCGCTCTGAAACGGGCTGATTGAAATGGTGGAATATTATAATCTAGGGAATCTTTTGTATCTTTGTTTTCTCAAGGGAACTTCCAAAAATTAGTTTTTAATTGGGAGGTTGCTCAAGGGAACTTCTAAATTTAGTAATCATGAATTCAACACCTATATCAAGCATTGGTGAATTTGGACTAATCCAAAAGCTCACCAATCAAATCGAAATCAAAAACCCTAGCACTGTCAAAGGTGTGGGCGATGATGCCGCTATTCTAGACTATCAAGGGAAGCAGCAAGTGGTAACCACCGACCTCCTCGTGGAAGGCATTCACTTCAACCTGATGTATGTGCCCCTGCGACACCTCGGCTACAAATCGGTGATGGTGAACCTCTCGGATGTTTTCGCCATGAATGCTGTGCCGAAACAAATCACGGTGTCGATTGCCATTTCCAATCGCTTCACTATTGAAGCGATTGAGGAACTCTATGCTGGAATTTATGACGCTTGCGATAAGTTTGATGTCGATTTGGTGGGGGGCGACACTACTAGTTCTATGACGGGATTGGTAATTAGCATCACTGCCCTTGGCGAGGTGGATGCCAATAAAGCTGCAAAACGCGATGGTGCAAAGGTGACCGACCTCATCTGTGTGTCGGGCGACTTGGGCGGTGCCTACATGGGGCTGCAACTCTTGGAGCGTGAAAACGAAGTTTTCAAAGCAAACCCCAACGAGCAACCTCAATTGGCTGGCTACGACTATATTCTTCAGCGACAATTGAGCCCCGAAGCTCGTGGCGACATTCAGCAGGTACTTGAAAATCTCGGCATTGTGCCAACTTCTATGATTGACATTTCCGATGGTCTTTCTTCGGAACTGATGCACATCTGTACCAAGTCGGGTGTGGGCTGTGCGGTTTACGAAGAGCGCATTCCGCTTGACAATCAAACAAAAGCTTTCGCCGAAGAACTGAGCATCAATCCACTAGTGGCGGCACTCAATGGTGGCGAAGATTACGAATTGCTTTTCACGGTGCCCATTACCGAGCACGACAAAATCAAAAACGACCCCGACATTACTATCATTGGTCACATCACCGAAAAGGCCGATGGCTGCAACCTCATTACTGGCATGGGCAGCGCCATTCCATTGCAAGCACAAGGCTGGAATCCGCTGGAAAAACAGTAAAAAAAGAACCGACGTGTTAGGGGCACGTCGGCTCAAGACAAGTTTAAGGGCAATGAGGTTTAGGGAAACCTCATTGGCTCTAAAGCTTGTAGATTATTCGAAGGAGTAACCTGTCCAAGAAAACACCGAGTTATCAGCACCTGCATTGGCTGTTGTTGGGTTCACATCCACCGTAGCATTTACCGTTAAACCAGCTTTTTCGTTGTTAATTTCCTTACCCGAAACAGTGTTTGTGTAGGTAACCGAAACAGAAGTATCATCTGTAGCATTCCCTTTGCCATCGGTAAGGTCAACCAAATCTGTAGTTTCGCCATTAATCACCAGAGCGTTGGTAGTAGCAACCGTTGCTCCACGGCGAATTTTAATAGCATCTAGCATTATGAAAGATGAAAGGTTTTGAATGGTCATGTCTGCAATCGTGAAATTCGATTGATCAACATGGTCGGCTCCCAATCCATCGAAGTTACCATCGGCTTCCACCCCGCGAGGGTCAGACTCCGAGCTTTCAAAACCGGCTTCCCACACGCCATAACAGTTCGTTAGCTTGCCCGTATAACCTTGTGTGAAGTCGAACATATCATCATCAGAATTCACCACCAAAAGATTGGTTACATCTACCGAGCCACCAAAAAACTCCACGCCATCATCGGCACCATCTAGCACAAAGATGTTTTCTATGGTAGTGCCATTGCCCACTGCATTTAGTGTAAGTCCGTTGTGTTCAATGCTTGAGCTCGATTTCGCTCCAGTGTATTTCAACACCAAATAAGTAATAGAACCCGAATTATCTTCCGCATCGGTTCCACCATAAACATAAGCGTTGTTTACCTCTGTTGAAGCAGTTGTACCTGAAGTTGCCCCTGAGATTGGTGCTTTACCATTAATGATTAAGCCACCCCAATATCCTGCTGTAGCTGCGTCCTCATCGTCGGCAGTCATTACCACAGGAGCATCGGCCGTGCCGTTAATATTGATTTTACCACCTTGGTCAACCAAGATATACTTCCCAAACCCTTTTTGCGCACTAATGGTTGTTCCCGCAGGAATGTTGAGCGTTGCTCCGTTAGTTACCACAAGCGTGCCTGTTAGTTCATAAGCTATCGATGCATCGAGCGTTAATTCACCCGTAATATCACCAGATAACACATTTTCAGCATTTACAATACCGTTGTTGTCGTCATCGCTACAAGCTGTTGCCATCATGGCCACTGCAAGTACTAAAGGAAAAAATCTTTTCATGTTAAAAATAATTTGTTGTTTAATATTTTAAGTCTGTTTTCCGATTAAAAGGTGTAAGACAAGCCTACGCTGAAATTCATACCTTTCTTATATTGGCTCAACACAATCGGACTAGCATCGGCCCCCTGCGAATTGCCTTGGCGAGTGAGCTTGTAGCTCGGATTCAGCAAGTTTTGTGCTTTCAAGCTGATGCCGAAGTGTTGGTTCAAATCAATTTTCGACACCAAGTCGAGCGAAGCCACCCCTTTCTCCATAATATCTTGATATCCCACCATGCCAATAGTGTAAATTCGGTCGGAGAAATAGGCAAACACCAATGAGTTTGTAATTGCGAAATCATGCTTCTTGATGCTGTGCGACAAATCGACGTTCAACAAAAAGGGAGAAGCTCCCTCTAACTCCGACTGTGTATTGGTAAAATCATCTTTGGTGTTGAGGTTCACTTTCGTGAAAATGTATGAGGTGTTCAATCCTGCCGAAAGCTTCGAAGAACGATCGCCATCTTCATTGCTCGATTTAACAATATTTTTGCGCACCTCTAGTTCTGCACCTGCCACTGTGGCTTGGTCGGTAATATTGTCGTAGGTTAAGAAGTTACCTGCACTTTGTTTTTCTACGCGCGAAATAGGGTCTTTAATCAGCTTAGCAAAACCAGTTACAGTAAGCAATTCATCGCGCGAAATAAACCAATCCCATTTCAAATCTACATTATAGTTGGTCGCCGGTTTTACATCGGGGTTACCTTGCGATTGAAAGCTCACATCAACATATCGAAACGGTGAAATTTCCTTTGCCTGTGGCATGGTGTATGTTTTGCTTGCACCCAATCGAAGGGAGTGAGCATCATTCAGCTCATACTTTAAGTTCAAGCTCGGCAGTAGAAAAAGCTCGTTAATTTCGGTAGAGCCCACTGTTCCTCCTCGATCTACCATATAATCTACTTGCATCAGCACTTGGTCGGCACGCAAGCCGGCAGCCGCCACAAACTTTGGGCTAAACTGATATACCATTTCACCAAAAACCGAGTTAGCATATCTACTCACCGAGTAAGTATCGTTATTTCTGTCGAGGGTGAATTTCCCACCCGAAAACGAAGTACTTATATTATCTTGATTGAAATAGCTATCCAAGTCCACTTTATTTTCGGGGAAGGTAACTACCGACTGCGCACTAAATCCATGATCATATTCCACAGCCTCAAAATTTCGTGTTACAAATCGCCCGCTATATCCCAACTTAAAAGCCGACACGTCATTATCTTCCAAAGAAAGTTTATGTGAATAGATGGCTCGCACATTAAAATCTTGCTCTTTCAAGTCTGAGAAAAAACGTTGTTGGCGCCCTGTTCCCGCAGTAGGACGAAGCGTGCCATCGCCCATGTCGGATAGATAATTAAAGCGACGGTCTGGCTCATTGCCACTCACCGAATTCAGACTCAAGCCCAAATCGAGGTTCGATTTTTCGTTTATCGTCCATACTGAAGTTAACTGATTCACTAAAAGTGTATTATCGTTAATCTGCTGACGAATCAATAATCCATCTTCAGTAGGCGAATCTTGAAATTTTTCAGAGTCCATACCGAAATATTCGCCATAGCTTTGCACCGTATTGTGAATTAAAAATGCGTTATAACCCAATTTCACCTTTTTTGTGGCATAATCTACATTAGCCATAAGCATATGGGTGTAGGTTTCATTATATTTCTGATAATCCTGATCGAGCCAAACAGTGCCCGTAGTTGTGGTGTTCGCTGTGTTTCCTTCCGAATAATTCATTTTCGTATCGTAAGAGCCCACCACCAGAAATTGCAAGGTGTTATTGCCTAAGTCCATTTTCTTACCACCAACCACTTTCACTCCCTTGTTAAGGTTCACTCCGCTAGCCAAGCTAGGGTTTAGTGAATTGTGGAACGAATAATCGGTCATATTGGTTGGACCCGCTGTTTTATCAGCAAAACCAAAGCCACTCACCCTATCAGGTCGGTAGAAATCTTTGCCCACAGTTTGCGAGTTGCCACCAACCGACACATCTACACTTAGCTTCGAATCGCCTGTCATCTCTTTAGTGAGTACATTAATATCGGCACCTGCCACATCGCCAGTGGTATTTGCCGAAAATACTTTATTCACTCCCACCGCTTGAATGATATCAGAAGAGAAGAAGTCGAGCGAAATATTTTTATATTCGGGATCTTCCGAAGGCACCGGGAAACCATTGAGTGTTGTGGAATTATAGCGATCGCCAAGTCCTCGCACAAACACATTCTTCACGCCTTCTTGTTTCGAAATGCCCGATACCTTAGTTACTGCCCCTTCTGCATCGCTCACCCCTTTTCTCGAAAGCTCTTGCGCTCCTACAGCTTGCGTAGCCACCACTGCATTGCGTTGTTCTATAAGTAACATTCCTTCCGACTCGCGGTTTCTTTGTGCCACCACTTCCACACCGCCAATTTCTACGGCTGCATCAAACATCTCGAAGTTAAACGTGTAGGTTTCGCCTGCCTTTAGCGTTACCTTTTCAACAACTTGAGTTTCATACGACACAAATGAGCAAAGCACATTATAAGTACCAGCATCGGCCGTAAAGGTGTAGTTTCCCTCAAAATCGGCCATTGCCCCATTTGTAGTTCCTTGCAACATCACCGTTGCTCCAATCAAAGTTTCACCACTTTTCTTATCGATTACCGTTCCTACAACGGTTGCCTTCTGCGCCATGGCAAATACCGACAAGAACGAAAGTGCGAAAACCAAAACTGTTCTTTTAAAATCCATAAACCTGTTTTTGTGTAAAGGCAACATCATTCGCCCAAAAATTTTGCATTGTTTTTTCTACACCACAAAATAGCGGGGAAAGGATTACACAATGATTACAAAAAGAATACAGTTAGATTAATTTGCTTTGCGCTAAAAAAATAAAACAAACAGCGACACAAACCCCATTTGCCTTGGCGAAATAAAACAAGGACAAAAAGCTTAGTTTGTTAACAAGTTTTTAATGTGTAATTGTATTTTTTTGAACATTGTTTACAAAAAGTTGCTTAAATATATTTTTATGCTATATTTGCGCTAGAATCTAAACGAGTATCTATCTGTAAAAAAGGCATTACTCAGAATAGCATAAAACACAATAAGCTAAATAATTATAATATGGCTTTGATCAATAAAAAACCCCTGATATTTGTTGTTGAAGATAACCAAGTTTACAACTGTTTAGTTGTGAGCTTTCTTAAAACGAATGGTTACAGCAACATAGAAGCCTTTCTTTCTGGAGAAGATGTATTGAAAGCTCTCGAAACTAAAGAACCTTCGATTGTTATTCAAGATTTCCTCTTGGGTGGCATCAGTGGGATTGAAGTACTGAAGGCTGCGAAGGCGAAATACCCCACTGTAGAGTTTATCTTCCTTTCAGGAAACGACAGCATTGAGGTGGCTATTAACACCATGAAGTATGGAGCTTACGATTATATCGTAAAAGATCAAGTGGCACTTAAAAAGATGATCACTAAAATCGATCGTATTGAAGCCTTTAAAGCACTCGAAATTCAGAAAAAAGGATACAAGAAAGGTATCATTCTTTTCTTTGCTGCTTTGGTTGTTTTTGTGATTCTTGTAATTGTTTTTGTACTTTTGAACCCGCAACACTTTGGGTGGAATCTGAAAACAATCTTTAATAGCTAATAATATTACCATTATAAATAAAGAAAGCCCAGCTCTTGCTTGGGCTTTCTTTATTTATAATAAACTCGTTATCATGAACAACACTAAAAAAATTGTAGGAATCGGTAGTGCTTTGGTCGATATCCTAGCACAACTTCCCAACGATGAACTTCTTCAACAGTTCGACTTGCCAAAAGGTAGCATGGTGCTTGTTGACGCTGAAAAGTCAAAACAAATTATCGATGCAACAGCTTCGTTAAACCCAAGCATTGAAACTGGCGGATCGGCTGCCAACACCATTCGTGGAATAGCTCAGTTAGGCGGACAAGCAGCCTTCATTGGCAAAGTAAACGACGATGAAATGGGTAACTTCTTCAGCAAATCATTCACCGACCTAGGAGTAAACTTCCACCGCCTACAAAGCGATATTCCTTCGGGAGTAGCAGCCACGCTCATATCGCCCGACTCTGAGCGCACGTTTGGCACTTACCTCGGTGCTGCTAGCGAGCTTAAACCTAGCGACCTGAACGATAAACTTTTCAAACCTTACGATATACTACACCTTGAAGGATATTTGGTGTTCAACCATACACTCATTGAAGATATTTTGAAACGCGCTAAAAAGCACGGACTTAAAGTATCGCTCGACATGGCAAGCTACAACGTAGTAGAAGCTAATCTTGATTTCATGAAGCATTTGCTTGATAACTATGTTGACATTGTGTTTGCCAACGAAGAAGAAGCCAAAGCCTACACCGGAAAAGAGCCAGCAGAAGCACTTAGCGAAATTGCTAAACAATGCGAAGTGAGTGTGGTGAAAGTGGGTAGCAAAGGTTCTTTGGTGCAAGCCAATGGTTCTATCTTCCTTATTCCTGCTTACAAAGTTAATGCTGTTGATACCACCGGAGCGGGCGATGTGTATGCCTCGGGATTCCTTTATGGCATGGCAAACGGACTAAACTTCAACAAATGTGGACGAATTGGAAGCCTTCTTGCCTCGGAAGTAATTAAAGAAGTAGGCGCAAAAATACCCGATAGTGCTTGGGAATACATCAACGACGAATTGAAAAACTTCGCTTTCCTAGAAGAAGACGAATAATTTAGTCGCCCACTAACGTTCGTAAAAAGCGTTAGTGGGCGACTAAATACTACCATATGAAACACATTGCTATAGCTGGAAACATCGGAGCCGGGAAAACAACGCTCACCGAATTGCTTGCCAAACACTATAATTGGATAGCCGAATATGAAAAAGTAGATGATAATCCCTATCTGAACGATTTCTATGAGGATATGCGACGCTGGTCATTCAATCTGCAAGTGTATTTCCTCACTAGTCGATTCCAACAAATCCTCGCCATTAGAGAAGCTGGGAAAACGGTTATTCAAGACCGAACCATATTTGAAGATGCCGAGATATTTGCCCCAAACTTGCAAGCTATGGGGCTTATGCCGGTGCGCGACTACGATAACTACCGCTCTATTTTCAACATTATGAGCCAACTTGTGAAGGCTCCCGATTTGATTATTTATTTGAAAGCGAGTATCCCCACGCTAGTCAACCACATTCAGCGCAGGGGCCGCCAATATGAAACGTCTATTCGTATTGACTACCTTACACAGCTAAACGAGCGATATGAGAATTGGGCTAAAAGCTACACCGCCGGAAAACTAATCGTGATTGATATCGATAAAATAAATATTACCACCTCTGAGGGGTTAAATCATGTTATCGACCGCATAGAAGCCGAAATACACAGCCTATTCAACGAGTAAACTGAGGTTTCAGACTTCGATTAAACACAAAAAGCGTCTTTCAACTCACGAAATGTGAATCGAAAGACGCTTTTTATATGGTATAAACTGTTGCTAACTCTGGTTAGTAGTTTAATATACGCTTCAAAAATCGCTGACCAGCAACGCTTCTAAAAAATCGAATTCGTCGGATGGCATACGATTGACTGTTGCATTTCTCATGATACATCATCGTCCAAGTGCCGGGGCCCTTCGTATCGTCAATGATTCCTTTATTGTGAGCATTCTCCACCTTTTTCAAATCCTCATTACTTGTGCAACCATAGTGCCACTTATCGCGCTCTAGATTGTATAACACATAAGCCAAATGCATATCTCTCTAATTTTAATTTGCCACAAAGATACAAATTTGTGGCAGATAAGAAACTTAACTCGAATAAGTGTGCATACTTCCTTTCGCCGAAGGCAAATAATTTACCCCTTTCCACGTAATGAGCAAGAACACAAATGCTACTAAAAGCAAAACTAAAGCCACTTTCACCTGCTTCGGATAGGTTCTGCGAAGGTGAATGTAAAGCAAGTAAAACACACTAGTGATGAATGCCCATGTTTCCTTCGGATCCCACGACCAATAATTTGCCCAAACCTCTTTTGCCCAAAGTGCCCCCATAATCAAGCCAAGCAACAAGAAACCCACACCTGCATAAACCAACCGATCGGTGCGGTGTAAATAATCGCTCGGCAAATTGTTGCCCCCTCGCATCTGCCATAAACCTTTGGCTGCCAAAAGCATTGCCACAGCCAACAAGGCATAAGAAATAATATAAACCGACACATGGGGCACAAACCACGGACTTTGTAAGGCTGGCATGAGATTCTTATTTTGCACCTCGGGCATGAAAAAGATGAGTAACGAAAACACAACTGCCAAAAGTGCAGCATAAGAAAGCATCCAGTTGTATTGCCACCTTCTATACACAAAGAATCCGGCTAAGGTTATATATATGCCATACCACAATCGGGTTTCCCCCATGGTGCGCATGGGTGGGCGACCAAGAGTTATCCACAACCCAATAGCAAATGCTAACATGGTTAAGGTGCCTAGCACGAATAAAACAGGAGCAACCTTGCTCCATTTGCTTTTAACCAAAGCCAAAACTCCTCCCGAAATCCACAATAGCAGGGCGGGAAACAGAAAATAAGGATATAACGACCAATTCATCAGCTCTTTTTTTGATAACCCCAAAATAAACTCAACGCACCTAGGATTAGCATCGCCAATCCAACTTGTGTGAGGTTCTTCCATGGGTCATATATCAATTGAAACACACTAAAACTCGAAGCCTTCCCTTGCGTTGCATCAAAACTCGATTGATATACCGACCAAGCGCCTAAATGCAACGGGCGATTAACCGCTATGCGTTGCTGAAACTCATTGCCATTTTGTGTTATCTGCACTAGCGATTCATAGGAACGCGCCTCTGGATTAAGCATGACCAAACTTTGCGTTGCCGACAAGCCAAACATTCGATAAGGCACTTGCCAATTTCCACAAGTAACCCACGACGATTTACCATCCGCTTGAAGCCACACTGCCGGAGGAAATCCATTGTCATCAGCAGCTTGATATCCTCCTTTCTCATCGGGAGATGCTTGGTCGATATACTTCAACAATAGAAAATGATGTTGAAGCAACTCAAAAGAACTTGCTGCCGAATCAACATCGTAAAACGAGGGTGCACCTTCGGGCAGATATTTACCTGTTTGCACATCAATAATGGCTAGTTTGGGTAAATAGGTTTGTATTTCAAAATCGACAAGCTGCAAAGAAAATGGCAAATCATGGTTTCTCCCCGATTGGGCGGTTGCTTTTGTTATTTGCTGTCCCTCTTTCACCTTTGCCCGAAGCTGCAATTTATCGGCTGTGCCTAGTCCTATGGATAGCAACACGATTAACAGGCCCGCATGGTTCAAAAAGAAACCCACGTTGAGCACCGAAAGCTCCCATTTCAACCGTCTAAAGGTGGCGAAGCTAAGCGCAATGAGCAAATACAAATAGCTCAACACAAAAGGATAATAGCTCGTCATGGCACGAATGCCCAACCGTGCGGGGATATCATGTGCATCGGTTTGCTGATGAGTGAGCCCAAACACAAGTGCCATGAGCCCAATGAAAAACAATGCCGATAGTGCTGTAGCCCCCGACGATAAAAAACGTGTAATTCGATGCGTGGACAGAAGTTTACAACATAATCCTGCTACGAGTAACAAGAGTACGGTGGTTATTAAATTCACGGGATAAGCCAAAATGGCTAGCGGAAATGCGCCGAAAAAAGATTGCAACCCAAGTCCCATTGCAAACAAAACGAGCATAACCATTGAGGCTTGTTGTACGCTTTTATACTTTCTAATCATGCCTACAAAGGTAATAATTTTCAGAATCACCGTTAGAAATTAAAAAATCTTTGATTTTTTCAACATAAAGGTTTGCAGATTAAAAAATGAACTTTATATTTGCACCCACATTCAGAGGAATAAAAACAACACCTTGTTTGATTAATGATTTGGAGGGGTGGGTGAGTGGCTGAAACCACCAGTTTGCTAAACTGACGTACGGGGCAACCTGTACCGGGGGTTCGAATCCCCCTCCCTCCGCCATTTTCTTCTGATTTCGGGATGTAGCGCAGTCCGGTTAGCGCACCTGCTTTGGGAGCAGGGGGTCCCAGGTTCGAATCCTGGTATCCCGACAAAACGAAAGGTTTACGCAAGTAAATCTTTTTTGGTTATGATTATTGATTTTCGGGATGTAGCGCAGTCCGGTTAGCGCACCTGCTTTGGGAGCAGGGGGTCCCAGGTTCGAATCCTGGTATCCCGACAAGATAAAAGACCTACAAATGTGGGTCTTTTTCATTAGAAGCAAGTCTTCGGGATTTAGCTCAGTCCGGTTAGAGTACACGTCTGGGGGGCGTGGGGTCGCTGGTTCGAATCCAGTAATCCCGACTTATTTTGCATAACACGCTAAATCAGCGTGTTATGCGAAAAAAGTGGACACTTTTTAGAAAAATATCCACTGAGGTAGATATTTATTAATTGTAATCTGACTTATAGTAAATTAAGTGAAAATTTTAATTTACTATGAGAAAAAAATTTTATGCCGTAAACCACATATAAATACATGTGGTGATGATCTTTCCAAGAAATGGTTCATAGACTATGCCTGTCCTGATCCACATCTCCCCTTCAACGGCGAACTTCGCCGCAAAAAAGATTACAAAGGCCTTCACAAATTCAAGACTTTTAAAGCCCGTATGGAAGCCGCTATCAAGAAACGTGATGAATTAGAAGAAAAGCTCAAGCAAGGCTGAAACCCATGGATTGATGGAGATACTGACAAGTATATATATACAGATCAGTTGCAGATGCATGGAGTTGCTGGAGAAATACACGCAACTACTGGAGGAGCTTCATGGAAGTGGTAAAAAAGGAGTCGGATAGTATATAGAGATAGAAATATAATTAAAATAGATTTTAAAAGATAAGAAAATGAAAAATCAATTTACTTGGAAGTTGGTGATGCTGCTTAGTATCCTAGCATTAGGATTCGTTGGATGTAGTGATGACAGCGAAAGTGAAAAACAAGCATCTGCGATAACTATTACGCAAGGCGATCAGACTATTCAGATAGAAGAAGAACTGAAGCTGAACGTGTCATTTACACCTTCGGATGTTACAGCTCCGATAAGCTGGAAGAGTTCTAATACTAATATTGCTACCGTTGACGACGAGGGAATAGTAATAGGTATCGGCGAAGGAGTTGCTAAAATTACAGCTTCTATATATACAGAACAAGTTTCTACGACTTGTCTAATCACAGTAAATCCAATTGTAGTAAAGGGTATCACACTTAGCGAAAGTGCAATAAGCCTACTCCCTGAAGCAACAAGCACACTGATATATACTATTGACCCCGGAAATGCCACAAATAAGGAAGTAGAATGGTCTTCGAGCAATACTGAAGTAGCAACCGTTGCTGATGGAGTTGTTACAGCCATTGCTACTGGAGAAGCAGATATCACGGTTAAAGTTAAAGGAACTGAGGTAAGCGCTATATGTAAAGTTACAGTGAACCCTGTCGCAGTTACAGGGATCGAGTTGCAGGCATCGCTAGAAGTAGTACGCGGCAGAACTGGGCAACTAGTGGCAAACATCCTGCCAAGTAACGCTAGCAACCTTGCAATTACGTGGAGTAGTTCGGATGCTTCTATAGCTACTGTTGATGCAAACGGATTGGTTGCAGGTATAGCTGTAGGTAGTACATCCATCAAAGCAACAACAACTGATGGTGGATTTGTTGCCAGTTGTGAACTTAGAGTAACACCTGTTGCACTAACAAGTATTAGTCTAACAGCCGACAATAACACTATGTTGGCTGGAGCAACTTTCCAACTAGCAACATATTTCACACCTGCCGATGCTGACAACACCAATATAACCTGGAGCAGTAGCAACGAAGCAGTAGCAACTGTAAATTCAACAGGGCTAGTTACTTCGATTGCCGAGGGTAATACTACAATTACAGTAACATCAGAAGATGGAGGTTACACAGCCTATTGTGCAATAACTGTAGCCCCGATTACAGAGATGATGAGAGTAGGATTTACGAGTTCCTCAATAGTGAATATTAATGGCTATTGTTCAGGTTCACTTTACTCATCAATATGGAACAACAGTAGCGAATCAGTAACCCTTACTCGCTTTGAGATAATTGACAGTTCTACTAATCAAGTCGTAGTATCTTCGGAAGATGCAAGCCTATTAGGAGAATTAGCAGGTGGCGAATCGAGGAACTTAGGCACAAACAATCTTAATAGAGTATATATGCCAATCGTTAAATGGTATTTCTCTCATAATGGAGAAGAACACTCAATCGAACTAGCTTACGAGTAGATTGAAAAAGTGGACAAAACTCAAAAAAAGTAGACTTTTCACCCTAAAACGAGGGCAATTAAGGTAAAAAGCAGACAAAGTAGACACACTTAATATACTGTAAGTCAGATGTGTTTTTTGAAGTAGAGTTTCCAGTAATCCCGACTTGAACGTAAAAAAGCGATACATTTGTATCGCTTTTTTTATGCCTTTATTTCTTGAAAAAACCATAGAATGGGGATATTTTGGGTCTAAGCATATATTTACTTACCTAACTATTGTATGCCTTAGTAGGTTATTCGGGAGGTGGCTGCGACCTACAGATTTTTATTTTCTTGAATGGGTGTGTTTTAATTTCAGTGTTGAGTATATCTTTTTGGCTTGTTTTGTTGGGCGACTGCACTGCCTTAACTCTACGCTTTCTTCCAAAGCATTGGCTGTTTTAGTGGAGACTAACTTCTGCGTTGACATACGTCACACAATTTCAGCCTAAGTCATCCTATTGCCAACAAAAAGGATAGCGGAGCAATTTTTTTAAGAAGAAAAAGTATGATAAAGTACAAAAAATGGAAAACAGAAGCTAAATGTAACGTCCGCTGCTTTTTTTTTAGGCAAAAATGGACTTCGTCACACCATCTGAATACTTTTTTTAAACGGAAATTGAACGCATGGGATATGACATCCTCATGCTCTAATCATTTGTGCCGTCTAATAATGAGATGAACTTTATGCCGCGCAATGGAAAATCTTGAATCTTAACTGGATGATTAAAGCCATTTGAAACGAGTGGTAAAGCGGTAAGCTCGGGGGGAATGACATTCTTCTCATCCAAGTAAAGGATGAGTGAATTTTCTGTAGATTCTTCTATTGAAACCAAGTCAAACTAAAAATAAACCTCTGAAGGAAGTAGATATTGAAGTAGTTGTGATGTTCCCATATTTAAATGAAGACAAAAAGATCAAATTCACCTAAATTATAAACTGACCCGATATTCTGACATCTTAACAATACTGCGAAAATACACCTCTCGAAGGTGTATATCTAGAATTTGACTGAAGATCTAAACCCGAGAAAAGTGGCTGTTGAACTACTCTTCACGACCGGATTGGTTATTTGCACATCTGCACCTATGGAAAACCAATTATTCAGACAAAAGTCATAAAAAGTTTCTACACACAATTCATTGCGGAGCGACATTCCTAATGCGCCGGCTTTCTCATCAATAATGCCACTCAATGAATAATTAGAAAATGCTATCCCCCATTTATCTTGAGCTCTGTTTTTAATAAAGCTATTTCCCCCTAAACCTAACAACAGACTGAAATCAACAGGGGTAGGATTTCCATCGGAAGCGGTGAGCTGTCCGAATAACCCCCAACTTCTGGTCTCATCAATCGTCTTTAATGGCTGATTAAAACTATAGCTGATGTAGAATCTCCCATTTTTTTCAGAAGTCGGTGAATCTATGGGCAGATTAATATTGCCTAGATCATAAAGGCTATTTCCATTCTGCGTACTGTATGTAAAGCAAACGGAATGATTACCCACCGAGTTACCTATTCGCACTTTCCACCCGGGAGTAACAGCAAGCACTACTCCATCACTAAACGGAGATTCAAAACCGGTTTTACCCACAGTGCTTATCGGATCATAGAGCATAAAAGTCCAATTCAGCTTTTTGCCGACTATACTGGCTATCGTTCCAGAAACATATGGAGGCGTAATGCCATTTATGGGTGCTGTAAAACCAATATTCCAAAAAGCATCTAAACCTGCTCCCCCACTATATTTCGTAGCAGCAGCCATATCTATCATATTCAACTTTCCGGCTAGAATGCTGTTTCCTGTTCCCCAATTATACATTAAAAAAGCCGAACTAATGTCGAAACGATTCCCATGTGTGAATCCGGGATAAGAACCTGCCGTATTTTGGGGGACCATTACCTGACCGGTAAGGCTACTCAGTGGGTTACCAAAATTATATTCAGCTTTGGTTACCAATGTCCAATGAGAAAGTCCGATACTGCCACCGTTAAACATAACATCTAATTGTGCTTTGCCATCGAATGCAGATTTATTATCTACATTTCCGGCAATAAAGTTCTGATTAAAAACAGTTACACGAGGATTAATATATAATCCTTTAGATTCGATTTTATCTCTTACACCTCCCCAGTTTCCCGACAAGTATTTTCTTTCCTGCTGATCTTGAGCATATGTGCTTAAATATATTAAATTCAAGCAGATAGTCATAACTGTTATTAGCTTCGTCATAAATTATAATTTAGTTTTCTATTCTTATATCAAATCGAATGAATTTATTTGCTTTAGCGGGTTCTAATTTTTATATTTTCTGCATCAACGGGAAGAGCTAAAGGCATGACTTACCCCCTCCTTATTCTCAGCAAATGTACATTATTTATACAAAAAATAATGAACTCGGAATTTTTCCTATTTATTATTGCCCCTACTATTATTAATATTTTGGTTGCTTACGCCCTTGAAGCAGGTGGAAGTAAGGCGAGCAAGCGGGCTTGGATTTAGCGACGAAATGTTGGGCAATGGATATTCCTTTACCTCATTTGGTTTTTCTTGCTTTCCGCTTTAGCTTCATCGCGATTGGTGGGCGAGCCTCAGTAGAGAATCAAAACCGCCCCAAAGCTTTCATCTTCTGAAATTCGCTTCATGAAACAAATAGTAAAACAAGCGAATTGGTCTAGCCACAAAACAAAGGTGTACGATCATCGTTTGAATTCATAATGTAGTATTATATATAGAGTGAGTGAAAGTTGGGTAAAGAGGACAGTATTTTCCCTATGACCCAAAAAAATGAAATTGAGCGCATGAGATATGATTTTTTCATGCTCAGGTCCTGAAAAGGTAGTTAGCACCTGGAATTTAGTAAATCGCTATCCACCAACGACTAAACATATTCTTGGTCTGTTTGCTTGAAAAAGACTTCACAGAAATTGCGAAAAAAAGAGTCGATATGCTTGCGAGTTCAAATTAAACCTTTACTTTTGCACTCGCTTTTGGGAAATAAAGCAACGTTCATTCAAGTATAGTG